>NZ_JBVILX010000002.1:388035-604164 GCF_055580145.1 Kitasatospora sp. NPDC032121 | reverse complement strand
CCAGCCGTCGTTGTCGTGGGAGATGAGGAGCTTTTCGCACCCTCCCCCTGGGAGCCGGTGGGGAAGGGGGGGGAAAACCTTGTGGGGGGCGGGTACCGGACCTGGTCCGGTACCCGCCCCACGTGCGGTCAGCGCGACAGCGACGCGTCCTGACTGATGATCGCCTGGTAGAGCCGCTGCAGTTGACGGCTGGGCAACAGCCCCATCTCGTCGTCGAGTTGCTTGCGCGTGCGGTGGAAGGTGGCGATCGCCTCGGACTGCCGGCCGGTCCGGTACAGCGCGAGCATCAGCTGCTCGCTGAACCGCTCCCGCTCGGGGTGTTCGGCGTGCAACTGCTTCAGCTCCGGTACGACCGCCCCGGCCTCGCCGGCCTCCAGCTGGGCGGAGATCAGATCCTCCTGGACGAGTCTGCGCTGTTCGTCGAGGCGCAGTGCGGCGGCACGGCAGCGCTGCCCGTCGCCGACGTCGACCAGCGCCGGTCCGTACCACATGGCGAGCGCGCCGCGGAGCAGCTCGGCGGCCTTCTGCGGCGACCGTCCGATCAGGCCGCGGCCCTCCGCGGCCTGCCGCAGGAAGCGGTCGGCGTCGAGCTGGTCCGCGGGCATGTCCAGCACGTAGCCGTTGCCGACGGTGCGGACGACGCCCTGGTCGGTCGGGTCCAGTTCGATGCGCCCGAGCGATCTTCTCATCCGGGCCACAATGCCCTGGAGTGAGTTTCTCGTGTTCTTGAGCGGGGCCTCCCCCCACAGTTCGTCAATGAGTTCGTCGAAACTGACCACCTGGCCCGCGCGCAGGGCCAGTACGGCCAGCGCAATGCGGACCTTCTTGGCATCCAAAGCGGCAGATCCGATTCCGCTTGCGGCGCGCAGCGGTCCCAGCATTGTGATGTACATGAAATTCCCCCGTGTCCCAGTGGCACCTCTGGAGGGGCCGAATCAATGGGCGGCCTGACGCCCGAACATTACAGCCGAAATCAGATGGGACGCCAAGGCACCTGTGCGATTTCCATGGCGCACGGAAGTGGCGCGGGATGCCCTGTCCCGCCGGCGGGACAGGGCGGGGCGGCCGCCACCACGACAGCGGAGGGCGTATAGGACCGTATGGCCGCTTTTAGGCACGCCTACTGGTGAGTATTCACGGCGGCGGTCGACTTCACCGGCGCCGATCGAGCGCGATTGGCCGGTCCGGGCGGAATACCACGGCCATTCCAAGATCGTGGATCTTGGAATGCCGGCATTCGCCCCGCCAATCGGTGAACGGGAACATGCGGCAGCGGAAACTGCCTGGTGGAGAGCCGGGCTTACGACGGGCGGGGAAGCGAAATTGACTGCAATCGAGAAATGGAACGCGGGCTCCCGGATCCTGATGACGAAGGTGGGACTGCGGGTTCCCGGTGCGGTGTCGTTCGAGGACTGGGAACGGGCCGGCGTCGGCCTCGCGCGAATGGCCGACTCCTCCGCCTGGTGCCTCGGCGACTGGGTGCTCTTCGGCCGCAACCGTTTTCCCGATCGCTACCGGCGGGCCATGGAGGCGGCGGGGCTGGACTACCAGACCATCCGCAACTACGTCTGGGTGGCCCGGCGGTTCGAGCCGCCACGGCGCCGGGAAGGCCTCAGCTTCGGGCACCACGCCGAGGTGGCCGCCCTCCCGGACTACGAGCAGGACCTCTGGATGGCCCTCGCCGAGTACCACCAGTGGTCGAGGAACCGGCTGCGTTCGGAGATCAAGGGCGGTCGCCAGGCCGCTCCCGAACCGCGCGAGACGGCTTCGCTGCCCCGGATGGTGGTGGACCGCGACCGCCTGGGCCAGTGGCAGCGGGCGGCCGAGCGCTCCCAGGTGACGCTCGGGGAATGGGTGGCCCGCCAACTCGACTCGGCCGCGGCAGAGTTGCTGGGACAGCCGGATGCCGGGGCGGACGGAGCCCCCGGCCCCGGCCCCTCGGCGCGATCCGAGCATCGATGACCGAACGCCCCTGAACGGAGGCGGTTCCCGCCACCCGTGCCGGTGTGATCCTCCGAGGAACACGCCACGCACCCGGTGGGGGCACCGCCTCCGGGCGCGCGGGCGGTGGACGTCCTGGCCGCCCCCGAGGCCCCGGCGACACCACGTCAGCACCGTGTCAGCGCCCGGTCAGAGCCTGGATGGAAGCTCGAGGCTGTCGACGTCACGACGTACCGCCGACGGCCGGGAGCTTGCCATGCCTGTCATATCTGCGCCGCACGAATTCGACGTCAGCGATCTGTTCGTCGATCTGCATCCGATCTTCGCCCGACAGCTCTACCTCAAGGTGGAGGGGTTCAACTTCGCCGGATCGATCAAGCTGAAGGCCGCCCGCGAGATCGTGGCCCAGGCCGAGGCGGCGGGGGTCCTCGGCCCAGGATCGACCCTGGTCGAGTCCTCCTCGGGGAACATGGGCGTCGCCCTCAGCATGCTCGCCGCCGACCGCGGTTACCGCTTCGTGTGCGTGACGGACTCCCGCTGCAACGCGGCCACCCGCCGCACCATGAAGGCGTTCGGCGCCGACGTCCACGTCATCACCGAGGCACACCCCACCGAGGGCTACCTCGGCGCCCGGATCCGCTACGTCCAGGAGATGTGCGCCGCCGACGAGAAGGTGGTGTGGCTCAACCAGTACGAGGCGCCGGGCAACTGGATGGCCCACTACCGCACCACCGCGCCCGCCATCGCCGACCGCTTCCCCGGGCTCGACGTCCTGCTGATCGGCGCCGGCACCACCGGCACCCTGATGGGCTGTGCCCGCTACTTCCACGAGCACCGGCCCGACGTGCGGGTGGTCGCCGTCGACGCGGTCGGCTCCGTCACCTTCGGCGGGGTCCCGGGCCCGCGGCACATCCCCGGTCTCGGCACCAGCATCCGGCCGGCGCTCCTGGACGAGTCCTTCGTCGACTCCGTCGTCCACGTCGACGAGGAGGAGACGGTGCGGATCTGCCGCCGACTGGCCGCGCACGGCTACCACTTCGGCGGATCGACCGGGACCGCGGTCGGCGGCGCACTCGCCTGGCTGCGGGAGAACGGCGCCGACCGCCGCACCACGGCCGTCACCATCGCCCCCGACCTGGGCGAGCGCTACCTCGACACCCTCTACGACGACAACTGGGTCCGCGGCACCTTCGGCGACGCGGCGCTGGCCGGCGGCGAGGAGCGGAACGAAGGGCGGGCAGCGCGTTGACCGTGTCCCCTGGCGGCAACCTGCCGCTCACCGCGGCGCAGTCCGAGATCTGGTACGACGAGCAGTTCACGACCGGGCCGCTCGGCTACGCCATGGGCGACTACATCGACCTGCGCGGCCCCCTCGACCCGGCGCTGCTGGAACGCGCCCTGCGACGGCTGTCGGTGGAGGCCGAGGGCCTGCGGGTGCGCTTCACCGAGCACGACGGGGTGGTCGGCCAGTCCGTCGCACCGCCGGCGGACGGCTCCCTCACCCTGGTCGACCTCGGCGCCGAACCGGACCCGGTGGCCGCCTCCGAGGCGTGGATGCTCCGCGACCTCGACCTGCCGATGAAGGCCGCCGAACCGCCGCTGCTGCGCAGCGCGCTGCTCCGCCTCGGCGCCGAGCACCACCGCCTTTACCTGTGCATGCACCACATCCTGTCCGACGGGTACAGCCGCAACCTGGTCCACCCGCGCCTCGCGGCGATCTACAGCCACCTCGCGGCCGGCGGCGACGAGGCGGGTCTCGCCCCGTCGGCGCCGCCGCCGTTCCGGCTGCTGCTGGACGCGGAGGCCGCCTACCGGGAGTCGCCGCGCCTCGCCAAGGACCGCGCCTACTGGACCACCCGGCTCACCACCGGCTCGCCCGAGCCGTCCTCGCTCTCCACCCGCGAACCCGCCCCCGGCCTCGTCGCCCTGCGCCGCACCGAGGTGCTGGACGCCGCCGACGCGGACCGGCTGCGCACCGCCGCCACCGGGGCCGGGGCCACCCCGGCCGTCCTGGTGGCCGCGGCGATGGCCGCCTACGTGCAGCGGATGACCGGCCTGGAGGAGCCGCTGCTCACCCTGCCGGTCACCGCCCGGGTCGGTGCGGCCGCCCGCGGCGTCCCCGGGATGGTCGCCAACTACCTCCCGCTGGCCGTACCGGTCCGCCACGGCGCGACCCGCGACGAACTGCTGCGCGCCGCCTGGGTCGAGATCGCCAACGCGCTGCGGCACCAGCGCTACCGGGGCGAGCGGATCCGCCGCGACCTCGGCCTGCGCACGGACGACCGGCGCCCGTTCGGGCCCTTCGTCAACGTCCTGGACCAGGAACCGGTGCTGGAGTTCGGCGCGTGCCGCGGCCAGGTGGTGAACCTGTCCACCGGCATCGTCAACGACCTGATCCTGACCGTCCTCAACACCGGCGACGGCTCCCTGGAACTGCACCTGGACGGCAACAGCGAGCTGTACGACGGCGACGAACTGGCCGCGCACGCCGCCCGGTTCGGGGCCTTCCTGCGCGCCTTCGCGAGCTGCCCGCCGGACACGGTCGTCGACCGCCTGGACGTGGTCCTGCCCGGGGAGCCGGGCGGGCTGCTCACCGGCCCCGCCGCCGGGGCCACCCCGGAGGACACGATCGCACTGGTGCGGGCCGCCGCCGCCCGTACGCCCGACGCCGTCGCCGTGGTCGACGGCGCCCGCCGGCTGACCCACGCCGAACTGCTGCGCCGCGTCGAGGGCGTGGCCGCCCGGCTGCGGGCCGCGGGCTGCGGCCCGGACACCGTGGTCGCCCTGCTGACCCGGCCCGGCGCGGGCTACCTCGCCGCGATCCTCGCCGTTCAGACGGTGGGGGCGGCCTGGCTGCCGCTGGAGGTCGCCGCGCCCGCCACCCGCACCGCCTCGCTGCTGGGCGACGCCGGGGTCACGGTGCTGCTCACCGGCGACGGCTTCGACGAGCAGGGCCGGGAGGCCGCCGAACTGGCCGGAGGCGTCCCGGTCCTGCCGCTGGAACTGGCCTCGGACGGCCGGGCGGCGCAGGTCCCGGCCGTGCCCCCGGTCGGATCGGGCCAGGACCTCGCCTACGTGATGTTCACCTCGGGCTCCACCGGCCGCCCCAAGGGCGCGATGGTGCACCGGGACGGCATGCTGAACCACCTGCGGGCCAAGGTCGACGACCTGGCGCTGCGCCCCGGCGAGGGGGTCGTCGCCAACGCCCCGCTCACCTTCGACGTGCACGTCTGGCAGCTGCTGTCGCCGCTGCTGGTCGGCGGGTGCACCGTGGTCGCCGACCCGGAGACGGCCGCCGACCCCGACGCCCTGTTCGCCCTGGCCGTCGACGAGGACGTCGCCGTGCTGGAGGTGGTTCCCTCCCTGCTGCGCGCCGCGCTCGACCTGTGGGACGCCCGTGGGGAGGCACCCCGGCTTCCGGGTCTGCGCCGGCTGATGGTCACCGGGGAGGCCCTGCCGGCCGACCTGTGCTCCCGCTGGTACGCCCGCTTCCCGGGGATCGGCATGGTCAACGCCTACGGGCCGACGGAGTGCTCCGACGACGTGACGCACGCCTTCGTCACCCCGCAGGACGCGGCCGCCGGGCGGGTGCCGATCGGGCGCCCGGTGCGCGGCACCCGGCTGTACGTGCTCGGGGACGGGCTGCGCCCGATGCCCGTCGGCGTGCCCGGGGAGCTCTGGGTGGGCGGTGTCGGGGTGGGCCGCGGCTACGTGGGCGACCCGGTCCGCACGGCCTCCGTCTTCCCGGCCGACCCGTTCGCGGGCGGCGGCACCCGGATGTACCGCACCGGCGACCGCGTGGTGCTGCGTCCGGACGGACAGCTGGAGTTCGTCGAACGGCGCGACTTCCAGGTGAAGGTCCGCGGCCGGCGCGTCGAGCTGGGCGAGATCGAGGCGGCGGTGCGCGCGGTACCGGGCGTCCTGGACGCCGTCGTGGTCGCGCACGGCTCCGGACTGGCCGGCTACGTGGCCGCCCCGAGCGGCGTCGACGCGGCCCTGCTGCGGGACCGGGTCGGCGCGGTCCTGCCGGCCTGGATGGTGCCGGGCCGGTGGGTCGTCCTGGACGCGCTGCCGCTGACCGCGAACGGCAAGGTCGACCGCAAGGCGCTGCCCGCGCCGAGCGGAAACGTTTCGGCACCGAGCGGCCCGGCCGTGGGCAACGCCGTGAACGCCGTGAACACCGTGAACGCTGTGAACGCCACCCCCGCCGACCCGCCGCGCGGGCCGCACAACGGTGCCGAGCAGACCCTGGGCACGGTGTTCGCCCAGGTCCTCGGCCTGGCCGGGGTCGGCGCGGACGACGACTTCTTCGCCCTCGGCGGCGACAGCATCCGCGCCATCGAGGTGGTCGGCGCGGCCCGCCGCGCGGGCCTGGTGCTCAGCACCCGCGACGTCTTCACCGGGCGCACCGCCCGCGTCCTCGCCCGGATCGCCCGACCGGCCACCGGCGCCGGGCAGGACGGCGGGCAGGTGGAGCCGGTGGGCGTCCTCGACCTCACCCCCATCGCCGCCCGCCTCCAGGAGGACACCGGCTCGACGACCGGCCCCGCCGCCGCCTTCAGCCAGCACATCGCCGTCCGGGTGCCCGCCGGGCTGGACGCCGACCGGCTGACCGTCGCGCTGCGGTCCCTGATCGACCACCACGACGCCCTCAGGACGCGGCTCACCGAGCCGGCCCCCGGCCTGTGGCAGACGGAGGTGCTCCCGCGCGGCGCGGTCCCCGCCGACGACGGCCTGGTCCTCACCCTGCCGGACGAGCGACCGCCCGCGGACCGGTCGGCGCTGCTCCGGCTGATCGACCGGCAGGCCGCGGCCGCCCGCAGCCGGCTCGACCCCGCGGCCGCCCGGATGGTCCGCGCCGTCCTGATCCCCGGCCCCGCGGCGGAGCCGGACGAGCAGGTCCTGCTCCTGGTCGGGCACCACCTGGCCGTCGACGGAGTGTCCTGGCGCATCCTGCTGACCGACCTGTCCGCCGCCTGCGCCGCCCTCGCCGAGGGACGCCGGCCCGAGCCCCAGGCGGTCGGCACGTCCTTCCGGGCCTGGAGCAGGCTGCTGACCGACCGGGCCCGCACCGAGCTGCGCGGCGCCGAACTGGCCGTGTGGCAGCGCATCCTGACCGGCCCCGACCCGCTGCTCGGCCCCCGCCGGCTGGACCCGGCGCGGGACGTCAGGGCCACCGCCGGCACCCTGCGCACCGAGCTCCCGCCCGAGGTCACCGGGCTGCTGCTGAGCACCGTCCCCGCGGCCCTGAGGGCCGAGGTCAACGACGTCCTGCTGACCGCCCTGGCGGTCGCCGTCGCCGAGTGGCGGCACCGGCACCGCGGCGACGGCACGAGCGCCACGCTGATCGAACTGGAGGGCCACGGCCGCGAGGAGATCGCGGACGGCCTGGACCTGTCCCGCACCGTCGGCTGGTTCACCAGCATCCACCCGGTCCGGCTCGACCCGGGCCCCCGGCCCCACGAGGCACTCGGCCGGGCGGTCAAGCTGGTCAAGGAGCAGCTGCGGGAGGTACCCGAGCACGGGATCGGCCACGGCCTGCTGCGCCACCTCAACCCGCAGGCCGCGCGGCTGCTCTCCCGGTACCCCCGGCCGCAGATCGGCTTCAACTACATGGGCCGCTTCGACGCCCGGGAGGACGTGCTCTGGTCGCCGGTCACCGGGGACGGCATCGTCGGCACCGGCACCCAGCCGGCCATGCCGCTGGAGCACGTCCTCGCGCTCACCCCGGCCACCGAGGACCGCGCCGACGGACCGCACCTGGTCGCCAACTGGACCTTCGCCGACGGCATCCTCGACCGGGAGTCCGTCGAGGAACTGGCCGACGCCTGGTTCCGGGCGCTGCGCGCCCTGGCCGAGTACGCCGCGTCGCCGGACGCGGGCGGCGCCACCCCGGCCGACTTCCCGCTGGTCGCCCTCGACCAGGAGGAGATCGAACGGTACGAGGCCGAGCTGGCCGGATCGAACCCCGCGCTCGCCCCGGGGCAGGCGCTCTCGGACGTGCTGCCGCTCACCCCGCTGCAGCGCGGGCTGCTGTTCCACCACGAGGCCGAGCAGGACGGGGTGGACGTCTACACCCTGCAGATCGCCGCCGACCTGGAGGGCGAGCTCGATCCCGCGGCGCTGCGGGCCGCGGGCCGGACGCTGCTGCGGCGCCACCCGGCGCTGCGGGCCGCCTTCCTCCACCGCGCCTCCGGAGACCCCGTCCAGCTGATCCCCTCGGACGCCGAACTCCCCTGGGAGGAAGTCGACCTGACGCACCTTCCGGAGTCGGAGCGGGCGGCCGAGACGGAGCGCCTGACCGACGAGGAGCGCACCCGCCGGTTCGACCTGGCGGCCCCGCCGCTGCTGCGCTTCACCCTGCTCAGGACCGGGCCGCAGCGGTACCGGTTCCTGTGGACCAGCCACCACCTGCTGGTCGACGGCTGGTCGATGCCGATCCTGGTCGAGGAGCTGCTCGCCCTGCTCGCCGAGTACAGCGAGGGCGGCGAGGGCAGCGAGGGCGGCGAGGGCAGCGAGGGCGCCACCGTCACCGAGAAGGCCGAGCTGCCGGGGCCCGCCCCGCACCGCCGGTACCACGCCTGGCTCGCCGCCCGCGACCGCGAGGCGGCGCGCGAGGCCTGGCGGCGCTCGCTCGCCGAGCTCCCCGGCCCGACCCTGGTCGCCCCGGCCGCGGACGCGGCGGCGCTCTCCCTCCCGGAGTCGCTGCACCTCGACCTCGACCCGGAGCTCACCGCCCGGCTCCTCGCCACCTCCCGCACCGCCGGCCTGACCGTCAACACCGTGGTGCAGGGCTGCTGGGCCCTGCTGCTCGGCGAACTGACCGGCTCCCAGGACGTGGTGTTCGGCGCGATCACGGCCGGCCGGCCCGCGGAGGTCCCCGGGATCGAGTCGATGGTGGGCATGTTCCTCACCACCGTCCCGGTACGGGTCCGGCTGCACCCCGACGCCACGCTCGGCGGCCTGCTGCGCACCCTGCAGGACGAGCGCGCCGAGCTCCTGCCGCACGAGCACCTCGGGCTGGCCGAGATCCACCGGGCCGCCGGGCTCGTCGGCGAGGTCTTCGACACCGTGCTGCTGTTCGAGAACTTCCCGATCGGCTCCGGAGCGGCCTCGGGCGGCGCCGGAACGGACCGGGTGCAGGTGCTGCGCGCCGAGGCCCGCGACGCCCGGCACCACCCGCTGAGCATGGCAGTGCTGCCGGACGGCGACCGGCTGCGGCTGCGGCTGGACTACCTGCCCGCCGCCTTCCGGCCCGACCGGGTGGCCGCGGTCGCCGAGCGGTTCACCGCGCTGCTGCACCTAGCCGCCACCGCCCCCGGCACCACGCTGGCCCGCACGGGCTCGCCGCTGCGGCCGCTGGCCGGTGCGGCGGCCGCCCCGGCGCCGGCCGCCGCACCGGGCGGCCCCGCCGCCGCGCCGCGCGCGCCCCGGACCGCCCGCGAGGAGGCCCTGTGCGCCGTCTTCGCGCAGGTGCTGGGCGTCGAACGGGTGGGCGCGGACGACGACTTCTTCACCCTCGGCGGCGACAGCATCCGGGCGATCCAGGTGGTCAGCCGGGCGCACCTCGAAGGCCTGGTGTTCGCCGTGCGGGACGTGTTCGCCGGCCGGACGGTCGCGGCCCTGGCCGAGGTCGCCGAGGCGCACCGGCCCGAGCCGCCCGCCGCGCCGCAGGAGCCCCTGCTGGCCCTCGACGACGACGAACTGGCCCTGATGGAGAACGACTTGAACGAGGACATGCTGTGACGGGCAAGCCGAGGATCGTCGAAGCACTGCCGCTCTCCCCGCTCCAGCAGGGGCTGCACTACCTCGCCGCCGAGGGAAGCGGACCCGACCCGTACGTCCTCCAGCTGTCGGTGCGGGTCGAGGGCGAGCTGCCCGTCGACCGCCTCCGGGAGGCGGCGGCGGCGCTGCTGGGCCGCCACCCGCACCTGCGGAGCTGCTTCCGGCCCCGCCGCAACGGCGAGATCGTCCAGGTGGTCCTGGACGAGGGCTCGGTCCACGTCCCCTGGCGGGAGGTGGACCTGGCGGGCCTCCCGTACCGCAGGCGCCGCGCCGAGTCCGACCGGATCGCCGACGAGGACCGGCTGGAGCGCTTCGACCCGGCCCGGCCGCCGCTGATGCGGTTCACCGCGATCCGGCTCGGCCGGCGCCGCCACCGGCTGCTGTGGTCGGTGCACCACCTGCTGCTGGACGGCTGGTCGATGCCGCTCGCCGCGCGGGAGCTGCTCGCCCTGGCGGGCCTCGCCGGGGCCGAGCCGCTGCCCGAGCCCGCCCCGTACCGGACGTACCTGCGCTGGCTGGCGGGGCAGGACCGGGAGGCCGCCCGCGCCGCCTGGGCCGAGACCCTGGCCGGCCTCGACGGCCCGCTGCGCCTCGCGCCGCACTCCGTCGGACAGGACGCCGGGGCACTGCCCGAGGTCCGCTCGGCCGCCCTCTCCCCCGCGCTGACCCGGGCGCTCTCCTCCTGGTGCGCGGCCGAGGGCGTCACCCTCAACTCGGCCGTGCAGGCCTGCTGGGCGGTGGCGATCGGCTACCTGTCCGGCCGCCAGGACGTGGTCTTCGGCACCGTCACCTCCGGCCGTCCGGCCGAGCTGCCGGGCGTCGAGACGATGATCGGGCTGTTCGCCAACACGGTGCCGGTGCGCGCCGAGCTGCGCCCCGACCGGACCGTCGCCGAGCTGGTCCGCGCCCTGGCCCGGCAGCAGGTGCACCTGCTGCCGCACACCCACCTGCCGCTCGCCGAGGTGCAGGCCGCGGCCGGCCTGCGCGGCGAACTGTTCGACACCGCGGTCGCCTTCCAGAGCTACCCCATGGCGCGGACGGCGCCCTCCGACGACCGCGGCCTGGTGCTCGACGACATCCGGGTGCGCACCGCCACCCACTTCGCGCTGGGCCTGACCGTGACCCCGGGCGACGGGCTCGACCTCTCCCTCGCCCACGCGCCCGGCGCGTTCGACGGCGACGGCGCCCGCACGGCCGCCCGCGCGCTCGACCTGTTCGTCGACGCCCTGGAGCGGACGGCCGCGGCCCCCGACACCCCGCTGGCCCGGATCGTCGGCGGCGGCGAGGCCCCCGAGGGGCCGGGCGCCGGCCCCGACCTGCGCGACGACCGCACCCGCGGCGCCACCCTGCACGAGCTGTTCCGGGGGCACGCGGAGCGGAACCCCGGGGTGCCCGCCCTGATCGTCCCGGACGAGGACCGGCCGGACGACCCGGCCGCGGCGCGCACCCTGGACTACGGGCAGCTCGACACCGCCTCGGACCGGCTGGCCGAGCGGCTGGCTGCGTCCGGCGCGCGCCCCGGCACCTTCGTGGCCCTGGCCCTGCCGCGCGGCGCCGACATGATCGTCGCGCTGCTCGCGGTGCTCAAGGCCGGGGCCGCGTACCTGCCGGTCGACCTGGCCTATCCGCCCGAGCGGATCGCCTACATGCTCGCCGACGCGGCCCCCGCGCTGGTGGTCACCACCTCGGCGACCCGGCTGCCGGACGGCTGCGCCGCGCCGCGCGTCGACCTCGACCTGCCGCGCTCCCGGCCGGCGCCGGCCCCGGGGGCCCCGGTGCGCCCGGCCGTCGCCGCACCGGGCAGCCCCGCCTACGTCGTCTACACCTCCGGGTCGACCGGCCGCCCCAAGGGCGTCGTGGTCCCGCACGAGGGTGCCGTCAACCTGGCCGCCCACCACGCCGCCCGGCTGGGCGCGGGGCCGGGGGCCAGGGCCCTGCAGTTCGCGTCGTTCAGCTTCGACGCCACGGTGTGGGAGCTGTGCGCCTCGCTCTACACCGGCGGCGCCCTGGTGCTGGCCACGGCGGAGAGCCGGATGTCCGGGGAGGCGCTGGCCCGCCTGTTCACCGTGCACCGGATCAACCACGCGGTGCTGCCGCCGACCGTCCTGGCCGGCCTGCCCGGGGACGCCGAACTTCCCTCCGACCTACGCCTGTTCACCGCCGGTGAGGCGCTGCCCGCGGCCCTGGCCGAACGCTGGTCGGCCCGCGTCGAGCTGCGCAACGCCTACGGGCCGAGCGAGACCTCGGTCTGCGCGAGCGTCAGCGAACCGCTGCACGGCGCGGGCAGGCCGCCGATCGGCTCACCGGTCTCGGCCTTCCGGCTGTTCGTCCTCGACTCGGCCCTGCGGCCGGTGCCGACCGGTGTGGCCGGCGAGTTGTACGTGGCCGGCCCCGGGCTGGCCGGCGGCTACCACGACCGTCCCGGCCTGACCGCCGCCCGGTTCACCGCCTGCCCGTTCGGGCCGCCCGGCGCCCGGATGTACCGCACCGGCGACGTGGTGCGCCGGCTGGAGGACGGCGCGCTGGACTACGTCGGCCGCGCCGACCAGCAGGTCAAGCTGCGCGGCTTCCGCATCGAGCCGGGCGAGATCGAGGCCGTGCTCGGGAGCCACCCGTCCGTCGCCCAGGTCGCGGTGACGGTCCGGGAGGACCGGCCCGGGGACCGCCGCCTGGTCGGCTACGCGGTGCCCTCCGGCCGCGCCGGGCTGGACGTGGAGGAGCTGCGGGCGCACGCCGCCGCCGCCCTCCCGGCCCACATGGTGCCCGCCGCCCTGGTCGTGCTCGCGGCGCTGCCGGTCACCCCGAACGGCAAGGTGGACGTCCGGGCGCTGCCCGCCCCCGAACACACCGCCGCCGGCCGGCCGCCCGGGACCGCCGAGGAGCGGGAGCTGTGCGCGATCCTCGGCGAGGTGCTCGGCCTCGACCCGGTCGGCGCGGACGACGACTTCTTCGCCCTCGGCGGGCACTCGCTGCTGGCCGCGCGGGTGGCCAACCTGGTGCGGGCCAGACTCGGCAGCCCGCTGTCGGTGCGGGAGGTGTTCGAGGCCCCCAGCGCCGCAGCCCTGGCCGCCCTGCTGGCCGCCCGCCCGGACCGCTCCGACGCGGACGGCGCGCAGCCCCGCGCGCTCCCCGAACTCGTCGCCGGGGAGCGGCCGGCGTCCGTCCCGCTCTCCCACGCGCAGGAGCGGCTGTGGTTCCTGCAGCGGCTCGGGGTGCCCGACGGGCTGTACGCCGTCCCCTTCGCGGTGCGGATGCGCGGGGCGCTGGACGCCGACGCGCTGCGGGCGGCGCTGCACGACGTGGTCGCCCGCCACGAGTCCCTGCGGACCGTCTTCCCGGCCGTCGGCGGCGACGGCACCGGCGCCGAGCAGCGCGTGCTCGCCCCGGAGGCCGTCGACCTGCCGCTGCCCCTGGTGGACTGCACCGAGGAGGAGCTGTCGCGGGCGCTCGCCGCCGAGGCCGCCCGCGGCTTCGACCTCGCCGTCCGCCCCCCGCTGCGGGCCACGCTGTTCGCCCTGGCGCCCGACGACCACGTGTTCGCGCTGGTGCTGCACCACATCGCGGCCGACGGCTGGTCCCTCGGGCCGCTGGCGAACGACCTGGCCGAGGCGTACCGGTCCCGGCTCGCCGGACGGCCTCCCGCCTTCACCCGACTCCCCGTCCAGTACGCCGACTTCACACTGTGGCAGCGGCAGCTGCTCGGCTCGGAGCAGGACCCGCACAGCGAGCTGTCCCGCCAACTCGCCCACTGGAGCCAGGCACTGGACGGACTGCCGGTCGAGATCGGGCTGCCCTTCGACCGGCCCCGGCAGGCCCTCGCCACCCACCGGGGCGGCACGGTGCACCTACCCCTGCCCGCCGAACTCGTCCGCGCGCTAAGGGCGTTCGCCCGCGACTCCGGCACCAGCCTGTTCATGGTGGCGCAGGCCGGGCTCGCGGCCCTGCTCACCCGCTACGGCGCCGGCACCGACATCCCCCTCGGCAGCCCGGTGGCGGGGCGCGGCGACGCCCGACTGCACGGCCTGGTCGGCATGTTCGTCAACACCCTGGTGCTGCGCACCGACACCTCCGGCGATCCGTCGTTCTCCGAACTCCTATCCAGGGTCCGGGAGTTCGACCTGGCCGCCTACGAGAACCAGGACCTGCCGTTCGAGCGCCTGGTGGAGGCGCTCAATCCGGAGCGGTCACTGTCCCGCAATCCGCTGTTCCAGGTCATCCTGGACTGCCGGGACGCCGATCCCGTCCCCGACACCGGCCCGGACCTCACGATGGAGCCGGTACCGACCGCGGGCAGCACCGCCAAGTGGGACCTGTTCGTCCAGCTGACCGCGGGCCCCGAGGCCGACCGGATGGACCTGGCGGTCGAGTACGCGAGCGACCTGTTCGAGGAGCGCACCGTGCGGCGCCTCGCCGCCGCGCTGCTGCGGCTGCTGGCCTCGGCCACCGACGCGCCCACCCGCCCGCTCTCCCACCTGGAGGTCCTCACCCCCGAGGCGCGCAGCGACCTGCGCGCCCTGGGACAGGGGCCCGTGGACACGCCCCGCACCACGGTCACCGCCCTGTTCGACGCCCACCTGGCCACCGCGCCCGAGGCGACCGCGCTGCTGTTCGCCACCGGAACCGGGACCGGCCTCGACGGCGCCATGACGTACCGCCGACTCGACGCCGCCGCCAACCGGACCGCCCGCCATCTGGCGTCCCGCGGCGTCGGCCGGGGCGACATCGTGGCGCTGTGCCTGGAACGCGGGCCGGACGCGGTCGTCGCCATGCTGGCGGCGGCAAGGCTCGGTGCCGCCTACCTGCCGCTCGACCCTGCCTACCCGGCCGCCCGGCTGCGGCACATGGTCACCGACAGCGGCGCCCGGGTGCTGCTCACCCAGCAGTCCCTGGCCGCCGAGGCGGCGGGCGCCGACCCGGAGGGCGGCTGCGCGGCCGTCCGCCTGGACGACCCGCGCACCCGCCGGGAGATCGACGCCCTCCCCGCTACCGCGCCGGAGGGCGGGCCCGACCCGGACGACCTGCTCTACGTCATCTACACCTCCGGCTCGACCGGCACCCCCAAGGGCGTCGGCGTCTCCCACCGGGCCACCGCCCGGCTGGTGCACGGCATGCCCGCGCTGGGCTTCGCCCGCGCGGACACCTTCCTGTGGAACGCCTCGCCGGCCTTCGACGCCTCGGTGTTCGAGGTGTGGACGGCCCTGGCACACGGCGCCCGGCTGGCGGTGAACCCGCCGGGGCCGACCGACCCCGGACGGCTCGGCGCACTGCTGCGGGGCACCGGCGTCACCGTCTCCCTGCTCACCCCCCGGCTGGTCAACGTCATCGCCGACCTCGACCCGGCCTGCCTCGCCCCGCTGCGGCTGCTGCTCACCGGCGGCGAGGCCGTCTCGGCGGAGCACGTGCGCCGGCTGTGCCGGGCGCTGCCCGGCACGGCGGTGGTGGACGCCTACGGGCCGACCGAGGCCGCCGTCATCGCCACCGTCCACCAGGTGCACGAGCTGGCGCCCGAGGCCTCCTCCGTCCCCATCGGCCTGCCGATCGGCGACACCTCGGTGTACGTCCTGGACGAGGCCCTGCGCCCCGTCCCGTACGGCGCCGTCGGCGAGCTGTACGTGGCCGGCCCCGGCCTGGCCCGCGGCTACCTCGGCCGCCCCGGGCTGACCGCCGGGCACTTCGTCGCGAACCCCTTCGGCCCGCCCGGCACCCGGATGTACCGCACGGGCGACCTGGTGCGCTGGGACGTGGACGGCCGCCTGGACTTCACGGGCCGCAGCGACCACCAGGTGAAGGTCCGCGGATACCGCATCGAGACCGGTGAGGTCGAACGGGCCCTGGCCGCGCACCCGTCGGTCGCCCGGGCCGCCGTCACCGTCCGGGACGACGGCTCCGGGGACCGCCTGCTGGTCGCCTACCTGGTGCCCGCGCCGAACGGCCCCGACCCCGAACCGGCGGACCTCCGGCGGGACCTGGGCCGGACCCTGCCCGCCCACGCCGTCCCCGGCGCGTTCGTGCTGCTCCCTGAGCTGCCGCTGACGCCCAACGGAAAGCTGGACACCGCGGCACTGCCCGCCCCGGCGCCGGCGGAGGCGGCCCCCGCGCTGCCCCGCACACCGGCCGAGCGCGTGATCTGCGAGGCGGCGGCCGAGGTGCTGGGGCGGGCGGCGGTCGGCCCCGACGACGGGTTCTTCGCGCTCGGCGGCGACAGCCTCAAGGCCATCCGCCTGGTGAACGCCGCCGGACGGGCCGGGCTGCGGCTGGACCTCGCCGCCGTCTTCCAGTACCGCACCCTGGCGGAACTGGCCGTGGCGGGCCGCCCCGACGAGTCCGGCCGGCCGGCCGCCGCCGACGGCCCGGTCGACCTGCTCGCCCCGCTGCTGCCGATCCGCTCCGGCGGATCCAGGGCGCCGCTGTTCTGCGTGCACGGCGGCCTGGGCTTCGGCCTGCCCTTCGCCGAACTCGCCCGTCACCTCGACCCGGAGCAGCCGGTCCACGCCCTCCAGGCACCCGGCCTCGCCCGCGAGCAGACCCCGCCGGGGGACCTCGCCGCCGTCGCCGAGGACTACGTCGCCCGGATCCGGACCGTCCGGCCCAGCGGCCCCTACCACCTGCTCGGCTGGTCCTACGGAGGCATCGTGGCGCAGGCGATGGCCGTGCGGCTGCGCGCCGAGGGCGAGGAGGTCGCCTTCCTCGCCAACCTCGACGCCTACCCGGACTCCGCCCCCGAGTCGCAGCCCACGGACGAGGAGTTCCTCACGGACTTCCTCACCGAGGCGGGCCTCGGCGCCGACGTGCCGCCCCGGCCGACCGTCGAGGCCGTCGCGGCCCTGCTCGCCCGGACCGGCGGCCCGCTCGCGGCCTTCGACGAAGCCGCCCTGGCCCGGCTGCTCACGGTCATGCGCGCCAACGTCGACCTGTTCCGCGGCCACACCCCGGAGACCTTCGACGGCGGGATGACCCTGCTGGTCGCCACCGGGTCCCCGGACGGGCAGGACGTACGGATCCGCGCCAAGACCTGGGAGCGGTACGTGACCGGCGGGGTCGACGTCCACCCGGTGCCCTGTGCCCACGCGGACATGCTGGGCCCGGGCCCGGCCGCCGCGATCGGCCGGTTGGTCGAACACCGGCTGGCCGCCCTGCACTCCCCCGCCGCCACCCACCGCACGACCTCCGACGACCTGGGAGACGACTCATGAGCAACCCCTTCGACAACCCCGAGGGCCGCTTCCTCGTGCTGGTCAACGAGGAGGACCAGTACTCGCTGTGGCCGTCCTTCGCGGACCTGCCGGACGGTTGGACCGTCGCACTCGCCGAGACCGACCGCGCCGGCGCCGTCGAGCACATCGAGCGGCACTGGACCGACATGCGACCGCTGAGCCTGCGGAACCGGGGCTAGCCGGTGGCCACCGACAAGGCGATCCTCGCCGAGGGGCTGAGCAAGCGCTACGCCACCCACACCGCCCTGCACGGCATCGACCTGGCCGTGCCGACCGGGACGGTCCTGGGCGTGCTCGGCCCGAACGGCGCCGGCAAGACCACCACCGTCCGGATCCTCGCCACCCTCCTGCAACCGGACGGCGGCCGTGCCGTGGTGGCCGGACACGACGTCGCCCGCGACCCCCGCGCGGTGCGCCGCCGCATCGGCCTGGCCGGGCAGTACGCCGCTGTGGACGCGCTGCTGACCGGCCGGGAGAACCTGGTGCTGCTGGGCCGGCTCCTGCGGCTCGGGCGACGCGGCGCGGCGGCGCGCGCCCAGGAACTGCTCGACCGCTTCGGGCTGCTGGACGCCGCGGAGCGGACGGTCGGCACCTACTCCGGCGGGATGCGCCGCCGGCTCGACCTGGCCGCCTGCGTCGTCGGAGAGCCCGAGGTGCTGTTCCTCGACGAGCCGACCACAGGCCTCGACCCGGTCAGCCGGAACGTGCTGTGGAACGAGGTGCGCGGCCTGGTCGCCGGCGGCGTCACCGTACTGCTGACCACCCAGTACCTGGAGGAGGCGGACGAGCTGGCCGACCGCGTCGTGGTCATCGACACCGGTCGGGTCGTCGCCGAGGGCAGCCCCGACGAGCTGAAGCGCAAGGTCGGCACGGACAGCCTGGAGGTGACCGTGGCCCAGCCCGGACAGCTGCGGGCGGCGGCCGCCGCGCTCGCCGCGCTCGGCGGCCGCGCCCCCACCGTCCACGAGGACGGCTGCCGGGTCACCGTCCCGCTCGAACACGGGCTGGACGACGTCGCGTTGGCCGCCTCCGAGCTGCGCGGCCGCGGCATCACCGCCGCGGACTTCCGGGTCCGCAGGCCCTCGCTCGACGACGTGTTCTTCGCCCTCACCGGGGCCGCCGCCCCGACCGGGGCCCCCTCCTCGGAAGGAACCGATCAGCCATGACGGCGCTGGCCGCCTATCTGGCCGACACCGCAGTCCTGACCGGCCGCCACCTGCGCCATCTGCGCCGGTCGCCGGGCAGGCTGCTGCTGGTCACCATGACCCCCGCCGTCATGCTGATCGCCATCGGCTACCTGTTCCGCGACTCGATCGCCATCCCCGGCGTGGCCTCCTACGAGGACTACATCATGGCCGGGATCGCCGCCCAGGTCGCCCTGGCCGGGGTGGGGCCGACCGCCCTGGGCGTGGCCGTCGACCTGCGCGACGGACTGGTCGACCGCTACCGCTCGCTGCCGATATCGGCCAGCAGCGTGCTCGTCGGCCGCGCCCTGTCGGACATGCTCACCGCGGCGGCCGGGCTGGCGGCCGTCTCCGGTCTCGGCCTCCTGCTCGGCTGGCGCCCGCACGGAGGGCCGGGGCGGATCGCGGCCGGCTTCGCGGTGCTGCTTGCCTTCTCCTTCGTCATGCTGTGGGTCGGCATCCTGCTCGGCACCACCATGCGGAACGTGGAGGCGATCGACGGCACCGGGGCGCTGATCCTGGTCGTGCTCTCCTTCCTGTCCAACGCCTACGTCTCGGTGAGCGGGCTGCCGGGCTGGCTCCGCCCTGCGGCGGAGTGGAACCCGGTCAGTTCCGTCATCACCGTCTGCCGCCACCTGTGGGGCAACGAGCCGACCGGGCCGGCGGCCGCCGGGTTCCCGGCGACCCACCCCGGGGTCGTCGTCGCCTTCTCGCTCGGAGTCGTGCTGCTGGCCGTCGTACCCGCCGCGCTGCGCGGATTCCGGCGCGCCGTGGGGCGGTGATCCAACGTCAGCGGGATGTCAGTTGCCAATCATCGGAGCCTCCTAGGTTGGCGTCCGGAACCACCGGGGCCTGAAGCGTCGAGCTCGAAGGAGAACCATGTCCACCGTCACCCCTGAGCACTACACCCGGATCAAGGAGATCGTCGCGAAGCAGATCGGCGTCGAGTTCTCCGCCCTCGGCGACTCGACGCACCTGGTCGACGAGTTGGGCGTGGACTCGCTGAAGCTCATCGACATCCTCAGCGCGATCGAGATGGAGTTCACCATCGTCATCGACATGGAGGAGCTGCCCGAGATGGTCGACGTCGAGGCGATCCACCGGGTCACCGCGCGCGCGGCGGGATGGTAGGGAGTCCCTTGTCCACTGCCTCCCGGCCGGCGGCCCGCAGCCGCCGCACCGTCGTTGTCACCGGCATCGGCGTCATCAGCAGCATAGGCACGGGTGCCGACGAGTACGCCGTGGCACTGCGGGAGGGCCGTTCCGGAGCCCGCCCGCTCACCCGGATCGACACCACCGGATTCCTGCGGAAGAACGCCGCCGAGGTCGAGGACTTCGAGCCGGCCCGCTGGATCCGCAACATCCCGCTCGACTACACCGGTCGCGCCGGGCACTTCGCCGTCGCCGCGGCCCGGCAGGCCGTCGAGAACGCCGGGCTGACGGACGAGGAGCTCGCGGCCCGGCACGTGCTGATCAGCATCGGCACGACCGACGGCGAGTCCCACGACCTCGGCACCCTGGTCGAGCAGGAGCTGGGGGACGGCGGCCCCGACGCGTTGGACCCGTTGCTGGCCCGGCGCCTGGGCTCGGGCCGGCTGTCCACCGCGGTCGCCCGCGAACTGCGGCTCCGCGACGCGGAGGCGGTCACCCTCACCACGGCCTGCGCGGCCGGCAACTACTCCATCGGCTACGGCCTGGACGTCATCCGTTCCGGTGAGGCCGACATCGCGCTGTGCGGCGGCGCCGACGCCGTGTGCCGCAAGACCTTCGCCACCTTCCAGCGGCTCGGCGCCATCACCCCCGACGTGGTGCGGCCGTTCGACGTGCACCGCAAGGGCATCCTCACCGGCGAGGGCGGCGGCGTCCTGGTGCTGGAGTCCCTGGAGTCCGCCCTCGCCCGCGGTGCCCGCATCTACGCCGAGGTCCTGGGCTACGGGCTCTCCTGCGACGCGCAGCACCCCACCGCGCCCAGCCGGGACGGCGTCGCCCGGGCCATGGAACTCGCCCTGGCCGACGCGGGAGTCAAGAAGGACCAGGTGGACTACATCTCGGCGCACGCCACCGGCACCCGCGCCAACGACGCCGCCGAGGCCGGCGCCATCGTCGACGTCTACGGCGAACGCCCGCCCCGCACCGTCGGGTTGAAGTCGATGCTGGGCCACTCGATGGGCGCGGCCAGCGCCCTGGCCGCCGCCGCCTGCGCGCTGTCGATCCACAACGGGTTCATCCCGCCGACGATCAACCACCAGGAGACCGACCCGCAGTGCCCGGTGGACTGCGTCCCCAACCACGCGGTCACGGCTGACGTGCGGATCGTCCAGAACAACTCCAGCGCCTTCGGCGGCAACAACGCCGTCCTGATCCTCGGTTCCCTCAAGGAGCGTGTCTGATGTCCGCGCCCGCGGAAGCAGTACCCGTGCCGGCCGACGGTCCCGTCATCACCGGCTGGTCGGCGGTCTCGGCGCACGGCCTCTCCCGGCGGGACTTCGCCGACGGGGTGCGCTCGGGCCTGGCCGCGGCCCGCACCGAGCCCGACGGCCCGCGACTGCCCCGCCCCGACGCCTGCCTGGTACCCGACCTCGACCGTCCCGGCCTGCTCGGCCAGGAGTACAGCTACACCCTCGACCGGCTGGCCGTCATGGCCCTGCTCGCCACGGACCAGCTGCTGGCCGACCCGGAGGGCGGACCCGTACCGCACACCGACGAACGCACCGGCCTGGTCATGGGGACCACCATGGGCGGCAAGGAGACCATGGCCGCGGTCATCCGGGGCTCGCTGACCAACGCGCGGCCGTTCTACGTCGACGTCGGCCTGATCCCGGGCTGCGTGATGAACCACTCCGCCGGTGCCGCCGCGATCCGGCACGACCTGCGCGGCCCCAACGCCACGGTCGGCGGCGGCCGGGTGAGCGGCCTGCTCGCCCTCAACTACGCGCGCCGCCTGCTCGACCAGGGCCGCGCCGACAACTGCCTGGTCGGTTCCGCCGAGGAGTTCGCCCCCACCCAGGCCTGGCTGGAGCAGGCCGCCGGCACCCGAGGGGAGCCCGCCCCGCTGCTCGGCGAGGGCTGTGGGCTGCTGCTGCTGGAACCGGCCGGCGCCGGCCGACTGCCGCCGCTCGCCGTGGTGTTGGACGTCTCCACCGGCATCGACGTGGACGACGACCCGCAGGCGGCCGTGGCCTCCTGCGCGCGCCGCGCCCTCGACCGGGCGGGCGTCGCGCCGGAGGAGGTGTGGGCCGCCGTCCCCACGGCCGCGCCGACCCCTGAGGGCGCGGCGGAGCACGCCGCGCTGGCCGGGCTGGTGCCGCCGGAGGCACTGGACCGGATCCCGTCGATGGCACTGCTCGGCGACACCGGCGCCGCGTCCGCGACGCTGCAGATCGCGGCGCTGCTCGTGATCGCCGGGGCCGACCCGACGGCCGCCGGCCGCGTGGCGCTGGTCTCGGCGGTGGACCGGGACGGCACCGTCGCCGTCGCCGTACTGCGACTCCTCGAGGTGACGTCATGACCGCGTTGGTGACCGGAGGTTCGCGGGGCATCGGACGGGCGGTCGTGCTGCGGCTCGCCCGGGACGGCCACGACGTGGCCTTCTGCTACCGGTCCGACGAGGCCGCCGCCGAGTCGCTGCTGAAGGAGACGGCGGAGCTGGGCACCCGGGTCGTCGCGGCCCGCTGCGACACCTCGGACGGTGCCGCCGTAAGGGCCTGGGTGCGCGAGGCGGAGCGCGAACTGGGGCCGGTGGACACCGTGGTGGCGTCGGCCGGCATCACCCGGGACCGTCCGCTGGTGCTGATGGGCGACGAGGACTGGCGGCAGGTGCTGAACGTCAACCTGGACGGGGTCTACCACCTGTGCCGGGCGGCGGTGCCCGGCATGGCCAAGCGCGGCCGCGGGTGCGTGGTCAACCTCTCCTCGGTCTCCGGGATCTCCGGCAACGCCGGGCAGGCCAACTACTCGGCCTCCAAGGCCGGGATCATCGCCTTCACCAAGAGCCTGGCGAAGGAACTCGGTCCGCGCGGCGTGCGGGCCAACGCCGTCGCGCCGGGCCTGATCGACACCGACATGGTGGGCGGCGCCTCCGAGGCCGCGATCGGGCGGATCCTGCAGAACGTGCCGCTGCGTCGGCTGGGCCGTCCCGAGGAGGTCGCCGAACTGGTCGGCTTCCTCGCCTCCGACCGTGCGGCCTACGTGACCGGATCGGTGTTCGAGGTGCACGGCGGCCTCACCCTCTGACCCACCCACCCCTAGCCCGTGGAGAAGTGACCATGTCCCGGATTCCCAGTTTCGCCGTGATCTCCGGCGCCCAAGTGCACCACGCCACGGCCGGCCGGGAGCAGGCCGTCATCACGGCGGTCGAGAAGGCGTACCGGCTGCACGGCGCCGGTGAGACCGTCAACCCCGACTCCTACTTCCTGCGCTTCCCCGACCGGCCCTCGTCACGGATCATCGCCCTGCCCGCCTCGGTGGGCGGGGAGGTGGACGTGCACGGCCTCAAGTGGATCGCCAGCTTCCCGGAGAACGTGGCCGCCGGCATCCCGCGCGCCTCCGCGGTGCTGGTGCTGAACGACGCCGAGACCGGCTACCCGTTCGCCCTGCTGGAGAGTTCGATCATCAGCGCGGCCAGGACCGCCGCGTCGGCCGCCCTGGCCGCCCGCGCGCTCGGCGAGGCACGCGGCACCAAGCCGCGCCGCCTCGGCTTCGTCGGGGCCGGGCTCATCGCCCGCTACGTGCACACCTACCTCGCGGCGGCCGGGTTCGGCTTCGACGAGATCGGCGTGTACGACCTGTCCGCCGAGCACGCCGCGGGCCTCTCCGACCACCTGCGCGGGGCGCAGCCCTCGGACGTCACCGTGCACGACACGGCCGAGGACCTGATCCGGTCCAGCGACCTGGTGGTCTTCGCCACCGTCGCGGGCGAGCCCCACGTCCACGACCCGGCCTTCTTCTCCCACAACCCCCTGGTCCTGCACCTCTCCCTACGCGACCTCTCCACCGAGATCATCCTCTCCGCCTGGAACGCGGTGGACGACGTCGAACACTGCCTCAAGGCCGACACCTCCCCGCACCTGACCGAACAGGCCGTCGGCAACCGCGAGTTCATCGCGGGCACCCTCGCCGACGTCCTCACCGCCCGCATCACCCCGCCCGCCGACAAGCCCGTCGTCTTCTCCCCCTTCGGCCTCGGCGTCCTCGACCTCGTCGTCGCCAAGCACGTCTACGACGCCGTCTCCACCGCCGGCGACCTCCGCACCGTGCCCGACTTCTTCCACGACACCGACCGCTACGGCCGGACGCTCGCGGATCCGGCGCCCACGGAAGGCCGACAGTGACCCTGCCGCGGCGCGTCCGGCGCGTCCGGCGCACCGCCGTCGCCTCCGCCGTCGCGGTCATCGCCGTCGCCGGCCCGGCCGGCTGCGACGCCGGCGACGTGACCGGCGTCGGCGACGGGCCCGCCCACGTGGCGGAGTTCGAGTTCACCGAGCAGGTCACCGAACTGGTGGTGACCACCGCCCACGGGAACATCGTCACCCGTCCCGCCGGCGGCAGCACCACCAAGGTCACCGAGACGGTGCGCTACCGGTCGACGAAGCCGACCACCACCCGCACCCGGAACGGCGGCACCCTCACCCTGTCGGCCGGCGGCTGCGGCTCCGCCCTGGGCGCGAACGCGACCTGCTCGGTGGACTACACCGTCGAGGTGCCCAAGGGGGCCAAGGTCAACCTCCGCGGCTCGGCCGGCGACGTCACCCTGACGGGAACGACCGGCGGCGGCGAACTCCACAGCGAGGCGGGCGACATCAAGGCCGACGGCGTGTCGGGCGCGCTGACGGCGAGCACCGACGGCGGCGACATCGACCTGGCCTTCGCCACGGCACCGGGCAACGTGAAGGCCACCAGCTCCGCGGGCGACGTCACCCTCCGCGTCCCGAACGGCCACTACGCCGTGGAAGCCTCGACGGACGTCGGCGACCGCACCGTACGGGTCACCAACGACCCGTCCGCGGCCACCCGCCTGAACCTGCACTCCGACGTCGGCAACGTCTCCGTCCTCCCCACCCCCTGACACCCGGCGGCCCACCCACCCAACCCGCGGGCCCGCCCCGGCCCCCGGCCACCGGCCACCGGCCACCGGCCACCGGAACGAGAAAACCCCAGGTCAAAGAACTGACCTGGGGTTTCACCATGGAGCCGCCTGCGGGATTCGAACCCGCGACCTACGCATTACGAGCCCGAGAGTGATCATGATGGCTGCTGCCAGCATCTCTCACCTGGCGGTGTTTGCGCAGGTCATGGCCCTGTTTGCTGTTTCACGATCTCGCTCGAACTGCTGCGTGTTGCACCGTCCGCTCACGCATCGCTCACGCAAGGACTCTCGCGTAAAGGCCCGGAGAGCGGCCAGCCCAGCACCGGCGAGGCCGCTTCAACGACCAACCGTGGAAGCGTTCCCCGAGGCCACCGGGGTCCGGCGCCGTCGGATCAACTGGTCGACCCGTTCTGCGGCTGCGGCTGGGTCTTCGTGCTCCCAGACTCGGATCACCGTCCAGCCAGCCGCACTCAGCTTCTCTGTTGTCTCAGCATCCCGGGCCCGATTGCCATCGATCTTCTCTCGCCAGAAGTCGGCGTTCCTGGTCGCCGGCCGGTAGTGCTCCGGGCAACCGTGCCAGAAACAACCGTCCACGAAGACCGCGACCTTGTCGCCGGGAAACACCAGGTCCGCAGTGCGTCGGATTTCAGCTAGCGGCCTGGCGTTGACCCTGTAACGCAGGCCACGGCTGTAGAGCAGGCTGCGCAGCGCCAGTTCCGGCCCAGTGTCCTTGCCCCGGTTCGCTCGCATGGATGCGCGGACCTCCCGCGAGGATGCCTTCGACTCGGGCGGCAGCGGCTCTTCCGTCACCAGGCCCTTCTCCCGTGCGTGTCGCCACGCGTCGGCCAAGTTCTCCTTCCGGGAGTCTCGCTCGACCTCGCAGATGTACCTCTCTTGGGTTTCACCGTCCTGTGACCAGCGCAAGTACGCGCGAATGCGCCGCGTACGCCGGTACAGCCGAAGCGTGATCGATGCACGTGCGAAGCGCCCGTCGCCGACAGCGACACTGCGATGGTTGCGACCTCCGGCCGCACGGTCCTGCTCCAGCGCTGGCGCGATGGCCCCAGCTCGTCGTTTGTACGCGCGCTCTGGGGGGAGCCGCTCTTTCCAGTGCCCCCCATCCCCTATCTGCGGCATACGATCAGTGTCCCGCTGCCGTCAGGGCGTCGGCGACGGCGTGGGCGAAGAACTCGCCGAGCACGACCGGAACCGCGTTGCCGAGTTGCCGCATTTGCTCGCCCCGAGGGCCGGAGCCGAGCCACTCATCGGGGAATGTCATGACGCGGGCGGTCTCCCGCACGGTCATGTAGCGGTGCTGGTAGGTCTCGCCGCCGGCGGACGGCTCACGGACAAGCTTGTCCGTGAGCATTACCGACTCGCCTCCTGGGACGCCGTGGACGCCGGCCTTGACCGTCTTGGCGGGCCGGTCGAGCTCGTTCGGCGTGTGGCCCTTGTAGATCCGGGCACCGGGCCAGCCGATGTGATCGACGACGCCGATCTCCTTGCCGAAGTTGAACTTCTCGTGGAGTCGGCTCAGGTCAACCGCCGGCAGGGCCGGAAGCTTCTCGTCTGTGCCGTAGCCCTCAATGGCGTCGCGCAGCGTGCGCCACGGCTGGCAGTCGTCTTCCTTGATCACCTTGGGCAGGCGCGCGCGAACTCGGTCACGCACATGCCCCGGCACATCTGGATGGCGCTGCCAGTAGGGACCGTCCTCGTCCCGCATCGAGCGCTGCAGGGCCGGCTCCGAGAACGGCTGCGTCTTGACGTACTTGGTGAAAGCCTCGATGTCGACGCCCAGGTCGGCCCGGAAGGCCACAAGGACCACGCGATTCCGAATCTGCGGGACGCCGTAGTCGGCGGCGTTGACCGGGACCATCACCACCTTGTAGTGGTCGGGGTCGCCGTCGTCGTCGGAGAGCCCCCCGAGGATGCGCGTCAGGTGGGCGTTGTGATCCTGCCACCTCGCCTCATCGTCCCGCTTCTCGAACGGGAGGCTCAATTCGTTCTGGATGTACTGGAAGTACTCCGCGAACGACGGCCGCAGCAGACCTCGGACGTTCTCGCAGATGACGGCCTTCGGCCGGATCTCCCGCACCGCCTGGAACATGGCGGGGAACATGTTGCGCTTGTCCTCGTCGCCCTTGGCGACTCCGCCCGCGCTGAACGGCTGGCATGGGGGTCCACCGGCGAGGACGTCGACCTGCCCCTTGAGCTTGCTCATGTCGAGATCGCGGACGTCCCCCGGGTAGAGAGGGGCCGGTTCGCCCGGCTTCGGCGGCGAGGGCCTGCGCTCCTCGGTACGCAGCAGGCCGTCGACGCCAAGGGTCTTCCGCGCGCTGGCCACAAGGGTCTCGCAGGCCCGATTGTTGAACTCGTTGAACAGCAGTGGGCGGAAGCCCGCCTGGTGGACCGCCATGGCAAGGCCGCCTCCGCCCGCGAACAGCTCAACACTGGTACGCGGCTTCTTCATGTCTTCAGGCTGGTCAACCATGCGAGAACCATACCGCGGAGTTGGTGATCTTGGCGGGATTTCACCCGAACGTGTCCCCTGATAGTGAGCAAGAACATAGGGTTGCCTTGATCAATACCGGACGAGGAGCGGTGCGAGATGACACAGGCGGCCAGGCCGAACGGTCGGGGCACCTACCACGACGACTTCCGGCTGAGCATCACCAAGGCACTTGGTGATCAGCTGGCCGACGCGCTCTCCCATCTGGGACGCGCGCCGCTGGCCGACGAGAACCTCGTACAACTCGACGAGCGGCCCGGCGTGTACCAGCTCTACCTAGGTGGCGACTTCGTCTACGTCGGCAAGGCCGACAAGACCCTGCCTGGCCGGCTGCGGAACCACTTGCGCAAGCTCTCGGGGCGCCGCAACATCGACCTTGATGACGTCGCATTCTCCTGCCTGTACGTCGCGGAGGACTTCTCCGCGCTCGCGCCGGAACAGCTGCTCATCAGCCATCACAAGGAGATGGGCAGCATCCCCTGGAACAACAACGGCTTCGGTAACAAAGACCCGGGGCGCCAGCGTGACAGCACGATCCTGAAGAAGAACCACTTCGACGTCGTGTTCCCGATCGACCTGGACCGACCCGTCGAGGGGCTTGTCGCGGGAGATACCTCTCTGCACGCCTTCTTGAAGGCGCTCAAGAGCGGGCTGCCCTACAACTTCCGGTACGCGGAGCCACCGCGCTCAAAGTCCTCGTTTGTGACGGTGCCGCACGCTGGGCTCTCGGCCAACGAGGCGTTCCGCCTGCTTTCCGAGGCGCTGCCCGAAGCATGGCAGGTAGCGGCCCTCATGGGCTATGTGATCATGTATGCGGACTCGCCAAACGAGTACAAGAGCGCGTGGAGATACTTCCGGTCCGGAACTGTGGTCGAAGCTGAGCCCGAAGCCTCACCCGAGGAGATCGGCCAGGACGACCTATTCGACGAGGAATGATCGCGTACGTACACCAGTCAGTGAGCCCGATCCGGACCTGGCCGCACCTGTTGGCCCCAGGTCGGACCTGGCTCTGGATGAGCAGGAAGACATGACCTCCGAGTACACACCGAACTCGTTCGATCCTCTGTCGACCGAGCAGATCGCGAACACCATCTGCGAGACGTTCGAACGACAGCCGCTGGTCTCCATGACTCACGAGATCCCGCGATTCGAGGGTTCGGGGCTGTACGCGCTCTACTACCGTGGCGCGAGCGTGGATTTGTATTTGCCTCTCGCTCACCTGCAGATCCCCGTGTACGCGGGCCAGGCACTCTCCAGTAACAGCGCTACCGGGGAGAAGGTCCGGGAAAAGTACCCTCTTCACAGCCGCCTCAAGCAGCACCGGCTTTCGATCATCGAGGGCGGCCTGCCCATCGCCGAGTTCCGCTTCCGGGCTCTCCTGCTCCCCGACGTGCACGCCGATCTGGGCGAAAATGGTCTGCGCGTCGGCTACCAACCGATATGGAACAGCAAGCTCAAGGGCTTCGGCAGCAAGGAGCAGGGCGCCAGCACCCGCAAGAGCAAGAAGAGCATGTGGGACACCGTGCACGACGGTCGTCGGCGCACACACGGCGGGGTGGTCCATGATTCCGAATCGTTGATCGCCACGGCCAAGGCGCATATCGAGCAGCAGGTCAGCGGCTACGACTCACTTGCATGGCCCCATCCAGCCGCCGATGTGCTCCTCGACCTCGACACTGCCTGATCTGGCGCACAAAACGTCGGAGCGGTTTGTCAGGCACTCGCAGCGGCGGGCGGCGCTGTCTCACGGGCAGTCATCACGTTGGCCAGCGCTTGCTTGTTCGTGATCCATTCCGTGTCACCAGCGGAAACCGAGCGCTGAACGGCTTCGAAGGCGGCTTCGTCGAGCGCAACAGGCTTGGCCAGGTGTGCCCGCATGAAGTGCTTGAAGAGCGCGGGCAACTGATCCGGCCCGGTTACGGTCTTGGTCCTCAGCGAGAAGAGCGGCAGGAACCACGCTTCGAAGCCGTCCCTGACCTCCTGGGTGGCTCGGTACGCCTCATGCAGCGGCTGCAGGCTGGCCGTGTGGTCGTAGGGGAGGTGACCGTGCAGGGCGTACTGAAGCCGGGTGCCCTCGTGTTCGCGGAAGTGCTGGCCATGGGCGGCGATGTGGTTGGCCGCGTTCTCGGTGATGGTCATGACGGCCGTGTCCGCTTCGCGCCGCCGGGCTGCGGCGAGGACGGTGGCATGGATGCCGACGCGCGGGTCGAGGACGAGGCCGTTGAGGCCGAGGGGCGAGAGGTCGATGCCGTGGTCGCGGGTTCGGGAGAGGATCAGCCGCTCGGCGACATTGCCGGCAGTGTGCTGGAGGTGCTTGGGCTGCTGGCGGTGGCTGGCGTGGATGTCCGAGCGGTCGAGGACGGGGCGGTCCCTCGCGAGTTCGGCGACGAGGTGGAGGCCCCTGCGGTCTTCGGTGTCGGTGCTGCCACAGGCGTTGCAAGGGTGGCTGCCGGTGCCGGTCATGTGACCGCAGGCCCGGCAGGTGGGGACGGTCTCGCGGCCGATGGTGAGGGTGCCGGCGCGGAGGTTGTTCTCGATCATCTCCAGCGCGAGGTTGGCGACCTCCGCGTCGGTGTCGGTCAGGATGCCGCCCGCCGGGGACTGTCCGGACGTGTACTTGGCGGCGATCAGATCGGCCTCGAACCGCTGGCGGGGGATCATCGGGCCCTCGGCCTGGCGGTGGCGGAGGTCTCCGGCGAGGGTGACGGTGTTCCACAGGTGGGGTGCGGGCGGTAAGCCCAGGATGGCGTTGAGGGCGGCGGCGAGGCGGATGCCCACGGCCTTGCCGGGGCGGGTGTCGAAGGTGAAGGGGCCGTTCTGGACGGGCCCGTTGAGGAACAGGTGTCGCACGGGCTCCTCCTAGATCGGCGGGGTGGTGGTTCCCGTCCGGGTGAACCGGCCGTCTCGCAGTTCGTAGTGGAGGATCGCGGCGTTGGGCATCTTGCCCTTCCGCTCCTCGGCGAGGATCTCGGGCAAGGTGCAGGCTTCGAGCAGGGATCGAAGGGCTACCGCGGCGGTCTGGTGGGTGAAGGCGACGACGGTGCGGGATTGCTGGAGTTCGGCCTGGGCGAGGGCGGCGAACTCGGCGGCCCGGTTGAGCACGCCCTCGGCGAGCGACTCGCCGCCGCCCGGCGCGGTCCAGATGTGCTTGCGCAGGCGGCGGTCCTCGGCGAGTTCGGGGTAGCTGTCGTAGAGCTCGCGCTTGGTCATGTAGGTGGCGTCGCCGTAGTGCTGCTCGTCCAGGAGCGCGGTCTGCTGAGGCCACCCGTCAGGGAGGTCGGGCAGGGCGATCGTGGCGGTGTCGATCGCCCTGCGGTAGGTCGAGGTGTAAACGCACGGCTCCGGGCCGACGAGCTCCGGCAGGACGCCGGCCAGCCACTGGGCCTGCCGGAAGCCGCGAGGGGTCAGGCCGACGACGGTGCGGGAGATGGCGTGCGCGGCGTGGCCGCTGTAGGGGCGGGGGTCCTGGTAGAAGCCGTTGTACTTGTCGGCGTTCTCGACGGACTCGGCGTGTCGGATGACAAGCAGGGGCAAGAAGAGGCTCCTATCCGGCGAGGTTGGCGACGTAGGAGCCGCTGACGGTCCAGGGGGTGAGTTCGATGCCGAAGCCGCTGTGTTCGCCGTCCTGGGTGTGGACGAGCTTGCCGGACAGGTGCACGGTGTCGCCGGACCTGAAGGCTCCCGTGTAGGCACCGAGGTACGACCGCATGTGGGTGATCCTGCGAGCGAAGGAGTCGGCCTCGTCGATGGTGGAGCTGAGGATCGTCTTGACCTTGATCCCGTAGACGGCCGGGGTGGTGAGGCCCTCGGCGTGGTCGGTGATCTTCGCGAGAAGGGAGATCTCGCCGATCTCCTTGGAGGAGATCCGGGCGAAGGTCCTGTCACGGTCGGAGCGGATGGGTTCGCAGTTGATGTGCGCGCCGGCGTTCGCGGTGAGCCCTTGGAGCTTGCGGCGTTCCTGCTTGATGAGGGCGTCGAAGGAGCTGCCCTCCATGTACTTGGCCCGGCGGATGTACAGCCGGGTGAGGTCGTCCCCGTCGTACGGCCGGATCAGGTCGGCCTGCTGGAACAGCTCGTGGGCGGCCTGATAGCCCTCCGGTCCGTAGCAGACGAGGTCGATGTCCGAGCGTTCGTTGAAGCAGCCGACGAGGAAGGAGCCGGTGACGCCGATCAAGCCCTGGACGCCGTTCGCGGTGATCCACTCGGTGATCGCCAGGAGGTCCTTGCCCGCCGGGTTGTCGGCGACCGCGCCGGGCTCCTCGTGGATGGCGGCGAGCGCTTGGCGGCAGGAGTAGTGGACGGCGACGTCCTCGCGCGGGATACCGGTGATCACGCAGCCGAGGGTGTCGGAGTAGACGTAACACTCCGGCCTGCCGGCCAGGATGCCGAAGGACTTCGACACCACGCTGTTCTGCCGGTAGGTCCGGCCGAACAGTCGCCGGTCGCCCTTCTCGTCGGGGTGGTACTTGACGTAGCCGAGGTAGTGGCTGCCGGGGTGGCTGTCACCGATGACCTTGAAGACCACTCCGTGATGGTCCATCAAGTAGTCGCGATCGCGGACGGTGGGGACCGGCCTACCGGTGTTCAGCGGTGAACCGTTCCAGAGTGGGGAAGGTGCCGGTGTCGATCGTGTTGGACGACTCATACTGATCAAGTCCCATCGTGAAAAGGGTGCGGCGGTATTGCCACTTGATGTGCTTGTCGTGCCGCGTGGGGTCGGTGGGCCGCATGAGGGCGAGGAAGAAGAAGCACTTGACGAGCAGGAAGTCGCCCAGGTGCTCGCTCACCCGCTGCCCGATCAGGGACGCGGTGGTCTCGTCGAGCGCGGCGGTGTAGGCGGCGCGCTGTCCCGAGGTGACCGTGTAGCCCTTGCCACCGCCCTTGAAGGCCACGATGTCCAGCGCGGGGTAGACGTCATAGCCGAGCGGGATCGGCCCGTGGTGCTGCCAGTCGATGACCCCGGCTTCCAGGACGTTCGGCAGGCCGTAGTCGAGGTGCCCGTGCACCATCGGCAGCGTGGCCAGCCGGTCGAGGGCAACCTTGACCGCCTCGTGGACCCGCGAGGTGTCGAAGTCCGGGTTCTCCTCGAAGACCTCTGCCGCGAAGGCGGCCTTCTCGAACCACGACGTTGCCGGCAGTGGGTGCCGCGCCTGGGCCCGTAGGAGACGCGATGCGACAGCAGCCGCGGTGTCGACCACCTGGTGGGTAACCTGCCCGTCCCGCCGGGCGTCGGCAAGCGCCTCCTCGTGTAGCGAGGTGTCACCGATGGCGCGCTCGACAACGAAGTAGCCGCCGTCCTCCAACCCGCTGTCTACGATCTCCGGCACGGGATAGCCCAGTCCTGAAGCCATCTGCTGGAACTCGATCTCTGCCAGCAGGTCCTCGCCACCCGTCCGCTTGTAGAGCAGGCCATCGGCCGACCTCCACACCGCGCCTTGGGTGGCGGTTCTGTCCTTCACAAACTCCCAGTCGCTCATCCATCCATCCTTCCGTAGCGCCGAGTTGGGGTGGAGCAGGTACGGCTGTGTCGCCCCGGCTACTGGGTGAGCGCCCCCGCCGGCCCGACGCGGAACCCGCAGGGCGTCGAGTTCGCAGGGGGCTGCGGGGGCGCTCTGAGTGGCCGTTGCCGTGGGGGAATTCGGCGTCGGCCACTCGATCGTGGGCCCACTGGGCGCGGGCAATTCTTGTGGTCAGAGTTGGCGGAGTCCGACCAACGCGCGAGCCATCACCAACGGTGTGTCCTCGTAGGACCGTGCGGCCTCGCCTCCGCTGTCGGCGCGGCGAGGCCCGGAGTGGCCGTCCATGAATCTGGGGTCTCGCGCAACCACGAGCAGCTCCGACCAGACGATCTTGCCGAAGCACTGCGACGGGTAGTAGTACCCCCATCGCTCGCTCAGCGCCTCGACCAGGAAGACACCCCGACCGCTCTCCGCGTCCTCGCCCACCGCCTTGACCACGGGCGGGTGGCGGTCGTTGTCGTGAACGAGGATGGTGAGGCGCCCGCCGTCGAGCCAGAGGGTCACGGTGACGGTCCGCACCGGCGACAGCGGCGAGTACGGGGAGAGCCCCTCGTCGGTGTGCGTGTGCCGTATGGCGTTGGTCATCAGCTCGGACACGACGAGACGGGCCGTGTCGACGGTGTCGGGCGGCACTCGCCAATGGCGGAGCACATCAGCGGTGTGTCGCCGGGCCCACCCGACCGCGTTCGGAGTGTCCGCCAGCGCCAACTGGCTGAAACCGGAGCGTGCTTGTGACACGGGGGTGTCCTCCCAGGTCGGGAGCTGCTTGGGGTGAAGGCTGGCCGCGCGGTTCTCGCCCACCCGTTCGGGGTATGCAGACCGTGAGCTGTCCAGCCGGGAAGCCAACGTTGTGTGACTAGGCTGGCGCTGAAGGTGACCAAGCCGGTACGTCCTGGCACTGCCCCGGCACTGAACTTTCACCGAACGGGTGGGCGAGAACCGCGCCCAGCCCTCCAGGGCCGATGCCATGCTTGGCGCCATGGCCGAACTGAACGGTAGCCCGATCAGCCTGGACCACCTCCAGGCCCTTGCCCTGACGAACTACGGGCACTTCACCTCGATCCGCGTGGAGGACGGCCACGTACGCGGCCTCTCCCTCCACATGACGCGCCTGACCCGTGACTGCCGCGCCGTCTTCGACACGGACCTCGACCTCGACCGCGTCCGGGACTTCGCCCGCCGCGCCGTGCCGTCCTCCGGGGACTGTGTGGTCAGGGTGACGGTCTTCGACCCCGCCCTCGACCTCGGACACGTCGGTGACAACGCCCACCCCCACGTTCTCGTAACGACCCGCCCGGCCGGGCCGTTGCCCCTTCCCTCAATGCGCGTCCAGTCCGTGGTCTACACCCGTGACATGCCGGCCGTGAAGAGCGTCGGCCTCTTCGGTTCGCTCCGCCACCGGCGCAACGCCCAGCGGGCGGGCTTCGACGACGCGCTCTTCACGGATGCCGCGTCCGTGATCTCAGAGGGCGGGACCTGGAACGTCGGCTTCATCAAGGGAGATCAGGTCATCTGGCCCGACGCCGAGTGCCTGGTCGGCACCACGATGGAGCTGCTGCGTCAGGTTCACCCGTCGTCGACCGCGACGGTTCGCCTGGGTGACCTCGCCGACTTCGACGCTGCCTTCGCCACCAACATCGGGATCGGCGTCCGAGCGATCAGCGCGGTGGATGGCGCCGCCTTCCCGGACACACACCCCGTGATCGAACAACTCCGTAAGGAGTACACGGAACTCCCGGCCGATCTACTGTAGGTGCCCCAGCGCGGGGACCGCTGGGCGCGATGGCTGTGGGGTGGAGGGCCGCGTTGGCGACCGTAGAGGTATGGACCGGTATCGAGGTCAAGGCGCTTCGGCAAGCGAAGCGGATGAGCATCGAGGCGTTCGCGGCTCACCTTGGCGTCAGCGACCGCATGGTGTCCAAATGGGAGGCGCGTGGCGCGGACATCACGCCCCGCCCGGTCAACCAGGCCGCCCTGGACACCTCGCTGGCCGCCTCCGGCCCGGAGGTTCACGAGCCGAGATCAACACCCGCGCTCACGCATCGCTCACGCAAGCGATCTTGTAGCGCGCTACCGGCCCCTGCCCGCACGCCAAGGAATGACAAAAGACCCAGGTCACGGGCTATGTGACCTGGGCCTTCACTGAGCCGCCTGCGGGATTCGAACCCGCGACCTACGCATTACGAGTGCGTTGCTCTGGCCAACTGAGCTAAGGCGGCGCCGCTGCCGTGTGTGGCGGCAACGCGGGCCAGTCTACACAGGTTCGCGGGTGATCCGTACCCGGGTTTCCCGGGGCGGGGTCAGGCGGAGGAGACGGCGAGCTTGACGGCGAAGCCGGCGAAGAGGACGGCGACGCCGCTGGTGAGGGTGGCGGAGAGGCGCTTGCGGCGGCGGAAGGCGGCGGCGAGCGTGGTTCCCGCGAAGATCAGCAGGGAGAGGTAGAGGAAGCTGAAGGTCTGGAGGATGCCGCCGAGGAGGACGAAGGAGAGGACCGGCTGACCGTAGGAGGGGTCGACGAACTGGGTGAAGAACGAGAGCAGGAAGAGAATGGCCTTCGGGTTGAGGAGGCTGATCACCAGGGCCCGGCGGAAGGGGTTCTCGGTGCTCTCGGGGGCCGGTTCGGCGGTGGGGTCGGCCGCGGCCCGGCGTTCGCGCCAGAGCTGGCGGGCGGCGCGGAGCATGCCGTAGCCGATCCAGAGCAGGTAGGCGGCGCCGCCGAACTTGACCACCGCGAAGACCGCCGGGTTGGCCTTGAGCAGGGAGGCCGCGCCCAGCGAGGTGAGGCTGATCAGGGTGAGGTCGCCGATGAAGACGCCGGCCGCGGCCCGGTAGCCGGTGCGGATGCCCTTGCGGGCCGCGACGGACAGGACGTACAGGGAGTTGGGGCCGGGCAGCAGGATGATGACGAGGGCGCCGAGGACGTAGGTCGCCAGGTCGTTGACTCCGAGCACGATGAGCTCCGGTGCAGGGGAGGGCGGCAGGGGGCGCTCATCGTAACGTCGCACCGGTAGTCGGTTGAAGGGGAAACCACCTGTCGGACGGCCCGCACCGGGCCCGCCCTACCGCTCGCAGCGCTTGCCCGGCTCGGGGGCCTCCCCGGCCAGCAGGAAGCGGTTCACCGCGCCGTCCACGCAGGCGCTGTGCCGCCCGTACGCGGTGTGGCCGTCCCCGTCGAAGGTGAGCAGGCGGCCGGACTCCAGCTGGCCGGCCAATGACTGCGCCCAGGCGTACGGAGTGGCCGGGTCGCGGGTGGTGCCGATGACGACGATCGGGGCGGCGCCGGCGGCCCGGATGGTGTGCGCCGCGCCGGTGGCCAGGACCGGCCAGTAGGCGCAGGTCAGCGCCATCCAGGCCATGTCGCGCCCGAAGTGCGGCGAGACCCGCTCGAACTCCGGCACCGCCCGCTGGACGTCCTCCGGCCCGCGGAACGGGGCGGGCAGGTCGAGGCAGTTCACCGCGGTGTTGGCGAACATCAGGTTGGGGTACGAGCCGTCGGCCTCGCGCCCGTAGTAGTCGTCGGAGAGCCTCAGCAGCCCGGTGCCGTCGCCGGCCTCGGCGTCGGCGAGCGCGGTGCGCAGCTCGGGCCAGAGGAAGTCGGCGTACATGGCCTGGATGACGCCGGTGGTCGCCTGGGACTCGGTGAGCCGACGGCCACCGCCGGTGGTGGGCAGCGGGGCGGCGCGGATGCCCGCGAGCAGGGCGGTGAGCCGCTCGCCGACCTGCTGCTCGGTACGGCCGAGCGGGCAGCCCTCGCGCCTGGCGCAGTCCTGGGCGAAGGCGGCCCAGGCGGTCTCGAAGCCGCCCGCCTGGGTGCGGTTGCCGGTGACGGAGTCGAGCGCCGGGTCCATCGCGCCGTCCAGCACCAGCCGCCCGACCCGGCTCGGGAACAGCCCGGCGTAGGTGGCCCCGAGGAAGGTGCCGTAGGACTTGCCGACGTAGTTCAGCTTCTCGTCGCCGAGCAGAGCGCGCAGCACGTCCATGTCGCGGGCGGCCTCGACGGTGCTGAGGTGGCCGAGCGCCGCCCCGGCCTGCTTCCGGCAGCCCTCGGCGAACTCCCGGTCGGCCGCGATCAGCGCGTCGATCCCGGGCTGGTCGTCGGGGGTCAGGCCGACGGCGGTGTAGGCGTCCATCCGGTCGCCGCTCAGGCAGCTGACGGGGTTGCTGCGGCCCACCCCGCGCGGGTCGAGGCCGACCAGGTCGTACTGGGCCCGCACGCCACGGTCGTACGTCCGGGCGGCGGTCTCCAGGTACTCGATCGCCGAGCCGCCCGGCCCGCCCGGGTTGAGCAGCAGGGAGCCGAGCCGAGTGCTGCCCGGAGCGGCGGACGCGGAGGGAGAAGCGGAGGCGGAGGCGGAGCCCGGCGGTTCCGCCGCCGCGCGGGCGGCCGCGAGCGTGAGGTCGCCCTCGCCCGGGCGGTCGTAGTCCAACGGCACCCGGAACGTCGTGCACTCGAACCCGCTGTCGCAGGGCTGCCAGACCGGGCGCTGCGCGTAGTACGGCGCGAGCGCGGCCGGGACGGCGGCGGGCAGCGGCTCCAGCGGGGTCGCCGCGCCCCCGACGGCCGCCGGGCCCGCCGGGGCCGCCGAGCCCGAGGCGGACGCCGTCGGGGCCCCGGACGGGTCCGGGCTGCACCCGCCCGCCAGCAGCCCGGCGACGACCAGCGCCGCGGCCGATCCCCGCGCCCGCGCCCGTACCGGTACCAGGGCCCGCTCGAAGGTCCTCATCCGCCACCTCTCCGCCATCGACCAGCACGTGGAACAACCGGGGAAGCCCCCGGAGGAAACGCCGCTGCCCGGCACCCCGCCCCGGGGTACCGGGCAGCGTAGCGCCGCCGAACCCGCCCTCAGGACGCCTTGGCCAGCGCCTCGGCCAGGAACTGCGCCGCCTGCCGGACCAGCCGCAGCCGCTCCCGGTCGGGGGTGAAGTCCTGCACGTTGTCCGAGATCCGCACCTCCGCCTTGGCCGCCGCTCCGGGGCCGGCCTTCAGCGCGGACTGGAGCTTGCGCGCGGCGTCCAGCCCGGCGGAGTCGCCCTTGGCGGCGGCCAGCAGCAGCTTGGCCGCGCTGCCGGCCGGGGCCTCGGCGCCGGCCTCGGCGAGCGCGAGGGCGTCGTAGCGGCCGGAGACCGCCGCGGCCACGCCGTACAGGTCGGGCCGGGACAGTCCGGCGGCGGCCGCGCAGGGCGCGCCGCCCTCGACGCCGAGGACGCCCCAGGAGGCCGGGCCGGGCGGCAGGGTGCGGAAGGAGGTCGCGACGGTGGTGCGCAGCATCGCGTCGTCGGCGACGGCGGCCGGGGCGGCGGCGACCAGTTCGCAGGGGTGCGCGGTGCCGTTCGGCGCCTCGGGGGCGACCAGGATGAACGGGTGGGTCTTGCCGCTCTGGAGAGCCGAACCGACGCCCTCGAAGACGTCCGGGATCTCGGAGTCGGCGGTCTTCTGGGGCGTGGCCGCGTGCATCACGACGACCGGGAAGCGGGCGTTCGGTTCCTTGGTGTACTGCGGCGGGAGCCAGACCCGGATGTTGCGGGGCTGGCCGTCCGGGCCGAGCACGGCGGACTGGAGCAGCTCGCCGCCGCCGGGGTGGCCGACGCTGTCGAAGCGGCTGGCGGCAACGGGGGCCGGGGCGGCCCCGCCGGCGGCCGCAGCGGCGGGCTCGGCGGCCGCGGGCGGCGCCGCCTGCTGCTGCCGGACGGCCGCCGCACCCGACCCGCCGCCCGACCCGGCGTCCGCACCCGCGCCTTGACCCGCACCGGAGCCGGAGCCAGCGGTGTCCATGACCGGCTCCGCCCGGTCCGGCTGCTGGGGGCTCCGGCCGAGGCCGCCGAAGGCGCCGAGCGCGGTGAGCACCGTCAGAGCGGTGACGAACACCCCGCAGACCATCGCCCCGGCCGCCCGCACCAGCATCGGCCAGCGGTCGCCGGCCAGTTCGTAGGTCTGGGCGGCGCGTAGGTCGCGCCAGCGCTGTAGGGCGCCCCTGGCCAGCCAGATTCCGCCGATGGCGGCGGCCAGCAGGGGGATGACGAGGAGCGAACGAACCACGGGACGCACCGCCTCTGGAGGGGCCGCGCCGAACCGGAACCGGCGCGTAGGGGAGACGACCACCCCGGCAGCGGGCGCAGTCGGCCCCCAGCGTGCACAACGGGCCGACGGTCACACGACGGTGTTCCCGGCGAGTGTCGCTCGTTCACTCGAAGGTGGGACGGCGGCCCGCCTCCGGGAGGCGTACGGGCGCCAGGCCCGCAGCCCGCGCTCGGCCCGGGCTCAGACCGGACCGACTCAGGCCGCGCTCGGCCCGGGCTCAGATCAGACCGGACCCAGACCGCGCTCGGCCCGGGCTCAGCCCGCGCGCAGCGCCACCGTCATCGCCTCGACCGCGAGCAGCGGGTCCACGTTGCGGTCCAGCGCCTGACGGCAGGCCAGCACCGCCTCGATCCGCCGCAGCGTGCTCTCCGCCGGCCCCGCCTGGGCCACCCGGTTCAGCGCCTGCCGCTGGTCCTCGTTGGCGAGCGCGCCGGTGGAGCCGAGCTGGATGGCGAGCACGTCCCGGTAGAAGCCGAGCAGGTCGAGCAGGGCGACGCCGAGGGTCTCCCGGCGGGTGCGGGTGGCCCGGCTCTTCTGCCGCTTCTCCAGCTCCTTGACCGCGCCGGCCATGCCGCGCGGCGCCTTGCTGCCCTCGGCGGCGCCGTAGGCGGCCTTGAGGTCGTCCGTCTCCTTGGCGTCCTGGGTCTCGGCGAGCGCCTCGGCATCGGCCTTGGCGGTGTCGACCAGGCGCTGGGCGGCGGCCAGGCAGCCGCCGATGTCGCCGACCTCCAGCGGGATGCGCAGCACCTCCGCCCGGCGCGTCCGGGCCTGCTCGTCGACGGCGAGGCGGCGCGAGCGCTCGATGTCGCCCTGCCCGGCGAGCGCGGCGAGGCGGGCGGTCTCCGGGTCGACGCCGTCCCGGCGGACGAGGGTGTCGGCGACCGCCTCGGCCGCGGGGGTGCGCAGCACCAGCAGGCGGCAGCGCGAGCGGATGGTCGGCAGCACGTCCTGGACGGAGGGGGCGCAGAGCAGCCAGACGGTGCGCGGGGAGGGCTCCTCCACGCCCTTGAGCAGCGCGTTCGCGGCGGCCTCGGTGAGCCGGTGGGCGGCGTCCACCAGGATCACCGACCAGCGGCCGCCGGTCGGGTAGCTGGAGGCGCGCATCACCAGGTCACGCATGTCGCCGACGCCGATGGAGAGGCCGTCCGTCCGGACGTACTTCACGTCGGCGTGGCTGCCGGCCAGCACGGTGTGGCAGCCGTCGCAGAACCCGCAGCCGGGCGTGCCGCCGAGCGCGAGGTCGGGGCTGGTGCACTGGAGGGCGGCGGCGAAGGCACGCGCGGCGGTGACCTGCCCGGCGCCGGGCGGGCCGGTGAACAGCCAGGCGTGCGTCATCAGGGAGGCGTTCGCGCCCTCGGCCGGGGCGGCTCCGCGACCGGCCTCGACCGTCGCCCCGGCCGCCCGGGCGGCGGCGGTCAGCTGCTCGACCACCCGCTCCTGGCCCACCAGGTCGTCCCAGACGGCCACTGCTGCTCCCAAGCTCCGTACGGCAGCGCTCGTGGCGCCTCTTCCCCGCCGTCGAGCATACGTCTCCGCTCCGACACCCACTGCTCCGTCCGGGTCACGGCGGGCGGGGGCCGGCTCACGGACGCCAGGCCGGCGCCCGACGGAACGCGGCCCCACCGGAAGGCGGTCCCACGGGAGGGCGGCCCCACCGGAAGGCGGTCCGCCCGGAACACGCCTGCCCCGAACGCGGCGGCGCCGCCGGGAACCGGTCCCGGCGGCGCCGCCCACGCGTGTCCGGTCAGCCCCGGCGGCCCCAGCGACGGCCCTTGCCCTTGCCGTCGCCCTTGTCCCGGGCGTCGCCACGGCCCTCGGGCCGCTCCGCGCCACCCTGCGGGCCGCCGTACGGAGCGTCCTGGCCCGGGCCGCCGCGCTCCCAGTGCGTCCACTCGTCGTGCGAACCGAGCAGGGTGTCGGTGAGGCTCGGCAGGTCGTCCAGCGGCGTCTCCTCGGCCCACTCCGGCCGCGGCCGATCGGCACCCGGCTGCTGCTGCGACTGCGGCTCGACAGCCGGCTCCGCGCCGACCACCGGCAGCTCGCGGGTGCTGTCCACCGGCTCCGCGCGCCGCGGCCCCTGCGCCGGCCGGCCATCGGTACGGCCATCGGTACGGCCCGGCTCGATCCGCGGCAGTACCTCGGTGCGGTCGGCCTCCGCCGGGACCTTCGGCAGCACGGCCGTCTCGTCCACCGCCGAGGCCGGCACCACCGGCAGCTTGGCGGTCTCGTCCACCGCACCGGCACTCGCACCGGCGCTCGCACCGGCGCTCGCACCGGCGCTCGCGCCGGCGTCCGCGCCCGCGGCCCGGCGCGCCTCGGCAGCCTTGCGCGCCTCGACGGCCTCCGCCGCCCGGACGGCCGCCTGCCGGTCCCGCGGCGACAGCTCGCGCGTCGCCTCGTCCCCGAGCCCGCCACCCGACGGAGCCTGCGCCGACGGTTGAGCCGAGTCCTGCGGAGCGTCCTTCGGGACGTCCCGGACCGCCCGCAGCTCCGTGGTCGTCTCCCCGGCCGCCGATCCCAGACCCGAGCCCGAGCCCGAACCGTCAGCCGGTCCCGAATCCGATTCCGACCCCGGCCGCCCCACGGCCCGGCCCTCCGCCGACTCCGCCGCCGCGGCCGCGGCCGCCAGCGCGGCGGCCTGCGCCAGCCGTGCCTCCTCGGCCCGCTGGAGCGCCTCCTCCGCCCGGCGGCGCTGCTCCTCGCGGGCGAGCTCGCGCTGCCGCTGGAGTTCGGCCTGGGCGGCCGCCTCGTCGGCGATCCGCTTGCGCTCGGCGGCCTCCGCGGCCAGTCGGGCCTCCTCGGCCTTGCGGCGCTCGGCCTCCTCGGCGGCGCGGCGCTCGGCCTCCTCCTCCGCCCGGCGCCGTGCCTCCTCCTCGGCCTTGCGCCGGGCCTCGGCGGCGGCCCGCTCGGCCTCCTCCTCGGCCAGCCGCTCCTGCTCCGCCTGCTCGGCCCGCAGCTGCGCCAGCACCTCCTGCCGCTTGCGCTCGGCGGCCTCCTCCTCGGCCTTCTTGCGGGCCTCCTCGGCGGCGCGGCGCTCGGCCTCCTCCTTGGCCAGCCGCTCCCGCTCGGCGCGCGCGGCCTTCTCCTGCTCGGAGAGCGGCAGCTCGCGGTCGAGCCGGTGGCGGATGGCGGTGGTGACGAAGCCGGGGGCCTGGCTGCCGTCCACGACCAGGTAGCGCGCCGGGTCGGCGGCGGCGAGGGCGAGGAAGCCGGCCCGGACCCGCTGGTGGAACTCGGTGGGCTCGGACTCCAGGCGGTCCAGCGCCTCGGTGAAGCGCTCGCGGGCCCGGGTCGGGTCGACGTCCAGGACGACGGTCAGGTCGGGCAGCAGCCCGCCGGTGGCCCAGCGGGAGATCCGGGCGACCTCGGTCGCGGCCAGGTCGCGGCCGGCGCCCTGGTAGGCGATGGAGGAGTCCATGTACCGGTCGGTGATCACCACGGCGCCGCGGGCGAGGGCCGGCCGGATGACGTTCTCGACGTGCTCGGCGCGGTCGGCGGCGTAGATCAGCGCCTCCGCGCGGTGCGACAGACCGGTGTTGCCGACGTCCAGGACGAGGCCGCGCAGCCGCTGGCCGACCGGGCTGCCGCCGGGCTCGCGGGTGAGCACGACCTCGTGCCCCTTGCCGCGGATCCACTCGGCGAGCGCCTGGGCCTGGGTGGACTTGCCGGCGCCGTCGCCGCCCTCCAGCGCGATGAAGAAGCCGGTGCCCGTGCCCCGGTGCGGCACCGGGCCGCCCGGGCCGCGCACCGAGTCCACCAGGTCCCGGACGAACGGCGCGGTGCCGCGGCGGTCGTCGGTGCGCAGCAGCACGACCGCGGCGAGCACCAGGGTGAGCAGCCCCGCGGTGGCGACGGCCAGGGCCGCGCCGCCGTGGATGAAGGTGAAGGAGCCGGGCTCGACGGTGCCGTACTCGACGTCCCCGTAGGCGGCGGCGATCAGCGGGACGGCGACCAGCGCGGCGGCGACCACGGCCCGGAGCACCGCGAACAGGTGCTCGGTGACCTTCGGCAGCCGGGCCTCCTCGACCTCCTGGGCGAGCAGGGTGCGCCCGGCCGAGACCACGATCCCGGTGGCCAGGCCGGCCAGCACGGTGAGCAGCAGGACCAGCACGAAGTCGAGCACCAGCCCGGCCAGGATCAGCGCGACGCCCTGGGTGAGCAGCGCCAGCGCGAGCAGTCGGCGGCGGGACAGCGAGGGCAGCGTGGCCCGGGTGAGCCGGGCGCCCAGGGCGGGCGTCCCGCTGGCGGCGAGCACCAGCAGGCCGTAGCCGATCGGCCCGGCGCGGTGCTCGGCGGCGGTGAGCAGGGCCAGCGCGGCGACGCCCGCCATCGAGGCGTAGCCGGCCGCGACGGCGAAGGTGAAGTACGGGGCGCTGCCGGTGCGGCCCTTGCTCAGCGCGGGGCCGGGGGCCGCGTCGGTCGGGGCGCGCAGGCCCTGCAGCGGGGAGACCGGCGCGACGGACACGGGGCCGCCGGGCAGCTGCTGGAGGTGGCCGCGGACCGCCGAGGCGACGAACATCCCGGCCGCGCCGAGCGCCGTGAAGGTGAGCTGGTGGGCCCGGAGCCAGTCGGAGCCGAGCGCCGCGCCGATGTTGTTGAGCAGGGTGAAGGCCACCAGGCCGACGGCGCCGAGCGGCACCGTCACCCAGCCGGTGAAGCGGTCGATGCTCCGGACGCTCTCCAGGTTGGCGGCGGAGGGGCGCTGCTCGGCGACCGGGAGGTGGGGGTTGGCGGACGGCAGCAGGCCCGGGACGACGGCGGACCTGGCGATCCCCCGGACCCGCTCGGCGGCACCGGTCACGAACACGGTGGCGAGCAGGACGTAGGTGGCGGCCCCGGAGGGCTTGGCGGCGGAGCCCAGCCAGACGCTCCACCAGGGCGCGAGGCCGATCAGCAGGGCGCACAGCACGTCGGCGCCGAACATCGTCCAGCGCCGGTCCAGCCGGCCCGCGACCAGCCGGTGCACCGGGCCGAGCAGCGCGACGCCGACCAGCCCGGTGGCCAGCACCCGGACGGCGAGGACCGCGGCGACGGCGAAGGCGAGGCTGCGCGGCAGGCTGCCGAACTGGCCGCCCTGGGCGGCGGCGATCACGGTGAGCGCGAGCAGCACCAGCAGACCGAGCCGGTCGGCGGTGCCGCCGATCAGCTGGGTGGTCCACAGGCGCCGGTAGGCACGTGTCCGCAGCAGCGCCCGGGCACGGTCCATCGGAGTCCCGGCGGGCGCGACCTCGGGCAGGTCGGACGCCCAGGCTCTGGCGGCCGGGGCGGCGCTGGGGGTGGGCTGCTCCTCGCTCGTCATACGGTCAGCGTAGCGGGCGGGGCCTGGCCGGAATGAGACGAACGGGCTTCCGGATCCCGCTCATCACCGGGTTGTGACGTACCCCGCACGGACCCGGACGACCCCGGGCCCGCACCCCCGGGATCGGGGGCACGGGCCCAGCTGCCGTGACCTGGGCTCAGCCCTCGTCGGTGGCGGTGGTCTCGCTCGCGGCCGTCTTGGTGGCGGCGGTCTTCTTGGCCGCCGTCTTCTTGGCCGCCGTCTTCTTCGCCGCCGCCGTCTTGGTGGCGGTGGTCTTCTTCGCGGCGGTCTTCTTCGCCGCGGTCTTGGTCGCCGCGGTCTTGGCCGTGGTCGTCTTCTTGGCCGCGGCCTTCTTCGCCGGGGCCTTCTTCGCGGCCTTCTTCACCGGTCCGCGCGCCCGCTTCTCGGCGAGCAGCTCGTACCCGCGCTCGGGCGTGATGGTCTCGACGTCGTCGTCCTTGCGGAGCGTCGCGTTGGTCTCGCCATCGGTCACGTACGGGCCGAAGCGGCCGTCCTTGACCACCACCGGGCGCTCGCTGACCGGGTCGTTGCCCAGCTCCTTGAGCGGCGGGGCGGCGGCGGCCCGACCGCGCTGCTTCGGCTGGGCGTAGATCGCCAGCGCCTCGTCGAGGGTGATCGTGAAGAGCTGGTCCTCACTGGTGAGCGACCGGGAGTCGGTGCCGCGCTTGAGGTACGGGCCGTAGCGGCCGTTCTGCGCGGTGATCTCCGCGCCCTCGGCGTCGGTGCCGACCACCCGCGGCAGCGAGAGCAGCCGCAGCGCGTCCTCCAGCGTGACGGTGTCCAGCGACATCGTCTTGAACAGCGAGGCGGTGCGCGGCTTGACCGCGTTCTTGCCGGTCTTCGGCGTGCCCTCGGGCAGGATCTCGGTCACGTACGGGCCGTAGCGGCCGTCCTTGGCGACCAGCATGTTGCCGCTGACCGGGTCCGGGCCGAGCTCGAAGTCGCCGCTGGGCTTGGCCAGCAGCTCCTCGGCCAGCTCGACGGTGAGCTCGTCCGGCGGCAGCTCGTCCGGGATGTCGGCGCGCTGGCCGGGCTCGCCCTCGACGGCCGAGGCGCGCTCGACGTACGGGCCGTAGCGGCCGACCCGCAGGGTGATGTCATCGCTGACCTTGAACGAGCTGATCTCCCGGGCGTCGATCGCGCCGAGGTCGGTGACCAGTTCCTTCAGGCCGCCCAGGTGGTCGCCGTCGCCGTTGCCGGCCTCGGCGGCCCCGCCCGCTGCGTGGCCCTCGCCCTCGCCGAAGTAGAAGCGCTTCAGCCACGGCACGGACTGCGCCTCGCCGGCGGCGATCCGGTCGAGGTCGTCCTCCATCTTGGCGGTGAAGTCGTAGTCGACCAGTCGGCCGAAGTGCTTCTCCAGCAGGTTGACCACGGCGAAGGAGAGGAAGGACGGGACGAGCGCCGTCCCCTTCTTGAAGACGTACCGGCGCTGGATGATCGTGTCGATGATCGACGCGTAGGTGGAGGGGCGGCCGATCTCCCGGTCCTCCAGCTCCTTGACCAGCGAGGCCTCGGTGTAGCGGGCCGGCGGCTTGGTGGCGTGGCCCTCCGGGGTGATCCGCTCGGCGGCCAGCGGGTCGCCCTGGGCGACCTGCGGCAGTCGGCGCTCGCGGTCGTCGAGCTCGGCGTTCGGGTCGTCGGCGCCCTCGACGTAGGCCTTGAGGAAGCCGTGGAAGGTGATGATCTTGCCGGAGGCGGAGAACTCGACGTCTCGGCCGTCGGCCGAGGTGCCGCCGACCCGGACGGTGACGGACTGGCCGACCGCGTCCTTCATCTGGGAGGCGACGGTGCGCATCCAGATCAGCTCGTACAGCTTGAAGTCGTCACCGGTCAGACCGGTCTCGGCGGGGGTGCGGAAGCGGTCGCCGGACGGGCGGACGGCCTCGTGCGCCTCCTGCGCGTTCTTGACCTTGCTGGCGTAGGTGCGCGGGGCGTCCGGCAGGTAGTCGGCGCCGTACAGCTGGGTGACCTGGGCCCGGGCCGCGGTGATCGCGGTGTCCGACAGCGTGGTGGAGTCGGTACGCATATAGGTGATGAAGCCGTTCTCGTACAGCTTCTGGGCCACCTGCATGGTCCGCTTGGCGCCGAAGCCCAGCTTGCGGCTGGCCTCCTGCTGGAGCGTCGTGGTGCGGAACGGCGCGTACGGCGAGCGGCGGTACGGCTTGGACTCGACGCTGCGGACGGCGAACGCCGTCTGCTCCAGGGCGGCGGCCAACTGACGGGCCGCCTGCTCGTCCAGGTGCAGGGTGTTCGCGCTGGCGGCCTTCAGCCGGCCGTCCTGGCCGAAGTCGCGGCCGCTGGCGATCCGCTTGCCGTCGACGGCGGCCAGCCGGGCGCCGAAGGTCTCCGGATCGGCGGAGTCGACCGGGGTGCGGCCGGTGCCGAAGGTGCCGACCAGGTCCCAGTACGAGGCGGTGCGGAAGGCCATCCGCTCGCGCTCGCGCTCGACCACCAGACGGGTGGCGACGGACTGCACGCGGCCCGCCGACAGCTTCGGCATGACCTTCTTCCACAGCACCGGCGAGACCTCGAAGCCGTACAGCCGGTCGAGGATGCGGCGGGTCTCCTGGGCGTCGACCAGGCGCTGGTTGAGCTCGCGCGGGTTGGCCACGGCCTCCTGGATCGCCGACTTGGTGATCTCGTGGAACACCATGCGGTGCACCGGCACCTTGGGCTTCAGCACCTGCTGGAGGTGCCACGCGATGGCCTCGCCCTCGCGGTCCTCATCGGTGGCGAGGAAGAGCTCGTCGGACTCCGCGAGCAGCGACTTCAACTTGCTGACCTGGGACTTCTTGTCCGCGTTGACCACGTAGATGGGCGCGAAGTCGTGGTCGACGTCCACCCCGAGGCGGCGCACCTCGCCGGTGTACTTGTCCGGCACCTCGGCCGCGGTGCTGGGGAGGTCGCGGATGTGCCCGACGCTCGCCTCGACGATGTAGCCGGGGCCCAGGTAGCCCTTGATCGTCTTCGCCTTGGCCGGCGACTCGACAATGACGAGTCGCTGTCCGTGCGCGGTCTCGCTGCTCGGGGACACCTTCGCTCTTCTCTCCCGGTCCTTATGGGGCTGGTCGGCGCGGCAGCACGGGCTGCGCTCCGCCCGACCCCCTCACCGTCCCGGGGCTGCCGCGGCACGACACCCCCACCAGCGGAGTGTGACCGTACCCCGGCCACCCTTGTCAAACGGACGGATCCCGCTTTTTCACTTGCCGGGCTCTCCGACGCCACTCGAACGGTAACCCGATGACGGAGGTTCGCGCCCCGCGGAGGGGGGCCTTCGGCAGGTTCCGGAGGATGGAATGACGGATTTCAAGATCTGTCAACGGAAAATCGACGGGCGGGCACGGGCACTCGCCCGCGAACCGCTCGCGGGTACCCGGGGGTGGCGCTGCGGGGGTGGTGCTGCGGGGGTGGTGCTCCGGGATCACAGGGGCCGGGTGTGCGTCTGGGGTGCGAACAGGGGTTGCGCTCGGCGGTGTGAGCAGGGGTTGCGCTCGGGGGTGTGAGCAGGGGTTGCGCTCGGGAGCGTGCTCAGGGACCGCCGGTGGCTCAGCCGCCGGCCGCGGCCAGGAGTCCGGCGCCCGCCGCCAGGCAACCCACGCCCAGGACGCTCCACAGCAGGTCGACGACGACCGCCCGGCCGACCTCCTCCGCCGCCAGCACCACCCGGCTCGGGCGCCGCGGGTCGTAACAGATCCGCACCGAGGCGCCGGGCACGAAACGGTCCGGACGGCGCAGCGGGGTGTGCCCGCGCGGACGGGCGATCACGAGCCCCGCGATCCCGAACGCGCCGGGCTCCCCGACCGAGGGCGGCACCGAGAAGGAGAGCAGCGGCGCGCTGTCCAGCCGGCCGTGCACGTCGTCCTCGGCCACCACGGTGGCCACCGCCGGCGTCCCCCGGCGGCGCACCCGCAGGCGCAGGCTCACTTCGGCGGCGCACCAGAGCAGCAGCACGCCACCGAAGAGGGCGAGCACCGACCCGCCCACCATCGCCGTCGTCGCGTCCACCCCTGGCCCCCGGCTCCCCAGCTCTGTCCACAGCCTGTGGACAGAGCTTCACAGCGGAGAGCCAACGGGAGACAGCCGCTCGGCGGCGACCGGACGAACCAGGGGGTACGGGCGGGTGAACCGGCCCGGCAACGGCAGGGCCGGTCCCGGCGAGGGCTCACCTCGAGGGGGCCGGCCTCGACGTGCCCGGGTTCGACGTGCCTGGCCTCGACGTGCCCGGGTTCGACGTGCCTGGCCTCGACGTGCCCGGGCTCAGCGGACCGGCTCGATGAACCCCTGCTCGGTCAGCAGGCGCAGCGACTCCGGCACCCGGTCCCGCAGGACCACCCGGTCCTCGCCGAGCAGCTGCGCGATGGCGTCCACGATCTCGCCCGCCGACAGCGTCCCGTCGCAGACCCCGACGAAGCCGGCACCCACGGTGTCCACCTTGGTGGCCCGCCGCATGCCGCGGTTGTGACGCAGGATCACGTGCTCCGGGTCCTCCGCGCCCGGCGCGCCGACCTGCTCCTGGACCACCTCGTCGGCCAGCACGTAGCGGGCCGCGAGCAGGCCCGCGTCGTCGTGCGAGCGGAGGAAGTCCTGCCGGTCGAACCAGGCCTCGATGTGCGGGCCGAGCGGCTGCTCCACCGGGTGCGGCCACTCCTCGACCCGTACGGTCGGACGCTCGGCGCCACTCGCCCGCAGGGTGATCCAGCCCATGCCGATGCCCTCGACCCGGCCCGCCTCGAAGGCGTCCAGCCACTCGCCGTACCGGGCCTGGTAGTCGCCGCCGGGGCCGCGGTGGTCCCCGCCGTCGCGCAGCCACAACTCGGCGTACTGGGCCACGTCCTGGACCTCGCGCTGGACGATCCAGGCGTCCAGGCCGGTGCCCGCGACCCAGCCGGCCAGCCGCTCGTGCCAGTCCTCGCCCTTGACGTGCTGCCAGTTGGCGAGCAGCTGGCAGTAGCCGCCGGGCTCCAGGTGCTCGGCGGCCGAGCGGACCAGTTTGCGGCACAGGTCGTCGCCGGCCATGCCGCCGTCGCGGTAGGTGAACCGGCCGGCCGGCGAGATGACGAACGGCGGGTTGGAGACGATCAGGTCGAACTTCCGCTCCCCGACCGGCTCGAAGAGGCTTCCGGCGGACGCCTCGATGTTGTCGAAGCCGGACAGCGCCAGGGTCAGCTCGGTGAAGCGCAGCGCACGCGGGTTGACGTCCGTCGCGGTGACGGTCCCGGCGTGCCGGGCCGCGTGCAGCGCCTGCACGCCGGAGCCCGAACCGAGGTCCAGCGCGGCCCGGACGGGGCGACGCACGGTGATGTTGGCCAGCGTGGTGGAGGCACCGCCGACGCCCAGCACCAGGTCCTTGCGGGCCACCCCGTGCGCGGTCTCGCCGGAGCCGATGCCGCCGGCGCCGCCCACCGCGCAACCGAGGTCGGAAACCACCCAGGCGTCCGAACTGGGCATCCCGGCCACCTCGTTGGCGTACGGTCGGACGTCGACGGTGGCGCGCACCAGATCGCCGTCGGAGCGCAGCCAGCCGTCCGCCAGGCAGTCCTCCACCGGCAGCGCGGCGGCGGCCGCCCGGTACGGGACCGGCTGCTGGAGCAGGAACAGCCGCACCAGCGTCTCCAGCGGGCTGCCCCCACGGGTCGCCCGCAGCGCCGGGACCGCCTCGCTGCGGGCCAACGCCGAATAGCCGGTGGGCCCGAGCAGGTCCAGGCACCCGTCGGCGGTGAACGAGGCGGCGAGCAGCGCCTCACGGAACTTGGCGAGGCGGGTCGGGTCGAGAACGGGGCTACTGATCACCCCGCCATTGTCCCCCGCCGCCCACCCCGCGGCCGCCCCTGCGCCCCGCGCCCACCCAACCGAAGCCCACACCACCCCGCGCGCCCCCGAAAGCCCCCACGCGCCGCCCTTGGGCGCACATCAAGTCGTTCCGCGGCCGCCCTGGGCCTGCCGGCTCTCGGGAACCACCCCTCCGATGGCGCCGACCCGCGGGAAAACGGCGGTTCCAGGGCAGCGGCCCACCACGGACACCACCTCCGCAAGGCCCGCAGGCCCGCGCCGCCCAGCGCCGGCCGTGACCGGTACCGGAACGGACGCGCCGGATCGTCCGGCCCGCCGCTCGGCCCGTGCTGGGCCCCGTGCTGGGCCCATGTTGGGCCCGGGGCTAGCCGCAGTGACGGGCGGCGGCGCGGGAGCGGTGGTCGCACCGGGCGCGGCCGGGCTCGCACGGTCAGTCGCACCGGGCGCCGGGGCCCGCGGAAGACGGCTCCGGGGCTGACCCACCGCGAGCACCGCCTCCGCGCGAACCACCGGCCCGCGCCACCACCGTCGCCGACGCACCGCCTGCCACCGGACGTGACCCCGGTACCGGGACGGACGCGGCGGATCGTCCGGCCCGCCTAGGCTCAGCTCGCGCTGGGCGCGGGGCTCGCCGCAGCCGCAGGCGGCATCGCGGGAGCGGCAGTCACACCGGGCGCCAGGGCCCGCAGAAAACGGCGGTTCCGGGGCGGCGGCCCACCCACGGACACCACTTTCCGCGCGGGCCACGGGCCCGCCACCCGGCACCGGACCAGGCCGGTACCGGGACGGACGCGACCGGTCATCCGGCCCGCCCAGGCTCAGCTCGCGCTGGGCGCGGGGCTCGCCCCAGTGGCGGGCGACGCCGCGGGAGCGGTGGTCGCACCGGGCGCGGCCGGGCTCGCACCATCAGTCGCACCGGGCGCCGGGGTGTCGGTGGCACCGGGGGTACCGGGCGCCGCCGGGGTCGTGGCCGCGCCGCCCGGCGCCGGGGTGCCGCTCGCGCCGGCACCCGCGCCACCGGTGGCACCAGCGGTCGGGGCGGTCGTCGAGGACGGCTTGCAGCCCTCCTGCTTGGCCATCGCCGCGCCGAGGTCACCGCGCTGGAGCTTGCTCTGCGCCTGGGTGGAGAGCGAGGCCAGCTGCTGCACCTGGTCGGCCACGCTGCGCAGCCCGTCGGCGAACTTGGCCTGGTCGGTGTTGGGCAGCGCGTCCAGCTTCTTCTGGACCTCCACGTAGCCGTCGGCCGCCTTCTTCAGCTCGTCGACGGTGTCCTTCTGGAGGGCCGCACCGTCCTGCACCTTGGGCGCCCCGGCCGCGTCGATGGCGGCGGCTATGTCCTGGTTGGTCTTGGCCAACCGCCCGATGTCCGTGGAGAGCCGCTTCTGGAGGTCGGCCGGAGCCTCGCCGGTCTTCACCTGGCCGGTGTCGGCGAGCGCGGCCTGTGCCTGGGCGATCGGGTCCTTGGCCGCGCCGCAGACGGTCGACGCCCAGGACTCCAGCTGCTTGCTGTTGTTGTCGTCGCCGCCGCAGCCGACGGCGCCGAACGCGAGCAGCACGCCGAGGGCGGGTACGGCCAGCAGTCGCTTGTTCACCGGGAGAGGCCTTTCGGTTTCGGTCGTCATCGGTCGTCGAACCTACACGGCCGGTGTCCGTCCCCCGGTTCCCTGCACTGTTGCCCGCCCGTCGGCCGAGCCCCGACCGGGCCGCGTCCGCGGCGGCACCCGGGCATCCTCGTCCAGCCCGCCGGAGGCGGCCACGGGCGTGCGCGGTGCACCGGGCCCGGACATGCCGGAAGCGGTGGATCGCCGGGATCACCGAGTTGCCACCGCGTGCCCGGGGAGCGGGCTCCAGCCCCCGGCATCGCGAGGGAACGAGGGAGCGCCGAAACAACAAGGGAGCGCGGAAACACGGACACGCGGAAACGCGAAACGCCGAACTCGGGAAAGGCGCCTCAGACAGCGACGGAAGCGACCGAAACCGGCCAGCTCATCCGAATCAGGCCACCGTCCGTGCCGTTGGTGACCTCCAGGTCCTCGACCAGGCCGGTGATCACCGCGAGACCCAGGGTGTCCTCCTCCGGCTCGCCGCCCTCGGCGTCGCCGGAGGCCGGGACGGCGGCAGGGCCGGCCTCGTCCTCGACCTCGATGAGGAAACGCTTCTCCTGATCGATCAACGCGACCCTGACCGCGCCACCGATGCCTCCGCGCTGGTGCAGCCCGACCGCACGGGAGCAGGCCTCACCGACCGCGAGCCGCACCTCGTCGAGCACCGACTCGTCGACCCCGGCCCGTCTGGCGACGGCCGCGGCGACCAGCCTGGCCGTCCGCACGTGCTCGGGAAGCGCGCTGAATCGAAGTTCGACGGTTGCCATCTCTCCCCCTCGGGGTGCTCCGACCGGGGCCGGAGGTCCGGCCCCTGCGGGCCGGCTGCACCGGCCCAGTGGCGCCCGGGAGACGCCGGGCCACACGGGCCCGGGCCCCGGACGCGAGGTAACGAGCTGGGCCGGCCGCACGGACCGGCCCGGCCGCGTCAGTCGGTCGCCTGGACCGCGTCGTCCACCGACGTGTGGATCGGGAAGACCTTGGTCAGGCCGGTGATGCGGAAGATCTTCAGGATGCGCTCCTGGTTGCAGACGAGGCGCAGCGAGCCCTCGTGAGCGCGCACCCGCTTCAGACCACCCACCAGCACACCGAGGCCGGTCGAGTCGAGGAAGTCAACGCCCTCCATGTCGACGACGAGGTGGTACTTGCCGTCGTTGACGAGCTCGACCAGCTGCTCCCGCAGCTTCGGGGCGGTGTACACATCGATCTCGCCGCCAACCTCGACGACCGTACGATCGCCGACTGAACGGGTCGACAGGGACAGGTCCACGGAACCTCCAGCACCTTGCCTTGCTACGTCATGTGCGATCCTCGGCCGGACGGCCGCCACCGCATGGTCGCGAGCCCGGGCGCGCCCAGCCAACGCGTGGCAAGCCTCAGCGCTGCGACCCACGGCCATACGGCCGTCACGGCCACATTCAACCACCTGCGGCCATGCCCGCACGATGGCTTACGACGATTCTCCGTCACGCCGGTGACACACTGGGTCCTCATGCCGCCCCGACACAGCCCGCCCGAGGCACTGCTCACGACCCTGGCCACCAGTCGGGGGCGGTCCGACCGGCTCACCCATACGGAGCACCTTCCCGCCCGGCCTGCACGTTATTCACCGTGGCCCGACTCGATCCGTCCTGAGGTGGTGGCCGCGGCGCGCGCCGTCGGGGTGGAACAGCCGTGGGCGCACCAGGCAGAAGCGATGAACCTGGCCAAAAGCGGCCAGACTGTGGTGATCGCCACAGGCACCGCCTCGGGCAAGTCGCTGGGTTACCTGGCCCCGTTGCTCAGCGACCTGCTGGACGGCACCGAGGCCCGCAACGGCCGCGGCGCCACCGCGCTCTACCTGGCCCCGACCAAGGCGCTCGCCGCCGACCAGCGCCGCCGGGCCGCCGAACTCGCCCCGCCGAGGGTCCGCGCCGCCCTGTACGACGGCGACACCCCGCCCGAGGAGCGCGAGTGGGTCCGCCAGTACGCCTCCTACGTGCTCACCAACCCGGACATGCTGCACCGGGGCATCCTGCCCGGCCACGCCCGCTGGTCCTCCTTCCTCAAGGCGTTGCGCTACGTGGTCGTCGACGAGTGCCACAGCTACCGGGGCGTGTTCGGCTCGCACGTCGCCCAGGTGCTGCGGCGGCTGCGCCGCATCTGCGCCCGTTACGGTTCGTCACCCACCTTCCTGCTGGCCTCCGCCACCACCGCCGACCCGGCCGCGACCGCCCGGCGGCTGACCGGCCTGCCCGCCGTTGCCGTCACCGAGGACGCCTCGCCGCGCGGGCCGATGGTCTTCGGCCTCTGGGAACCGCCGCTGACCGAGAACGTCGGCGAGCACGGCGCGCCCGTGCGCCGCACCGCGACCGCCGAAGCCGCGCACCTGCTGACCGACCTGGTCGAGCGGGAGACCCGCACCGTCGTCTTCGTGCGCTCCCGGCGGGCCGCCGAGCTCGTCGCACTCCAGGCCCAGGACCAGCTCGGCCGTCCGCTCGCCGGACGGGTGGCCGCCTACCGCGGCGGCTACCTCGCCGACGAACGCCGGGCCCTGGAGCGCGACTTGCACACCGGCCGACTGCTCGGCCTCGCCTCCACCTCCGCTCTCGAACTCGGCGTCGACATCTCCGGTCTCGACGCCGTCCTGATGGCCGGCTATCCCGGCACCCGGGCCTCGCTCTGGCAGCAGGCGGGCCGGGCGGGCCGGGAGGCCCAGGGCGCGCTCGCCGTCCTGATCGCCCGGGACGACCCTCTGGACACCTACCTGGTGCACCACCCGGAGGCACTGTTCGCGGCCCCCGTCGAGGCCACCGTGCTCGACCCCGACAACCCGCACGTGCTCGCCCCGCACCTGTGCGCGGCCGCCGCCGAACTCCCGCTCACCGAGGCCGACCTGGAGCTCTTCGGGCCTTCCACCGAGCCGCTGCTGCCGGTTCTGGAGCGGCGCGGCCTGCTGCGCCGGCGCGGCGACGGCTCCTGGTACTGGACCCGCCGCGAGCGCGCGGCCGACGCGGTGGACCTGCGCGGCAGCGGCGGCAGCCCGGTGCAGATCGTCGAGGCCGACACCGGCCGGCTGCTCGGCACGGTGGACGCCGCGGCCGCCCACACCACCGTCCACACCGGGGCCGTCCACCTGCACCAGGGCCGCACGTACCTGGTCAGGGAGTTCGACCTGGAGAACTCCGTGGCGCTGGTCGAACCGGCCGACCCTCCGTACACCACGGCCGCCCGCGACATCACCTCCATCTCCGTCCTCGACACCGACACCACCGTGGACTGGGGCGAGGGCCGACTCTGTTTCGGCTCGGTGGAGGTCGTCAACCAGGTGGTCGGCTACCTCCGCAAGCGGATCTCCACCGGAGAGATCATGGGCGAGACCAAGCTCGACCTGCCGCCCCGCACGCTGCGCACCCGCGCGGTCTGGTGGACCGTCACCGAGAACCAGCTGCTCGACGCGGACATCCCGCTCGACCAACTGCCCGGCGCCGCCCACGCCGCCGAGCACGCCTCGATCGGCCTGCTGCCGCTGTTCGCCACCTGTGACCGGTGGGACATCGGTGGCGTGTCCGTGCCGCTGCACCCGGACACCGGGCTGCCGACCGTGTTCGTCTACGACGGCCACCCGGGCGGGGCCGGCTTCGCCGAACGCGGCTTCCAGCGGGCCGTCGAGTGGCTGACGGCCACCCGGACGGCGATCGCCTCCTGCGAGTGCGAGCGCGGCTGCCCGTCCTGCGTCCAGTCACCCAAGTGCGGCAACGGGAACGACCCGCTGGACAAGTCCGCCGCTGTCCGGCTCCTGGACGTCCTGCTGGCCGGAGCACCTGGCGCCGCCGAGGCACCGGACGACGGACCGCAGCCGGACGGCGGGCGGAAGCCCGCGACGGACGAGCCGGAGGCGCCCTCGGGACCGGACGGTGGAGCGCCGACCGGTTCATGAGGCCGCCGCCGCTGCGCTCGGAGCCCCGGCCGGGGATCCGCCCGGCCCGCCGCCCGGCGCGTCCTCGGAGCCGGTGACCGGAGCCCGTACCGGTCCGGCTCGGGCGCTCGCCCGGGCCGGACCGACCGGCACTCGGGCCGGGAGCCCGCGGACCTCCGCCTCGGCCACCACCTCGACGGCGTCCGCCGACCGGTCGACCGTGCAGGACACCAGCCCGGCGCCCTGAGCGGCGGCGATCCCGGCGGCCCGGCCGCAGCCGCCGTCCTGGTCCAGCAGCAGCCGGTCCGCGGCGGCGAGGGCCGCGAGGTCGGCCGCCGACTCGGCCCGGTGCCGAGCGGCGACCACCGAGCCGACCGCGAGTGTCCCGGCGAACACCGCCGTGCCCGACATCGCCAGGGCGAGCAGCCAGACCGTCGCCGAGCCGGCGTCCGGCCCTCGTCCGCCCAGCGCCGCCACTCGGGCCGCACGAGTGCGCAGCACCCGCTCCGCCGTCTCCCGCAGCCCGATCAGGACGGCCATGGGCCACCACCGCCCTCCGTGGCCGCCATCAGGACGTCCTCCCGCGCCGCCACGGCCGCCGCACCGAGCCGGACGGCCAACAACTCGCCGAGTCTGCCCGGCCCCGCGCACGGCGCCTCCACGTCGACCCGGACCGTGTCGGCCGCCACGGCCACCCGGACCCGTGCGCCCGGCGGGGCCGCCGCGCGGGCGAGTTCGGCCGCGTCCGCCTCCCCGCGCGCGGCCGCCCTGGCGCCGACCCGGGCGGCGTCCACGCAGCGGATCTGTGCGGCCGCCGCGAGTACGCCCCAGATCAGCATCGCCGCGAGCAGGACGAGTGCCGGCAGCGCCACCGCCGTCTCCGCCGTCACGAAGCCCGCGTCGCCGCGCCGCCCCGGGCGCAGCGACCACACCCGGCGGGCGCCGCCCTCCCCCGTGCGGCCCCGGCCTGTGTCCGGGCCCCCACCACCCGCCCGGAGCGCGGGCGGGGCGGGGTCGAGGTGTCCGCCTCGCACGGCGGAGGCGGGGCCGTCCATCGCCCGCCGGGCCGACAGAAGTCGGCGGCCGACACCATCCGCGCCCCAAGGCTTTCCGGCCCTACGCCGCATGGAGCGCCCGCACCAGCATGTCGGTCAGCGCACTCGTGATGGCATCGCCGGTCACCACCTTGTACAGCACGGCCGCGAGGGCGCACGCGGCCAGCGTCCCGACGGCGTACTCGGCCGTGGTCATCCCGGCGTCCGAGCGGCCCCGGAGCCGGGCCACCCTGCGCACCCGGCAGGCCACCCGGCGGCTCCTCCGCCGCCACGTGCCGGCCGACGGGCGGAGCGGACGCCCGGCACCGGGCCCGATCGCGATCACTGCGGTCATGAAACTCTCCTGTCGCTCGATGTCCATTGCTGTCTGTTGCTGCCGGTCGTCGTCTGCTGCTGTCCCGCGCCCGGCTCTTGTTCACATCGCCTGGGCGAAGCGGCTGGTGAGGCCGACGACCACCGGCACCACGCCGATCAGGACGAAGGCCGGGAGGAAGCAGAGCCCCAGCGGCGCGGTGGCGAGCACCGCGGCCCGGCGGACCCGGGCGTGGGCCGCCCGAGCGGCCGCCGTGCGCTGCCCCTGGGCCAGCCCGATCAATGGGCCGGCGGCGGGGACACCGCCGAGGCTGCTGCGCTCCAGGCAACGGGCCAGCGGTGCCAGCGACGGGTGCTGCTCTCCCAGTCGGTGCCAGCACAGCTCCGGCGGAGCGCCCAGGGCCAGTTCGGCCCCGATCGCCACCAGCCGGGGCCCCAGTGGCGCCCCCACGCTCCGGCCCACCGCCGACACGGCTTCCGAGGGCAGCGCCGCCGAGCCGAGGCAGGCGGCCAACAGCTCGGCACCCAGGGGGAGTTGCCTCGTCAGAAGCTCCTCCTCGCGGACCGCCTTGCGAGCGCCCGTCGACGGCGCCCGGGCCGACCACCGGTGGACGCCCACCGCCAGCAGCACCCCGACGGCCGGCCCGGTGCCGCCACCGAGCAGTGCCGTCGCCGCGAGCCCGACGACGACCGCCGCCACCGCCTGCCGCCGATGCCCAACCCCCAAGGCCGTCAGCCCGGTTCGATTCCGAGCCTCCTGCCGCTCACGGGCCCGGGCGAACACCCCTCGGCGCCTCACCCGGCCGCGCACCCACGCCCATCCCAGGACAGTCGCACCCGCCGGGAGGACGGCCGCCGCCCACTCGATGCCCCGGATCACCCCGCCCCCGCCCCGAGCACTCGTGCGCGCACCCGAGACAGCCCGCAGTGCCGCTCGCCCGCCCGCGGACCCGGTGCGACACGATCGGCGAGTCGACGTCGCCCGCCCCGCCCCGGGGGCTCCTCCAGCGCCCCTCGGGCCGCAGCCCGGACGATGCGCGCCGTCCAGAGCACACCCAGACCCTCCAGGACCGCCCCCGCCACGAGGCAGCCCAGCCCGGACGGGGTGTGCAACAGGACCTCCAGCGGACGCGCCCCGAGCGCGGCACCGAGGAACAGTCCGACGCCCGGCAAGGCGGCCAGGACGGCGATCGTCGCGCGCGGCCCGGCCAGTTCCCCGGCGATCTCCTCCGCGAGTGCCCGCTCGCCGCGCAGCGCCTCCGCGACCCGGTCCAGGGCGGCGGCCAGCCCCGACCCGCTGTCCGCGGCCACCCGCCAGCAGGCCGCGATGGCCGCGGCCCCACGACCGCCCGGCAGTTCGGCCAGCAGGTGCAGCGCGGCGGGCACGTCTCCGCCGTACCGGCCCGCCGCCAATCGGGCCACCGGCTCCTCGCCGAGCCTGCGCAGCGCCTCCGGGGCGGCGGCGAGTCGCGCGGTGACCAGGTGCAGCGCCTGTTCCGGCGTCGCCCCGCCACGCAACTCCCCTGCCAGGCCCGCACAGAGGTCCACCACGGCCGCGGCCCGGTGCCCGGCCTCCGCCGCCAGGCGTCGCCGCAGCCGCCAGCTGCGCAGCGGCAGGACGGCCAGGACTGCCGCGAGCGCCGGCACCGCCGAGGCGGTGGCCTGCCCGGCAGCCAACCCCAGTGGCAGGAGCAGGAGTTCGGGTGCCAGGAACTCCGGCAACTGACCCCGGCTCCGCCCCCGAACAATCTGCCTCCGCCCTCGGCCCCGCTCCACGACCTCCGGGCCCGGCCACCGCACCGGAGGCCCACTGCCCGCCAACACCAGCCTGGAGCGTCGCCCACCCGGCAACTGCTCCTGCACCGCCCGCCACGCGGCGGCGGCCACCAGGCACAGCACCACCGTCCAGCCCAGCGCGATCTGACTTTGCATCATGTCGATCACCTCCGTTGCCTCCAGTCCTTCCGACCCTGGCCACCAAGCAGCACCAGGGCGCCCACGGCGCACCCGCCCAGCAACAGGGCGAAGGCGAGTTCCATCACCCGCACGTCCGCTCCGACCGCCCTCGCCGCCGCCGCGATCACGACCGCCCCGGCCCGAGCGACACCCCGCGCGCCGCCAGCAGTCCGACCAGCCGCGCCCAGCCCGCACCGGGACGCATGCCGCCGGCCGCGGGGAAGGCCACGGCGGGTGTGGTCACGGCCGAGCCGTCTCCCGCCCCGGCCAACGTGTGGACCTCCGCCACCCGGCGCCGCCCCGAACCCGGATCGCGGACCAGGTGCACCACCACGTCGAGTGCGGCCCGCAGCTGGCTGTGCAGCGCCGCGCGGTCGAGACCGGCGAGCGCGCCCAGGGCCTCCAGCCGGACCGGCACGTCCGCCGCCGTGTTGGCGTGGACCGTGCCGCAGCCGCCCTCGTGCCCGGTGTTCAGCGCGGCCAGCAGGTCCGACACCTCGGGCCCGCGGACCTCGCCGATCACCAGCCGGTCCGGGCGCATCCGCAGCGCCTGGCGGACGAGGTCGCGCAGGGTGAACTCGCCCAGCCCCTCCTGGTTGGGCGGCCGGCCCTGGAGCCGGACCACGTGCGGATGGGCCGGTCGCAGCTCGGCGGAGTCCTCGGCGACCACGATCCGCTCGTCCGGCCCGACCAGGCCGAGCAGGGCTGACAGGAGCGTGGTCTTCCCCGAGCCCGTCCCACCGGACACCAGCAGTGACAGCCGGGCCCGCACGATGCCCGCGAGCAGTTCCGCACCCTCCGGTGGAAGCGACCCGCCCGCCACCAACTCGTCGAGCGTGAACGGCCGGGAGCGGCAGACCCGCAGCGAGATGTGCGTGCAGCCGGCCGCGATCGGCGGCAGCACCGCGTGCAGCCTGGTGCCGTCCGGCAACCGGGCGTCCACCCAGGGGCGGGCGTCGTCCAACCGCCGGCCGGCCGCGGTGGCCAGCCGGTGGGCCAGCCGCCGCACCGCCTCGGCGTCGGCGAAGCGGACACCGGTGGCTCGCTGCAGGCCGCCGCCACGGTCGACCCACACCTCCTCCGGACCGTTCACCAGGACGTCCGTGACGTCGGGTGCCGCCAACAGCCGCTCCAGCGGGCCCGCACCCACCAGTTCGGCGCGCAGCGAGCGCACGGTGTCCAGGACCTCGTCCCCGCCGAGCGGCGGGCGGGTGGCCCGCAGCGCGGCCGCGACCGAGCCCACCGTCGGGGCGGCCCCCGACTCGGCCAGTCGCAGCCGGACCGCGTCCACCAGGGCCGCCGTCCGCTGCTCGCGGGCCGTCCGGCCGTACGGGCAGGGCCCGTGCCCGGGCTCCGGCGGCACGCCGGGCACCGGCACGCTCCGCAGCGGCCGGTGCTCCCGCGCACCGCCGTCCTGGCCGGGCGTGCCACCCCGGAGGACCGTTCCACGCAGACGGCCCATCAGTACACACCTCCCCCGACCGCCGGCACCGGCGGCAGCACCTCGTTCAGGAAGCTCGCGCAGAAGCGCGCGAGCGGGCCGCTCTCCCGGATGCCGGGCGGGACGCCCTTCACGACGTCCTGGGCCAGACCCGGCTCCGGCTCCAGCTCCCCCGCCAGCGGCAACCGCAGCCCTCGGACGATCTGCCGGGCCGGCAGCCCGCCGGCCCGCACCGGCCGCACCACGGCCCGCACGTCCCCGAGCCGCATCCGGGCCGCCGCGGCGACGCGGTCGGCAGCGGCCACCGCGCGCAACTCGGCGGACACCACCAGGAGCGCCAGGTCGGACTGCTCCAGCGCCTGCCCCGCGGCCGCGTCGAGGTGTCGGGGTACGTCGACCACCACCAGCCCGCCGCGCCGCCTGGAGGCGGCCAGCACGCTGCGCATGGCCTCCGGCGGCACCGTCAGGGTGTCGCCGCGGTCCCAGGAGAGGCAGGACAGCGCGGAGAGCCGCTTGAGCACCGGCAGCGCCCGGGCCAGCTCGGCCCCGCTGACCCGCCCGCGGGAGCCCGCCAAATCGGGCCAGCGCAGCCCGCTGACCCGCTCGCCGCCGAGCAGGATGTCGAGGCCCCCGCCCAGCGGATCGCCGTCCAGCAGCATCGTCCGCCGGCCCGCCCGCGCGGCCGTGACCGCCAGCGCGCAGGCCAGGGTCGAGGCCCCGGCCCCGCCCGAGCCGCCGAGCACCGCGACGGTGACCGCCGGGCAGCCGACGCCTTCGGCCGCGTCGGCGATCCGGTCGAGCAGCCAGGCCTCGGCGTCGGGCAGGAACAGCACGTGTTCGGCCCCGAGTTGGACGGCTCTGACCCACACCCCGGGGTCGTCCAGGTCCAGCCCGAGCAGCAGCACCCCGCCGCGCCGCCCCAGCGCGGAGCAGCGGACGGCCTGGTCGTCCCCGACCAGGACCAGCGAGGCCCCTTCCCAGAGGGCCCGCGTCGGCGGGGCGCCCCGGACCAGCCTCGGCTCGGTGCCCGCCGCCGCGCAGACCCGCAGGAGGTGCTCGGCCAGGCCCTCGTCCTCGGTGACGATGAGCGGCCCGGCGACCGCGGGGCCCTCGGCGGTGATGTGGTCGGCGATCGGCGTCGACATGGATGCTCCCCTCCGCGCCGCCTGCCACCAGGCCGGCGACGCACGTCGGACGATTCCGGCGGGCGGCCGCCCGACAGGCCTCTGAGGGAGGAAGGGGTGAGGCCCTGCCCGGCGACCGCCGCCGGTCATCACGGTGGGGGGAGATCCGGATTCCGTCATCCGGCATTCGATTGCCTGTGGATAACTCGTGGGCTGTGGATGAAATCGTTCACCCGGGCGGGGGGCTAATCGGCGAAGAATTGACGAAAAGGGGTCACCGAGATGAACCGGCGGTCCGTCGCACCCCGTTCGACCGATCTCTCCGACCCCCGCCCGCCGCCTTCCGGACACCGCCTCCGGGCGGGATCGCGGCACCGATCGGAACCAGCCGTTCGATCTCCGACGGACATGAGCGAATGGCAACGCAGAGTGACGGAAGTCGATCGGCGGGCCGAGGTGTCGACACCCCCTGTAGGCCGTCGGGGCCACGACGGCGGATCCGCCGCGAGAGGCGTTCAGGCCCTGAAAATGGCCCCGGACGTGCGACGACCCCCGCCGGGGGGGAGAGCGGGGGTCGTCTATCCACAGCCCGGCTCGGGGGGGAGGAGCCGGACCGGGTTAGCACGGTCGCGAACGATCCGTGACTTCCATGGTGTACCCGAGCGGCCAGAAACACAAACCCGCACGCCCGCGAGTACGCCGAATGGCGGGGTGTTTTGCGACTCCCTCTATCCTCGGTTCCCGTGGACACCACCGAGAACGCCGACGACCACGCCGACGAGTCCCAGGGCGACACCACCGGCGCCGAAGAGCTCCGCCCGCAAGAGCTCCGCCCGCCCGTTCGCCCGAGGCCCGGAGGGCCGCGCACGGCGGCCTTCTTCGACCTCGACAAGACCATCATCGCCAAGTCGAGCGCGCTGGCCTTCAGCCGCCCGTTCTACCAGGGCGGTCTGATCAACCGTCGGGCCGTACTGCGCAGCGCGTACGCCCAGTTCGTCTTCCTGGTCGGCGGCGCCGACCACGACCAGATGGAGAAGATGCGCGAGTACCTCTCCGCACTCACCCGGGGCTGGAACGTCCAGCAGGTCCGCGAGATCGTCGCCGAGACCCTGCACAACCTGATCGACCCGATCATCTACGACGAGGCGGCCTCGCTGATCGAGCAGCACCACGCGGCCGGCCGGGACGTGGTGATCGTCAGCAGCTCGGGCTCCGAGGTGGTCGAGCCGATCGGCCGGCTGCTCGGCGCGGACCACGTGATCGCCACCCGGTTGAAGGTCGAGGACGGCTGCTACACCGGCGAGATCGAGTACTACGCCTACGCCGAGAACAAGGCCGCGGCCATCCGGGAGTTGGCCGCGACCGAGGGCTACGACCTGGCCGCCTCGTACGCGTACAGCGACTCCTCCACCGACCTGCCGCTGCTGGAGGCGGTCGGCCACCCGTCGGCGGTCAACCCCGACCGCGCACTGCGGAAGGAGGCGCAGGCCCGGGAGTGGCCGGTGCTGGTCTTCGAAAAGCCGGTGGAACTGCGGCGGCGGCTACCCGAGTTCTCCGCTCCGAGCGGCTCGGTGCTGACCGCCGTGGCGGTCGGGACGGCCGCGGTGACCGCCGGGGTGATCTGGTACCTGGCCCGCCGGCGGCGCCCGCTCGCCTGAGGCTCCGGGGCCCACACCCCCGGAATCCTTGGCCAAAACGGGCAATCGGGACAGACTTCTCGTTTCGGGTTCCCCTTTCGCCCGAAACGCGATACAAATGAAGCACGGCCCGCGAGACCCGGTCAGGACCTAAGAGGTCAAACCGACAACGCAGTTCAGGCCCCACGGACCGCACGTACAGATATCCGGGCACCCACATGCAGCCGACCCGCTGTCGGGCCGCCGGACCAGACGAACGGGCAGGATCCCCGTCTGATCGGCACTTCCGGTGCATGCATGGTCACCCGGTATCTGCACCAGCGGCGGCACCCGGCAGGATCAGGTGCCGCCGCATCTTCGTTTCCGCGCGCCTCCGCGACCTCCGCACGCCTCCACGGTTCCCGCGCGCTTCCCGACGTCCGCACGCCCCTCGCGGGGCGTGCGCGCCGCTCCACGTCCGGCCGCTCAGACCATCCCGCGCTGCATCGCCTCGCAGACCGCCGTGCTCTCCCGCACGCCGAGCCGCAGCGCCCGGCCGCAGTGGGCGATCCAGGACGCCATCCCGTCCGGGGTGCCCGCCAGGTAGCCGGCCAGGGCCCGGCGGTAGGCGGCGGTGCCGAGCTCCGCCAGGCCGACCTCGGCCGGGCAGATCGACTTCGGGTCGAGCCCCTCGGCGATCAGCACGATCCGCTGGGCGGCCCGCGCGATCACCCCGTTGTGGGTGCCGAACGGCCGCAGCGCGAGCAGTTCGCCGTGCACCACCGAGGCCACGACGAGGGCCGGCGTGCCCACGCCCTGGCCCTCCGCGCGCGCCACCAGCAGTCGGGAGAGCTGGTCGAGCCGGGCCGCGACCTCCTCCGCACCGGGCGCCGGCGGCAGCGCGGGCAACGGCCCGTCCGCGGCGTCGACCTCGACGCTCTCCACCGGCTCCAGTGCCAGCGGGAACAGCTCCTCGGCGCCCTCCCCGGCCCGCCGCGGACGACCGGCGGCCGGATCGCCGTCACCGACCGCTAGCAGGTGCAGCCGGGCCAGTACCTGGAGCGGCGAGTGCCGCCAGATGCTGAGCAGCTGGCCGGCCTCGGCGGCGATCCGCAGGGCCGCGCCGACCGTCCGGGCTTCGGGGTCCGCGCCGAAGTCGCTGCGGCGGCGGACCTCCTCCAGCGGCCAGTCGGCCCCGGCCAGGGCCGCCGACGCGCGGGCTCCGCGCAGCGCGGACTCGGAGGTGACCTCGGCCGCGCGGCGGCGCATCACCCGGTGGCCGTAGAGCCGGTCGACGGCCTTGCGCACCTCGGCCACCGCGTCGGGCACCCCGGGGAGCTGGGCCAGCGGGGCGAGGGGATCAGTTCCAGTGCTCACCTACCCGAGAGTAATGAACGGGCCGCCCCTCCCGGAACAGCAACCCCGCATCACCCGTTAGAGGCAATCCTCACTTCCCGCCCCCGGCGAAACCCAAACCCCGGCTAGCATGACCACTATCGGAGACGATAACGATTTCCAACTGGGGAACGCGTCGCGCGCCCTGGGCAGGCGGCCCGTCCCGAGGGCCCTGAGTGAGAGCCGGAGTCCCCAGATGAAGATCGCCTTCGTCGGCAAGGGCGGCAGCGGGAAGACCACGCTGTCCGCACTGTTCATCCGCCACCTGGCGGCCATGGGCCGACCGGTCATCGCCGTGGACGCCGACATCAACCAGCACCTGGGCCCGGCCCTCGGCCTGACGGACGACCAGGCCGCCGAACTGCCCTCGCTGGGCAGCCGCCTGCCGGAAATCAAGGAGTACCTGCGCGGCAGCAACCCGCTGATCCGCTCCTCCGACGAGATGATCAAAACCACGCCGCCCGGCCGCGGTTCGCGACTGCTGCGGATCGTCGAGGAGAATCCGGTCTACGCCTCCTGCGCCCGCCCGATCGCGCTGGACGAGGGCTCGGTCCGGCTGCTGGCCACCGGCGCGTTCACCGAGGAGGACCTCGGGGTGGCCTGCTACCACTCCAAGGTCGGCGCGGTGGAGCTGCTGCTCAACCACCTGCTGGACGGCCCGGGCGAGTACCTGGTGACCGACATGACGGCGGGCTCGGACTCCTTCGCCTCCGGCCTGTTCACCCGCTTCGACCTGACCTTCCTGGTGGCCGAGCCGACCCGCAAGGGCGTCTCCGTCTACCGCCAGTACAGGGACTACGCCCGCGACTTCGGCGTGCGACTGAAGGTCATCGGCAACAAGGTGCAGGGCCCGGACGACCTGGCCTTCCTGCGCCGCGAGGTCGGCGACGACCTGCTCACCACCTTCGGGCAGTCGGACTGGGTGCGCCGCCTGGAGCAGGGTGCCGAACCGCCGCTGAAGTCCCTGGAGCCGGCCAACCGGACGGTGCTGGAGGAGCTGCGGATCGAGGCCGACGCGGCGTACGGACGGCGGGACGCCCGCCGCTACACCGAGCAGGCGGTGCTCTTCCACCGCCGCAACGCGGAGAGTTGGGCCAACTCCAAGGTCGGCATCGACCTCGCGACCCAGGTGGACGAGGACTTCGTCCTGGGCGGGCTCGCGGACGACGGCGAGCGCACGGCCCCGGCGGGCGCCCACGTCTGACCGGCACCGCCGCAGTCGAACGGGCCGCGGCCTCCCCACCCCGGGGAGGCCGCGGCCCGTTCCTCGTGCCCGGGCGCGTCCACGCGCCGCCACGCTCCCGAGGCCGGCCGACCCACCGCCACCAGCAGATTCCCGACCGTTCGGCCACCACCCATTGGAGTGAACCAGGGGGTTTTCCGCTTCCCTCCCGGAACCACGCTGTGCAAAGCTTTCATTACCCTCGGTTTACCGAGTCTTGATGGTTCGTCCGGCGGCCCCGGTGAGACGTCCCGCACCTCGCCCGGAGTCCTGGCGGGCCTGATGGTCAACGCCGGCCGGTGGCGCCCGCACTCCCCCGCCGCGCCCACGCCATCCCGCCACACCGTCGCGCCCACGACAGCCGATCCGCCCCGGAGCCCCACCCCCGGACTCACCGCCGGACCTGACTGCGTTCGCTCCCCCGGACAGACGGGAAGACAATGACCCTCGACATCTCCAGTGCCCCCATCGCCTCCGACACCACCGACCACGCACCGCCGGGCCCCGGCCCCCGGATCCGCTGGGCCCAGGACCTCTCCGCCTCCCTCGTGGTCTTCCTCATCGCCGTGCCGTTCTCCCTCGGCATCGCGCTCGCCACCGGCGCCCCGCTCACCGCCGGACTGGCCGCCGCGGCCGTGGGCGGGATCGTCGCCGGGCTGTTCGGCGGCACACCGCTCCAGGTCAGCGGCCCCTCCGCGGCGCTGACGGTGATCACCGCCGGGCTGATCGCCCAGTACGGCTGGCGGGCCACCTGCGCCGTCACCGTCGCCGCCGGCCTGCTCCAACTCCTGCTCGGCGCACGCCGGGTGGCCCGGACGGCGCTCGCCGTCTCGCCCGCGATCGTGCACGGCATGCTGGCCGGCGTCGGGATCACCATCGCCGTCGCGCAGCTGCACGTCGTCCTCGGCGGCTCGCCGCAGAGCTCCACGATCGCCAACCTCCTGGCCCTTCCCGGGCAGTTGGCCGGCCCGCACCCGCCGGCGCTGCTGGCCGGCGCGGTGACGGTGGCCGTCCTGCTCGGCTGGCCCCGGCTCGGCCGACTGCCGGGCCGCGCGGGCGAGTTCGGTGCCCGGCTGGCCAAGGTGCCCGGTCCGCTGGCCGGGGTCGCACTGGCCACCGCGCTCGTGTTCACCCTGGACCTGCGGCTCGCCCGGATCGAACTGCCCGCCTGGCGGCCGCAGGCGTTCCTGCCCGCGCTGCCGCACGGCCCGGTGCTGGGGCTGCTCGCCGCCGTCCTCACCGTCACCGCGGTCGCCAGCGTGGAGTCGCTGCTGTCCGCCGTCGCGATCGACCGGATGTCCCGCCGCACCGGCGACCTCGACCGCGAACTGCGCGGCCAGGGCCTCGCGAACCTGGCGAGCGGCCTGGTCGGCGGGCTGCCGGTCGCCGGCGGCGCGGTGCGCGGCACCGCCAACGTACGGGCCGGCGGCCAGACCAGGTGGTCCTCGGTACTGCACGGCGTCTGGGTGCTGGCCGCCGCGCTGGCGCTGACCGGCGGGCTGCGCCGGATCCCGCTGGCCGCGCTCGCCGCGCTGGTGCTGGCGGTCGGGCTGCAGATGGTGGATTTCGCGCACATCCGCAAGGTGCACCGGCACCGCGAGTTCCCCGTCTACCTGATCACCGTGCTCGGCGTGGTGGCCGCCGGCGTGCTGTGGGGCGTGGCGATCGGCGCCGGCACCGCCATGCTGCTCGCCCTCTACCGGCTGACCCGCGCCCACGTGGACGTGGAGACCGGCCCCGGCGGCACGGTCACCGTCCACACCCACGGCCCGCTCACCTTCACCACCGTGCCCAGGCTCGGCCGGGCGCTGGCCGGCATCCCGGCCGGAGCCGAGGTCACCGTGGTCCACGACGGCTCCTTCCTGGACCACGCCGCGTACGAGACGCTGCACACCTGGCGGGCCGGGCACCAGGACACGGGCGGCCGGGTCTCACTGGTGACGCGCCGCCAGGACGGCGAGGTGCTCGACCCGGACGGCACCGTGCGCGCGGGCAGTTCACCGGGCCCGCACCGCTGTCGGGCCTGGACGCCCTGGGTCGGCCACCACTGCATCGAGCAGCAGGAGGACCCGCACGGCCGGCTGCTGGACGGCGTCCGGGTGTTCCAGCTGCACACCGCCCCGCTGATCCGGCCGGAACTCGCCCGGCTGGCGCGCGAGGGGCAGACGCCCTCCCAGCTCTTCCTGACCTGCGCGGACTCCCGGATGGTCACCAGCATGATCACCAACAGCGGTCCGGGTGACCTGTTCACCGTGCGCAACGTGGGCAACCTGGTGCCGGCCCCGCACGAACCCGGCGCGGCGGACGACTCGGTGGCCGCCGCGGTGCAGTACGCGGTCGAGGTGCTGGAGGTGCGGTCGATCACGGTCTGCGGCCACTCCGGCTGCGGTGCGATGCAGGCCCTGTTGGACGGCGTGCACGAGCGCCCCGGGCCGCCCACCCCGCTGGCCCGCTGGCTGCGCAACGGCCGCGGCTCGCTGGACCGGCTCCGACGCGTCCCGGCGGAGTTCGCCTCCCGGCCCGTGGTGGACGTCGTGGAGCAGCTCTGCATCACCAACGTGGTCCAGCAGTTGGACCAGTTGATGGCGAACCCGGCGGTCGAGCGCCGGGTCGAGGAGGGCACCCTGCGGCTGGTCGGGATGTACTTCGACTTCGCGACGGCCCAGGCCTACGTCCTGGACCGGGCGGCCGGGACGTTCAGCCCGGTCGAGGCCCACCCCGGGAAGCACCCGAACGCGATCGAACGCCACGCCGAGGCTCCGATCGGAACCGACCCCGGCGTCCGACCGAACGCGGCATCGGCCGAACGGGTGAATGAGGACGATCGGGTTCCGGTCGAGGGTGGTGAGGAGGACCCCCGGCTGGCTGCCTGAGAGCCGGGCCCGTGTCCCCGCCGGGCGGGCCGGGGCACGGGCCCATCCGCCCCCGCGCGGTCGTCCGGTCCTCCCCGGCGGACCGCACCGGAGGCCGGTCGACCGCCGATCAAAGGTCTACACCAATTCCCAGGAGCCTCTTGTCAACTGCCCCGTTCGCCTGGTGAGCTGTGCGCTGGGACACACGGGACAATCCCCACGCACGGGATCGCCCCCGATCATGACTCGATGAGGAGTGCGCGTTGAGCAACGAGAGCCTGGCCAACCTGCTCAAGGAGGAGCGGCGCTTCGCCCCGCCGGCAGAGCTCGCCGCAGCCGCCAACGTCACCGCGGCCGCGTACGCGCAGGCCTCCGAGGACCGTCTGGGCTTCTGGGCCGAGCAGGCCCGCCGCCTCACCTGGGCCGTCGAGCCGACCGAGACCCTCGACTGGTCCAACCCGCCCTTCGCCAAGTGGTTCGCCGACGGCAAGCTCAACGTCGCGTACAACTGCGTCGACCGCCACGTGGAGAACGGCCTGGGCGACCGGGTCGCCATCCACTTCGAGGGCGAGCCCGGCGACGGCCGTTCGATCACCTACGCCCAGCTCAAGGACGAGGTCTCGCAGGCGGCCAACGCGCTGCTGGAGCTCGGCGTCCGCAAGGGCGACCGGGTCGCCGTCTACCTGCCGATGATCGCCGAGGCGGTCATCGCGATGCTCGCCTGTGCCCGGATCGGCGCCACCCACTCGGTGGTCTTCGGCGGCTTCTCCTCCGACGCCGTCGCCTCCCGCATCCAGGACGCCCAGGCCAAGCTCGTCATCACCGCCGACGGCGGCTACCGCCGCGGCAAGCCCTCCGCCCTCAAGCCGGCCATCGACGAAGCACTCACCAAGGCCGACGGCGTCGAGCACGTCCTGGTGGTCCGCCGCACCGGGCAGGACATCCCGTGGACCGAGGGCCGCGACGTCTGGTGGCACGAGATCACCGCGCGCCAGTCCACCGAGCACACCCCCGAGGCGCACGACGCCGAGCACCCGCTGTTCATCCTCTACACCTCGGGCACCACCGGTAAGCCCAAGGGCATCCTGCACACCTCGGGCGGCTACCTCACCCAGGCCAGCTACACCCACCACGCGGTCTTCGACCTCAAGCCGGAGACCGACGTCTACTGGTGCACCGCCGACATCGGCTGGGTCACCGGCCACTCGTACATCGTCTACGGCCCGCTCTCCAACGGCGCCACCCAGGTCATCTACGAGGGCACCCCGGACACCCCGCACCAGGGCCGGTTCTGGGAGATCGTCCAGAAGTACGGCGTGAGCATCCTCTACACCGCGCCGACGGCGATCCGCACCTTCATGAAGTGGGGCGACGACATCCCCGCGAAGTTCGACCTGTCCTCGCTGCGCGTGCTGGGCAGCGTCGGCGAGCCGATCAACCCGGAGGCATGGGTCTGGTACCGCGAGCACATCGGCGGCGGCCGGTGCCCGATCGTGGACACCTGGTGGCAGACCGAGACCGGCGCCATCATGATCAGCCCGCTGCCGGGCGTCACCGAGACCAAGCCGGGCTCGGCCCAGCGCGCCCTGCCGGGCATCGCGGCCACCGTGGTGGACGACAACGCCGTCGAGGTGCCGAACGGCTCCGGCGGCTACCTCGTGCTCACCGAGCCGTGGCCGTCCATGCTCCGCACCATCTGGGGCGACGACCAGCGCTACATCGACACCTACTGGTCGCGCTTCGAGGGCCGCTACTTCGCCGGTGACGGTGCCAAGAAGGACGAGGACGGGGACATCTGGCTGCTGGGCCGGGTGGACGACGTCATGCTCGTCTCGGGCCACAACATCTCCACCACCGAGGTCGAGTCGGCCCTGGTCGGCCACCCGTCCGTGGCCGAGTCCGCCGTGGTCGGCGCGACCGACGCCACCACCGGTCAGGCCATCGTCGCCTTCGTGATCCTGCGCGGCGGCGTCGCCGACAGCCCCGAGCTGGTCGAGGAACTGCGGGCGCACGTCGGCCGCACACTCGGACCGATCGCCAAGCCGAAGCAGATCAAGGTGGTCGGCGAGCTGCCGAAGACCCGCTCCGGCAAGATCATGCGCCGCCTGCTGCGCGACATCGCCGAGGGCCGCGAGGTCGGTGACACCACCACCCTGGCCGACAGCACGGTGATGAGCCAGATCCAGGCCCAGCTGCCGTCCTCGGACAACGGCAACGGCTGAACCCACCCGGCCGGTGACGGCCGAGCCCCTTGAGACAACGGCTGTGCCCCGGGCGGCGACCACCGCCCGGGGCACAGCCGTTTCCCGCAGGCGTTTCCCGCAGCCGTTTCCCGCAGCTGTCTCCCGTGGCCGTTACCGCAGCCGTTCCGGCAGCCGTTTCCCAGAGCCGGATCCGACAGCCGCTACGTCAGCACCCTCCGTGACCGCTGCGCCCCGGGGTGCAGAACCAGTCCACAGGGTTTAAGTCCTTTAGTAAGACAATCCGGATGTCACCCGAACGTCCCGCTAGACTATTAAGGACGCATCAAGACCCTTGACAGGAGTCGCGGGCGTCACAGGGCGCGCCGGGAAGTCTGGTCGGCAACTGCACCACCCGTGCATCCGTTGCCGCTCCCAGTCCCAGGAGGTCCCGCGTGACCGATCAGCCGCCCGTCCACGAGCCGACGACCCGCCGCCGGCAGTTCCTCGGTCGGCTGTCACTACCCGAGCGCACCTTCATCACCGACGCCCTGCGCACCGAGACGGTCGGCGGCATGCTGCTGCTGGGCGCCGCCGTCGTCGCACTGATCTGGGCCAACGCCTGGCCTCAGGCCTACCAGAGCGTGCTCGACTACACCGTCGGCCCCTCCGCCCCGCTCCACCTCGACCTCTCCCTGGCCACCTGGGCCAAGGACGGCCTGCTGACGATCTTCTTCTTCGTCGCCGGGATCGAGCTCAAACGCGAGTTCGTCGCGGGTGAGCTGCGCACGCCCAGCGCCGCGCTGCTGCCCGTCATCGCCGCCGTCTGCGGGGTGGCGCTGCCCGCGATCCTCTACGTCCTGGTGAACTCCGGCAGCGGCGGGCATCCCGGTGGCTGGGCGATCCCGACCGCCACCGACATCGCCTTCGCACTCGGGGTACTGGCCGTGGTCGGCAGCCACCTGCCCTCCCCGCTGCGCGCCTTCCTGCTCACCCTGGCGGTGGTCGACGACCTGATCGCGATCCTGATCATCGCGATCTTCTACAGCCACGGCATCAAGTTCTGGGCGCTCGGCCTCGCCTTCGCCGGCCTGGTGCTGTTCTGGTTCCTGCACCGGCGCGGTGTCCACGGCTGGTACCTCTTCGTGCCGCTGGCCTTCGTGACCTGGGCGCTGATGCACGAGAGCGGCATCCACGCCACGGTGGCGGGCGTCGCGATGGGCCTGATGCTGCGCTGCCACCGGGAGGGCGACGAGCAGCACTCCCCCGGCGAGCACATCGAGCACCTGGTCCGCCCACTCTCGGCCGGCCTGGCCGTCCCGGTGTTCGCGCTGTTCTCGGCCGGGGTGGCCGTCTCCGGACCGAAGCTGCGCGAGGTGTTCACCCAGGCCGCCCCGCTCGGCATCGTGATCGGTCTGCTGGTCGGCAAGTCGATAGGCGTGCTCGGCGGCGCCTGGCTGACCGCCCGGTTCACCAGGGCCGAGCTGAACCCGCAGCTCAAGTGGGCCGACATGGTCGCGGTCTCGGTGCTCGCGGGCATAGGTTTCACCGTCTCGCTGCTGATCAGCGAGCTGGCCTTCCCGGACGACCCGGCGCTCGCCGCCCGGGCCAAGACGGCCGTGCTGGTCGGTTCGGTGCTCTCCGCGGTGGTCGCCACGGTGCTGCTGAAGCTGCGCAACCGGCACTACCGCGCACTGTGCGAGGAGGAGGACCGCGACGTGGACGGGGACGGCATCCCGGACATCTACCAGGAGGACGACCCGGCCTGGCGGGCGCGGGTCGGCGAGTTCGCCCACCGGGCCGGCGAGGAACACAGCCCTGGCCCCGACCTGAGCCCCGGTCCCGACCCGAGCCCCGACTCCGGCCACGCCTCCGACCCGCGCTCCGGCGCCGACCCGGGCTCCGCCTCCGACCCGCGCTCCGGCTCCGGTCACCGGGGCCGCCCCGGACAGCCCGACTGAGGCGCCCGCAGGCTCCCGGCGACGGCGCCCGGAAGCCTCCCGCCGCCGGGACACGTCCCTCCCGCGGGGCCCCGGAGTGGTGTCCGACTGACCGGTAGGGGCATGATTCTGAGCTGTCGACAACCCCAGACGCCTCCGGGACCCCCCACCGGCCCGGAACCGCTACCCGCGGCGGCGTCACGCCGCACAGCCGCAGAGGAGAACAGCTGATGCCCACAGGAGCCGCAGACCCGTCCAGCAACGGCCGGGTGCCCTACGAGGGCGAGCGTTCGGTGGGGCAGCTGTTCGCGGCGGCCACCGCCGACCTGTCCGCGCTGGTCCACGACGAGATCGCGCTCGCCAAGGCCGAGATCCGGGCGGACGTCAAGCGCGGCGTCTCCGGCGGCGTCTCGCTGATCGTCGCCGGCGTGGTGGCGCTGTTCTCCATCCCGATGCTGAGCGCCGCGGCGGCCTTCGGCATCCACGCGCTGGGCCTGTCGCTGGGCTGGTCGTTCCTGGTCGTGGCGGGCGCCTACCTGCTGCTCGCGGTGCTGCTCGGGATGCTGGCCTGGCGCTCGTTCAAGAAGATCGAGAAGCCGGTCCGCACCATCGAGGGCGCCCAGAAGACCGCCGACGTGCTGAAGAACGCCCGGCCGCGCCCGGCCACCCAGGAGGAGATCGACCGGGCCTTCGGCCGCATCCCGTAACCGGCCCGGCCCACCGACACACCGGGCCCAACGACGCACCGGTACAGCGCGCACCGGCACACCGGCACACCGGCGTACCGGCGTACCGACGGACCGGCACCTGCTGGACCGTCGGTACGCCGGCCTCGGCACTCCGGACGCCCCGGACACCCCGGACGCCCTGGGCCCGCCGAGGCGGCCGGGGCCCCAGCGGCCCCGACGGCCCCAGCGGCCCCGCATCAACGAGCACCGAAGGCACCGAACCCGCCGACAGCGAGTGCCGGGCACGTGTCGGGCCCGCGAATGTGACACGCTCTCGGTATGCCGCTTGACCAGAAGCCCGTGCCCGCGCAGCCGTCCGCCGACTCCGGCCCCGACTCCGACGCCGGACTCACCCCCGAGGGCTCCGTCGACCCCGACGAGCCCGGCGCCGCTCCCAAAGGCACCCCCGAGGGCACCGGCCTGGCTCCCGCGCGGGAGCCCGACCGGGAGCCCCGCGCGGCGGCATCCGCCGGGTCCCCGGCGAACGGCGACGAGGCCTGGAGTATCCGGCAGCCCGGCCCGTGGACGCACCGCGACCTCGCGGCCAACGGCGCCCGCTTCCACATCGCCGAGCTGGGCTCCGGCCCGCTGGTGCTGCTGGTGCACGGCTGGCCCGAGTACTGGTGGGCCTGGCGGCACCAGCTGACCGCGCTCGCCGAGGCCGGCTACCGCGCGGTGGCGCTCGACCTGCGCGGCATCGGCGGCAGCGACCGCACCCCGCGCGGGTACGACCCGGGCAACCTCGCCCTGGACATCACCGGGGTGATCCGCTCGCTCGGCGAGCGCCGGGCCCACCTGGTCGGGCACGCCTCCGGCGGCACCCTGGCCTGGGTGGCGGCGGTGATGCGACCGTCCGTCATCCAGAGCCTCACCGTGGTCTCCGCAGCGCACCCGAGGGACCTGCGCCGGGCGCTGCTGACCGACCGCCGGCAGTTCGCCGCCTTCGAGCACGTGCTGGGCTTCCAGCGGCCGTGGATACCCGAACGCCGTCTGGTGGCCGACGACGCCGAGCTGGTCGGCCACTACCTGACGTCCTGGACCGGCCCGAACGGTCTGGACGAGGCCGCGGTGCACGCGTACCGGCAGGCGATCCAGATTCCCAGCACCGCGCACTGCTCGATCGAGCCGTACCGCTGGCTGCTGCGCTCGATGGCCCGGCCGGACGGCATCCAGTTCGCCCGGCGGATGAAGAAGCCGATCACCGCGCCGACCCTGCACGTCCAGGGCGCGGCGGACCCGGTGCTGCTGTCGCACACCGCGCTCGGCGGCGGCGAGTACGTCGCGGCGCCGTACCGCTGGCGGCTGCTGCCGGGGGTCGGGCACTTCCCGCACGAGGAGGCGCCGGAGGAGTTCACCGCCGAGTTGCTGGACTGGGTCGGCCGCCACAAGGAGTGACCCGGCACGGAGCCGGACACGGGGCCGGCACGGAGCCCGACACGGGGCCGGCACGGGGCCGGCACGGGGCCGGACACGGCCGTACGTGCGGTCGGCCGGAAGGGTCCTTGGCCCCAACTCCCTTACTTTGTCGCTCATATGACAACCGCATAGGCCAATTTCGGCGAAGCCCGGGCGGTTACCTCCACCGGCCCAGGGGCATCCATTCCGGTATGAGTTGGATGCCCGAAAGCGGCGGCGCCCCGCGCGGCCGACGTCACAACAGCCCCCAGCGCTCCGCCCACCGTCCCGACCGGGCGGACGACCTCGGCTTCGACGGCCCCGACGGCCGTCAGCGCTCGGAGCGGCGGCAGCTCGGCATCCCCCGCATCCTCGGCCGGCGCGCCCGCTGGGTGGGCGCACGACTGCGGCGCGAGACCTGAGGCCTCGCGCCGCATCCGTCCACGGGCCGACCGCACGGGCCGAACGCACCCGGCCACATGCACCGGCCGAACGCACCAGCCACAAGCGCCGGGCCGCCCACACCGGGCCGCACGCACCGGCCGCCCACAGGCCGAGCGCCCCGCCCGGCACCCCGTTCAGTTGACGATCGTCGGCGACAGCGCGGTGAACCAGAGCAGGACGAAGGTCGCCACCGACATGATCGGCACCAGCACCTTGGTCTCGACGCTGTTGCCGCTGCGCTTGATCAGCACGATCTCGTAGCGTTCCTTGTGCGGCCAGAGCAGCGGTGCGCCCTTCTTGGTCAGGCAGTCGCCGAGCAGGTGCGCCAGCGTGCCCAGGGCCACCGCGTACGGCAGCCAGCCGGGCGAGTTGGGCATCCAGGTGTTCATCCCGAAGGTGCCGAGCGCGGCCAGGCCGATGACGGTGATCCACGCCTCCGGTCCGTCGCCCGGCGGGCAGAGCCGCAGGGCCCGGATCGCGAGCGCCAGCAGGAAGAAGGTCATCCCGAGGGTGAAGTTGCGGCCCAGGTAGGTGACCCCGGCCCAGGTGCCGCCGCCCATCAGCGCCACGAACAGCAGCGAGTGGGTGGCGTGCCGGTGGCCGCCGGAGATCCAGGCCACGAAGCGGCAGAGCACCTTGGAGACCGGCCCGAGGAAGTTGGCGATCGAGCCGTCGTGGTGGTCGAGGTCGGGCAGCAGGGCCGCGCCCGCGCACAGCACCGTACCCATCAGTATGTCCGCCGGCTGCAGCGTGGTGTGCAGCAGCAGCGGGGGCAGGAAGGGGGCCGAGGCGGCGTACAGCATCGCCCCGCTCACCGCGTGCGAATGACCCATCATCGGACTGTCGGTCCCTCCCGTCGGCCCACACCGGGACGGCGCCCGGTTGAGCCGAACGGGTGAGCGCGGCCGACGCTACCAGGGCCACCTGACGGAGCGACGGATATCGGACGGTCCGGCCCGGCGCGCCCGCCGGCCACTCCCGGATCCGGGCCCGAACCCTGCCCGGCCGCTCCCGGAGCCGGGCCCGCACCCTCCCCGGCCGTTCCCGGAGCCGGGCCCGCACCCTCCCGGCCGCTCCCGCACCCTCCCCGACCCCGTCCGGTCAGAGCGCGCAGCCCTGGGTGTCCACCCGGGCGGTCGCGGCGCCGCCCTGCTCGACGTCCTCGCGCACCTCGGACGCGGTCAGCACGTAGCCGGTGTCCGCGCTGTCCAGGGACTTGGCGAAGACCACGCCGTACACCTCGCCGTCCGGGGTGAGCAACGGGCCGCCGCTGTTGCCCTGCCGGACCACCGAGCGCACCGAGTAGACGTCGCGGACCACCTGCCCGCGGTGGTAGATGTCCGGGCCGTTGGCCTGGATCCGGCCGCGGATGCGGGCCGGCTGGACGTTGAAGGCGCCGTTCTCCGGGAAGCCCGCCACGATCGCGCTGTCATTGGTCTTCGCCTCGCCCGCGAAGGCCAGCGCGGGCGCGTTCAGCTTGGGCACGTCCAGGACGGCGATGTCGCGCTGCCAGTCGTAGCGGACCACCGTCGCGTCGTACAGCTGCCCGACGCCGCCGATCTGCACGGTCGGCTCGTTGACCCCGCCGACCACGTGGGCGTTGGTCATCACCCGGTGCGGGGCGAAGACGAAGCCGCTGCCCTCGAGGGTCTTGCCGCAGGAGGTCGCGGTGCCGACCACCTTGACCAGGCTCTGCCGGGCCCGTGCCACCGCCGGGCTGGCGGCCAGCGCGGGGTCGGGACTGTCGACCTGGGTGATCGGCTCGTGCTCGAACGGGTTGAAGACCTGCGGGAAGCCGTTGCGGGCGAGCACCTTGGAGAAGTCCGAGAACCAGTTCGGCGCGTCGTCGGGCAGCGCGTTCTGCACTCCGCCGAGGACCGCCGAGGAGCGGACCTGCCGGGAGACCGTCGGGAGGGACGCCCCGGCCAGCGCCGAGCCGATCAGCCAGGCCACCAGCAGCATCGAGACGACGTTCACCACCGCGCCGCCGCTCGCGTCCAGCACCCTGGCCGGGCGCCGCCCGATGTGCCCGCGCAGCTTCCAGCCGTAGTGCGCGGTGATCGCCTGGCCGATCGCGGCGAGGACGATCACCACCACGACCGCCACCACCGAGGCCGTGGTGCCGGGGCCGATGTGGTCGAGCACCAGCAGCGGCAGCAGCTCGACGGCGAGCAGGCCGCCGCCGAGGAAGCCGACCAGCGAGAGCACGCCGACCACGAAGCCCTGCCGGTAGCCCGACACGGCGAATGCCACGGCCGCGGCGATCAGCAGCACATCCAGGACGTTCACTCGGACACCCTCCCACGGTCCGCGCGCCGGACGCGCCGACGGCCGGTCACGAAGCGTCGGCTTCGCCGCCCGGCAGCATCCGGGAGTGTTCGAGGTCGCCCCGGACCAGCGCCAGCGCGTCGTCCGGGAGGTCGACGATCCGGGACGGGTCCCAGGGCAGCTCCAGGCCGCTGTGGTGCAGCACCCGGTCGATCACCCCGGCGGTGAAGCCCCAGACCAGCCGCCCGGCGACCGAGAAGGCCGGGCCGAGGTGCCCGGACGGCTGGCGCAGCCGCACCCGGTTCGTCGGGTCGGCCAGCTCCGTGATGGGGACCCGGAACACCGCGCCGGTCTCGGCCGTGTCCACCGGGCGCACCGGCGTCTCCTCGCGCCACCAGCCGAGCACCGGGGTCACCACGAAGCTGCTCACCGGGATGTACAGCCGGGGCAGCTCCGCGAACACCTGCACCCCCGCCGGGTCCAGGCCGGTCTCCTCCCAGGCCTCGCGCAGCGCCGCCGCGATCGGGCCCGGGCCGTTCGGATCGCCGTCCTCCGGGTCCAGCACACCGCCCGGGAAGGACGGCTGCCCGGCGTGCGAGCGCAGCGAACGGGCCCGCTCGATCAACAGCAGGTCCGGCCCCTGGGGCCCCTCGCCGAACAGCATCAGCACGGCCGCCGGACGGCCGCCCTCGGCCGGCGGCAGGAAGCGGCTCAGCTGCTCCGGCAGCACCCGCTCGGCCGCCACCCGGACCGGCTCCAGCCAGGCCGGCAGCCCGTCCGGCTCGATGCCCCGCGCGACTCCCCCGGCTTCCGGCCCGGGGTGCCCGCACCGCCCGCTCACGCGTCCACCGCCAGGTCCGCGACCCGTCCCTGGTGGACGGCGGCGTCCGCGCGGGCGGCCGCCTCACCGGGGAAGTCGGCCGGCGGCCGCAGCCGCTGCCCGGGCTGGCCGCCCATCTCGTACTTCAACAGTTTGCGTGCCTTCTCCGGGTCGGTCTCCCCCTCGCCGTACGAGGGGCAGAGCGGCGCGATCGGGCACGCGCCGCAGGCGGGCTTCTGGGAGTGGCAGATCCGGCGGCCGTGGAAGACCACCCGGTGCGAGAGCATCGTCCACTCCGACTTCGGGAAGATCTCGGCGACGGCCGCCTCGACCTTCACCGGGTCCTCCTCGGTGGTCCAGCCGAACCGTCGGGCCAGCCGCCCGAAGTGGGTGTCCACGGTGATGCCGGGAACACCGAAGGCGTTGCCGAGGACGACGTTGGCGGTCTTGCGGCCGACGCCCGGCAGGGTCACCAGGTCGGCCAGGCGGCCCGGGACCTCGCCGCCGAACTCGTCGCGCAGCGCTATCGAGAGGCCCAGCAGCGACTTCGCCTTGTTCCTGAAGAAGCCGGTCGGGCGGATGATCTCCTCCAGCTCCTCCGGGTTCGCCGCCGCCATGTCCTCCGGCGTCGGGTACTTCGCGAACAGCGCCGGCGTGGTCTGGTTCACCCGCAGGTCGGTGGTCTGCGCCGATAGCACGGTGGCCACCAGCAGCTGGAAGGGGTTCTCGAAGTCCAGCTCGGGATGCGCGTACGGGTACAGCTCCGCCAGTTCGCGGTTGATCCTCCGGGCCCGACGCACCATCGCCAGGTGCGATTCCGGCTTCCTCGGCTTCACCGCCGCCTTCTTCGCCACCGGCTTCTTCGCCGCGGCCTTCCGGACCTTGCTCTCTGCCATGCACGAAGGCTACGCCGACCGGCGGACCGCTCGTGGCCGATCAAGCACGGAAACCGGCCCTGGCAAGGCCTGTTGTCCGATGAACTCCGCCCGCGGCCGTCACCTGTGAGGGGGAGGGCGCGGAGGACCGGGGTCCTGCCGGCGGAGGGCCAGGGCGTGGTGCGCGGCGCGTTGACGGCCCTCCTCGCGTACGAGGAGGACGCGGAGCTCGTCGCCGTCCCGGAGGCCGGTCACACCGGACCGGTGCGCCGCGCCCGCCTGCGCGCCGCGTTCGCCGCCCGCGCGCTCGGTCTCCCCGGCAAGGACGCCCGGGCACCACCGGCGCCGGGGCGGCGCCGTTGACGCCTCGTCACCGCCTCGGCGGCTCAGCCCAGGGTGCGGCCGATCGTCCCCTCAAGGCTGTTCAGCAGCCCGCTGAGGGCCTCGGCGAGCCGGTCCTGCTCGGCGGGGGTGAGGCCGGCCAGCAGGGCGCGGTCGTAGGCGACGAGTTCCTGGATCAGTCCGTCCACCAGCGTCCGGCCCTGCTCGGTGAGCGCGAGGTGGGCGACCCTGCGGTCCCGGTCGTCGGTGCGGCGGCTGACCAGGCCGCGCTCCTCCAGCAGCCGCAGCCGCTTGGTGACGGCGGCGCCGGAGGCGAAGCTCTCCCGGGCCAGCTGGGTGGGGGTCAGCTCGCGGTCGAGGCGGAGCAGGGCGCCGAGGATGTCGAACTCGGCGCGGGTGAGGCCGGCCCGGGTGAGCGGGTCGGGGGTCTGTTGGAGCAGCGCGGCGCAGCGGTTGATCCGGCCGAGGACGGCGATCGGGCCGGTGTCCAGCCCCGGGTAGGCCCGCTCCCACTGGCGCAGCACACCTGCGACGACGTCCTCCACGCGTGCTGCTCCCGTTCTGCGGCCTGCCGATCGGCTTCGATCCTAGGCCGTGTCCGGCAGGGGCCCGGCCGGGTCGGGAAGGCGGCCGCGGCCGCGGCGTTCCAGCAGGGCGGCCAGCAGGTGGTGGGCCTGCTGCTCGGTGGCGGTGGCGCGCTGGTGCGGGAGGTCGGGGCGGCGCCACTCGCCGGCGGCGGTGTCGGTGGCCTCGCGCAGTTCCAGCAGGGCGGTGGCGAGGCCGGTACGGGCGGCGCGCGCCTCCGGGGCGCTCACGGCCTGGTCGGCGCGGACGGCGGCCAGCGCCCGCTGTCCGGCGGCCTCGGCTCCGGCCAGGGCGCGGGCCAGTCGGGCGGCGGTGCGGCGGTTGGTGACCAGCAGGCAGGCCGCGAGGCCGGTGAGCGCGCCGACGCAGGTGTCCAGCCAGCGGTCGGCGACCAGCGCCCCGGCCGGCTGGGGGCCCGCGAACTCCGTCATCAGCAGCGCCAGCGGGGTCACGAAGACCGTCGCCAGCCAGTAGCTGCGGGCGATCGTCGCCTCCGCGCCGAACTGGCAGACCAGCCCGAGCCCGATCAGCGCCGCCGGGCCCGAGTGCGCGAGGGGCAGCACGGCCGTGAACAGCAGCAGGCCGAGCAGGTTGCCCAGCACCCGCTGCAGGGCGCGCTGCCAGGACAGCGTGCTGTTGGCCTGGAACACCGAGGCCGCGGTGACCACCGCCCAGTACGGCCGGCCGACGCCGAGCGCCAGCGAGAGCCACCCGGCGGCGGCGCAGCCGACCGCGACGCGCAGCGCGATCGGCAGCAGCGCCGACCCGGGCCGCAGCGCCCGCCGGAGCGGTGGCCGGGTGCCGGGGCGGCGGGCGGCCGGCTCGACGGCCTCCGCCTCGGTGAGGTCCGGCGATGGCAGCGGGCGGCCGCGCCGCAGGTCGCGGGCCCAGCCGAGGTACCGCGCGGCGTCCTCGGGCCGGGCCGGTCCGGCCAGTGCGGCCTCCGCGCGCACCAGCAGCCGCTCGGGCGCGTCGCCGAGGGCGCGCCGCCGGGCCGGGGCGGAGAGCGCGAGGCTCTGCCAGGCCGCCTCGACCGCGCCGACCAGGGCGGTACGGGCGGCCCCGTCCGGCGCGCCGGGCCCGGTCCGCAGCAGCCGGGCGGCGGCCTCCAGCGCGCGGGCGGTGGCGATCCGCTCCGGCCCGTACGGGCGCACCAGGGCCGGGGCCATGCAGACCAGCCAGGCCAGGGTGGCGCCGAGCACGGTGAGTGCCAGGTGCGGCGGGACCTCGACGAGCCGCTGCGGGACGAAGGCGCAGCTGGCGGAGGTGAAGGTGATGATCAGGCTGCCGGGCGGGCCGACCCTGGCGGCGTCGCAGAGCAGTTTGTGCAGGGCGGCGAGCGCCGCCGCCACCGCGACCAGGACGGCGGCGTCCCGGGTCAGCGCGGCGGCGGTGAGGGCGGCGCCGGTGCTGAGCACGGTGCCGAGCAGCACGCCGGCCAGTGTCCGGGCCCGGGCCCGGTAGGGCAGGCCGTGCCCGTACAGCGCGCCCAGGCCGCCGGCCGCGGTGTAGAGGGCGAGGTCGAGCCGCCCGAGGCCGAGCAGGGTGAGGTTGAGCGCGCCCAGGGTGACCACGGCGCTGAGCGCGGGCTTGTGCCAGCCGTCTCCGGCCGGACCGACCCGAACTGCCTGACGGAACTGGGCGGTTGTGACCATACGAAAAGATTAGCAGGTAATTTACCTGTAAAACATATCCTCTCGGACTCCCCGCGCGCACCAGGCCCCGGACAGTAGATTGCCGCCGGACCGATGAGTTGCGCGGCGAACCCCGGTCCATCCCCCTGACCGACTCGCACGACCGAAGGAACACCCGATGAGCACCGTGGTCTCCACCGACGGCACCGTCCTCGCCTGCTCCGTGACCGGCTCCGGCCCGGCCGTCGTCCTGGTCGACGGCGCGCTGTGCCACCGCGGCGTGGGGCCGAGCGCCGCGATCGCCGAGCAGCTGGCGGCGCACCACACCGTGTGGACCTACGACCGGCGCGGGCGCGGCGACAGCGGGGACAACGGGCCCTTCGCGGTGGAACGCGAGATCGAGGACCTGGCCGCCGTCATCACGGCGGCGGGCGGCTCGGCCCGCGTCTTCGCCCACTCCGCCGGCGCCGCGCTCGCCCTGCGGGCCGCCGCCGCGGACATCGGCATCACCCGGCTCGCCGTCTACGAGCCGCCGTTCAGCACCGAGGAGGCGCAGAGCGAGCGCTTCCGCGAGTACGTGGCCGAGCTGACGGCGGCGCTCGCCGAGGGGCGCCGCGGGGACGCCGTCGCGGCCCTCATGGCCTACGCCGGGGCGCCGGCGGAGGCGGTGGAGGGGATGCGCGGCGCGCCCGGGTGGTCGCTGTTCGAGGCGGTCGCACCGACCCTGGCCTACGACGCGGCGGCACTCGGCGACCGGACCGACTCGGCCGTCCCGGTCGACCTGCTGGCCACCGTCGCCGTGCCGACCCTGTCCCTGGACGGCGGCGACAGCCCGGAGATGCTGCGGGCCCCGGCCCGCGCGGTGGCGGCGGCCGTGCCCGGCGCCGAACACCGGACGCTGGACGGCCAGACCCACGAGGTGGTGGCCGAGGTGCTGGCGCCGGAACTGGTGGCGTTCTACGCCTGACCCACGGCCGGTGCCGCAGGGCGGCCGCCCGTTCGGTCAAATCGTACAGAGATTCGATCAAAGGCTCCCGGCACCGGCTCCGCCCGGTAACCGGCCGGTACGAATGGCCCCGCACGGCACACCTCGGCACACCCCCTCCTCATATGATCGGAGCGACATGCGCCATGCTTGGTGACGCAGAACACTGAACGGAACTTGCGCCGGACGGCCCACCCGCCGTACGGCCGAGAAGGAGGAAGCACGTGGACGACGTTCTGCGGCGCGCCGCACTCTTCGCGGCACTCGACGACGAACAGGCCGGCGAGCTGCGCGCTTCCATGACCGAGGTCACCCTCGCCCGTGGGGAGTCGCTGTTCCACGAGGGCGACCCGGGCGACCGGCTGTACGTCGTGGCGGAGGGCAAGGTCAAGCTGCACCGCGCCTCGCCGGACGGCCGCGAGAACATGCTGGCCGTGCTCGGCCCCAGCGAGATGATCGGCGAACTGTCGCTGTTCGACCCGGGCCCGCGCACCGCGACGGCCAGCGCGCTGACCGAGGTCAAGCTGCTGGGCCTCGGCCACGGCGACCTCCAGCCCTGGCTGCACGCCCGCCCCGAGGTCTCCATCGCGCTGCTGCGGGCCATCGCCCGCCGACTGCGCCGCACCAACGACGTGATGTCCGATCTGGTCTTCTCCGACGTGCCCGGCCGCGTCGCCAAGGCCCTGCTGGACCTCTCCCGCCGGTTCGGCGTGCAGTCCGAGGAGGGCATCCACGTCGCCCACGACCTCACCCAGGAGGAGCTGGCCCAGCTGGTCGGCGCCTCCCGCGAGACGGTCAACAAGGCGCTCGCCGACTTCGCCGGCCGCGGCTGGCTGAAGCTGGAGGCCCGCGCGGTGGTCCTGCTGGACGTCGAGCGGCTGTCGCGCCGCTCGCGCTGACGCCCGCGAACGCGGAAGGGCCCGTCCGATCGGACGGGCCCTTCCGCGTTCGCGGTCAGTCGAGCTCGGGGATCAGCCCGTGCTCCTCCAGGTAGTCCAGCTGGGCCCGCACCGACAGCTCGGCGGCCGGCCAGAGTGCCCGGTCCACGTCGGCGTAGACCCTGGCCACCACCTCGGGCGCGGTCCGGCAGCCCGTCTCGACCGCCGTCTCCACCTGGGCGAGCCGGGCCGCCCGGTGGGCCAGGTAGTAGTCGACGGCGCCGAGCGCGTCCGCGAGCACCGGGCCGTGGCCAGGCAGCACGGTCCGCACGCCGTGGTGCGAGGCCATGGTGTGCAGCCGGCGCAGCGAGTCCAGGTAGTCGCCGAGCCGGCCGTCGGGGTGCGCGACCATCGTGGTGCCGCGGCCGAGCACGGTGTCGCCGGTGAGCACCGCGCCGTCGTCCGGCAGGTGGAAGGTCAGCGAGTCCGAGGTGTGCCCCGGGGTGGCCACCACCCGCAGGTCCAGGCCGCCGACGTCCAGACGCTGGCCGCCCACCAGGCCCTCCGAGCCCAGCCGGTGCACCGGGTCCAGGGCCCGCACCTCGGTGCCGGTCAGCTCGGCGAAGCGGGCCGCGCCCTCGGAGTGGTCGGGGTGGCCGTGGGTGAGCAGAGTCAGCGCGACCCGCTTGCCCCGCTCCTCCGCGAGGTCGATCACCCGGCGCAGGTGGCCCTCGTGCAACGGGCCCGGGTCGATCACCACCGCGAGGTCCGAGCCGGGCTCGGAGAGCAGCCAGGTGTTGGTGCCGTCCAGCGTCATCGGCGACGGGTTCGGTGCCAGCACGCACAGCGCCCGAGGGGTCGCCTCGCCGCCGACGACGGCGGCGGGGTCGCCCGGCAGGATTCCGCTCACCGGCCGCCTCCGCCGTCTCGGTGCAGGGCCCGCAGCGGCAGCACCCGGGTGAGGGCGCGCTGCGCCACCTCGGCGAACGGGACCTGGCTGTCACAGGCGGGGGTACGGGGAGTCAGGCGGCGGGCGGGCATCTCTGGCGCCGTCCGGCGAGCCACGTCGTTGTGGGTCATCGGGCGTCGGTCCTTTCTCTGCGTCGGTACGGGTCGGTCACGTCGTGCGGGAACACGGGCCCGCGCGGTCGTACGGGCCTCGCGGGGTCGTGCTGCCTCGCGGGGTTCGTGCGGCCTCGCGACCCCGACGGGCCCCACGGGTCCTGCGGGTCCCACGGGTCCTGCGGGTCGTACGGATGGTCCCCGTGGGTGGAACGGTCAGGAGCCCTCCGGGAACTCCCCGTCGATGGTCAACTCCTCATGACCGGGCCAGCGGACCGTCAGCCGGTCGCCGCGGACCTCGGCCCGGCCCAGGACCGGCGCCAGCCGGCGGTCGGCCGCCGCGGCCAGCGCCTCGGCCGCGGTCCGCACCGAGGACAGCTCGCGCAGCACCGTCACGGTCGGCGGCAGCATGCCGAACCGGCCCTCCCGGTAGCCCCGCACCGCCTCGGCCGGGGTCAGCCAGGCGACCCGGTCGGCCTCGCCGACCTCCAGGGCCGCGCGCTGGCCGGCCGGCAGCGCGGCGACGAAGAACCAGGTGTCGTAACGCCGTTCCTCGAACTCCGGGGTGATCCAGCGGGCCCAGCCGCCCAGCAGGTCGCTGCGCAGCACCAGGCCGTGGTCGCGGAGGAACTCGGCGAAGGACAGCTCGTGCGCCTCCAGCGCGGCCCGTTCGGCGGACCAGTCGCGCGGTGCGGCGATGCTGTCGGAGTCGGGGCCGGCCAGCAGCACGCCGGCCTCCTCGAAGGTCTCGCGGACCGCCGCGCAGACCACCGCCCGCGCCGTCCGGGCGTCCAGCCCGAGCCGCCGGGCCCACTCCTCGGGAGCCGGTCCGGCCCAGCCCGGCTCGACCTCGGCGTCCCGCGGGTCCACCCCGCCGCCCGGGTAGGCGTACATCCCGGCCGCGAAGGCCATCGAGGTGCGCCTGCGCAGCAGGTAGGCCTCGGGCCCGTCGGCGGCGTCGCGCAGCAGCACGACCGTCGCGGCGGCCTTGGGCACCGGCGGGGTCACCGCGCCGGATTCGACCGCCCGGATCCGGGCGGGCCAGCCGGGCGGCATCGGGAGCGTCGTCGCTCGATGGTCCATGCCCGGATGCTAGGGCGTGTCCGACGATTCCCGCCAGGCTCACCGGTCGATCGGACACCCTCCGGCCACACGGAGGCGGGGCCGGAAGGTGTCCGGCCCCGCCTCCGCGATCAGGCTCAGGCGGCCTTGACGCGCACCACGAGCTCGACCTCGACCGGGGCGTCCAGCGGCAGCACAGCGACGCCGACGGCGCTGCGGGCGTGCACGCCGGCGTCGCCCAGCACCTGGCCGAGCAGCTCGCTGGCACCGTTGACGACGGCCGGGACGGCGATGAAGTCGGGGGCGGCGGCGACGAAGCCGACGACCTTGACGACCCGCTCGATCCGGTCGAGGTCGCCGATCACCGACTTCACGGCGGCCAGGGCGTTCAGCGCGCAGATCTGCGCGAGCTCCTTGGCCTCCTCCGGGGAGACCTCGGCGCCGACCTTGCCCGTGGTCGGCAGCTTGCCGCCGACGACCGGGAGCTGGCCGGAGGTGAACACGAACTCGCCGGACTCCACGGCCGGCACGTAGGCGGCGACCGGGGCGGCCACCGGAGGCAGGGTCAGGCCCAGCTCGGCGAGCTTCTCCTCGACCTTGCTCATGCGTTCTTCTCCCGCTTGAAGTAGGCCACCAGCTGCTCCGGGTTCGGGCCGGGCACGACCTGGACGAGCTCCCAGCCGTCCTCGCCGAAGTTGTCCAGGATCTGCTTGGTGGCGTGCACCAGCAGGGGCGCCGTCATGTATTCCCACTTGGTCATGGCCAGACTCTAGACGAGCCGTCGCGGCGAACCGCGCCGCCCGCCCCCGGGCGTGTGAGGTGGGGCACAAAGAGGGCATGATCGGGCCTGACGGCCCAGGTGCTCCGGGCATCCGGTGCGCTCCCTGGTTACCCTCGCGAGAGGGCACCCTGGTGAGGGGCACCCTCGTCAGGAGGGGACGCCCGTAGGACGGAGACGGACGGAGACGGAGCGTGGCACGCACCCCCGACCAGGCGGCCCGGCGCGACCCCGACTGGGAGGGCGTCCGGCTGCACGTGGTCAGCGGCAAGGGCGGCACCGGGAAGACCACGCTGGCCGCGGCGCTGGCCCTGGCGCTCGCCGCGGACGGCGGACGGGTGCTGCTGATCGAGGTCGAGGGCCGGCAGGGCGTCGCCGAGCTGTTCGGGATCGCCGCACTCCCGTACGAGGAGCGCCGGATCGCCTCGGTCTCCCGCCCCCAACTGGGGCTCCCGGCCGGGGAGGGCGGGCCCGGCGAGGTCTTCGCGCTGGCGATCGACACCGAGCTGGCGCTGCTGGAGTACCTGGAGATGTTCTACAAGCTCGGCCGGGCCGGGAAGGCGCTCCAGAAGGTCGGCTTCGTCGACTTCGCCACCACCATCGCGCCCGGCGTGCGGGACGTCCTGCTCACCGGCAAGGCCTGCGAGGCGACCAGGCGCAAGGACCAGGACGGCCGGCGGCGCTACGACGCGGTGGTGATGGACGCCCCGCCGACCGGGCGGCTGACCCGGTTCCTGAACGTCAACTCCGAGGTCGCCGGGCTGGCCCGGATCGGCCCGATACACACCCAGGCGCAGGCCGTGATGCGGGTGCTGAAGTCGCCGGAGACCGCGGTGCACCTGGTCACCCTGCTGGAGGAGATGCCGGTGCAGGAGACGGTCGACGGCATCGCGGAGCTGCGCGAGGCGAAGCTCCCGGTGGGCGGGGTGATGGTCAACATGGTCCGGCCCCCGGTGCTGGACGCGGCGGCGGTGGCCGCGGTGGACGGGGACCACCGCGAGGAGGTCGCCCTGGCGCTCGGGGAGGCCGGGCTCGGCGGCCGCACGCGCACCGCGGAGAAGGTCAGGGCGGCGGTGGAGCCGCTGCTCGACCCGCTGCTGGACCAGGCCAGGGAGCACGCCGAGCGGGTCGAGCTGGAACGCGCGCAGCGCGCCGACATCCAGCAGCTGCGGCTCCCCACGTACGAACTTCCGCTGCTGGGCGAGGGCGTGGACCTCGGCGGGCTGTACCGGCTGGCGGGCGAACTGAAGCGGCAGGGGGCGGCATGACCTCGAACAGCGGGGTGCGGAGCACCGGGCGGCGGCTCGCGGTGGACGAGCTGATCGACAACCCGAAGACCAGGATCATCGTCTGCTGCGGCTCCGGCGGCGTCGGCAAGACCACCACCGCCGCGGCGCTCGGTCTGCGGGCCGCCGAACGCGGCCGCAAGGTCGTGGTGCTGACCATCGACCCGGCCCGCCGGCTCGCCCAGTCGATGGGCCTCACCGAGCTCGACAACACCCCCAGGGTGGTCAAGGGCGTCAGCGGTGAGGGCGAACTCCAGGCCATGATGCTGGACATGAAGCGGACCTTCGACGAGGTCGTGCTGGCCCACGCCGAGCCCGAACGGGCCCGGGCGATCATGGAGAACCCCTTCTACCAGTCCCTGTCGGCCGGCTTCGCGGGCACGCAGGAGTACATGGCGATGGAGAAGCTCGGGCAGCTGCGCGCCGCCGAGGAGTGGGACCTGATCGTCGTGGACACCCCGCCGTCCCGCTCGGCGCTGGACTTCCTGGACGCGCCCAACCGGCTCGGGTCCTTCCTGGACGGCCGGGTGATCCGGATCCTGACCGCCCCGGCCAAGGTCGGCGGGCGCAGCGCGATGCGCTTCCTGAACGCCGGGATGGGTCTGCTCACCGGCACCCTCGGCAAGATCTTCGGCGCCCAACTGCTCACCGACGTGCAGACCTTCGTCAGCGCGATGGACTCGATGTTCGGCGGCTTCCGGGAGCGCGCGGACCGCACGTACCAGCTGCTCAAGGCGCCGGGCACGGCGTTCCTGGTGGTGGCCGCGCCGGAGCGGGACGCGCTGCGCGAGGCGGCGTACTTCGTGGACCGGCTGGCCGCGGACCGGATGCCGCTGGCCGGGCTGGTGCTCAACCGGGTGCACGGCACCGGGGCACCGCAGCTCACGGCGGAACGGGCGCTGGCGGCCGCCGAGACGCTGGAGGAGAACGGCTCGGAGCACGCCTCGCCGGAGGCCGAGCTGCTCGCGGCCGGGCTGCTGCGGCTGCACGCCGAGCGGATGCAGATCATGGGGCGCGAACGCCGCACCCGCGACCGCTTCGTCTCGGTGTACCCGGACGTGCCGATCGTGGAGGTGCCGGCGCTGCCGGGGGACGTGCACGACCTGGACGGCCTGCGGGCCATCGGGGAGCGGCTCAACGGCGCCGAGTAGCCGACGGTGTGGCGTGGCCTCTCGCCGGAGCCACGATCCCGCCGGAGCCACGGTCTCGCCGGAGGTGCGATCTGGCCGGAGCCACGGCCCGGTTGACGGCTCGGGGGTGACCGCCGGCGCGCGGTGGCCCGCGCCCGAGGGCCGACCGGCCCGGACCGCGTGGTGCGGCCGGGCTCAGCCCGCCTGGGCGTAGTCCGTCAGTATCACCCCGGTCGCGAGGGACTCCTCGTACTCGGTGCGCGCCGTCTCCAGCAGCTTCCGCCACGAGATGACGGTCGGGCGGCGGCGCAGCAGCGCCCGGCGCTCCCGCTCCGTCATCCCGCCCCACACCCCGAACTCCACCCGGTTGTCCAGGGCGTCCGCGAGGCACTCCGTCCGGACGGGGCAGCCGCTGCACACCGCCTTCGCGCGGTTCTGTGCCGCCCCCTGGACGAACAGTTCGTCCGGATCACTCGTGCGACAGGCGGCCTGCGCACTCCAGTCGTCAACCCAGCCCATGCCGGCGCCGTCCTCTCCCGTATTCGAGGCTCCCCCACGGCGGCAACGGCATATTCACCGTTGCCAGTTGAGGACGTTACGGAAGAACGAGAGCTTGCAACAGCCCCTTCGGGCTCAATCTCGAATGACCCAATCGGACTATGGGTGGCGATCAGCTCACTCGTTGGAGTGATCGCAGGTCGCACACCTCGCCAAGAGCGGCGCCCCCACGCTCGCCACAGGAGTCGTCACGGAGAGCAACCGGCCACACGGGCACAACAGGCCACAGTCGCCTCAGAACCCGGCCATCGGCGGGCAATCCGGGCAACTCTCCTCGCCCACAAGAGTGAATGATGTTGACGCACCGAAGCTGTCGCAAGCTTGTGACAAGCCTAGGCGAACACCTGCCCCGGTGTGCGGGAATCCGCAACGTAGGGTTCTCCTCATGGCACCGAAGCGCCCTCAGGCATCCCAGCCCCCAGGCAACACCGGAGCTCCGCGCGGCAAGGCCGACGGATCCCCGATGGAGCACGTCGGCAACGGCGTCAAGTTCCTGGGCGTCAGCGTGCTCTCCGGAGTCCTGCTGGCAGGCCTCGCCCTGCCCGCGGTCGGCGCCATCGGGCTGACCGCCAAGGACACGGCGGAGAGCTTCTCCAACATCTCCGACGACTTCAAGACGCCGCCGCTGACCCAGGCGACCCAGATCTTCGACGCCAAGGGCGGCCTGATCGCCAAGGTCTACGAGCGCGACCGCACCGTCATCACCGCCGACCAGATGTCGCCGTTCATGCGGCACGCCCAGGTGGACATCGAGGACGCCCGCTTCTACGAGCACGGCGCCGTCGACCTCAAGGGCGTGCTCCGCGCGATCAGCAAGAACGCGGAGAGCGGCACCACCGCGCAGGGCGCTTCGACGCTGACCCAGCAGTACGTGAAGAACGTCAACGTGGAGAAGGCCGGCGACGACCAGGCGGCCGTCCTGGAGGCCCAGCGCAAGACCCTGGGCCGCAAGATCCAGGAGCTCAAGGTCGCCATCAAGCTGGAGGAGGACCTGTCCAAGGACCAGATCCTCACCAACTACCTCAACATCACCTTCTACGGCCACCAGGCCTACGGGGTCGAGGCCGCCTCCCAGCGCTACTTCAGCAAGAGCAACAAGGACCTGACCATCGCCGAGGCCGCCACCCTGGCCGGCATGGTGCAGAACCCGTCGTCCTACGACCCGGTGCGCTACCCCGAGAACACGGTCAAGCGCCGCAACGTCGTGATCGACAAGATGCTGGAGAACAAGCACATCACCGCCGACCAGGCGAAGGAGGCGAAGGCCGCCCCGCTGGGCCTGAAGTACAAGGACCCGCAGAACGGCTGCATCACCGCCCAGGCCGGCATGGGCTTCTTCTGCGACTACGTCCGCCACGTGGTCAAGCAGGACCCGGCCTTCGGCAAGAGCGCCGACGAGCGCAAGAAGGTGTGGAACACCGGCGGCCTGAACATCTACACCACGCTGGACCCGGACAAGCAGGCCGCCGCCCAGAACGCCGTCACCAAGAAGGTCTACGTGACCGACACGGTGTCGGCCGCCGCGACCATGATGGAGCCGGGCACCGGCAAGATCCTCGCGATGGCCCAGACCCGCCCGTACGGCCTGGACTCCAACAAGAACCAGACCGTCGTCAACCTCAACGTGGACGCCGCGATGGGCGGCGGCAACGGGTTCCAGACCGGTTCGACCTTCAAGCCGATCCTGGCCGCGGCCGCGCTGGAGTCGGGCATGTCGAACACCCAGTCGTTCCCGTCCGAGAACAAGATCGAGTACCCGCAGATGTCCACCTGCTCGGGCACCTGGAAGAACACCGTCAAGCCCAAGGAGACGGTGAAGAACGAGCAGGACAGCGAGGTCGGGCCGTACCAGCTGAAGGAGGCGATGGCCCGCTCGGTCAACACCTACTTCGTGCAGATGGAGCAGCAGGTCGGCCTCTGCGCGATGAAGCAGATGGCCAACAAGCTGGGCATCACCCAGTCCGCCAAGGGCGACGCCTTCCAGGAGGTGCCCTCGATGGTCCTCGGCACCCTGGAGCTCTCGCCGCTGACCATGGCGAACGTCTACGCGACCTTCGCCGCCCGCGGCAAGTACTGCACCCCGGTCGCGATCAACAAGATCACCACGGTGGACGGCAAGGACATCCCGGTCCCGCAGTCCCAGTGCAGCCAGGCCTTCTCCGAGCAGACCGCCGACTCGCTCAACGCCGTCCTGCTGAACGTGACCGAGAAGGGCACCGCGGCCGCCCTGACCATGGACGACGGCCGCAAGATCGCCGGCAAGACCGGTACCACCGACGAGAAGAAGGCCGCCTGGTTCAGCGGCTACACCCCGTCGCTGGCCACCGCGGTCTGGCTCGGCGGCCCGGCCGGCGGCGTCAAGATGAAGAACATCACCATCGGCGGCAAGCCCTTCACCGAGGTGTTCGGCGCCGACGGCCCCGGCCCGATCTGGGCGATGGCGATGAACCAGGCGCTCAAGGGCACCCCGCTGGAGCCGATCCAGACCGCCAGCATCCCGGACCCGCAGCCGGCCGCTCCCGCGCCGGGCACCCCCGCGGCCGGCGCCACCCAGCCGGCCGCCGACCCGAACGCCCCGCAGCCCGGCGCCAACCCCCCGCCGCCGCAGCAGGGCGGCAACCCCGGCCAGGCCGGTGGCCAGCCCGGCGGGCTGCCGGGCGGCTTCCCGGGCGGGTTCACCTTGCCGCCCCTCCCCGGGGGCGGGAACGGCGGCCGGCACGGCGGCGGCAACGGGAACGGGAACGGCTGACCCGGTGGCCGGGTGACCGGCCCTCCGGAACATGCCGAAGGGGCGCCCTCCAGTGCGGAGGGCGCCCCTTCGGCGTGTTCCCGGGGCGTGCCCGCGGGACGTGCCCGCGGGAGCGGCCGGGCGCGCCGGCTCAGGCCAGGGCGGCCTTCACCGCGGCGGCGACCCGGCCGCCCTCGGCCAGGCCGTCGACCTTGGGCTTCACCAGCTTCATGACGGCGCCCATCGCCTGCGGGCCGCTCGTGCCGCCCTCGGCCACGGTGGCCACGGCGGCCGCGACGATCGCGGCCAGCTCCTCGTCGGAGAGCTGCTTGGGCAGGTAGACCGCCAGCACCTCGCGCTCGGACCGCTCGCGGGCCGCCTGGTCCGTCCGGCCGGCGGTGTCGAAGGCCTCGGCCGCCTCCCGGCGCTTCTTCGCCTCGCGAGCGATCACCTTCAGCACGTCGTCGTCGGACAGCTCGCGCTTCTGCTCGCCCGCCACCTCCTCGCTGGTGACGGCGGTCAGGGTGAGCCGGATGGTGGACGCGCGAAGCTCGTCCCGTTCCCTGATGGCAGCCGTGAGGTCCGCTTGCAGCTGCTCCTTGAGCGTTGTCATTTCCTCTTCTTATCCTTCGGCCGTGGGTGGGCTCAACCAGGTTTCCGCTGGGCAACCACCGGGATTTCCGCAGTTGAACGAGTATCCCCGACGGTCCCGGCCGGCCGTCGCCCGACAGCGCACGGGTCGCAGGCGGTTCCGCTCGGAAGCGGGCGACGATCCGGGTCGGGAACGCACGGCGGTCGAATCCGTGAACAATCGACGTCCGGGACCGGGGGCGGACGAATGGATTCGGCCAAGATGGCCGATAATGCTCGTACAATTTCGGCCGCAATGCCGAAAACCGCCGCGGTCGGCGCGAAGTTGCCGGTCACAAAGGGGCAAATCGAACGTTGTGACCACTTCGCCGAAAAAAGTCCGCGTAGTACACTCGTTCGCGCGTCGCTCGAGTAGCCCGATGGCGGCGATCGACTCACGTCGAATCAACGCCGAATCACCGCCGAAGGCCGCCACGAACAGCTGCGACAAACCGTCACCACGTCCCCGATTCATTATTCCACAGCACTGACACACTGCCGCCCGAGCACCGTGCGACCCTGACACCTTGCGTCCGGGCGCCTTGCGGCCCAAGCCGACACGAGCGTTCACGCCTGCGCTCCGCCCGGCTGCCCGACCGCCCGGCCGGCAGTGATCGTTTTTCGGAGTGATTGGCGCCGGCAAAACGGCGCATCGAGTTCTGACTTTTATTCTGCTCACGACGGCAGGAAGCGCGGGGGAATGGACAACAATCAGCTTCGCTCGATGCTGGTAACCCAACGGAAGATGATCGGATGGAGCCAGGAGCAATTAGCCGAGCACTCCACCGTCAGTGTCCGCACCATCCGTAACCTGGAAACCGGCGCCATCAAGAATCCGCGGCGCAGTTCCGTGGAACTCCTGGTGGGCGCGCTGTTCTCCGCGGCGACCGACCGGAACGACACCGTGCTCTCCCGGGCCGTCCAGGCGGGCGCTCCGGCCGAGCTGCTGTCCGCCCGGCCGGAGGCCGGATGGCCGACCCACGTCGCCGAACTCCCGGACAACGCGCGCTGGCGGGGCCTGCGCCCCAAGACGGACATCACCGTCGGCCGCCGGGCCGACCTGCTGCACGTCGTGACCGCCCTGCGGCCGGGCCGGCCGCTGGTGCTCACCGGCCCCGCCGGGGTCGGCAAGACCCGGCTGGCGCTGGACTCGGCCGCCCACCTGTTGGACCGCTTCCGGGACGGCGTCGTGGTCCTGGAGCTCGGCTCGGTGACCCCCGAGGGCGTCGACCCGGCCGCCGCCGCGGCGCAGGCCCAGCGCGCGCTCGACACGCTCTTCCGGAGCTTCGACCGCGACCCGCGGACCACGCCCGAGCCCCAGCTGCTGCTGGTCATCGACAACGCCGAGCACGTCATCGACACGGTGGCCCGGCAGGTCAGGGCGCTGCTGGCGCGCCACCCTGCGCTCCACATCATGATCACCTCGCTGCGGGCGCCCGCCGGGGTCCCCGCCGACCTGTGGGAGGTCTCACCGCTGCCGGTCGACCATCCGGACGGCCCCTACGGCTGCCCGCCCGCCGCCGAACTGTTCTGCCGCCGGGTGCACTCGGTCGTCCCCACCCTCGACCTCCGCGACCAGATGCCGCAGGTGGTCGAGCTCTGCCGGCGCCTCGGCGGCCTGGCGCTCGCGATCGAGAACGCGGCCGTCCGGATGCGCTCGGTGCCCCTGCACGTCCTGGTGGAGGAGTGCCGGGTGCTGCCGATCCTCGGCCAGGAGGAGGTCGGCGGGCTCTCCCACCACCGCTCGCTGCACCGCAGCCTCGCCTGGGCGTACGGGCTGCTCGACGAACGGCAGCGCCGGGCGCTCAGACGGCTCTCCCGGTTCCCCGAGGAGTTCTCCATCGACGACGTCCGCCGGGAGCCGGTCGACGGCGGCCGGGAGGCCGCCCGCAACCTCGACGTCCTGGCCGAGCTGGTCGACTTCTCCGTCGTCCAGGTCAAGCGCGGGCACCAGTACGCGTACCGGGTCCCCCGGATGATGCGCGAGTACGTCAACGCCATCCCGGCCTGAGGACCGGCCCGCACCGCCGTACCCCTCCGTACCCCTCCGCAACCGCCGCGCCAGGAATGCCGGCCGTGCCCGGAATGCCGCTCCGGGCACGGCCGGTGGGCCGGCCGCCGCCGCTCTCACCACCGACGCCGGGCGTGCGCCGGCTGATCGACCGTCTGAGAGCATGGCCTGATGCGACCGCTGCACTCCGTTCCCCTCGGCATCGCCGTCACCGGCGCCGCCTGTCTCGCCTACTCCGTCGGGTACGAGGTCCGGGCCTTCCGCCTCCGCCGGATCGAGGTCCCCGTCCTCCCGCGCGGCGCCCGGCCGATCCGGATCCTCCAGGTGTCCGACATCCACATGGTGAGCGGGCAGGGCAAGAAGCAGCGCTGGTTGAAGAGCCTGGCCGGCCTGCGCCCCGACCTGGTGGTCAACACCGGCGACAACCTCTCCGACCCGCTCGGCGTCCCGGCCACCCTCGACGCGCTCGGGCCGCTCATGGAGTTCCCGGGCGTCTACGTCTTCGGCTCCAACGACTACTACGGACCGGCCCGCAAGAACCCGGCCCGCTACCTCCAGGCCATGCGCAGCGGCGCCCACGGCCTGAACAACCCCGACGGCACCGCCCGCCGCGGCATCACCGGCGCCGTCCACAACCCGTGGGAGAAGCTCCGCGACGGCTTCGACGGGGCCGGCTGGCTCGACCTCACCAACACCCGCGGCCGCCTCACCGTGAACGGCCTCGACCTGGAGTTCACCGGCCTCGACGACCCGCACATCCGCCGCGACCGCTACAGCGAGGTCGCCGGCGGCCCCTCCGCCGACGCCGACCTCTCCCTCGCCGTCGTCCACGCGCCCTACCTGCGCGTCCTCGACGCCTTCACCGCCGACCGCTACCCGCTGATCCTGGCCGGGCACACCCACGGCGGCCAGCTCTGCATCCCCTTCTACGGCGCCCTGGTCACCAACTGCGACATCGACACCCGGCGGGTCAAGGGCCTCTCCACCCACACCGCCGGCGGCCACCGCTCGTACCTCCACGTCTCGGCCGGCTGCGGCACCAACCGCTACACCCCCGTCCGCTTCGCCTGCCCGCCCGAGGCCACCCTCCTCACCCTCACCCCGGCCCCCCGCTGACCCCCGCCGGACGCCCGCCCGGAACCGGATTTCGTGTCTAGGCGAGCGTCCGGTAGAGTTCTACTCGTCGCGAAGGAGACGGAGCGACAAACAGAAAGACCGGGGTGTGGCGCAGCTTGGTAGCGCGCTTCGTTCGGGACGAAGAGGCCGTGGGTTCAAATCCCGCCACCCCGACCCAGTGCAGAGGCCCTGCCGGAGAAATCCGGCAGGGCCTCTGTCGTTGTGCCCGGCCCACCGGGTGACCGTGCCTCAGCCGACCCGGCGACGGGGATCCGTCCGAGCACCTTCCTCCTTCCGTGCCCCGCGCACTTCCTTCCGTGGCGTTCCGCCGGTCCGGGCCCGCGCGTGGTTCGCCCGCGTCGTGGCCGGGGTCCGGTCAGAGGACGGTGGTGAGTTCGGCGCGGGAGGTGATGTCGAGCTTCGGGTAGGCCCTGTAGAGGTGGTGGGCGACCGTACGGGGGCTGAGGAAGAGCTGGGCGGCGATATCGCGGTTGGTGAGGCCCTGGGCGGCGAGGCGGGCGATCCGGAGTTCCTGGGGTGTGAGGGGGCGCTGCGGGGTGCCGGCCGGGGTGAGGGCCGGGGTGCCGGTGGCGGAGAGTTCGGTGCGGGCGCGGGCGGCCCCGGACGCGGACACCCCGCCGGTGCGGGCGGCGAGCAGCAGGACGCCCTCTCTGCCTGGAACCGACGGGCGGCCGGCAGCAGCGCGTCCAGTGAGGACCGGTCCAGCCACTGGACGTCGCCCAGGACGCACAACAGCGGCTGGTCTGCGGCGAGTTCGGCGAGCAGTCCGAGTGCGGCGAGGCCGACCAGCAGCCGGTCGGCCTCGCCCCGCCGCCGCCGGTCCGTCACCGGCCGCGCTGCCACCGGCTCCCCCGTCGAAGAGCCCGAACGCCACCTCCAGCGCCACCGGTCAAGGCGCTACCGCCGACACCCCGCTGGTCGACACCCGGCTGTTCCGCAGCCGCTCCTTCGGTGCCGCGGTCTGCTCGCCCAACTCGCCTTCTGGCTCGGCCAGGGCTCCTTCTTCCTGGTGCTCGGCCTGCACCTCAGGTTCGGCCGCGGTCTGGATGCCCTCGGCGCCGGGCCGGTCTTCACCGCGCCCGCCGGCACCCCGGGTGGGCGGGCCGAAGCCCGCCCGCCCGTTCCCTTCCCTCCCCCCGATCGGGTTGGATGGTCGGATGAGCGAGGAGAAGAGCGCCGTCCCGGCGTGGGAGCAGAGGTTCAGGGCGGCCCGGGTGTCGCTGCCCGACTGGGCCGAGGACGCCCCGGACCGGGCGCTGTACGTGTCCAACGCGACCGGCACCTACGAGGTCTACGCCTGGGACCGCGCCACCGGCGCCCACCGCCAGGTCACCGACCGTCCGAACGGCACCACCGACGCCGAGCTGTCCCCCGACGGCGACTGGGTCTGGTGGTTCGACGACCACGACGGCGACGAGTTCGGCGTCTGGCGCCGCCAGCCGTTCGCTGGCGGTCCCGACGAGGAGGCCGTGCCCGGCCTCGCCGCCTCCTACTCGGCCGGCCTGGCGCTCGGCCGCGACGGCACCGTGGTCGTCGGCCGCTCCACCGACGAGGACGGCACCACCCTGCACCTGTACCGCCCCGGCAGCGCCGGGCCGGTCGAGATCTACCGGCACGAGGAGTACGGCGGCGTCGGCGACCTCAGCCACGACAGCACACTGCTCGCCATCGACCACACCGAGCACGGCGACGCGATGCACTCCGCGATCCGGGTCGTCCGGATCACCGGGGAGGGCGGCGTCGAGACCGTCGCCGAGCTGGACGAGGTCACCGGCCGGGACGAGCCGCGCGGCGTCGCCTGCCTGGGCTTCGCCCCGGTCGAGGGCGACACCCGCCTGCTGGTCGCCCACCAGCGCACCGGCCGCTGGGAGCCGATGATCTGGGACGTCGCCACCGGCGTCGAGACCGCCCTCCCGCTGCGCGACGAGCAGGGCCGCGAACTGCCCGGCGACGTCTCCGCGCAGTGGCGCCCCGGCGCCGAGGAACTGCTGGTGGAGCACGAGTACGAGGCGCGCAGCGAGCTGTTCTCGTACGGACTCGCCGACGGCCTGCTGACCCGCCTGGACACCCCGCGCGGCACCGTCGGCGGCGCCACCGCCCGCCCGGACGGCACCGTCGAGTACCTGTGGTCCTCCGCCGCCGAGCCCTCCGCCGTCCGCTCCACCGCCGGGACGGTCGTGCTGCGGGCGCCTGGCACGGTGCCGCCCGGTTCGGTGCCGGTCGAGGACGTCTGGGTGGACGGCCCCGGCGGGCGGGTGCACGCCCTGGTGCAGCGGCCGACGACGCCCGCGCAGGGCCCGTACCCGACCGTGTTCGAGATCCACGGCGGCCCGACCCACCACGACAGCGACTCCTTCGCCGCCGGCCCGGCCGCCTGGCTGGACCACGGCTTCGCTGTGGTCCGGGTCAACTACCGCGGCTCGACCGGCTACGGCCAGGCCTGGACGGACGCGCTGCACGAGCGGGTCGGCCTGATCGAGCTGGAGGACATCGCGGCGGTCCGCGCCTGGGCCGTCGACAGCGGGCTCGCCGACCCGGCCCGGCTGGTGCTCACCGGCGGCAGCTGGGGCGGCTACCTGACCCTGCTCGGCCTCGGCGTCCAGCCCGACAGCTGGGCCCTCGGCGTGGCCGCCGTGCCGGTCGCGGACTACCACACGGCGTACGCCGACGAGATGGAGGCGCTCAAGTCGCTGGACCGCACGCTCTTCGGCGGCACCCCGGAGGAGGTCCCGGAGCGCTTCACCGCCTCCTCGCCACTGACCTACGTCGAGCAGGTGCGGGTGCCGGTGTACATCAGCGCCGGGGTCAACGACCCGCGCTGCCCGATCCGGCAGATCGACAACTACGTCGAGCAGCTGGAGCGGCTCGGCAAGCCGCACGAGGTGTACCGCTTCGACGCGGGGCACGGGTCTCTGGTGGTGGAGGAGCGGATCAAGCAGCTGCGGCTGGAGATCGACTTCGTCCGGCGGCACCTGGGCGCTGCGCCGGCGGAGGCCGACGCGAGCGGCGCCGGAGGGGAGGCGTGAGACGCCTGCTGATGCTCGCGGGGGCGGCGGTCGCCGGGGCCCTGGTGCTCACCGGCTGCTCGGGCTCGCAGCAGAACGACGCCTCCTGCCCGCCCCCGGCGGGCCCGGTGGTGCCGAGCCCCTCGGCGGTCGTGCCCACGAGCTCGGCCGCCACACCGCCCGCCGCACCGCCCGCAGCACCCACTGCCACACCGCCCGCGGCACCGCCCGCCACCGCGACCAAGGCGAGCGCACCGGGCGCGGGGAGCACGGGGAGCACGGTCGGTGGCGGGGCCGCGGGCGCGTCCGTGCTGCTGACGGCGTACGAGCCGACCGACCCTGACGGCACAGTCGAACTCGCCAAGGGATCGAAGGGGTCCAGCGGCTCCAAGGGTTCCTCGGGTTCCTCGGGCTCGAAGGGCTCCAAGGGGTCGAAGAGCGGTCGCACCGTGCACCACCACATCGACCACTACGACTCCGACGACGACCACGGCGGCAACGGCAGCGGCAACGGCCACTGCCACAGCGACCCGACGCCGCTGCCCACCGGCTCGTCCTCGCCGACCCAGTCGCTGCTCCCGACCCAGCCGGCCCTCCCGACGCCCACTCCGACGCCGCCCCCGCCGGCGGTCAAGCCGACGCCGGCGCCGGCCCTGCCGACCAAGCGCTGAGCCGGGGCGGAGCGGGGCTCCGCCGGTCAGTCCAGGACCGGGTCCAGTCCGAGGGCCCGGTCCTGCTCCGCCTCCGCCTCGCGGCGCACCAGGCGGAACCACATGAAGACGACGAACCCCGCGAAGACGAACCACTCCAGGGTGTAGCCCAGGTTCTGGAAGGCGCGCAGGGTGAGCCCGTCCCCGCCCTGCGGCTGCACGCTCGGTACGGAGGTCAGCCCGGCGGGCACGTCGTCGGCGGCCACCCAGCCGTCGTACCAGCCGTCGTACTCCAGCACGTTCAGCAGCGACGCCCGGTTGATCATGCCGAGCTGCCCGGCGGGCAGGCCGCCCGCCACCGCGCCGTTGCTGCCCACGGCCTCGTTGGCCTGCAGGCGCCCGGTCACCGTCACCTCTCCGCCCGGCGGCGGCCCGGCGGCGGCCGGGGTCCCGGGCGCCCAGCCGCGCACCACGGCGACGGCGTGTCCGTCGGGGGTGCGCAGCGGGGTGAGCACGTAGTAGCCCTGCTTGCCGTCCACCACGCGGTTGGGGACGAGCAGTTGGTGTTCGGTGTCGTAGCTGCCGGTCACCGTGACGGTCCTGCCGACGGTCTCGGTGGTCACCTGCGGGGTCGCCTGGTTGAGCAGCGCGTCGAGCGGCCGGGCATCACTCGAAGCGGTGATCGCCTGCTTGGTCTCCTGGTGCGTGGACACCCGGTCCTCGAACCGGCCGAGCTGCCAGGAGCCCAGGAACAGGCAGACCGCCACGGCCGCCACGGCCACGACGGTGCCGCCGAGCCAGCGCGGAGTCAGGAGGAACCGGTACACACCCCCACGGTATCCACTCCTCACACCCGGCCCGCCCCCCGGGCCCCGAACCCGGCGGCCTCCGACCCGCTACGACCCGCCGAGCACGCCGGGCACCGCCGGGCGGTCACCCCGCCGTCGGTGAACCCGACGGCTGCGGCGCCGGGCCGCCCAGGCCCTGGACGCCGCCGCGGTAGACGGTGCCGCCGCACGACACGGGCAGGGTCGCCGTGGCGACCGCCGGACTGCCGGGGGCGGGGGTGTGGGCGATGGTCACGGTGGGCGCCGTGGTGGGCGGGTTCCCGGTCGGGCTCGCGCTCGGGCTGGGGGCCGTGGTGGGATCCGCCGACGGGGACGAGGAGGCCGGCGGGTTGGCGCTGGGCGCGTCGCTGGTGACGGAGCCCGGGGCACCGGGCTCGACGGCCGGGACGTCCGAGCGCAGGGCCACCTGGTTGACGCCGTTCGACGCCGGGGTGGTCAGGGAGCCGGAGCCGGTGCAGGTCCGTTCGGGGACCCAGGCGAACGGCACCCGGTACCCGGCCCGCGGCGCGAGCACCGGCGGCTCCCCGTCCATCGCGGGCAGGTCGGCGGCCGGGTCGCCCGGGGTGTGGTCGGCGGAGTGGACGCGGCCGCGGTCGCCGCCGCTGACGGCGGTGACCGCCACCGAGCCCGGCCCACCGAGCCGGCAGCTGTGCCCGGAGACGTTGTAGACCGTGAAGGAGCCGTAGATCCGCCCGGTACCGTCGGCCGCGCCGACCTGTGAGACGCCCTCGCCGAGGTCCTTCCGGGTGCAGAGCGGAACGATGCCGCCGCCGTCGGCGCCGCCGGTGCCGGAGGGCGCGACGCCGCCGTCGGTGTGCGTCAGCCCGCCGCCGGGGGTGTGCGGGGCCGTGGCCGAACCGGACGGCGACGTGACCCCGCCGGTGCCGCTCGGGTCCCCGTGCGAGGCCCCGCCGGTGCCGCCGGCGCTTCCGGTGACGCCGCTGGAGGAGGTGGCCGCCGGGCTCTTGGCGTCCGCCGATCCGGGGCCGCCGGAGAGCCCGAGGTGCTCCCCCTCGTGCAGGACGGGCAGGCCGATCGCGACGACGAAGGCGAGCGCGGCCACCCCGGTCCAGGCACCGCGCCGGGCGGCCTGGCGGCGGGGCACCGCCCGGCGGATCCGCGGCAGCGCCTCGGCCGCGGGCTGGATGCCGGAGACGGCGCCGTGCAGCAGTTCGCGCAGTGCCCGTTCCTCGGTGGAGAGGTCCGGCAGCTCCGGGGTCAGGGAGTCGGCCTCGGACGACGACGCGTTCGCGGCGCCGGGCGCGTTCGGGGCGGGCACGTTCGCGGCGCCGGGCGCGTTCGGGGCGGGCACGTTCGGGATGGAGGCGTCAGGCCCGTTCGGGCCGGAGGCGCCGTCCGCCTCAGCCATGTCCGGCCTCCATCTGGACGCGGAGGGCGGCGAGTCCACGCGAGCCGTAGGCCTTCACCGAGCCGAGCGAGATGCCCAGGGTCTCGGCGACCTGCGCCTCCGTCATGTCCACGAAGTAACGCAGCACCAGAACCTCCCGCTGACGGCGTTGCAGACCACGTAGCGCGGCCTTCAACTGGTCGCGCTCCAGGGCATCGTAGGCACCTTCTTCTGCACTGGCCATGTCAGGCATGGGCTTCGGCAGCAGTCGCAGCCCGAGGATGCGGCGGCGCAGCGTGGAGCGGGACAGGTTGACGACCGTCTGCCTGAGGTATGCCAGGGTCTTCTCGGGCTCTCGCACCCGGCGCCGGGCGGCGTGCACCCGGATGAACGCCTCCTGGACGACGTCCTCGCAGGTCGAGAGGTCGTCGAGGAGCAGCGCGGCGAGCCGCAGCAGCGAGCGGTAGTGCGCCTGGTAGGTCGCGGTGAGCAGGTCCTCGCTGGTACCCGCGTCGGTACCCGCGCCGGAGTCCGCCGCACCGGGTGCGGCCGCCGTCATCTGGTCTTCTTCCGGCCTACTCGCAGGCCACGGGGCGCGCGACGGGAAGGACACCGCGGCTCTCGCCGGGATGCCCGCCCTTGCCCCCACCATCACGTTCGCCACGCACGTTGGACACTCGATCCCCTGTCATGGTTGCCCGGCCCGGGGCCCATTCTTCCGCATCGGCGGAAGCGGGCTCCAGGGGATTCCCACGGGATTCCGGACAGATTGTGTCGAGGAGCGGACACAGGTATGGACAGCTGGGGACACAGGTGGGGAAACCCGGTGCCTACTCGGTCGGTTGGCCCGCCGTCAGCTCCGCCGCCACCAGCTCGGCCAGCTGAACCAGGTTGAGCGCCGCGCCCTTGCGCAGGTTGTCCCCGCACAGGAAGAGGTCCAGCGCGTCCGGTTCGTCCAGCGCCCGCCGGATCCGCCCGACCCAGACCGGGTCCGTTCCGACCACGTCGTTCGGCGTCGGGAACTCGCCCGCCGCCGGGTCGTCGTAGAGGACCACGCCGGGCGCGTCCCGCAGGATGTCCTGCGCGTGCTCCTGGGAGACCTCCCGTTCGAACCGGGCGTGCACCGCCAGCGCGTGGGTGCGGACGACCGGGATGTGGACGCAGGTCGCCGAGACCTTCAGGGCGGGCAGGCCGAGGACCTTGCGGGACTCGTCGCGGATGCCCATCTCCTCGGCGGACCAGCCGCCCTCGCGCAACCCGCCGGTCCAGGGCACCGCGTTGAACGCGAGCGGGGCGGCGAACGGACCCTGATCGGCGATCAGCGCGCGCAGGTCACCGGTCTGCCGGCCGACCTCGGCGCCCGCCACCAGAGCGGTCTGCGCGCGCAGCGCCGCCTCTCCGGCGCGGCCCTCGCCGTCGGCGGCCTGGTAGGAGGCGACCACCAGCTGCGCCAGCCCGTACTCGGCGTGCAGCGCGCCGAGTACGGCGATCATCGCGAGGGTGGTGCCGGCCGGACTGGCGACGATCCCGCGCGGGCGGATCCGCAGCGCGGCCGCGTTGATCTCGGGGACGACCAGCGGCACGTCCTCGGCCGTGCGGAAGACGGCCGAGTCGTCGATCACCACGACGCCCTTGGCCGCCGCGATCGGCGCCCACTGGGCGGAGACCTGGTCGGGGACGGCGAACACCGCCACGTCGACCCCCTCGAAGGCCTCCTCGGCCAGCGGGACGACCCGGACGGACTCCCCGCGCACCACCGCCGTACGGCCGGCCGAGCGCGGGGAGGCGACGAGACGGATCTCGCCCCAGACGTCCTGGCGGAGGGAGAGCAGCCCGAGCAGCACCTCGCCGACCGCGCCGGTGGCGCCGACGACGGCGAGGTTCGGCCGCCGGGTCATCGCCCGGCGTCCCGGCCCGGTGCCCGGGTCATCGCCCGGCGCTCCCGCTCCGCTCCCGGGTCATCGCCCGGTGCCGCCGTAGACGACGGCCTCGTCGCTCTCGCTGTCCAGGCCGAAGGCGCTGTGCACGGCCCGGACGGCCTCCGGGACGTCATCCGCGCGGGTGACCACCGAGATGCGGATCTCCGAGGTGGAGATCAGCTCGATGTTGACGCCCGCGGCGGACAGCGCCTCGAAGAAGGTCGCCGTGACCCCGGGGTTGGAGCGCATGCCGGCGCCGACCAGCGAGATCTTGCCGATCGCGTCGTCGTAGCGCAGCGACTCGTAGCCGATGCCCTCCTTGACCCGGCCCAGCGCGTCGATGGCCTTCTGGCCCTCGGTCTTGGGCAGGGTGAAGGAGATGTCGGTCAGGCCGGTCGACGCGGCGGAGACGTTCTGCACCACCATGTCGATGTTGACCTCGGCGTCGGCGATGGCGCGGAAGATGCGCGCCGCCTCGCCCGGCTTGTCGGGCACGCCGACGACCGTGACCTTGGCCTCGGAGGTGTCGTGGGCGACTCCGGAGATGATGGCCTGCTCCATCTCGCCCCCTTCGGGCTGGTTCGGGTTGTCATTGCTGACGATCGTCCCGGGAAGACCCGAGAAGGACGAGCGTACGTGAATCGGGATGTTGTAGCGACGGGCGTACTCGACACACCGATCGAGCAGGACCTTGGAGCCCGACGAGGCCAGCTCCAGCATGTCCTCGTAGGCGATCCAGTCGATCTTGCGGGCCTTCTTCACCACGCGCGGGTCGGCGGTGAACACGCCGTCCACGTCGGTGTAGATCTCGCAGACCTCGGCCTTGAGCGCGGCGGCGAGCGCCACGGCGGTGGTGTCCGAGCCGCCCCGGCCCAGCGTGGTGATGTCCTTGCTGGTCTGGGAGACGCCCTGGAAACCGGCCACGATCGCGATGTTGCCCTGGTCCAGGGCGGTGCGGATGCGGCCCGGCGTCACGTCGATGATGCGCGCCTTGTTGTGGACGGAGTCGGTGATGACACCGGCCTGGCTGCCCGTGAAGGACTGCGCTTCGTGCCCCAGGGATTTGATCGCCATGGCCAGCAGCGCCATGGAGATGCGCTCTCCAGCGGTCAGCAGCATGTCGAACTCACGGCCGGCAGGCAGCGGTGACACCTGCTCGGCGAGTTCGATGAGCTCGTCCGTCGTGTCGCCCATCGCGGACACCACGACGACGACCTCATGGCCGGCCTTCTTGGCGTCAACGATTCGGCGGGCCACGCGCTTGATGCCTTCGGCATCCGCAACGGATGAGCCGCCGTACTTCTGCACGACAAGGCCCACGTGCGCTCCTCGACTCGAAGTCTTTTCCGGGGGCTACGGGCCCCCGTACCCCCCTGGGAAGAGGGGGGTGCGGTCGTCGTCAGTCTACCGAGCAGGGGTGCTCCGACTGGCGCTTTCCATATGGTGAGACGGTAGTTTCAGCACGTGAGCGGCCGTGTAGGTGGCTCCGCCGTCAGGTCTGCGGGCGATTCGGCGCGGTTCCGAAGAATCGGCGGATCGGGGGGCGGTGATCCGGCCGGATTTTCTTTTCCGGCCGGCCGCTGAGGCATCCGTCACAATCCGGGCCCGCCATTGCGGAATTCCGCCGGTCGCCCGCCGCGTGGCCGCCTATCGCCTGGCCGCCTGGCCGCCTGCCGACGTTCCTGTACCGGCTGCGACCTGCTGCCTAGCGGCCCAGACCGAGCTCGGCCGCCATCAGGTCGCCCGCCTGCTGCTCCAGCTGCTCGTCGGTGAGCCCATCGTCGTCGGTGTCCGCGCCGTCCGGCACCGCGCCGATCGGGCTGTCCAGCCGGACGTGGGCGATCAGCGACTGCAGGGCCCGCAGCACCGCCGTACAGGTCGTGCCCCAGTTGGAGAGGTACGAGAACTGCCACCACCACAGCGCCTCGCTGACCCGGCCCTCGCGATAGTGGGTCAGGCCGTGCTGGAGCTCGCTGACCACGCCGGCCAGGTCGTCCGAGATCCGGAAGGCGTTGGGCTTCTCCGGCGGGCCGTACGGGTCGAAGACCTCGTGGTAGACGTCGATCGGCGCGAGCAGCTCGGCGAGGCGCTCGCGCAGCTGCTCGCCGTCCGGCTCGGGGCCCGCGTCGGGCTCGAAGCGGTCCTCCGGGACGACGTCCTCGATCGCGCCCAGTCGGCCGCCCGCCAACAGCAGCTGCGAGACCTCCAGGAGCAGCAGCGAGACCGCGCTGCCGGGCTCGTCGCCCTTGGCGACCTCGGTGACGGCGAGCACGAAGCTCTCCACCGAGTCGGCGATCTGCACGGCGAAGTCGTCCGGCTCCGAACCGTGGCCGTGGGTGTGCGGGGCGTGGACGTCCGCGTGCGGGGCGTGGGCCCCTGCGTGCGGGGCGTGTGCCCCCGGTTCCCCGTGGGACTGCTGGCGGGGGGTGTGGGGCTGCTGGTTGATCGTCCGGTCAGACATCGAGCAGTCGTCTCCCTTCGAAGGCGCGGCCGAGGGTGACCTCGTCCGCGTACTCCAGATCCCCGCCGACGGGCAGGCCGCTCGCCAGACGGGTCACCTTCAGGCCCATCGGCTTGCAGAGCCGGGCCAGGTAGGTGGCGGTCGCCTCCCCCTCCAGGTTGGGGTCGGTGGCCAGGATCAGCTCGGTGACCGTGCCGTCCGCGAGGCGCGACAGCAGCTCGCGGATGCGCAGGTCGTCCGGGCCGACGCCCTCGATGGGGCTGATCGCGCCGCCCAGCACGTGGTAGCGGCCGCGGAACTCACGGGTGCGCTCGATGGCGACGACGTCCTTGGGCTCCTCGACCACGCAGATGACGGCGAGGTCGCGGCGGGGGTCCAGGCAGACCCGGCACTGCTCGGCCTCCGCGACGTTGCCGCAGACCACGCAGAAGCGGACCTTGTCCTTGACCTCCAGCAGGGCGTGCGCCAGCCGGCGCACGTCGGTCGGGTCGGCCTGCAACACGTGGAAGGCGATCCGCTGGGCGCTCTTGGGCCCGACGCCGGGCAGCCTGCCCAGTTCGTCGATCAGGTCCTGAACCACGCCCTCGTACAACGTCGCGCCTTCCCTCGAATGGTCGGTGGTGCCGGTCGTCCGGCGGTACCGGTTGGTCGGTGGTGCCGGTTGGTCGGTGGTGCCGGACGGCCGGCGCACCGGCTCGTCGATGGCACCGGATGGCCGGTGGTGCTCCGGTGCCATCATCCAACGAATCGGGCGTCGGACACAGCGCCCGACGCCCGACTCCCACATAAATCACATGGGTCTGTCGTCTGAACTTCAGACCTTCTGGAACTCGAAGCCGAGGTTAGAACGGCAGACCGGGGATGCCGCCGCCCAGCCCCTGGGTCAGCGGGCCCATGCGCTCGGCCTGCATCTTCTGCGCGGTCTGGCTGGCGTCCCGGACGGCCGCCAGGACCAGGTCGGCCAGGGTCTCGGTGTCCTCCGGGTCCACGGCCGCCGGGGCGATGGTCAGCGCCACCAGCTCACCGGCGCCGGTCACCGTCGCCTCGACCAGGCCGCCGCCCGCCGTACCGTTCACCTTCGTCTCGGCCAGCTCCTGCTGGGCCTTCGCGAGATCCTGCTGCATCTTCTGCGCCTGCTTCAGCAGCTGCTGCATGTTGGGCTGGCCACCACCGGGGAACACGGCTGTCTCCTTGCTGTCACGGCTGTCTTGCGGTGCTTCGTGCGTCACCGCCGAGCCTACGTGCTGCCCGCTGCTCCGGGCCCCCGAAAGGGCCCGGTTCAGGGTCCGCTCAGGGCTCCGCTCAGGAGCCCTGGTGGTGGATCTCCTCCAGCACCGTCGCCCCCAGCTCGCGGATGATCAGCTCCTGGCCGGAGAACACGTCCTCCTTGAGGTCCGGGTCGTCCGCCTCCGGGATGTCGTCCTCCGGGGCCACCGACTGCACCGGACGGGCCGGCGCCGCGGGCGGCGCGGCCTGCACCGGCGCGGGCTGCACGGGCTGCACCTGGACGGGCGCCGGCGCGGCCTGGACCGGCGGAGCCTGCACGGGCGCCGGCGCGGGGGCGGGCATCGACGGCGCGGCGGCCGCCGGACGGGCCGGGGCTCCCCATCCACCGCCACCCGGCGCACCGCCACCCGGGCCTCCGGCGCCGCCGGACGGGTCCACGATGCACTCGATCCGCCAGTCCACGCCCAGCGCGTCGGCCAGCGCGGAACGCAGCACGTCGTCGCTGTTGCTGCCGACGAAGCTGTCCCGGGCGCCGGCGTTGATGAAGGACACCTGGAGCACGCTGCCGTCGAACCCGGCCACCTGGCCGTTCTGGCTGAGCAGGATCCAGGTGAAGCGCCGGCGGTTCTTCACCGCCTCCAGGATCTGCGGCCACAGCTGCCGCACCTGCGCGGCCCCCTGCTGCGCGGAGGCCGAAGGCTGCCCACCCGGAGCCGCCGGGGCGGGGGCCGGAGCAGGCACGGGAGCGGGAGCCGGCGCCTGGGCCGGGGCGGCCTGCGGCTGCGCCACGGGCGGCGCCGCAGGAGCCGCGGCGGGGGCGCCGCCGGCGGGTGGGAAGCTGCGCGGGATCGGCCAGGCACCCGGCGCCGGCCCGGCGGGCGCGGCGGGCGCGGCGGGCTGCGGAGCGGGTACGGGCTGCGCGGCCGGCATCGGGGCGGGAGCCGCCGGAGCCTCGGCCACCGGCGCGACCGCCATCGGAGCCGCCGCCGGAGCTGCCATCGGAGCCGCCGTCGGCATGCCCACCGGAGCCGCCAGCGGCGCGGCGAACCCGCCCGCCGCGGCCCGCCGCTCCAGCTTGTCCAGCCGCGCCTGCAGCGACAGCTCGTCGCTGTACGCGCCCGGCAGCATCACCCGGGCGCAGATCAGCTCCAGCTGCAGCCGGGGCGCCGCGTTGCCGCGCATCTCGGTCAGCCCGGTGTTGACGAGGTCGGCGGCCCGGCTCAGCTCGGCCGCGCCGAACGCGTCCGCCTGCGCCTGCATCACCGCGACCCGGTCGGCCGGGGCGTCGATCAGCCCCTTCTCCCCGGCGTCCGGCACGGTGGCCAGGATCACCAGGTCGCGCAGCCGCTCCAGCAGGTCGGTGACGAAGCGGCGCGGATCGTGCCCGCCCTCGACCACCCGGTCGATCACCTGGAACACCGTCGCCCCGTCGTGCGCGGCGAAGGCGTCCACCACCTCGTCCAGCAGCGCGGAGTCGGTGTACCCGAGCAGCGCCGTGGCCATCTGGTACGTGACGCCGCTCTCCGCAGCCCCGGCCAGCAGCTGGTCCATGACCGACATCGAGTCGCGCACCGACCCGGCGCCCGCCCGCACCACCAGCGGGAACACGGAGTCCTCGACCTGGATCCCCTCCCGGCCGCACACCTCCGCCAGGTAGTCGCGCAGCGTGCCGGGCGGAACCAGCCGGAACGGGTAGTGGTGCGTCCGGGACCGGATCGTCCCGATCACCTTCTCCGGCTCGGTGGTCGCGAAGATGAACTTGAGGTGCTCCGGCGGCTCCTCGACCACCTTCAGCAGCGCGTTGAAGCCGGCCGAGGTCACCATGTGCGCCTCGTCCAGGATGAAGATCTTGTACCGGCTGTGCACCGGCGCGAAGAACGCCCGCTCGCGCAGCTCGCGCGCGTCGTCCACACCACCGTGCGAGGCGGCGTCGATCTCGATCACGTCGATCGACCCTGGCCCGCCGGTCGCGAGGTCACGGCAGGACTGGCACTCCCCGCAGGGCGTCGGCGTCGGCCCCTGCTCACAGTTGAGGCAACGGGCCAGGATGCGCGCGCTCGTCGTCTTGCCACAGCCGCGCGGCCCGCTGAACAGGTACGCGTGGTTGACCCTGTTGTTGCGCAGGGCCTGCTGGAGCGGGGCGGTCACGTGCTCCTGCCCGATGACCTCCGCGAAGGTCTCGGGGCGGTAGCGGCGGTACAGGGCTAGGGACACACCACCGACGATATCGGGACGGGCCGACAAACGCGTCGCCCCTCACCCCCACCGGGCCCCGGGAACGCAAAGACCCCCCGTGCACCCGCCAGAGCCCTCCTACCCTTGCTGCCTTCCGGCCCTGGGGGGGTTCAGAGAGATGACGCCACACGAGGGGCTGACCCCCACACTACCGGATCCGCGGCCCGACGATCCACAGGCCACCCCCACCCTCCTGCCTGCGGGATAGGTGGTCGCGAGCACCCCGAAACATGTACTAAGCTCTCCCTCGGAGGATTCGCCTAGAGGCCTAGGGCGCACGCTTGGAAAGCGTGTTGGGGGCAACCCCTCACGAGTTCGAATCTCGTATCCTCCGCCTTCACGAAGGCCCGGACCGCATCACGCGGCCCGGGCCTTCGTTGTTTCGCAGTCCCGGCCTTTGTTCGGATCCGCTGCGGCCCGTCAGCCGATCCTCGTCCCGTTCGCCGGGCGCCAGCAGGCGGCGCAGGGCGGTCGGGGTGTGGCCGAGGTGGCGGCGGAGGGTGCGGGTGAGGTGGGCCTGGTCGGCGTAGCCGAGGTCGGCGGCGAGGACGCTGAGGCTGGTCTCGCCGGCCTCCAGGCGGTCGAGGGCGCGGCCGATGCGCACGCGGTGGCGGTAGTGGGTCACCGAGACGCCGAGTTCTCGCGGGAAGGCGCGGCTCAGGCGGTAGGGGGAGGCGCCGAGTAGGTCGGCGAGGGACATGAGGCTGACGGAGGCGGGGTGCTCGTCGGCGATCGCCTCGCGGGCGGCGGTGACGAGCGCGCGGTCGCGGGCCGAGGGCCCCGCCGTGGGCGTCGGCCCGGGCACCGTGCGGGCGACAGCGGTCGCGAGCAGGGCCAGTAGTTCCTCGGTGACGGCGTAGTCGACGTCCCCGGAGCGGGCGGCCGCGAGCATGCGCCGGTGGGCGAGGTCGAGCGGGGGGTCGACGTAGACCGTCCCCGCCGGAGGCCCGTTCCCGTCCCCGGCCAGGGAGCGCCAGAGCGCCGGCGTCACGCTGATCGACGTGCAGTGGTCGCCGCCCGCGGGATGGGCGAAGCTCTCCTCCTCCCCCGGGGTGCCGACGTAGGCGAGGCTCGTGTCGAGGTCGACGGCCGCCCCGGCGGACCGGCGGCGGAAGCGGCCGCGCCGTACCAGCACCACGCGGTGGTCGCCGCGGACCTCGGGAGGTGACCAGCGGGTGTGGTCGCTGCGGCAGGCGACCGCGCTGATGTCGAAGTCGGCTCGGGTGGCGACGGGTTGGGCGGAGAGCACGGTCCGTACGGTACGGGGCCGGTCCGACAACCCCGTCCCCGCAAGGATGTTCAAGACCCGGGCGGGGCGGCCGGGCGAGGCTCTTCCCCGAAGCCCGCGGGGCTTCCGGCCGTTCACGATCCCGCGATGTCAGGAGTCCGCTCATGCCCGCTCTCGAACAGCTCACCACCGTGGTCGTCGACTGCGCCGACCCGGTCGCGCTCGCCGACTTCTACCAGAAGGCCACCGGCTGGGAACTCGCCCACAGCGACCAGGACTTCTGCTCCCTCAGCGCGGGCAGTGCGGGGCCGGGACTGGCTTTCGTCCGTGTCGAGGGCTACCGGACGCCGGGGTGGCCCGAGGGGAGCACCCGCCTGCACCTCGACTTCACCGTCCCCGACCTGGACCGCGCGGTCGAGGAACTGCTCGCCCTCGGGGCCTCCCGGCCCGCCTTCCAGCCGGGCGAGGGTCAGTGGGTCGTCCTCACCGACCCCCAGGGCGGCCCCTTCTGCCTGATCCCCGCCACGACCGCCACCAACTGACCGTCCGAGACGAACGGAGAATCCCCGTGGCAACCATCCGCCGAGCCGTCCCGATCGACGCCACCCCCGAAGAGATCTGGGCAGCGATCCGCGACTGGGGTGAGGTCCACCGCAGACTCGCCCCCGGCTTCGTCACCGACACCCGCGTCGAAGGCGACGTCCGAGTGGTGACCTTCGAGGACGGCACGGTGGTGCGCGAGCTCATCGTCTCGCTCGACGACGACGCCCGGCGCATCGCCTACGCGGTGGTGGGCGGCTCCCTGAACGTCCTCCACCACCACGCCTCCATGCAGGTGTTCGCCGAAGCCGGCGGCCGCAGCCGCTTCGTCTGGATCATCGACGTGCAGCCGCACGGCCTGGCGGAGCCCATCGCCGCGATGGTCGACCAGGGAGTCCGGACGATCCGGAAGACGCTGGAGGCCACCGCCGCCCCCGCTTCCCGATGACTCCGGAGCCAGACGTCCGGGCGCCCATCCGCGGCTTCGCCTCCGCAGCGAGCTGACGGGCTCCTCCGAGCCACGTGCCCGAGAAGCCGTGAGCCGTGGTCCCAGTTCGAATCTCGTGTCCTCCGCCGTCACGAAGGCCCGGCCCGCCCCACACGCGGGCCGGGCCTTCGTCGTTGCCCGCTGCGCGTTCCGGCAGCCGGAGCGCGGGGCCGCCGCCTCCCCCTCGGGGTGTTGCGGACATGCTCAGAGCACCCCTAGCGTGAGTGGCCCCGTTGATCCATTCACACGGAGAGGCAAGTCTTGATGATCCGTCACGTCAGAACCGCGGCACGAGCGGTGCTAGCAGCCGGCCTGCTCGTCACCGGCGCGCTCGCCGGTGCGCCTCCGGCGGCGGCCGCCACGGCGCCGACGGCCCTGACCGCGTCCGACTACACCCTCACCGCGGACTACCACCGGTTCGACACGCTCAACTCGGCCCTCGTCACGACGTTGGGCACCTCCGCCGTGCACACGGTGATGGAGAACGCGAACCACACCCGGCAGGCGCTCCCCTCGTCCTTCTCCGTCGCCGGCCTGTCCACCGGCTTCCGGTTCGACGACGGCGACAACTCCGACTGCCAGAGCGTCCCGCAGGGCATCACGACGAGCCGGGACGCCGTGGGGACGGCGAACAGCGGCAACTACGACGGCCACCAGCTCGTGCTGGTGAGCTGGTACACCAAGGACGGCTGCGACGGCGCCCAGCAGCGCAGCCGGATCACCCTGGCCGACTGGGACGCCACCTACCCCAACACCTACCGCAAGATCCTCCTCGTGGAGCCGACCGGCACCGCGGCAGCGCCGGACTTCAAGGACATCCCGATCCACGCCGGCGGCGTCTCCTGGTACGGCGACTACCTCTACGTCGCCGACACCGGGCGCGGGATGCGCGTCTTCGACATGCGCAAGATCCTGAACACCGACACCGGTGGCACCGCCGACCAGATCGGCCGCCAGTCCGGCACCACCTACTACGCCCACAACTACGCCTACGTGCTGCCCCAGGTCGGCACGATCACCGCGCAGACCACCGCCGCCGACAAGCTGGTGTGGTCCTCGGTCTCCCTCGACCGGGTCAGCAAGTCGATCGTGATGACGGAGTACACCTGCCAGTCGGGCTGCACCGACTACCCCAACCGCCCGCCGAGGGCCGTCCGCTTCCCGTTCGCGACCGGGGCGACGACGTTCGCCGCGACGACGACCGCCAGCCAGGCCCTCCAGCTGCCCTGGTACAGGCTCAACGGCGTGGCGTCCCACAACGGCCGGTGGTGGTTCAACTCCTCGGGACAGAAGCAGCTCTACTACTGGACCCCGACCGCGGGCCCCTCGACCTTCGCCTGGGTGAGCGGCGGCGAGAGCCTCTCCTACTGGGAGGACGCCACCAACCCCGACCTGCTGTGGTCGCTGCAGGAGACCACGGGCGGACGCAACGTCTTCGCCGTGACCCAGAGCACCTACGGCGGCGGCTGAGCCCCGGGCCCGTGACCCCTTCGGGGGTGCGGGGCCCGCTCGACGGCCGGGACCGCACGATCCGGTTCCGGCCGTCGAGCCTCGTGGTCACCGTCGACGCAGATGGCGGGATGCGGCCAGGCACGAGGACAGCCAGGTCGCCTCGGGCTGGTCGATGACCAAGCCGTCCACGGTGATCATCCCGTCCATGGCCTCACCGACCCGGATCGAGTTGTCGCTGACGTGGAACATCTGCCAGTCCGCGTCGCTGTGCCAGAGCCGCGCCGTCTTCTCTCCCTGGCGCTGGGCGAAGACGAGTTCCTCGCCGAACTCGTTCAGGAAATAGCCCACGTAGTCCTTCGCGGTGATCGAGCCACCGCAGAGGCGGGCCAGGAGCTGCTCGATCGCGGGTGGGGTGTTGTCGGTCACGCCTCGGGCTCCTCGGCCGGTTCGGAGTCCTGCTGCACGGACGACAGCGCCAGCATCCGGGCCGCCGAGTCCAACAGGGTCTCGTAGGTGATCACTTCTATGCGGGTGGCATGCGTGTTGTAGGTACGCAGCGTCTCCGCGACGTCCTGCGGCGTGACGTCCCCTTCCACGTAGCGCGAGTGGCCGATCACGATGGTCGCCGAGGCCCTGCGGGTGTCGACCCCGTAGTCGGCCAGGATGCTCCGCCGGTTCTCGTCCAGGGCCCGCAGGTAGTTCTGCGCCTGGGAGACGGCCCGGTGAGGCGGCGCGCCCAGCATCAGGTGCCCACCGGTCCGAATGACCAGCTCCTTGATGCTGGCGCGTTTGAGTTCCACGACGTGCAGGGAACCGTCGGCCCGCAGGAGCGGGATGTCGAGAATGGTGTCCGGGGTGTACTGGCGGCGAGCCAACTCCCCTACGTAGGCCCCACCGAAGATCCATTCCTGGTTCTTCAGACAGGCGTGAAGAGCGCTCTCGGAGCTGGTCGGATCGTCCACCGCGGCTCGCAGCGCCGCGAGGGCGGACCGCCTGGCCTTGAGTTCGAGGAACTGGGCCAGCAGCCCCGCGTCCGCATCCGCCAGGACGTCCTCCATCAACCGGGCGGCCTCGGCGGAGGGCAGTCGCGGCAGGCTCCGCAGGAGCACCTCCATGTGGCCGAATCGCTGGAGCCGCCTCACCTCCTGGGTGGACAGCCGGATACCGCCCTCCCCGGCCTCGGCGCCCAGATGCTCTCCGGCCCGGGCGATGCCCTGGAACAGATCACGGGCGTCCGCGGCTGTCGCGTCCGGATTGTCACGGCAGAGCACATCGAGCGCGGCGACTGCCCGGTCCGCGCCGAGCGCGGCCATCTTCCGCATGTACTCCTCGTTGCGATGCCGGAATTCGTCGTCGTAGTACCCCTGCACGACTTCGAGGAACAGCTTTCCTCCGGCGTAGCCGGCGAACCTCTGGAAGCGCTGGGCGAGTTCGAAGTCCCCGCACAGGATGGCCTCTTGGGCCACACCTTCCAGGGCATCCACCAGCTGCCGGCCCTTGCCGTACGAGCGGTCCACCCCCATGACGCGCAGGACGGCGTCGATGCGTCGCAGAACGCTCGCGTGGTCGGTCAGTTCCTTGGCCGCCTCGACCATGCGGAAGAGCGAAAAGCTGGATCGGAATCCCATCCGGTCACCCTAGGGGCGGGCTACGACAACGACCCCGGGGCGGCGGTGGGTGTCCGATTCGTTCAAGACCGGGTGGGTGGCAGGTGCCTAGCGTGGCGGGCATGGACAGCACACGTGTACCGCGGTTCGCCTTCTTCGGGTTGGCCGTTTCGGATGTGGCCGCGTCGGTTGCCTTCTACCGGCGGTTGGGGGTGGGGTTTCCCGAGGGGGCGGAGGAGGAGCCGCACGTCGAGGGCGAGTTGCCGGGCGGGCCGCTCCTGGTGCTCGATGCCGAGGCCACCATTCGGTCGTTCCATCCCGGTTGGCGGCCGCCGAGCGGCGGCACCCGGACGGCGCTGGCGTTCCACTGCGGGAATCCCACGGGGGTGGACGCGCTGTACGGGGAGTTGACCGGCGCCGGGTACCACGGGGAGCTGGCGCCGTGGGACGCCTTCTGGGGACAGCGGTACGCCGTGGTGCACGATCCGGACGGCAACGGGGTGGATCTGCTCGCGCCCCTGCGGGGGAGCCAGGGCGACACCCCCTAGCAGCGCAGCAGCGCGGTCACCGGCAGGCCCGCCAACTGCCGTACGTCGCGGCCCAGGTGGGCCTGGTCCGCGTAGCCGGTGCGGGCCGCCGTGTCGGCCAGCGGGACGCCGCCGCGGGCGAGGGCCAGGGCGCGCTGCATGCGCAGGATCCGGGCGAGGGTCTTGGGACCGTAGCCGAAGGCGGCCAGTGAGCGGCGGTGGAGTTGGCGTGCTCCGAGGCCGACCGTCTCGGCCGTCGCGGCGACGGAGCGTCCGGCGGCGAGCGAGGCGGCCACGGCGCGGACCAGTGGGTCCTCGGGCCGGGCCTCGGCCGCCAGCCGCAGGGCCAGGGCCTCCAGTGCGGCGGCCGGGTCGGGAGCGGCGTCGATGCGTTCGGTGAGACACCGGACCTCGGAGGACGGCCACAGGTCGGCCAACTCGACGCGGCGGTCGAGGAGTTCGTGGGCGGGGACGCCGAGCAGCGCGGGGGCGGTGCCGGGGCGGAAACGTACGCCCGCCCACGGGCCGCGCAGTGCGGGGTCGGGGTGGAAGGCGTGGGTGTCCGGTCCGGCGACCAGCAGCCGGCCCTCCGTCCACAGCAGGTCCATGCAGCCGTCGGGCAGGACGGGTAGGGCGTGCGCCGCACGGACGGGCAGGACGGGTAGGACGGCTGTAGGAACGGGCGCCCGGGCCGCACCCGTACGCCCGACGGCGTGCTTCGTCCACACGACCGCGCCGGGCAGCCGGGACGCGCGCTCCTGGTACGTCGAGGACGAGTGCATGGCGTGAGGCTACGCGCCGCGGGCCGGGGACGCGCGCACGCCGATGGCCCCGGCCGCGGTGGGGCGGCCGGGGCCATCGACCCGGAGGGGGGAGGTCAGCCGACCGGCGAGGACGCGGGCTCCGCCGGCTCCTCGGCCCCCGCGTCGGGGCCCTTCCGCCCGTCGCGCATCAGCACCAGGGTGAGTGCCGCGGCCGCGACGACCGCGAGACCGCCCACCGTGAAGGTGGTGGAGGTGGCGGTGTTGAACGCCTCCCGGGCGGCCGCGACCAGCCCGCCGTCCCCGGTGGAGCCGGCCACCGCGAGCGCGCCGGTGATGTCGTGGCGGGCGGCCTCGGGGGCGGCGGCGGGCATCGCGCCGGTGTAGGTGCTGGAGAGCACGGTGCCGAGGATGGCCACGCCGAGCGCCGCGCCGGACTGCTGGATGGTGTCGTTGAGCGCGGAGCCGACGCCGGCGTGCTCGCTGGGGATGGCGCCCATCAGCGCGTTGGCGGCGGCCGGCATGCCGAGGCCGGAGCCGATGCCGAGCACCAGCATGGCCAGGGCGACCTTGGTGAAGCCGTCGCCGACCGAGAGGGTGGCCAGCAGCCCGAAGCCGCCCGCGATGATCAGCATGCCGATCGAGGTGAGCACCCGCGCCGGGACCTTCTTGCCGAGCACCGCGCCCAGCGCGTTGAACACCAGCGAGGCGATGGCCAGCGGGAGGAAGGCGAGGCCGGTGTCGGTGGGCGAGAACTCCAGCACGAACTGGAGGTACTGGGTGAGGACCAGCATCAGTCCGCCGGTGGCGAAGGTCAGCAGGACGAGCGAGAAGCTGGCGCCGGTGAAGACCCGATTGCGGAACAGCTTCAGCGGCACCATCGGCGAGTCGGTGCGGACCTGCCGGACGGCGAAGCCGACCAGCGCGGCCACGGCGAGGAGGAGCGCGCCGAGGGTACTCGGGCTGGTGAAGCCGTCCCGGGGCACCACGATGATCGACCAGACCAGGGCCGCCATGCCGACCATCGACAGCACCATGCCCAGCAGGTCGGGACGGCGCCACGGCCCCTTGGACTCGGGCATCAGCAGCACCGCGGCGAGGATGGCGACCGCCGCGATCGGCACGTTGAGCAGGAAGACCGCGCCCCACCAGAAGTGCGCGATCAGCGCGCCGCCCAGCACCGGACCGCCGACCAGGCCGACCATGGCCACCGCGGTCCAGGCGGCGATCGCCTTCGGGCGCTCCTCGTCGTCGAAGACGGTGATCAGGATGGAGAGCGTGCTCGGCATGACCAGCGCACCGCCGACGCCCATCAGGACGCGCCCGGCGATCAGCTCACCGGGGCTTCCGGCGTACGCCGCGACCAGTGAGGCCGCGCCGAACAGCACGAGGCCGACGATCATCACCTTCTTGCGTCCGAAGCGGTCGGAGAGGCTGCCCGAAGTGAGCAGCAGGCCGGCGAAGACCAGGATGTACGAGTCGATGATCCACTGGATGTCCTGCGCCCCGGCCTTGAGATCCTCCGCGATCGGCGGGATGGACACCGTGAGCACCATGTTGTCGATCACCAGCACCAGGCTGCTCAGGCAGAGCACGACCAGGATGAGCCAGCGCTGTGGATGACGTTCCACGGCGTTTCCCCCTTTGGACTGCGGATGAACTCCGGATCGGGCGCGGGCCGTCGGCCGCGCGGAAGTCGGCGCGGGCACACCGACCTCCGTCCCCTGGGGTACGGTGTGCGCCGCTCCGAACACTGTACGGACACCGCACACTGTTCGCAATGGCGTACGCCGTTCGATCTCCGCACGACGTTCGGAGATGCGTACGCCGTTCGTCCGCCGCACACCGTTCGCACCGCCGTACACTGTGCGCAGCAGCCGGTGCGGGCTGCGCCGGACCGGACCGGGTCCGGACGACTGGTGAGGAGGGCCCACATGGCGGCCAAATCAGAGGACGGCACGACCCCGGGCATCCCCCTGCCGTGGAACCGGCCCCAGCGACGGAGGGAGCAGCCCGCCCTCAGCCGCGAGCAGATCGTCGCCGAGGCCTTCGCACTGCTGGACTCCGACGGCATCGAGGCGCTGAGCATGCGCAAGCTCGCCGCCCGACTGAACGCCGGCGCGACCTCGCTCTACACCCACGTCGCCAACAAGGACGAACTGCTCGCCCTGGTCGTCGACCACGTCTTCGGCACCCTCCCGCAGCCCCGGGCCGAGGGCTCCGAGGACCCGAAGGTCTGGCGCGCGACGGTCATGGAGTGCGCCGAGAGCATGCGCGCGGCCATCATGCGCCACCCGTGGATGGTCTCGGTGATCGGCGACGTCGGGATGATCTACCTCGGCCCCAACTGGATGCGGCTCTCCGACGCCCTGCTGGCCGTGCTGGAGACGGCCGGCTTCGAGGTCGGCCAGGCGAACGACGCGATGAGCGCGGTCATGGGCTACACCATCGGGACCGCCACCGTGGAGGCCTCCTGGGTGAACGCGCTGGCCCGCAGCGGCCAGGACGAGCAGGAGTGGATGAACCAGCTGCTGCCCGCCGTCATCGAGGCCACCAAGGACTTCCCGCGGCTGCACCGGCTGTACACCACCGAGGTCCCGGACGAGGTCGCCGCGGGCCGGGACAGCACCTTCGCCCGCGGCGTCAACGTCATCCTGGACGGGGTCGAGGCGGCTCTGGCCGCCAGCCGCCAGGCCTGAGGACGCCGGGCCCCGGGGGGCTCGACCCCCCTCGGGGGGCTCGACTCCCCTCGGGGAGACTCGGCTCCTCTCGGGGCTCGACTCTCCTCGGGGGCTCGACTCCCCTCTGGATCAACTCCCCCGGGGCAGGCGTCTTCGCCCTGGGGGTGCTCAACTCCCGCTGAGCGCCTGCACCTCCGCGTACCCCGGCACCGAACCGACCGGCTCGCCCGCCGCGACGGCCGCCGCCGTGGCCACCGCCGCCGCCAGTGCCGCGCGGTACAGCAGCGAGCCGAGGCTGACCCGGGCCACCCCGAGCGCGGCCAGCTCGGCGAGGCCCGGGCCGCCCGGCGTCCAGAGGATGTTGAGCGGGACGGCGAGCGCGCCGACCAGCCGGCCGATGGCCGCCGGATCGGACAGTCCGGGGACGAACACGCCGTCCGCGCCCGCCTGCTGGTAGACGTCCAGGCGCCGGAGCGCCTCCGTCTCGGGGGCGTCCTGCCCGCACCAGTAGGTGTCGGTGCGGGCGTTGACGAACAGCTCCGGCACGGCCGCCTTCACCGCCGCGATCTTCGCGGCATGACGGGCGGACGGGGTCAGCGAGCCGTCCACCCGACCGTCCTCCAGGTTGATGCCGACCGCCCCGGCCGTCGCCAACTCCACGGCGAGCTGGGCGACTTCGTCCGGGTCGTCGCTGAAACCGGCCTCCACGTCGACGCTGAGCAGGAAGTCGGCGCACCCGAGCCGGCGCGCCAGCCGTACGGTCTCCTCGCGGGTGGCGGCGGCGCCGTCGGGCAGGCCGGCGACGGCCGCCACGCCCAGGCTGGTGGTGCCGATCGCGGGGTGGCCCTGGGCGGCGAGGGCGAGAGCCGAGGCGTGGTCCCAGGCGTTGGGGAGCAGCAGCGGGCGGCCGGGGCGGTGGTGCAGGGCGGCGAAGGGGGTCATCGGGTCGTCTCCGTCGGGTCGTTCGTACGGTGTCCGGCGACGCCGGCCGGGTCGGCGGTCGTGCCCATTGGGTCGGCGGTACCGCCCGTTGGGCCGGCGGTCGTGCCCACCGGGTCGGCGGCTGCGTCCGTTGGGTCGGCGGTAGCGCAGGACGTGCTCCCGACCGACTCCGCGTAGTAGTACCCCGCCTCGGCGACGTGCCGAACGAGCTCCCGGAAGCTCCAGCCCGTCCCCGGCGAGTCGTCCAGCCGTTCGTCCGGCAGCGCGGCGATCCGCTGCGACCAGATCGCGGCCAGCCGGATCAGCCGACTGCGGGCCTCGTCCAGGTCGGCGATGGTGAACGGGGCGAGGTCGGCGGGGGTGGTGGCGCCGGAGGCGTGCCAGTGGTCGGGCTCGGTCGGCCGGCCGGCCAGTCGGGCCTCCAACTCGGCCAGGTGGTCCAGAAGATGGTCGGCGATGCGGCGAACCGCCTTGTGCGGGGCGTAGGTCCGCCCGTCGGCGTTGACGATCGGGCGACCGTCCCAGGCCGTCCAGCCCGCCGCCAGCGCGAGCACGTGGTCGACCATCGCCGGTACCAGCGCGGCGAGTTCACCCTTTCCGAGGTTCCGTACGGACGGCGGCGCAGCAGCGGGCGCATCGGTGTCCGCCGGATCGGAGGCGCCGTACAGGATGCCCTCGGCGATGACCAGGGCCTGCGAGCGGCCCGGGCAACTCCTGGGCGGCGCACCGAAGGTGAGCGCGACACCCTCGGGCGCGCCGGACTGGGCGGCCGGGATGTCGAGCAGGACGAGCGTCCCGGCCGGTACCGCGACCCCGCCGAGCTCGGTCGCCCGGACGGCGAGCCGACGCATCGTCCGGATCGGCGGGTCCGCGCGCAGCACGCCGGCCAGACCGTCCTCGTGCCGGCGGGCGCCCTCGACCAGTGCGGCGGTGGCGTCGCAGGCCTGGACGAGCAGGCCGATCCGGTTCGCGGCGGTCTCCTCGTCCCCGTCCCCCATCGCGGGCAGCAGCCGAGTGACCGCCGCGTCCTCCGCCGGGGAGTGCGGGCCGTCGGCGAAGTACGCCCGGGAGACGGTCGCGACGTCCCGCGCCACTGCCTCCGGGTCGGCCAGGCCGAGCTCCGCCGCGAGCACCCGGACCACCCGCAGCCGGACGTCGGGCTCGAAGCCGGCGGCCGCGGCCACCCGCAGCCGATCCGGGTCAAGCCGCTCCAGGTCGGCCAGCACCAGCGCCCGGCGCCGGTCGTGCGGCGCGCCCGAGCTGAACCGGGCGACGGTGGAGCGCAGCCAGGCCACCGTGCCGGGGGTGGCGCCGGGCGCCGCGGGTTCGGCGGGCGGCGGGACCAGCGCAGGGTCGGCCAGCGCCGCCGTGACGTCGTCGTAGCGGGAGAAGGTCATGGTCGCGGGGCCGGCGACCGCCGTGGTTTCGCTCATGCCGCCATCGTGGCCGCGGGTCGTTTCGGCGCCGGCCGAACCGTGCCGGGGCGATCCTGGAGGCATGTCCCCGGCTCCGCTCCCCCACGCGGCCCCGCCCCGGCGACCGCCCCGGCCTCCGCACGCGGCCGCGCCGGAACCTCCGCACCCGGCCGCGCCAGACCTTCCGCACCCGGCCCCACCCGCGATCAGTCCCTCGAACACACCCCCGTGCCCCGACCATGGAGGCATGACGCTAGCCGCCTTCGCCGCCCTGCTCGCCGACCCCACCCGCGCCGCCATCTGCACCGCGCTGCTCGACGGCCGCGCCTGGACCGCCGGCGAGCTGGCCCGGCACGCGCGCGTCGCGCCGTCCACGGCCAGCGAGCACCTGTCCCGGCTGATCGCGGGCGGGCTGCTGGCCGAGGAACGGCAGGGCCGGCACCGCTACGTCCGGCTGGCCACGCCCGCGGTGGCCACGCTGATCGAGGACCTCACCGTCTTCGCCGAGTCCGGCCCCGGCCGCGCGACCGCGCCCCGGACCCTCGGCGAGGCCACCCGACTGAGCGCCGAGGCCCGCGCCCGCACCTGCTACGACCACCTGGCCGGCCGCCTCGGCGTCGCCGTGTCGGACGCGCTGCTCGCTCGCGGCCTGGTCACCGAGGAGGGCGGGCTGGCCGTCACCGAGCGCGGCCGGGACTGGCTGGCCGCGCAGGCGATCGAGTTGCCGCCGCGCTCGGGCCGCCCGGGCGGGCGCCCGGTGGTGCGCGGCTGCCTGGACTGGACGGAGCGCCGCCCGCACCTGGGCGGGGCGCTGGGCGCGGCGCTCTGCCGGGCCGCGTTGGACCGTGCCTGGGTGGAGCGGATCGGCTCCGGCCGGGCACTTCGGGTCACTCCGGACGGCGGTCGGGCGCTGCGCGAGCTCCTCGGCGTCGAGTTGTCCTGAAGCGTCGAGCCGCCTGGTGGGGGGCGTCCACCCGCCCCCGCAGTGCCACCCGCCACCCGCCACCCGCCACCCGACCGCCCTGTCCCGCTCAGCCCATCGTCTTCGCCCCGTCCAGCGACTCCCGGATGATGTCCGCGTGCCCGGCGTGCTGCGAGGTCTCGGCGATCAGGTGCAGCACCACCCGCCGGGCCGACCAGGCCGTCCCCGGCGGGAACCAGGGCGCGGCCGGCAGCTCATGGGCGAGGCCGAGGTCGGGCAGGGTCCGGATCAGCTCGTCCGTCTCGTGCGCCACCCGCTCGTACTCGGTGAGCAGTCCGGCGAGCGTGTCGCCCTCCGCCATCCGGAACTGGGCCGCCCAGGCCTCCGCGTCGTCGGGGCCGTGCTCCCCCTCCCTGCCCCGCATCGCCTCCGCACCGCCGGTGATGAACCGCGCCCAGCGCGCCTCGACCGCCGCCACGTGCTTGATCAGTCCGCCGAGGCTCAGCTCGCTGACCGTGGTGTGTTCGGCCGCCTGCGCGTCGGTGAGGTCCCGGACGGTGCGCCGCAGCAGGCCGCGGTGCTTGTCCAGCGTCTCGACGAGCTCCTCGCGCTCATCCATCAGCAACTCCCCTCGTTCGTCCCGTCGTTCAGCACGCCGATCCGCCGCCCGTCAGGCCTTCACCGTCCTCGGCTGATCGCCGACCGTCCGTCCGAGGTCGATCAGCCCGAAGGCCGCGCCCTGCTGGTCGCCGACCGCCGCGAACCGGCCGAACGGGCTGTCCATCGGCCCGAAGTGCACCTTGCCTCCGCGCTCCGTCAGCCGTCCGATCGCGGCGTCGGTGTCGTCCACCGCGAAGTAGATGCTGACGTACGAGGGCGCCTCGGGCGGTAGGAAGTCGCCCTCCGCGCCCATCCGGCCCAGCACCGGCCGGTCGCCGACCTGGAACAGCCGGTAGTCGAAGTCCCCGCCCTCCATCTTCCGCACGCCGTACGGGAACACGGCCGGGAAGAAGGCGTCCGCCTTCGCGGGCTCGCGGGTCACCAGCTCGGCCCAGCTGTAGGCGCCGGGCTCACCCTGCTTCTCGAAGCCCTCGTGCCGCCCGGCCTGCCAGACCCCGAACACCACGCCGGCCGGGTCCTTGGCGAGCACCATCGTGCCGAAGTCGCCGACCTGGAGCGGCCCCATGGCCACCTCCCCGCCGTTGGCGCGGATCCGCGCCGCGGTGGCTCCGGCGTCCGGCGAGGCCAGGTACAGGCACCAGGTGGACGTGGCCTCCGCGCCGGGGATCGGCGGCACGATCGCGGCGACTGCCTTGCCGCCCGAGTACGCCTGGGTGTAGTTGCCGAACTCCGACGAGCTCTCGCCGAAGGTCCAGCCCAGTACGTGGCCGTAGAAGGCCTTCGCGCCCTCCAGGTCGGTGAACATCGCGTCGGCCCAGCAGGGTGTGCCCTCAGGTAGCGCAGCCATCTTTCTGCCCTCGTGTGTGGCGAAGTGCGCGCGCCGGGAGGGCGCGTGCCGCCCCCGGTTCGCCAGCCTAGCCACGACGCGGCGCACCCGCACGGGATGACCCGCGCGACGACACGGCGTACCGCACGGGATGACCCGCGCGGGTACGCCCCCGCGACGTCAGCCGCCGGCCGACAGGCGCAGTGAGGCCGTCCCCAGGCCGGTCGGGCCGAGCGGTACCGGGGGCGTCGCCGCGGCCGTGGGCACCGAGGGCGCCACCGGCCCCGCCGGTCCCGTAGGCGCCTCGGCGGCCGCCGCCGTGGCCGCCCGCCGGGCCTGCGAGGCCTCCGCCAGGTCCCGTCCCGCGCCGAAGTGCCGCTCCAGGTCGGCCGTCCCGTACCGCCGGCAGCCCTCGTGCCAGCTCAGGATGCCCGCGAGCCAGTTCTGCAGTTCGCCCACGTATCCGTCGAGCCGTTCCCGGGCCGCCTGCTCCAGCCCGAAGTCCGCGTACATGACCGGGAGTTCCTTCTGCGCGACGTGCTGGAACTGGTCCAGCCGCGAGTGCATCAGGTCGTCGACGATCCGGACCGCCGATTCGTAGTCGCAGTTGAAGAAGTTCTGCACCACCAGGACGGTGTTGTGCAGCTCGCCCTCGTACTCGACCTCCTTCTGGTACGAGAAGAGGTCGTTCATCATGCACGCGTAGTCCATCGCGGAGCTCTCCAGCGCGCGCATCGAGCCGTGCTCGTACACCTCCGGCGGCACGGACTCCCCGTGGCCGAGGCGGGAGAGGCTCGTGGTGAGCTCGGAGCCGAAGGTGGAGCGGCGCATCTCCAGGTAGTCCACCGGGTCCGGGATCCGGTTCTGGATCTGGTTGGCCAGCTCCCAGATCCAGCTGTCCAGCATCGCCTCGACCGCCGTCCGGAACCGGCCCCTGGCCTCGACGGTCATCGGGCCGGCGGTGCGCTCCCAGATGTCGGCGAGGCCGCGCTCCAGCGCGTTGGCGGGCTCCGGTGCGGGGGTGCCGTCCACTGGCATGAACAGCGACAGCCGCGCGTTGGCGGCCTTGGCGCCGCCCAGGTCACGGGTGTGCCCGAAGGCCCGGGGGTAGTAGTCGTCGGCCCAGGTGCCCCAGGCCAACCAGGCCGAGGCGATGTCGAGTTGGTCGGCCGTGGCGTCCGGGTGGATGCCGGCCGCGCAGAGCGGGAGGTCGTAGTCGCGCATCGACGCGGCGTCCCAGATGCCGGACGCGGGGGCGCCCGGCTCCGCCGAGAGCAGTCCCATCCGCTCCGCCCACTCGACCACGCGCTCCCGGGCGCCGTCCAGGTGGGGGCTCAGCCGGAGCTCGTACGGCAGCCTGAACTCGGGCAGCCTGGAGGGCCCGACCGCCCGGTACGGCACGTGGCCGTACGACCGCGCCCGCCGTCCCTCCGGGCCCGCCGCGCTCCTGGCCGCCGCCGTCGCGCGCTTCCCCGCCGAGGCCGCCGTGACTGCCGGGCCTGCCGGACCTGCCGGACCTGCCGGGGCCGTCATGGCCGTGCTGCGCAGGATGTCCAGCGCCGAGGTGCCGATGCCCCCGATCGCGTACTGGTCCCACCAGTTGCCGCCCCCGGACCCGCCCGCTCCGGGCGCCACCTCACCGCCCGAACCACCGGCCGCCCCACCACCGTTCATGTACCGGCTGGAGCGCAGGTGCCACTCGTGCCCGCCGGACTGCCAGTCCTGGAGGCCCTTGACGTACGCCATCACCCGGGCGCGGCCCGCCGGGTCGAGCCCGGTCTCCGCGAACAGCACCGGCAGTTCGGTGAACACGGTGTTCTCGAACTGCTGGAGCCGTGAGGTGAGCAGGTCGTTGACCGCCTCGGCGGCCTCCTGGGTGGAGCACTCCAGGAACCGCTCCAGCACCAGGACGCCGTTGCTCAGCTCACCCTCGTCCTCCACCTCCCGCTGGTACGAGAAGATGTCGTTGCGCAGGTGCACGCCGTCGGAGAAGGCGTCCATCAGCACCCGCAGCGCCCGCGAGCCCGACACCTCCTGCGGCACCTCGGCGTCGGCCGCGTACTCGACCAGCTGCGCGGACCAGGGCGCACCGCCGACCTTGCGGCGCATCTCGATGTACTCGACCGGGTTCGCCACCCGGCCCTCGCCGATGTTGGCGAGCTCCCACAGCGACTCGTCGAGCAGGTTCCGGGTGCTCGCGGCGAACCGGGTCCGCCAGTCCTCGCCCATCGCCGGCACGGTGCGCCGCCACAGGTCGGCCAGCCCCGCCTCGACCGGGTTCTCCGGCTCGGGCAGCTCGGCGCCCGGGTCGGCGGGCATGAACAGCGGCAGCCGGTCGAGGTGGGCCTTGCCCGCGTCGCGGTCGTTGGTGCGCTTGAACATGTCGAGGAAGTAGTCGTCGAAGAAGAACACCCACACGTACCAATCGGTGACCAGCGACAGCGCCTCGGCCGACGCGTCGGGGTGGGTGTACGCACAGAGCAGGCCGTAGTCGTGGGCGTCCAGGTCGGCCTGATCCCAGATTCCTGATCCCTCCAGCATCCCCATCTTCCGGGCCCAGGCGGTGGAGTGGGCCCGCGCCTCGTCCAGATGGGGGTTGAGGCGTGCCGGGTGCGGCACATAGAAGGAGGGCAGTTCGAACGGCTGGGTCACGGCGGGCGGGCCTTTCTGGACGCTTCGGATGGACCAAGAATGACTCGCCGTCAGGTCACCGCACTGGCACAACAAAAATAGTCATATGAAATGACTCGCCGCCCCCTCCCAAAATCCACCCACCCGGCCGAGCGCCCTCTCCGCCCCCGCACACCCCGACAACCGCCCCCACACACACAAGGCTCGTAGGAACGGCCCCGGTTCAGGACGCGAGGCCGAGGGCGAGGGAGGCCGCGGCGGGCGCCAGGTAGAGGAGGGGGAAGGGCACGTGGGCGTAGGCGCGGGCGCGCAGGACGGTGAGCACGGCGCCGAGGAAGTAGAGGACCACGCCGGCCGCAGCCGCGTAGCCGACGGGCGGGACGGCGAGGCCGGCCAGCAGGCCGAGGGCGCCGGCCGCCTTGGCGACGCCGAGCCAGGGCCACCAGGCGCGCGGGACGCCGTAGTCGGCGAGGGGCTTCACGACGTACTCGGCGCCGGCGAAGACGGAGTAGGCCGAGAAGCCGACCATGAGGGCGCCGAGGACGGTGACGACGGTGTGAGCGACGGACATTGGAGTGCTCCTCATTCGACGGCTGTTCGGTTCGACACTCCCCTGACCCGGGACACCCGACGGATGTGACGGACGCGGGCAAAAAATATTCCGCGCCACTCCACCGTTGTCCTCGACAACCGCTCCGCCAACGAACAATGCAGCTCCGGCAAGGCCTTGAAGAGACAAGATCCCCGGTGACGGGCGTGTTGACTGCGTACGGCAACGCCGCTTCCACCAGACTGGGCGCCGACCCGACGTCAACTCCGAGGAGGGCAAGCCCATGAACGTCACCGTTCGGCTCGCACAGCAGCCCGAGGCCGACGAACTGCTCGGACGCAGCGCGCTCGCCGCGCTCGTCGGCATGCTGCTGGACCAGCAGGTCCCGATGGAGTGGGCGTTCACCGGCCCGCTGACCATCGCCCAGCGCCTCGGCCACGACGACCTGGACGCCCACGAGATCGCCACCTACAACCCGGAGGAGTTCGTCGCGCTCCTCTCCGCGAAGCCCGCGGTCCACCGCTACCCGGCCGCGATGGCCAAGCGGGTGCAGCAGCTCTGCCAGTTCCTCGTCGCGCAGTACGACGGCGACGCCGCCGCGCTCTGGAAGAACGTCCGCACCGGCAAGGAGCTGCTCAGCCGCCTCAACGCCCTGCCCGGCTTCGGCAAGCAGAAGTCGCAGATCTTCCTGGCCCTGCTCGGCAAGCAGTACGGGGTACGGCCGGAGGGCTGGCGCGAGGCGGCCGGGGTGTACGGCGAGGAGGGCGCGCACCGCTCGGTGGCCGACATCACCGGGCCCGAATCCCTCGCCCTGGTACGGGAGTTCAAGCAGGAGATGAAACGCGCGGCGAAGGAGGCCAAGGCCGCCGCCAAGCCGCGCACCACCACCCGCACATCCGTCGCCCCCGTCGCCCCCGTCGCCTCCGCCGCCGCCCCGACCGGTGCGCGCTGATCACCGACCGAACCGACCGAACCGACTGACCAGACCGATCGGACCGACCCGACTGGCCGGACCGACCCACCCGACCGCCCGCCCCGCCGGCCGTACGCCGACCGGGCCCTCCCAGAGCGCGACGCGGGCCCCGGCCGCGCCGCGCGACCGGGGCCCGCGCACGGGAGCACTCCGTCAGAGCAGGACCGGCTCCTGCTCCTCCGCGGTCGAACCGGCCGAGCCGTCGGCACCGACCGATCCGGCCGCCGCCCCGGCCGCCGCCCCGGCAGAACCGGCCGCCTTGCGTCGCCGCGGCAGCGCGAACATCAGCAGGAACACCGCGAGCAGCACCCCGGCGACCCACCACATCGCGTGCACGAAGGCCCCGCCGAACGCCGTCCCGAGCGCCTCCGGCGCGACGACGTCGTCCATCGCCCCGAAGAAGGCCACCGAGACCAGGCCGAGCCCGAGCGCGTTGCCCACCTGCTGCACGGTGTTGATCAGCCCGGACGCCGAACCGGCGTGCTCGCGCGGCACCTCCGCCAGCACCGCGTCGGTGATCGGCGCGACGATCAGCCCCATCCCGAGGCCCATCACCACCAGCGGCAGCGCCATCTGCCAGGCCGTGATCGCCGTCCCGTACCGGTCCGCCTCCCAGATGTAGACGAGCACGCCCGCCGCCATCACCAGCGCGCCGGTCTGCAGCACCTTCCGCCCGAACCGCGGCACCAGCTTCTGCACCGACAGCCCGGCCGCCGTGGAGACCGCGATCGAGAACGGGATGCCGGTCGCACCGGCCTTGAGCGGGCTCCAGCCCAGCCCCACCTGCATGTAGAGGGTCCAGACCAGGAAGTAGATGCCGAGCGCCACGCCGAAGGCCAGCTGCACGCAGATCCCGGCCGCGAAGGACTTCACCCGGAACAGCGCCAGCTCCACCAGCGGCGAGCCGTCCCGCCGCGTCTTGACCCGCTCGTACACCACGAACAGCGCGAACACCGGCAGGCTGCCGGCCATCGACAGGTAGCCCCACAGCGGCCAGCCGGCCTCCCGGCCGTGCGTCAGCGGGTAGACCAGCATCAGCAGGCCGAGGCTGGCCAGCGCCACGCCCACCAGGTCCAGCTTCAGCGCTTGGTCGGCCTTCGACTCGTCGATGAAGCGGCGGCCGAGCAGCAGCCCGGCGATGCCGACCGGCAGGTTGATCAGGAAGATCGGGCGCCAGGCCAGGCCGAACAGGTCCCACTCGGTGAGCAGCGCGCCGATCAGCGGGCCGGAGACCGCGCCCAGGCCGACCACGGCGCCGAACAGGCCGAACACCTTGCCGCGCTCCTCCGCCGGGAAGGTCGCGTGGATGATCGACAGCACCTGCGGCACCATCAGCGCCGCCGTCCCGCCCTGGAGCAGTCGGGTCGCGACCAGCATCTCCGGGCCGGAGGCCAGCCCGCACAGCGCCGAGGCCAGCGTGAAGCCGCCGATCCCGATCAGGAACACCCGCTTGCGGCCGTGGATGTCGCCCAGCCGGCCGCCGGTGATCAGGCCGATCGCGAAGGCCAGCGCGTAGCCGCCGGTGACCCACTGGATGGCGCTGAAGGAGGCGCCGGTGTCCTGCTGGATGCTCGGGATCGCGATGTTGACGATGGTCACGTCCACCAGGTCCATGAAGGAGGCGACCATCACGATCGTCAGCGCGATCCACCTCCTCCGGTCCGCTGCCGCGGTGCTCATTCGGTTGTCCTCTTTCTTACGCACGTCCGGGACGCTCTTCTCCACGCCCATGACGGTACGGGGCATGTAGGTCAGAACCTGTCCCAGTTGGCGGCCGCCCACCGCCGCTCTCCGGGACGGCATGCTGGACGGCATGACCGACACCCCGGCCCGGCTGCTGAGCCTCCTGTCCCTGCTCCAGACGCCGCGCGAGTGGCCCGGCAGCGAGCTCGCCGAACGTCTCGGCGTCAGCCCCCGCACCATCCGGCGCGACATCGACCGGCTGCGCGAGCTCGGCTACCCGGTGCGGGCCAGCATGGGCGCGGACGGCGGCTACCGGCTGGTCGCGGGCACGGCGATGCCCCCGCTGCTGCTGGACGACGAGGAGGCGGTGGCCATCGCGGTCGGGCTCCGCGCGGCGGCCGGGCACGCCGTGGTCGGCATCGAGGAGGCCTCGGTACGGGCACTCGGCAAGCTGCTCCAGGTGCTGCCGGGCCGGCTGCGGCACCGGGTCGGGACGCTCAACTCCGCGACCGTGCCGCTGCTCACCGGGGACGGCCCGACCGTCGACCCGGAGGACCTCACCGTGCTCGCCCGCGCCGTCACCGCCCGGGAACGGCTGCGCTTCGGCTACCGGGCGTACGACGGCGCCGAGACCAACCGGCAGGTCGAACCCGAGCGGCTGGTCTCGGTCGGCCGCCGCTGGTACCTGGTCGGCTACGACCTGGACCGCTCGGACTGGCGGCTCTTCCGGGTCGACCGGGTGAGCGGCCCGGCCACCACCGGCGTGCGCTTCACCCCGCGCCCGCTCCCCGCCGAGGACGCCGCCGCGTACGTGGCGGGCAAGCTGCGCCGCCCGTCACCGAGCGGCACCGTGGTCGCCACCGTGCACGCCCCCGCCGAGCGGGTCCGCCACAGCCTGCGGCCGGGCGACGCGGAGGTCGAGCCGATCGACGCGCACAGCTGCCGGCTCCGCTCCCGCTCGGACTCGCTGGAGTGGACGGCGATGCGGCTGCTGTCGCTGGACTGCGCCTTCGAGGTGCACGAGCCGCCGGCGCTGCGCGAGCACCTGCGCCGACTCGCCGCCCGCGCCCAGCACGCGGCGGGCCCGGAGAACCAGTCCCACGCCCAGCACGCGGCGGGCCCGGAGAACCAGTCCCACGCCCAGCACGCGGCGGGCCCGGAGAACCAGTCCCACACCCAGCACGCGGCGGGCCCGGAGAACCAGTCCCACACCCAGCACGCGGCGGGCTCGGAGGACCAGTCCCGCTTCCAGCACACGGCGGGGGATCAGGCCCAGGTCTAGGCCCCGACCCGGTACCAGCCGTTGCCGGAACGGAACCAGAGCACCCCGTCCCGGCCGTACGCGCGCTCCCGGTCGAGCTCCCCGAGGCCGCCCACCCGCTCGCGGCGCACCTCCCGCCAGCCCTTCCGGCTCTCCCGCTCGCAGTGCAGCAGCTCGCCGCCGGGCTGGAGGAACACGGCGCGGTCCCCGGCGATCGCGAAGCCCACCGGCTGCCGGGCCGGCAGCCGCATGACGACGGGCTCGCCCTCGGCGGGGTCGATACCGGTGAGGTGGCTGCGCTCCCCGTACCAGGCCAGCCAGGTCCGCCGTCCCTCGGTGGCGGCGGCGATGCCCTCCAGCGGTTCGTCGCCCAGCTGCCTGAAGTCCGGCCGCCAGACGATCCGCCCGGCGGTGTCCAGCCCGAGCAGGCCGCACCGGGCCAGCGGGTTGTCGCCGTAGTTGCCCTCGTCCCCGAAGGCCAGCCAGATCCGGCCGTCCCGGTCGGTGGTCAACGCCTGGATGTCGTCGCCGAGTTGCAGCTCCCGGGCCGGGCTGCCGTCCGGCCCGAACACCAGGCCGTTGCGCTCCCAGCCGTCCGCCGACTCCTCGGCCCGGCGCCCGGCCAGCAGCACCCGCCCGCCCGGCAGCAGCGCCAGGAGGTCGGGCGGGACCCCGACCCCGGCCAGCGGCACCCGCCACTCGCCCTGCGGGCCGCGCACCACCACCTCGCCGTCGAACGGCAGCCGGGCGTGCGGCCACGATCCGGCCGGCGCCGCGTACTGCTCCGGCACCACCAGGACGGCCAGTTCCCCGCCCGGCCCGACCGTCCAGGTCAGGGCCCGGCGGCCGGCCCGGACGTCCTCCTCGGGCAGCCGCCAGACCTCGACCGGACGATCGGACACGGCCAAGGCTCAGACCCCGTACTCGGCGGTCAGCAGCGCCCGGCCCAGGGTGTGGAAGGTGAGGTTGAAGCCCACCTGGGCCGGCGGGGTGTCGGCGGCGACGTCCAGCTTCTCGACGTCCAGCGCGTGCACCGCGAAGACGTAGCGGTGCGGGGCGCCGGGCGGCGGGGCGGCGCCGTCGTACCGGTTGGACGGGAAGTCGTTGCGGCCGTGGAAGGAGGCCCCGCCGGGCAGGTCGGCGTCCGAGGACCCGGCGCCGCGCGGCAGCTCGGTGGTGTCGGCGGGCAGGCCGAGGGCGAGCCAGTGCCACCAGCCGGAGCCGGTCGGCGCGTCCGGGTCGTAGCAGGTGACCGCGATGCTCCGGGTGCCCTCCGGCAGGCCCGACCAGGACAGCTGCGGCGAGAGGTTGCCGCCGGCGTGGATGAACTCCTGCCCCAACGTGCCGCCTTCGGTGATGTCCTGGCTGCTCAGCCGGAACGACGGCACCTTCGGCAGGAAGTCGTACGGCAGCGGCGGGCGATTGCTCATGGGGTGTGCCACCTCTCACGGTCGGAATGACAGAGGTCACTGTAATGGGGTGCACGCGCGCTCCCGGCGCCCCTAGAGTCGGTGGCATGGCCGCCAAATTCGCCCAGTTGTTCGCAGACTCCCGCCGCGCGCTGTTCACGATGCTCGGCGTCCAGGCCGTCATCTGGTCGGTGCAGGTGGCCAACTGGCTGGACGACTACGGGCTGTCGCGGGAGTTCGGCCTCCGCTCGGAGCAGGTCGGCGACCTGCCGGAGATGTTCACCTCGCCGTTCCTGCACTTCAGTTGGAGCCACATCGAGGCCAACTCCTGGCCGCTGTTCGTGCTCGGCTTCCTGTCCGCCTACCGGGGCATGCGGAAGTTCCTGCTGGCCAGCCTGGTGATCGCGGTGTCCGGCGGCCTGCTGGTCTGGCTGCTGGAGAGCCCGAACACCGTGACGGCCGGCGCGAGCGGCATGGTCTACGGCTACCTGGGCTACGTGGTGCTGCGCGGCGTCCTGGACCGCAACGTGCTGGACGCGGTGGTCGGCATCGTCGTCGCGGTGGTCTACTCGACCATCCTGATCGGGGTGCTGCCGGTCACCCCCGGCGTCAGCTGGCTGGGCCACCTCGGCGGGCTGATCGGCGGACTGGCCGCCGCCGTCCTGCTCCGCAACCAGCCGGCCTCGAAGCGGGCCACGCAGTCGGCCGAGAAGCAGGCGAGCACCCCGGACAGCCCGGGAACCGCCCTGCTCAAGCAGCTGGACGAGCTCGGCCTGTAGCCGGCGCCTCGGCCGCCCCGCGGCCGGCGCCACAGCCGGCCGCGGCCCCCGCAACCCACCCGGGCCATCAGGTATAGACCAATCCCGACCCCTGCGGATAGCGTGGACGGCTCACCCTCCCCCAGCTCCGGAGCCGCACCGTGGAGTCGTCCGTCCTCGCCTTCGCCACCGACCTGCTCGACGAGGGCGCCGACACCTTCTTCGGCAACCTCACCGACCGCGCCGGGGTCGGCGGCGTCACCCTCGCCTCGGTCTACCACGAGGCCCGCGACGTCTTCCCGCACAACCCCCGCCGGGTGCTCCGCCACCTGGAGCCGGGCGCGGCGTACTTCCGTCCCGACCCGGTCCGCTGGCTGGGCCGGCGCCTCGCGCCCGTGCCGTCCACCGCGATCGGCGAGCGCGACCCCTTCGCCGAGGCCGCCGAGGAGGCCCGCCTCCGCGGCCTGAAGCTGCACGCCTGGACGGTCTTCTGCCACAACGACCGGCTCGGCTTCGCCCACCCCGACTGCGCCCCGGCCAACGCCTTCGGCGACCGCCACCTCACCGAGCTCTGCCCGGCGAACCCGGAGGTCAGGGAGTACGCGCTGACCCTGGTCGCCGAACTGGCCCGGTACGGCGTGGACGCGATCCGCGCCGAGTCCCTGCACTTCCACGGCCTGCGCCACGGTCACCACCACGAGCGCTACTTCGAGGAACTGGGCCCGACCGCAGAAGCCCTGCTCGGGGTCTGCTTCTGCCCGCACTGCCGCGCCGCCGCCACCGCCGCCGGGGTCCCGGCCGAGGAGGTGGCCGAGGCGGTCCGCGCCGAGCTGCGCCGCCGGCTGGCCGACGAGTCCGCGGCCGCCGAGCCGGCCGACCTGAGCGCCCTCGCCGACGGCGCCTTCGCCGCCTACGTGGACGCCTCCGCCGCCACCGTCACCTCGCTGGCCGCCGACCTCACCGAACAGGCCCGCCGGCACGGCATGCGGCTGAGCTTCATGGACGGCGGCGGCCCGGGCAGGGGCTGGCTCGCCGGCATCGACCTGCCCGCCCTCGCGCAGGTCACCGACCAGGTCGAGACCCTCGGCTACGAGCGGACCCCTGAGGCCGTCCGGGAGAAGATCGCCGCCTTCGCCCTGCACGGCGTCCGTCCGCGTTCCATGGCGGTGATCCTGCGCCCGATGTCCTCCGACTGCGACGGCCCGGAGAACCTCGCCGCCAAGATCACCACCCTGCGCGAACTCGGCGTCCCCGAGGTGGAGTTCTACCACTACGGCCTGATGCGGCTGTCCTCCCTGGACCGGATCGGCGCCGCGCTCGCCGGCTGACCGCCCGGCGCCCCCTGGCGGCCGGTCAGCCGGCACCGCCGCCCACCTGGTCGCTCAGCCGCCGCTCGGCGGCGCCGCTTGGACCTCCCGAACAGGCTGCGCGAGATCTCCTGCCCGAGCCGCCTGCCCGCCGGGCGCGCCCGCCCAGCGGGATGCGCACCCGGGGCGTCCGGGACGCGGCGCCGTCCAGCAGCACCGCACCTAGGTCGAGCGCCGGCCCGGTGAAGGCGTGCCCGTCGGCGCTCTCCGGACGGCCGGAGGGGTGAGGCCGGAGGACATCGGTGCACACTCCTGAGCGGATCGGAACGCTTCGGAACGCTTCGACATCGACGCGGAACCCGATCGGCACCGGGCGATGTTCGCGACATTTCCCACCAAACAGCCGCATTCGTCCATGCGCAGTTCACACCGGCGCGCGTGGCGGCGCCGCGGCTGCTGCGCCATCCGCCGCCCAAACGGTAGGCTTTCCGTGTGATCTTCAAGCGCATCGGCAATGGGCGGCCGTACCCGGATCACGGCCGGACGAGCACCCGCCAGTGGGCTGACGTCGCCCCGCGCCCGGTGCGACTCGACCAGCTGGTGACCACCAAGGGTCAACTCGACCTCGAAACCCTTCTGGCCGAGGACTCGACGTTCTACGGGGACCTCTTCGCCCACGTGGTGAAGTGGCACGGCGACCTCTACCTGGAGGACGGTCTGCACCGGGCCGTCCGCGCGGCGCTGCAGCAGCGCCAGGTGCTGCACGCCCGTGTCCTCGAAATGGAGTGACGGGCCCCACCCCGGGGCCGTCCCTCCCGCACGGACCTTCCGGACCGCCCCCCGCCACCAGGCGGAGGGCGGTCCGTCCGTACCCCGGTACCCCCTTTCGGGTACCGGGGTACGCCAGATGATGATCGTTTAGTACCTTCGAAGCCGTACGGCACTACGCTGCTGACTACGGCCGCGACCAGGGGATTCCGCCCGCACCGGGGGAAGTCCCCACCCGGCCGATCCGTCATCCCGACCCCGCCCTGGCACGAGGGGGAGACAAACCGTGAGCATGTTGACTCCCCGAGGCCTCAAGGGGAAGCAGTACCGCGTCACCGGCAACACCTACCCACGGTTGGGCCGGCCCCCGAAGAAGAGCCGCAAGGTGGTCGCCACGCTCGCCGGCCTGCTCGCCCTGGCCCTGGTCGCGCTCGGCGGCGTACAGCTGTACGACATCTTCATCGGCAGGAACAAGGACGCCTCGGCGCAGGCCTGCGCGAGCCCGTCCGGCAAGGCCCTGGCCGCCCCGACCCCGGGGGCCACCCCGGGCGCCCCCGCCGCCGGTGCGCCGGCCGCCGGGCAGGGCGACCCGAACGCCGTCCCGCAGCCCACCGCGGTCACCGTGAACATCTACAACGCCACCACCAAGGCCGGTCTGGCCGGCCGGACGGCCGAGGAGTTCAAGAAGCGCGGCTTCGTCATCGGCAAGGTCGGCAACGCCCCGGCCGAGCTGGACAAGAAGGTGCCGGGCACCGCCCAGGTGATCGCCGGTCCGACCGGCGCCGGCGCGGGCACCCTGGTCAGCTCGCAGATCGCCGGGGCCGCCGTCACCGCCGACGCCCGCACCGACGCCAGCGTGGACTTCGTGATCGGCGACAGCTACAACGCCCTGCTGGACGAGACCCAGGCGGCCGCCGCCCTCGCGCTGGCCACCAAGCCCTCCCCCACCCCGACCGCCACCGGCAGCTGCTGAGCCACCGGACGGACGGACAGGAGAGCCCCCGGCAGACGCAGTGCCGGGGGCTCTCGGTGTTCGGTGGTTCGGGTGGGCAGGCTCAGCCGGCCGTGCCGTAGAGCCGGTCGCCCGCGTCGCCCAGGCCGGGGACGATGTAGCCGTTCTCGTTGAGCCGCTCGTCCAGGGCGGCGGTGACCACGGTGACCGGCAGGTCCGCCAGCTCCCGTCGCATCACCTCGACGCCCTCGGGGGAGGCCAGCAGCACCACGGCGGTGACGTCGGTCGCGCCGCGCTCGATCAGCATCCTGATCGCGGCGACCAGGGTGCCGCCGGTGGCCAGCATCGGGTCGAGCACGTAGACCTGGCGGCCGGAGAGGTCGTCCGGCATCCGGGTGGCGTAGGTGGAGGCCTCGAGGGTCTCCTCGTTGCGGACCATGCCGAGGAAGCCGACCTCGGCGGTCGGCAGCAGGCGGGTCATCCCGTCCAGCATGCCGAGGCCGGCCCGCAGGATCGGGACCACCAGCGGGCGCGGGTAGCTGAGCCGGGTACCCAGCGTGACCGCCACGGGCGTGGTGATCTCCACCTCGTCGGTGCGGACGTCCCGGGTGGCCTCGTACGCGAGGAGGGTCACCAGCTCGTCGGTCAGGCGACGGAAGGTCGGCGAGTCGGTGCGCTCGTCGCGCAGGGTGGAGAGCTTGTGGGCGACCAGGGGGTGGTCGACGACGTGGAGACGCATGTATCGAGGTTAGCCCGCCCCCGGACGGGTGTACGACCCGCCGTGCCCCACCCGTGCGCCGGCGCGGGTGACGCGCCGGTGACACGCCGTGACCCGCCGCGGCTGTCCGGACGGAAGTGCCTTCTGTGGTATCAACCGGACCGTTCTGGGAATGTCACGTCTTATGACGAGCAACCCGAACGCCGGGGACGGCTCGATGGACGAGCCCTTCGACGGGGCGGGCCGCAGCCAGGGCCCGCCGTACGACCACCCGGAGACCGAGGCGGAGCGCCGCAAGCGGCGGGCCGTCTTCCTGCGCGAGCTCACCGAGGCGCGCGAACTGCGGGAGCGGGTCCAGCCCCGGCGGACCAAGGAGCGGCGGATGCGCGAGGCGATGCGGATGCGAACCTTCCGGATCTGACGCGGCCCGGAGGCGCCCCCGGCCCCTCCTGACGGGATCCTGACGCGCACCCGGCGCGGGCCCCGGACCGCCCGCGATCGGAGGCGGCGGCCCCGTTCCGGCGTTCGGAGCAAATTTCGACCGGCTTCGGACCGCCCCGGCCGGAAAACGCCCTCCGCCACCCGGTCCTTCCGACACGACCTGCAAAGACGCGCTGCCGAACACCCCCCGCGAGGGCGGGCTTTCTGTCACGATTCCGATGGGACGGTCCGAACAAGCGGACCGCCTCTGGCGCGGGGGCGGCCAGTTTTCCGCGTTGCCCGTGCGCGCCGGCAGCCGAGACCGATGATCTTGGGAGTGTCCCTGGTGGCGTACTTCGCTGCAGTGCTTGCTCGCACCGAGGACGGGTGGGATGTGAGCGAGACGGAGCTCGACGACGTCGAAACCCTGGCCGATCTGGCCGACCTGGCCCGCGACTCCGCCCAGGACGACGACAGCGTCCTGATCTTCATCGAACAGGAGGACGTCTGGTTCGCCATCGTCCGCGTGGACGGCGAGGAGGACCCGCGGATCTTCGTGTCGGACGGCGCCGCGGCCGCCCGCAGCTCCTACGGCTCCGTCCTCACCGACGAGTTGGTCGACCAGGCCGGAGAGAGCGAGTTCGGCGACCTGGACCACCTGCTGGACGAGTCCGAGGAGGCCGAGGAGCAGGACGAGGAGGAGGCCGACGTCCGCGGCGGCGTCCCGGTCGGCCCGCTCGGCGACGCCCACCTGCTCACCGAGTTCGGCCTCGCCTCCGAGGAACTGCTCGCGCTCAGCGGCGAGGGCGCGGTGCCGGGCGACGCCCTGGAGGAGATCGCCGAGGCCCTCGGCTGCGGCGAGGTCCTGGAGGCCGTCCGGTAGCGGGGTCGGCCGTGCCGGTGTCCGCCACCGGATACCCGACACTGGATGCCATGCAGCCCGCCACCTCGCTGACCGTCCCGCACGTCCCCCCGCTGCCCGCCCCCGTCCGCCCCGACCCGGTCCGCGACCGCTGGGCGGCGCCGATGCGCCTCGCCATCGCCGAGGCCGCGCTGGCGCCGGCCACCGGGGACGTACCGGTCGGGGCGCTCGTCCTGGGCCCGGACGGCCGGGTGATCGGGCGCGGCCACAACGAGCGCGAGGCGGTCGGCGACCCGACCGCGCACGCCGAGGTGGTCGCGATCCGGCAGGCGGCCGAGCAGATCGGAGAGTGGCGGCTGAGCGGCTGCACACTGGTCGTCACGCTGGAGCCGTGCACGATGTGCGCCGGGGCCATCGTGCTGTCCCGGATCGACCGGGTGGTCTACGGCGCCCTCGACGAGAAGGCCGGCGCGGCCGGCTCGCTCTTCGACGTGATGCGCGACCGCCGGCTCAACCACCGCCCCGAGGTGGTCTGGGGCGTCCTCGCCGAGGAGTGCGGCGAGCAGTTGCGCGCCTTCTTCGACACCCACCGCTGAACACCCGCTGAACACCCGCCGCCGAGGGCCCGCCGGACGCCGCGGCGGTACGGATTTCGTGACTGCGCCACCCCTCCGGTAGAGTTCCTCTCGGTAGCGTGTCCGAGCGGCCAAAGGAGCACGCCTCGAAAGCGTGTGTGGGGGCAACTCCACCGTGGGTTCGAATCCCACCGCTACCGCTCGAAAGCCCGAGGGCCCGTCCGATCCGGACGGGCCCTCGGCGTTTGTCGGATCGGTGCGCCGCCCACCGGCGCCGTGCACGGGTCGGCGCGGACACGGGAGCGGGAACGAAAACGGCTCCGTACCCCGGGCCGATGACCACCGGTGCCCGGTCCGTACGGAGCCTGGAGGGGGGAGCGGCTCGGGGGGACTGACCGCTCCCCCGGCGGAGTCCCACAACCGGCGCCGCGTCGGGGGGAAGCCGCGGCCACCGGTCCCACAGCGGGGAGCTCCGGATCCATGCACCGGGGATTCCTGCCAGATCCTCGGTACGTCTTCCATCCTGCCGCCCGGCCCACGACGGGGCACCCGGAGAAAGGCCTCACTCGCGGGGACCTTCGTCCCGCCGGCCGAACGCGTCGCACACTTGATAGCCCGTCCGGGTGGATAAGCTGCCCCTGCAGGCCGCTCGGGGACCGGATGACGGCGGCCCACGGCTCGGAGGAAGGTCACCCGATGGCGCAGGCGAAGAAGATCGGCATGGTCCTCCTGCTCGTCTTCGTGCTCTACTCGATCATCACCTCCCCCTCGCGGTCCGCCGAGCTGGTGCAGCTCGGGTTCGAGGGGATCTCGAACGCGGCCAAGGCGGTCGGCGCCTTCATGACCGGTCTGATCAAGTGACGGACGGCCGCCCCTTCGAATGGCCGCCGGCCCCCGTGCACCGGCTACGGTGTGCGGGACCCTCTGTCCCCGTCCGCGAGGAGCGGCAATCGTGATCCGCCACCTGGTCCTGTTCAAGCTCAACGAAGGCGTCGGCAAGGACGAAGAGCGCGTGCTCGCCGGCGCCAAGGCCTTCGAGGCGCTCGGCGCGGTGATCCCCGAGCTGCGCGAGTGGGAGTGCGGCTGGAACACCACCGAGCGCGACATCGCGTACGACTACGCGATCAACAGCCTGGTCGAGGACCGGGACGCCCTCCAGGCCTACCTGACCCACCCTGACCACCAGGCGGCGGCCGGCCTCTGGCGCGAGTTCGCCACCTGGGTCATCGCCGACGTCGAGGTCTGAGCACCCGTCCGGCCCCGAGCCGTCCGACCGGCCCGCCCCGAGCCGGTCCCGCGCCCGTCCCGGGCCCTTCCCCCGAACGGCCGCCGCGCCCCGTCCGCACCCGCGGGCGGGGCGCTCTGCTCCGCCCCCGGAGCGACCCGTGCGGCGCTTCGCCGGCCGGCCCGGGGAACGTTGAAAGCCCCACCAACACACCTCCGTCGGGTGCTTGCCCGACCTGTGCCCACCTTGTGATGCTATGACCGGTTTTGCCGGACCTGGCTAGGTGGAGAACCGGCCGCGACACCCGATCCGCGGGGCCCGCCGTCGACGACTTTGGGAGGGGTGAGGTGTCCGTGGACGAAGTGCTGGCTGCGATCACCAGCCCGGCCGGCGAGCTCCGCCCGGACCGGCTGCGCGGTCCCGGCGGCCGGCCCGTCGTGGACGTCCGGACGCTGACCCGGGTGCTGTTCGAGCGGCTCGCCGAACTGCCCCCCGACGCCCCCGAGCGGGAACGGGTCAGGGCCGCCCTGATCGAGGTGAACATCCCGCTGGTCCGCTACGCGGCCACCCGCTTCCGCAGTCGCAGCGAGCCCATGGAGGACGTCGTCCAGGTCGGCACGATCGGCCTGATCAACGCGATCGACCGCTTCGACCCCGGCCGCGGCGTCCAGTTCCCCACCTACGCGCTGCCGACCATCCTGGGCGAGATCAAGCGCTACTTCCGGGACAACGTCCGCACCATGCACGTCCCGCGCCGACTCCAGGAGCTGTGGGTCCAGGTCAGCGGCGCGATGGAGGAGCTGACGGTGCTGCACGGGCGGGTGCCCAAGGTGCCCGAGATCGCCGCCAGCCTGCGGATCCCCGAGGAGGACGTCCGGGCCTGCCTGGACGCCGGGCGGGCCTACAACGCGGCGTCCCTGGAGGCCGCGCAGGAGCACGAGGGCGGGCTCGCCCTGCTCGACCGGCTCGGGTACGAGGACTCCGCGCTGGCCGAGGTCGAACACCGGGACATGGTCCGCCACCTGCTGGTCCAGCTCCCCGAGCGGGAGCGGCGGATCGTGATGCTGCGCTTCTTCGCCAACCTGACCCAGTCCCAGATCAGCACCGAGCTGGGGATGTCCCAGATGCACGTGTCCCGGCTGCTCTCACGGATCCTGACCAGGCTTCGGACCGGCAACTCCTGGGAAGAGTGAGATTGCAGCGCGTCACCCCGGCGTGACATCTTGCGACGTTCGGGTTTGCCGTGGACCGTGTTCCGGTATGGAGGGGGAAGGCCCTCGCCCGGGAACCACCGCGCGACGGCCCCCGTTCAACTGACAGTCACAAGGGGGTGGGTGCATGTCCGGAGAGCTGGGCACTGCGGAGATCCACGCTGGCCAGGCCAACGGCACGGCCGTCGTCGAGGACCTGGTCCCGCGGCAGCGGGTCGAACCGGTCCGGCCGCCCGGCCCCGAAGCGGGATCGGAGACGCCGCCCGGCTCCGGGCTGGACACCCGGACGCTCTCCCGCTCGCTGTTCCTGCGGCTGGCCTCGCTGGACCCCGGCAGCACCGAACACGCCTACGTCCGCGACACCCTGATCGAGCTCAACCTGCCGCTGGTCCGGTACGCCTCGGCGCGCTTCCGCAGCCGCAACGAGCCGATGGAGGACATCGTCCAGGTCGGCACGATCGGCCTGATCAAGGCGATCGACCGGTTCGACCCGGAGCGCGGGGTGGAGTTCCCCACCTTCGCGATGCCCACCGTCGTCGGCGAGATCAAGCGCTTCTTCCGGGACACCAGTTGGTCGGTCCGCGTTCCGCGGCGGCTCCAGGAGCTGCGGCTGGCGCTCACCAAGGCCGGCGACGAGCTCTCCCAGCGGCTGGACCGCTCCCCCACCGTCGCCGAGCTGGCCACCTGCCTGGGGGTCAGCGAGGAGGACGTGGTCGAGGGCCTCGCGGTCGGCAACGCGTACACCGCCAGCTCGCTCGACTCCAGCACCGGCGAGGAGGACAGCGACGGGCCGCTGGCCGACCGGCTGGGCTACGAGGACCTCGCGCTGGAGGGCGTCGAGTACCGGGAGTCGCTCAAGCCGCTGCTGGCCAAGCTGCCGCCGCGCGAGCGCCGGATCATCATGCTGCGGTTCTTCGGCAACCTGACCCAGTCGCAGATCGGCGAGGAGATCGGGATCTCCCAGATGCACGTCTCCCGGCTGCTCACCCGGACGCTCACCCAGCTGCGCGAGGGGCTGATCAACGAGGGCTGAGCCCGCCGTACCGGGGCCGGGCCGTTCTTCGGCCCGGCCCCGAGCCGTGTGCCGGGCCGATCCGGCGCGGTGGCACGGTTCAGGCCATCGCCGCGCAGCGCCGTCCCGCGACGGGGAATCCGCCCGTCAACCGCCCGTCAGCGGCCCGGATCCCGGCGTCCGGCGCGCCGCGCGGCACCGGGGCCCGCGTCCGACCAGCGGCGTTCCGCCCGGCTCCGGTGACGCATTCCGTACGGTCCGGAATCCCCGCGGCTCGGTATGCTGATCAACCGCGCGAGCACTTCCATTGCATATTCGGACTGTCACATGGCACAGCGGTACCCGATATTGCATGAACCTGCCCAACGGGGCAGCGGGATGTGCAAGAGTGTGATGGGCAAGGGCAACAGTGCAGGTGTCCCGTCCGCCCCACCGGGCCACACCGTCGGTAACCACCTGTAGCACTCAGCTTCCGGTTTTCATTCTCAATTCATTATTTGCGCCGCCGGTACGGTTCCGGTCACAATCAGCGCCTTCATGGCTTCGCCATGAACGTTGGTAACAGGTTCGCTGCACTCTCGCCCAATTGGCCCCTCGCACCGCTGTCCCTCGACCAGGATGGGCCCCGGGCAGCCTGCTGCCCGCGAACAGCTACACGGGCAGGCGAGCGGCGAGCAGCGCCGCGCCTGCCCCAAGGGGAGGATCACCATGGGTCGAGCGACCCGAAGAGTCGCCGCGTGCGCGGCGGCAGTCCTGCTGGCCAGCGGCTTGCAGACCACCCTGGCCCACGGCGAGACCACGCCGCCCAGGATCGACCTCACCGTCCTGGTCGTCGACGACGGCGGCCCGTCCGTCGCGGCCATCGCCGCCGAGCTGAAGAGCCAGGGGACGCCCTACAAGGTCGTCAGCCTCAACGACCCCAACCGACCCGTCATCAACTCCGCTTTCCTGAGTGACACGGTGAACGGCCTGCCCCGGGGGAAGTTCCAGGGCATCGTGCTGCCCAACGAAAACCCCTTCCCCAACAGCGCCGCCGAGATGACGGCGATCGCGAGCTACGAAGCCGCATTCAACGTCCGCCAGATCGACGCGTACACGTGGGCCAACCCGGCAGTGGGTCTGAACTACGCTCAGAATCCGGGATTCGTGGGCACTCTGGACGGATTCCAGGGCGCCACCACCGCCGCCGGAACTTCGGGCCCGTTCGGGTACCTCAAGGGCAGCGTCCCGTTCGAGGACAACGACCCGAACGTCAGCGAGAGCTACGGGTACCTGGCCACCCCGCTCGCCGGTCTGCCGGCCGGCGCCTCGTTCGTCCCGCTGGTCGACGCGCCGATACCCAGCACGACCGCCCGCGGTTCTCTGGTCGGCGAGTACACCCACGACGGCCGCAAGGAACTGGTCGTCACGTTCGTCTACAACCAGTACCAGCAGCAGTACCGCCTGCTGGCCCGCGGCATGGTCGACTGGCTGACCCAGGGCGTCCACCTCGGCTACGACCGCAACTACTTCGCCACCCACGTGGACGACGTCTTCCTGGCCGACGACCGCTGGGACACCACGCTCAAGTGCACCCCTGGCGACGTCACCTGCCCGCCCGGCACCCCGGACACCGCCAACCCGATCCGGATGACCGTCGACGACGCCAACCACCTGAAGCAGTGGCAGGCCGCCAACAACTTCACCCTGGACATGGTGTTCAACGGTGGTGGCAGCGAGGACTGGAAGACCGACCACGAGACCACCGTGGACCCCACGGCGGACCAGATGATCGCCGACCAGAGCAGCTACCGGTGGATCAACCACACCTACACCCACCCGTACCTGGGCTGCGTCCAGAACGTCACCGTGGTGCCGTGGGTCTGCAGCAAGAACGCCGCGGGCGGGACGGTCTGGGTCGACCAGAACACCATCTCCACCCAGATCCGGAACAACTTCGACTGGGCCGCCGCGCGCGGCCTCCAGGTCGACCCGCAGACCCTGGTCACCGGTGAGCACTCCGGTCTGCTGACCGCCCCGCAGGAGACCAGCGACAACCCGAACCTGGCGCCGGCGCTGGCCTCCAACGGCATCAAGTTCACCGCCAGCGACGCCTCCCGCGAAAGCGGCCAGCGCGCCGTCGGCACCTCCACGCTGACCGTGCCGCGGTACCCGATGAACGTCTTCTACAACGCCGGCACGGCGAAGGAGGAGGCCGACGAGTACAACTGGATCTACACCAGCAAGGCCAACGGCGGCAGCGGCGTCTGCGAGAACAACGCCAACTCGACCTGCCTGTCGCAGCCGCTGGACGTCAACACCGGCTACCAGTCGTACATCGTGCCGCTGGAGGCCCGGATCGACCTCGGCCACGTGCTGAACAACGACCCGCGGCCGCACTTCGTGCACCAGTCGAACCTGTCCGAGGACCGCATCCTGTACCCGGTGCTGGAGAAGATCCTCGGCACCTACCGCTCGCTGCACGCGGACAACGCCCCGATCGTGAACCTGAGCCAGCGCGAGATCGGCCAGGAGTTCCAGCGCCGCGCGGCCTGGAACAACGCGCTCGCCGCCGGCCAGGTCACCGCCTACCGGGTCGGCAACACCGTCACCGTGAACGCGCCGTCCGGCGTTCAGGTCCAGGCCACCATGCCGACCGGAACCGCTCAGAAGCTGGCCATCGGGACGGGCGGGTTCGGTTCGTCCTACGCCGGTACCCTCTCGGGTTGGGTGGCCCCGGGCGCGCTGCAGAGCAGCGTCACCCTGCAGCTGCCGTCCGCCCCGGCCGCCCCGGCGGCCGTCGCCCCGAGCGTCGCGGCCAAGTCCGTCCCGGCCCCGGTGCCGGCGGACAAGAAGGTCGTGCCGCAGGGCGTCGCCACGCCGGTCCCGGTGGGCCCGAGCGACACCACGCGCAAGCCCGCCGCGTCCCTGGTCCCGGGTAGCGGAACCCCGGTGCCCGGCAAGGACGTCGTCGCTGGCACCATCGGTGAGGGCGGCAACGGCCACCACGGCGACACCGCTGCGACGAAGAACGGCAAGGCGTCTGGGGGGACGGCCACGCCGAGCAGCACCACCGGACGCTCCGGCAACCGGTAACCGGTACCACCCGCCGTCGGCGGGGTCGGGCCGGTCGCCCGGCCCGGCCCCGCCACGGCTCCCGTTCCGGTCATCCAGGCCGGAACCGACGCAAGAACAGGAGGGGGGACAGGAATGCGCGTCACCCTGCTCACCGAGGGGACGTATCCGCACCAGCACGGCGGCGTGAGCGTCTGGTGCGACCAGCTCGTTCAGGGCATGCCGGACGTCGAGTTCGACGTCATCGCCGTCACCGGTACCGGTCACGAGCCGCTGGCCTGGGAACTGCCCGCCAACGTGCGGTCGGTCACCACCGCACCGCTGTGGGGGCCGGCCTCGGAAGGCCGACCGCCGCGCGGCAAGGAGATGCGGCGCTTCCTCAACGCGTACGAGCGCTTCCTGCACTCCATCCTCGATCCGGTCTACACCACCCACTTCGGCACCGAGCTGTACGGCTTCGCCGACCTCGCCAGGCACGGGCTGCTCAGCCCGGCGCTGCGCAGCGAGCGCGCCCTGCGCACCCTCCAGCACGTCTGGACCCGCGACTACCTGCCGACCGCCGTCTCCCGGCCCACCCTGCACGACGCCCTGAACGCCACCGACCTGCTGGAGCACGCCCTGCGGCCGCTCTCGGTCGAGCCGCCCAAGGACGGCGTCGCGCACGCGGCCAGCGGCGGGCTCGCCACCCTGCCCGGGCTGATCGCCGCTCAGCAGTACGGCGTACCGTTTCTGCTCACCGAGCACGGCATCTACCTGCGCGAGCGCTACCTCGGCTACCGCACCGGCCCGTACCGCTGGCCGGTCAAGGCGCTGCTGCTCGGCTTCTACCGGATGCTCGCCGAGGAGAGCTACCGGCAGGCCGCGCTGGTCACCCCCGGCAACCGGTACAACCGGCGCTGGGAGGAGCGCGGCGGCACGCCGTCCTCGCACATCCGCACCGTCTACAACGGGGTGGACCCGGCGGCCTTCCCGCCGGCCGGCCCCGAACCCGAGACGCCGACCCTCAGCTGGGCCGGCCGGGTCGACCCGATCAAGGACCTGGAGACGCTGATCCGGGCCTTCGCCATCGTCCGGCGCGAGATCCCCGAGGCGCGGCTGCGGCTCTTCGGCGGCACTCCCAAGGGCGGCGAGGCGTACCGGGACGGCTGCATAGCCCTGGCCGCCGAGCTCGGCATAGCCGACTCGGTGGCCTTCGAGGGCCGCGTCGCCGACATCACCGACGCGTACGCGGCGGGCAACGTGGTCATGCTCTCCAGCATCAGCGAGGGCTTCCCGTTCACCCTGATCGAGGCGATGTCCTGCGGCCGCGCGACCGTCTCGACCGACGTCGGCGGTGTGCGCGAGGCCGTCGGCGACACCGGACTGGTCGTCCCCCCGCGCGAACCCGAGCCGATGGCGGCCGCCGCGATCGAGCTGCTGCGCGACCCCGAACGGCGCGCCCGGCTCGGTGAGGGCGCCCGGCTCCGGGTGATCGAGCAGTTCACCCTCCGCCAGAACATCGACGGCTTCCGCGGCATCTACACCGAACTCCTGGGCACCGCCCGCTGGATGCCGGGCGGCATGGTCGCCGTCACCGACCAGGCCCCCAGCCCCGACTGGGACCAGCAGCTGGCCGCCGCCCGCCCCGAGCCGAGCGAGGTCGGGGCGTGAACGAGCGTTGGGAGTACCCCCGGCCGAAGGCCGCGGGAGAGAGAACCATCGAGAGGCGCGTGTCCCGCGAAGCGGCCGCCGAGCACAGCGAGGTGGGCGCATGAGTGGTCCACTGCGTCTGGTCCCCGGTGAGGGCGGTCCCGAGCACACCATGCAGCTGCGCGCGCTGCCGCTCAAGCGCCGCCGCCCCGTCCAGCCGGAGCCGGAGCCGGAGCCGGAAGACTCGCTCTACCTGCCCGCGGACCCGCTGGACGAACTCGCCGAGCGCCTGCGCGAGGTCTGCGCCGACGCCGTCCACCCGTACGAGATCGCGGCCTTCCTGGAGTCCGACGGCCTCTCGGACGAGCAGGCCGCCCTGCTGTACGGCCGCCCCGACGCCTTCACCGTCGCCGAGGAGCTGTTCGAGAAGGTCGAGCGCCGCTACCCCGGCCCGAGCTCCGAGTTCGCCAACCCCTGGCGGGCCGACCCCTGGCGCTGCGTGGTGCGCGGCCTGGTGTTCGCGCTGCCGGGACTCGGCTACCTGCTCGGCGCCAACCTGTTCGCGACCGCCCGGATGCGCTTCGGCCTGCCCTCGGGCATGCTCGCGCTGTCCGTCGCCACGCTGGTCAGCTGGGGCTTCAACCAGGCACTGGCGCACCGCTCCTACCGCTGGCTGAGCCGGCTGCGCCGCCGCGACGCCGCGGTCTGCCTGGCCTTCGGCGCCCCGGCCGGCGCGCTGGTCGCCTCGGCCGCCGCGTACGTGGTCGGCGGGCCGCTCGGCGCGCTGTGCTTCGCCGCCGGGCAGTCCTGCTACCTGGCCGCGGCCACCGTGCTGCTGGTGCTCGGGCGGGAGAAGTTCCTGCTGCTGGCACTGGCCCCGGCCTCGGTCGGCGCGGGCGTGGTGCTGGCGGTGGACGTCCCGCAGCTGGTCCGTACGGTGGTGCTGCTCGCCTCGGTGGCACTGGCGGTCGGGCTGGCCGTCCGGGAGCTGCTGGTCTGCATCCGCGGCGGCGAACGCGAGTCCGTCGAGCTGAAGCTGCCGGTCCGCCAGGAGCTCCCGCACCTGCTGTTCGGCCTGGCCTGCGGCGCGCTCACGCTGATCGCCGGCCTCGGCGGGACCATCCACCAGGCCGTACAGACCGGCGGCCACGCCACGCAGGGGACGTCGACCACCCCGACCGGCCCGGCCATGATCGCGCTGACGCTCAGCCTGGGCCTCGCCGAGTGGCTGCTCTTCCGCTACCGGGCGCTGGCGGTGGCCGCGCTGCGCACCAGCCACACCAGCGGCCAGTTCTCCCGCCGCACCGGTGCGATCCTGCTCGGCTGCCTGTTCATCTACCTCACCACCGTGGCCGCGCTGGACGCCGCCGCGACCGTGCTGTGGCCCGGCGCCCCCGCGCTCGGCGTACCGCAGCTCGGCGCGATGCTGCTCCTCGGCGGCTCACTCTGGCTGGCGCTGCTGCTGAACGCCTTCGGGTTCAGCTGGAGCACCGCCCTCGTCTGTCTGGCCGCCGCGGTCGCCGAGAGCGCCGGGCTGCTGGCAGGTGTGGACCCGATCGTCCTGCAGCTGATCGGCTGCGGGGCGGCCGCCGTCGTCCTCACCGCACTCGCCGGGCCCGCGCTCGGCCGCACCACCCAGCACCGCTGAACACATCGAATATCCCGCACGCCTTCCTTCGCGTGCACCGCCGTACCCGTTCCACCCGAGACACCCACCCGTCGGCGGCGGCCGGCCGTCACCCGGCCGCCCCGGCAGATCGAGAAAGCGAAATCCGCATGAGCAGCGTCGCGGTAACCGGAGCCGAGGGCTTCATCGGCTCCCACCTCGTCGAGACCCTGGTCGCCGACGGGCACCACGTCCGCGCGATGGTCCAGTACAACTCCTTCTCGTCCTTCGGCTGGCTGGAGACCCTGTCCGCGGAGGTGCTGGAGTCGGTCGAGATCATCCTCGGCGACGTCCGGGACCCGGGCTCGGTCAACGGCCTGGTCAAGGGCACCGAGGCGGTCTACCACCTGGCCGCCCTGATCGCGATCCCGTACTCCTACCGAGCCCCCCACTCGTACGTGGACACCAACGTCACCGGCACCCTGAACGTGCTGGAGGCGGTGCGCCACCTGGAGATCCCCCGCCTGGTGCACACCTCCACCAGCGAGACCTACGGCACCGCGCAGACCGTGCCGATCACCGAGGACCACCCGATCAACACCCAGTCCCCGTACGCCGCCTCCAAGGCGGGCGGGGACCGGCTGGCGGACAGCTACCACGCCAGCTTCGAGACCCCGGTCGTCACCCTGCGCCCGTTCAACACCTTCGGCCCGCGCCAGTCGATGCGCGCCGTCATCCCGACCGTGATCGCCCAGGTCGCGGCCGGCCAGACCGAGATCACCCTCGGCGACCTGCGCCCGACCCGCGACTTCCTGTTCGTCAAGGACACCGCCAACGCCTTCCGCACGGTGGGCACCGCCCCCGCCGAGACGGTGGTCGGCCGGACCTTCAACGCCGGCACCGGCGGCGAGATCTCGGTCGGCGACCTGGTCACCCTGATCGGCAAGCTGATGGGCGTGGACCTGGTGGTGAAGGAGGACGAGCAGCGCATCCGTCCGACCAACTCCGAGGTCATGCGCCTGGTCGCGGACGCGACCCGGCTGCGCGGGGCCACCGGCTGGGCCCCGGAGTTCAGCCTGGAGCAGGGCCTGGAGCAGACCATCGAGTTCTTCCGCGACCCGGCCAACCTGGCCCGCTACAAGACCGACATCTACAACGTCTGACCCGCCGCAACCGATCTTGCTCGTCCTGGTAACCAAGGTTCGTGTCCTGCACATCCTTTCCGTGGGGGAAACACCATGCACGCAGTGATCCTGGCCGGCGGTAAGGGCGTCCGTCTCCGCCCGTACACCACCGCGCTTCCCAAGCCGCTCGTTCCGATCGGCGACCAGCACGCGATCCTGGAGATCGTGATGCGACAGCTCGCCGCCGCGGGCTTCCAGAGCGTCACCCTGGCCATCGGCCACCTCGGCCACATCATCCGCGCCTACGTCGGCAACGGCTCCCAGTGGGGCCTGCGGGTCGGCTACGCCGTCGAGGACAGCCCGCTCGGCACCATGGGCCCGCTGCTCACCATGCTGGAGCGCCTGCCCGAGCACTTCCTGGTGATGAACGGCGACATCCTGACCGACCTGGACTTCGCCGGGGTGCTCAAGCACCACGAGGCGTCCGGCGCCCCGCTGACCATCGCCACCTACGCCCGTCAGGTCAAGATCGACTTCGGGGTGCTGACCACCTCCGAGGGCACCATCACCGGCTTCCAGGAGAAGCCCAGCATCGACTACCGGGTCTCGATGGGCGTGTACGGCGTTTCCCGCGCGGCACTCGCCAACTACACCCCCGGCCTGCCGCTGGGCTTCGACGAGCTGGTGCTGGACCTGCTGGCCGCCGGAACCCCGCCCGCGGCCTACGAGTTCGGCGGCTACTGGCTGGACATCGGCCGACCCGACGACTACGACCGGGCCAACGCCGAGTTCTCCACCATCCGCCCGGTCCTGATGCCCTTCGAGTCGACCGGCCCCACCCCGGGCGGCGTCGCGGAACTGCCGATCCCGGCCGCCCGCACCGCTCCGGACGACGCGACCGCCGAGCCCGCCGCCGCGGGCGTGGAGAGCGACGGACGGGCCGCGTGAGAATCCTGCTCCTCGGCGGCGACGGCTTCCTCGGCCGTCACGCCACCGCCGTCCTGCGGTCACTGCCCGGTGCCACCGTGCTGACCGCGGGCCGGCGGCCCACCCACGACCTCCGGCTGGACCTGGCCACCGCCCAGGCCGGCCCGCTCGGCGAGGAACTGTCCGCGCTGGCCCCCGACGCGGTGGTCAACTTCGCCGGCGCGGTGGCCGGCAGCGCGGTCAAGCTCGCCGAGGTGAACGCCCGCGGCCCGGCGGTGCTCTGCGAGGCGCTGTCCCTCGGCGCCCCGAAGGCCCGCCTGGTGCACATCGGTTCGGCCGGCGAGTACGGCGTCTGCGCGCAGGGCGAGTCCCTCGCCGAGGACGCCGACGCCCGCCCGGTCGGCGTGTACGGCGCGACCAAGCTGGCCGGCTCCCTCGCGGTGGCCGGCTCGGCGCTGGACGCCGTGGTGCTGCGGGTGTTCAACCCGGTCGGCCCCGGAGCCCCGGCGGGCTCGCTGCCCGGCCGGCTGGCCGCCGAGCTGCGCCGGGTGGCGCCCGAGGGCGCCGACGGCGTGATCACGGTCGGCGACCTCTCCGCGTACCGGGACTTCGTCGACGCCCGGGACGTGGCGAAGGCGGTCGGCCTGGCCGTCACCGCCGACCGCCCGCTCCCCCGGGTGCTCAACCTGGCCTCCGGGCACGCCCGGCAGGTCCGGGCGATCGCCGACGGGCTGGTCGCCGCGGCCGGCTTCACCGGCCGGATCGACGAGAGCGGGGCCGGCTCGGAACGCTCGGCCGGGGTCTCCTGGCAGCAGGCCGACGTGTCGGCCGCCGCCCGGGAACTCGGCTGGCGGCCGGAGACGGACCTCGCCGACACCCTGCGGGACCTGTGGCTCGGCACCGCCGGGCCCACGCCCGACCCGGTGGTCGCATGACCGCCGGGCAGACCCCCGACGGCCGCCTGCTGGTGCCGCTGTACGTCCACCCCGCGGTGGACCCGGCGGCCTGGCGGGCGGTCGCCGCCGCCGACCCCGCCCGGGTCGCCGCCGTCGTGCTCAACCTCGCCGACGGCCCGGGCGCGGTCCCGGACCACGTCTTCGCCGAGGCGGCCGACGAACTCCGCGCCGCGGGCCTGCCGTTGGTGGGCTACACCGACACCGACTACGGACGCCGACCGCACGCCGCCGTGGTGGCCGACATCCTGACGTACCGCCAGCGCCACGGCATCACCGGCGTCTACCTCGACCAGGTCAGCACCCACCCGGGCGCGCTGGCGCACTACCGGCGGCTGGCCACGGCCGCCCGCGCGGCCGGCTGCGGCACCGTGGTGTTCGGCCACGGCGAGCACCCGGACCCGGGCTACGCCGAGGTCGGCCTCGCCGACCTGCTGGTCACCTTCGAGGGCGACTGGGACGCCTACCGCAGCATGACGCTGCCGCTGTGGACCGGCCGGCACGCGGCCTCCCGCTTCTGCCACCTGGTCTACGACGTCCCCGCCGAACACGCCCGGGACGCCGCCGCCCTGATCGCCGCCCGGCGAGCCGGCGTCGGCTGCGCCGTACCGGGAGCCGGGGACAACCCCTGGCGCACCCTGCCGTACGGCCTGAACGCCGCTGAACTGACCTGACCCGATCCGGAGTCCGACTACCGTGAACCGTCGCAACCGGCTGCTTCCGGCCGCCCTGGCCCTCGCCACCGCCACCGCCCTGCTGGTCAGCTCGTGCAGCAGCTCGGGATCGGAGGACGACCAGGACTCGGCCGACGGCACCCCGAGCAACTCCCCCGCGGCCACCGCGCCGAGCACCCCCGGCACCCCCGACGCGACCACCGCCGCGCCGGACACCCCGGCCCCCGTACCCACCGCTCCCGGCACCACCGTCCCGGCCCCGGGCACGCCCGGCGGAACCCCGCCGCCCGCCACCCCGCCCGGCAACCCGGCACCGCCGCCGGCCGGCGCCCGCTGGCAGCCCACCCCCGGCCTGGCCTGGCAGTGGCAACTCGGCGGCGGCGTGGACCAGTCCGTGGACGTACCGGTCTACGACATCGACGGCTTCGAGAACGACGCCTCGGTGGTGGCCGCCCTGCACGCCAAGGGCCGCAAGGTGATCTGCTACATCAACGCCGGCTCCTGGGAGGACTTCCGCCCCGACTCCGCCGCCTTCGCCAAGTCCCTGCAGGGCTCGGACACCGGCTGGAAGGGCGAGAAGTGGTTCGACATCCGCAAGCTCGACCAGCTGAAGCCGCTGATGGCCGCCCGCTTCGACATGTGCCGGAGCAAGGGCTTCGACGCCGTCGAACCGGACACCATCGAGGCCTACAACCAGAACAGCGGCTTCCCGCTGACCTCCGACGACCAGCTCAGGTACAACCGGATGCTGGCGCAGCTCGCCCACGAACGCGGCCTGGCCATCGGGCTCAAGAACGACCTCGACCAGATCCCGGCGCTGCTCGGGGACTTCGACTTCGCGGTCAACGAGGAGTGCGCGCAGTTCGACGAGTGCGACCGGGTCGCCCCGTTCGTCAAGGCGGGCAAGGCGGTCTTCCACGTCGAGTACAAGCTCGACACGGACCAGTTCTGCGCCAAGGCCAAGTCGCTGGGCTTCAGTTCGATGCGCAAGAAGCTCGAGCTGAACGCCTGGCGCAAGCCCTGCTGAGGATTTCCACTCCCGTCGCGCGGGTGACCCGGACGAGGGCCACCCGCGCGAGGGTCACTTGACCGCCAGCCAGATGACGCCGCCCAGGACGACCAGCGCGACGACGGCGATCAGCGCGATCACGCCGGTGCGGCTGCCGCTCTTGCTGCTGCCGTAGGTGGAAACGTTGCCCGGAGCCTGCGGGGCCGGGCTCTCGTCGACGAACGCCCGGAACATCTGGGTGCTGCCGGCGGGGTCGTAGTCGTTGTCAGCCATGGCAGGGACTCTAACGAATCGGCCCACCTCAGGCACACCCCGGACCCCCGTCGCGCGGGACACACCACCCCCACGTGCGACAGCGGTACGACGGGCCCGTGAAACCGTACGGTTCACGGAACACACCCCGCCGCGATCCGGTTGACTGGGATCATGACCGGAAACCACAGCCGGGTGAGCCTCGGCACCTCCGACCTGTCCGTCTTCCCGCTCTCCCTCGGCGGCAACGTCTTCGGCTGGACGGCCGACGAACAGCAGTCCTTCGCCGTCCTGGACGCCTACGCGGCGGCCGGCGGCAACTTCGTCGACACCGCCGACGTCTACTCCTCCTGGGCGCCGGGCAACACCGGCGGCGAGTCCGAGACCGTCCTCGGCAACTGGCTGCGCAGCCGCGGCAACCGCGAGGACGTCGTGATCGCCACCAAGGTCGGCATGCTCGCCGAGCGCAACGGCCTGGGCGCCGCCAACGTCAAGGCCGCGGCCGAGGACTCGCTGCGCCGCCTGGGCGTCGAGCGGATCGACCTCTACTACACCCACCGGGACGACGACACCCCGGTCGAGGAGTTCGTCACCGCGCTGGACGAGCTGGTCCGCGAGGGCAAGGTCCGGGCGGTCGCCGCCTCCAACATCTCCGCCGAGCGGCTCGCCGAGGCGCTGGCCTTCGCCGACCGCGAGGGCCTGGCGAAGTACGTCGCCGTCCAGCCGCACTACAACCTGGTCTCGCGCGACACCTTCGAGGGCCCGCTGGCCGACGTCGTCGCCGAGCACGGCCTGGCCACCGTCCCGTACTACGCGCTGGCCTCCGGCTTCCTGACCGGCAAGTACCGCCCGGGCGCCGGTGGCGTGGACAGCGCCCGCGCCGAGGGCGCCGCCCGCTACCTGGCCGAGCCGCGCGGCCCCAAGGTGCTGGAGGCGCTGGACACCGTCGCCGCCGAGCAGGAGGTGGAGCCCGCCTCCGTCGCCCTGGCCTGGCTCGCCGCCCGACCGACGGTCGCCGCCCCGATCGCCAGCGCCCGCACCGTCGAGCAGCTCCCGGCGCTGCTGGCCGGCGCCACCCTGAAGCTCACCCCGGAGCAGACCGCCCTGCTGGACGCCGCCTCCGCCTGAGCCGCGCCGGTCCGGTAGCTCCCCCGCGTAGGCCGCGAACTCGCCCCGCTCCGGGCGCGGTTCGCGGCCCGCGGCGTTCCGGCTCAGGTCCGTCGGCTCGGGAACCATCGACGGGGCCGAAAAGTCATGGTCAATGAACGACCATGCACGGACCAAGACTTCATGACCGAGACGCCAGCACGGGGGAACGCTTTGGCTGACAATCCTGCCTGGGACGGCCTGTTCGACGACGAGGACCGGAAGAAGTACGCGGGCCTGCGGCTCAACTCCGCCGGTGGCGGCGGGGGCGGCGGCAAGGTGACCGTCAGCCCCGCCGACCTGAAGGCGCGGGCCGGCACCGTCGACGAGATCAGGGGCAACTTCCACACCGTCGACGACACCGCCGCGGAGAAGACCACCACCGCCTATGCCGCGCTGACCAGTTGGCAGACCGGCCCGGAGCTGCGCAACCGCTCCATCCGCTGGGACAGCCAGGTCTCCACCCTCGGCAACCTCCTCTACGACATCGCCGAGCGGCTGCGGAAGACCGCCGACCAGTACACGGCGACCGAGAACGCCAACAAGCAGAACCTGTCCGGCGGGAACTGAGGGGGCCACCACCGTGCTGAGCTACGAGATCGTCCGCAACGCCAAGATCGAGCCGCTGCACGCGGCCGCCGAGGAGTGGAAGACCCTCCAGGCCCGCTACGTCGGCCTGAAGGACCGGCTGACCGGCGAGGTCGCCGACAAGCTGGCCGCCGGCTGGGAGGGCGAGGCCGCCACCCAGGCCCGCGCGCAGATCAAGAAGGCCGCCGAACAGCTCGACGCCGCCGGAAAGGAGTCCGCCGACATCAGCGGGCTGCTCGCCGACGCCGCCCAGCAGTTCACCGCCGCCCAGAACCTGCTCAAGAAGATCGCCGACGAGGACGGCCCCGCCGACCACCTGAAGGTGGACGGCACCGGGAAGGTCACCGACGTCCACCCGCTGCTCAACGACAAGAGCGCCCAGGAGGACCCGGACTACCAGACGGTGTTCCTGCCCCAGCGCAAGCGCGCGGTGGAGAACCTGGTCCACAGCCTCGAAGCGGCGCTCCAGCAGGCCGCCGACGCGGACCAGGCCGCCGCCTGGGCGCTGCGCGCGGACCCGAACGGCGCGAACGACCACTCGTTCAACGCCAACGGCTACCACAGCCTCCAGGAGGCCACCGAGGCCCGCAAGGACCTCTCCGACGCGCTCGCCCTGGCCGGAAAGGGCGGCGACCTCTCGGTCGAGGAACTGACCAGGCTCAACTCCCTGCTGGAGAAGCGCAAGAGCGACCCGGCGTTCGCCGAGCAGTTCGCCACCACGCTCGGCCCGCGCGGCACCCTGGACTTCTGGCGCGACGTCAACGACCCGACGAAGTTCGGCAGGTACAGCAAGGAACGCAACGAGGCCGTGAAGCAGCTCCAGGCGTCGCTGGGCGCGACCCTGGGCACCGCCACCCAGAGCCACTCCAAGCCCATGCAGGACTGGGAGAACGAGATGATCAAGCTCGGTCCCCAGCTCGTGAAGCGCGAGGGCGGTGGCCCGATGCCACTGGGCTACCAGCTGATGAGCAGCCTGATGCGCTCCGGCGAGTACGACTCCGACTTCCTCAACTCCTACGGCGAGAGCCTGCTCAAGTACGAGCGCGACGCCAAGGTCGACCCGCAGGTGGTCTGGGCGCCCGACTCCACCCAGCCCAAGTGGGACCACCTCGGCGAGGGCCGTGGCGGCGACGCCGTGGCCGGCTTCATGGAGTCGCTCAGTCACAACCCCCAGGCCTCCACCCGCTTCCTGGACCCGGGCGACCCCCGGACCAACGACCACCTCAAGTACCTGCTGGACGAGCGCGGTTGGCCGGACGAGATCCGCGACGGCAAGTACGTCCAGGGCCAGCACTCGCTCGGCCTGGCCATCGAGGCCGCCGCCACCGGCGACCGGGCGGGCCAGGAGGACACCGTCAGGCATCACAGCGAGGCCCAGGCCCGGGTCATGCGCGACACCGTCAACATGCTGGACGGCGGCATCGGCCACGAGAAGCTCCCGGCCGGCATGCAGCGCCCGATCGCCAACGCGCTGGCCGACTACACCGCCGACACCCACGACATCCTCTCCGGCACCAACCGCGCGGCCAAGGACCACTCCGGCGAGGACGCCAGCGGCGTCTGGGTCGACCCGGTCACCGGGGAGACCAGGATGGCGACCGACAAGGGCTCCCTGGTCCGGGTCCTGCGCGGCATCGCCGACGACCCCGAGTCCCACCACGTCGTCCAGCAGGCCGAGATGGTGCACGTCGCCCAGCAGCTCGCCGAACTCCCGCCCAACGTGGGCGAGAAGGAGTGGAAGGGCGTGATGGCCAACTCCTCGGTCGCCCTCGGCGTGTACGACGCCGTCCAGGCCGACGCCATCCTCGACGAGCGCGACGACGACACCAAGGTCAAGGCCTGGCAGGCCAAGGGCCTGTACCAGGGCATCGGCACCCCGCTGAAGCTCGTCCCGGTCCCCGGGGTCGGGGCGATGGCCCAGAGCCTGCTCGGTGACGGGATCATGGGGTGGCAGATGAACGCCACCGCCGAGATCAACGCGGCTGCGGCCGGCCGGATCGAGGCGAACACCCTCACCGGCGCCGACGGCCGCAGCGGACACGAGGGGATCAGCGCCATGGTCGAGAAGTGGCAGCAGCAGCGGGCCGGACTCAACCCGGACGCCCCGGCCGTCGACTGGGACGAGCAGCAGATGCGGACGATCTACAACACCGGCCGCAGCGACGCCGCCGCCGCCCTCGGCCGCGGGGGCGAGAACAAGTGACGGCCGAGCCCGCGGAACCGCGCGGGGCCCGTCGGCGGTGGCGGCTTCCGGTCGCCGCCGCCGTCGGGCTGGTCCTCGTCGCCGGCGCCGTGTTCTACCTGGGCGGCGGGTACGACCGCTGGCAGGACGGCCGCTCGCTGGCCGGGCTCTGCCACGGCAGTGTGGACACCGCCGAGGTCGAGGACCTGCTCGGGGTGGACCGGGCGCGCGGCAAGGACGCCAAGGTGCCCGAGGGCCTGGCCGGCTGCTCCGTGGACAACGCCGGGAATCCCGGCAACGGCTTCCTGGACGTCCGGATCGACCGGAGCCGGCAGCGGGCCGACGGGGCGCTGCACAGGCTCGGCCGGGACCGTCCGAACCTCTCCACCACCATGGTGATGCCGCTCGGCCACGGCCGCAGGGGCGTCCTGGACCTCCAGGGCCGGATCGGCGCGACCGCCGTGGTCGCCCTGGACTGCCCCGCCCCGAACTCGCCCGGCCTGCTGGTCACCGTCGGGGCCGTCCCGGCCAACGGCAAGCACCTCCTCGACGACCCGGCCCAGCGGGCCCGGTTCGCCCGCTTCGCCGCCCGCGCCGCGGACGGCGCCGCCCGGGTCTGGGGCTGCACCGCGCCCTCCGGACCGGAGATCACCGAGGTCCCGGCGGACACCCGGTACGTCAAGGTCGCGGACGGCGCGGCCACCGGCACCTGCGCCGGCCTGTCCGGCACCACCAACGAGTCCGCGGCGGACCCGGACGCCCCGATCGAGGACTGCTTCCTGTACGCCGGCCAGGACGCCCCGCGCTTCCGCCTGGGGGCGTACTACCCGCCGTTCGCGGACGCCCTCCCCGCCGTCGCGGACTACCCGGTCACCGGCCCGGCGGGTGCCAAGGACGACGTGGCCTGGGCCACCGCCACCTGCCCCGGCGGCGCCACCGCCCTCTTCACGGTGGCCACCGTGTTCGACGGGAACCACATCGCCGCGCCCGACCCGGCCCTGGAGAAGGACGCCCTGCGGACCTTCGCCGCCCGCTCCGCCCAGCGCCACGGCTGCTCGGCGCCACAACTGCCCTGAGCACACGGGACGGGCCCCCGGCGGCATCGCGCTGCCGGGGGCCCGTCACCGTTCTCGCGGCTACGGCCGCCCGAAGTGGGTCGGGTAGTAGCCCGAGTTGAGTGTCGAGACCCGGACGGTCCTACCCGGCCGCGGGGCCTCCACGAACTTGCCGCCGCCCAGGTAGATCCCCACGTGGTGGATCCCCGAGGCCCGGCCGCTGTCGGACCAGAACACCAGGTCGCCGCGGCGCAGCTGCCCGGCGCTGATCGGCGTGGTCGCCGCGTACTGGTCGTCGGCCACCCGCGGCAGGCTGATCCCGGCGCGCCGGTAGGCCTGCTGGACCAGTCCCGAACAGTCGTAGCCGGAGGGGCCGTTGCCGCCCCAGACGTACGGCTTGCCCAGCTGGGCGAGCGCGTAGTCGATGGCCGCCTCCATGCTCCCGGAGGCCGGCGCGGGGGTCGTCGACGGACGGCTCGCGGGGGGCGCGGGCCGGGCGGTGGCGCCGGCCGAGCCGCCGGACTGACCGGCGTGGCTCGCGTAGACGTCGTAGTGGCTGGTCCAGCGCCACTCGCCACTGCCGTTCTTGAACCAGTACTTCGACCCGTCCCAGCCCTGGCGCATCCCGGCGGAGGAGGCCGAGCCGTTGGAGACGGCCTGGGCGGTGGCGCCGGCCGAGCCGCCGGACTGACCGGTGCGGCTCGCGTAGACGTCGTAGTGGCTGGTCCAGCGCCACTCGCCACCGCCGTTCTTGAACCAGTACTTCGACCCGTCCCAGCCCTGCTTCCCGGCCGCGGCGTGCGCGGATCCGGCGCCGGCCGTCAGGCCGACGACGCCGGCGCCCGCCAGCACGGTGGTGGCCAGACAGGTGCTCCGCACGGCCCGGTGTATTCGGCTGCCGCCGGCCGCCGCTGCGGAGCGGGCGGTGCGCGGCCGGACGACGCAGTTCGGGCAGCCGCAGCCCTCGATCGCGGGGACGCGGCCGAGGCGCTCCTCGAAGCCGATCAGACCGGGATCACCGTCGGGGCCGAGCGGGCCCACGGCCTCGGCGGGTTCGGCGTACGCGCCGGTGGCTATCCTCATGCGGGTCGTCCTTCCTTCCGCCCGGCGCGGGCGGCCGGGGGCGGTACCGAGGCGGCCACTCCGGCCGGGGCGACGAAGGCGACCAGCAGCTGTTCCATCAGCGCGCTGCGGGCGGCCTCGTCCAGTTCGTGCGCCGTCGCCCGCTCCAGACGTCGGACGGCGAGCGCCGCCGCCTCCACCGCGTCGTCCACCAGCACGGTGCGCAGACCCGCGTCCAGGTCGGCCAGCCGGCGGCGGCGCATCGACTCGGCCACCTCCGGCGCGTAGTCCAGGGCCAGCGGCTGCACCGAGTAGACCTCCAGGCCGGCCGGGGCGACTTCGGCGGCCAGCGCCCTGGTCATCTCGTCGGCGAACCACTGCCCGTCGCGCAGCGCCGGTCCGGGCGCGGCGTTGCTGTCGCAGGGCAGGGTGGAAGCGGTACGGGTGAGTACCGCCTGGACCTGCTCGCGCAGGTAGCTCTCGTGGTCCTCGATCGCCAGCAGCGCCCGTGCGGTGTCCTTGACCCGCCAGACGATCAGCAGCCGGACCACGATCGGCGTGCCGGTGCGGTCCACGACCTTGACCGGCTCGCTGCGCCAGTGCCGCAGCCGCACGTCCGCCCGCCGACGGCGCAGCAGCGGGTTGACCCAGACCAGGCCGGTCCGGCGGACGGTGCCCCGGTAGCGGCCCCAACGGGTGAGCACCCGGGTCTCGCCGCCCGCGTTGACCAGCAGCCCGGAGAGCGCGGCCACCGCCAGCAGGCCGGCCGCGGCCGCCGCGGCGATCCACTTCGCGTCCACCTCCACCAGGCCGCTCTCCCGCACGGCACTGCCCCGCAGGTCGGGCAGCGCGTCCCAGTACGGGATGACACCGGTGCGCAGCAGTACGAACAGCACGCCGGCCACGCCGATCAGCAGCGCCAGCAGGGCGACCCAGCCGGGCAGCGCGGTGGCGGGCTGCTCGCGCAGCGCCTGGTCGGCGCGCGGCGGGCGCCGGGAGGTGGTGGCGGCCGTGGCCCCGGCCGCCGTGGGGTCCGGGAGTTCGACGGTCTCCGGGGCGGCCGACTCCAGCGGGTCGCGCACCGCCGTCGCGCCGCCGGCCGGCGACGGGTGCGGGACGACGGCCAGCGGGGTGGTCGCCGGACCGCTGTCGACCGGGCCGCCCGGCTTGACGGTCCGGACGGTCGTGGCGCCGGCCAGCGGACTGGAGCCGGAGCCGGAACGTTCCGGCAGTGCCGGCGGGAGCGCCTTGGGCAGGTTGTCGGGTCGCTGCGAAGAATCGCGGGTGACGTCCATGCACGGATCCTCTGGGTCGGTGTGTCGCGCAACGGGCGGCCCGGATCTGACGGGCAGTGCCAGGGTCAGGCTAAGTTCATACGTCATCAAATGCGACATTTGAACCGAGGTGTGTCGACATTTACTGACGAATCATCCAAAGCCGACCTGACGCGCAGGCACATGAGTGGATGGTCGGGACAGTTCGGCGCGAGTCAGCGCCGAGGAGCACCGTTCCTGCGGGCGAACACCCGACGGGTGATCAGCCCGAGGCCGGTGAGCACCAGCAGGACACCGGCGAGTCCACCGCGCCAGCCGTCCGCCCCGGGCCGCCCGGACCAGCCCTGCGCGGCCACCACCGGCGCGGCCGGTGGCCGGGCGGCGGGCTCGCCGGGCTCCACCACGGCGGCCGGCACCGGCGAGGCGCCGAGGCCGATGGCCGGAGTCCGGGTCGGGGTCGGGGAGACGGTCGCGGTGGCCGATGGGGCGGGGACGGTGAGCCGCAGGCCCGGGTCGTCGGTGTCCGCGGGGACGGTGAGCGTGGGGGCGTCCGGGGCCTCGGCGGAGGGCCAGGCGTCGGGGTGCCGCAGGGCCGCCGCGAGCGGGGCGTTCCACGCGGTCAGCGACCCGCTCGCGAGGACGGCCAGGGCGACAGCCGTACGGGGAAACTGTCGGCTCATCCGGCTCTCCTTCGCGGTCGGCTGCCTGGGCGGTGGGCAGTCTGCACAAGATCCGACAAAAAGGAATCACGATCCTGAGCCGGTCATATCGAGACACCTGGGCTTTCGACCGTGTCCCACCCGTTCGGCGGTCATCCGGGCGGCAGGACGGGATGTACCCGAAACGGCTGCATTTCATCCATTAGGCGGCAATCGACGCCACCCGAACGGACGCGGGAACGGGAGCACCGGACCCATCCGGCGGGTACCGGCCCCCGGAACGGGACCACCCACCCGACGGCCCCGTTCGAATCACCCGCGGGGACCCCGGAGAACGCGAGAAACCCCCGGCCGGTGGCCGGGGGTTTCTCGATGGTGCGCTCAGCAGGATTCGAACCTGCAACCTCTTGATCCGTAGTCAAGTGCTCTATCCGTTGAGCTATGAGCGCAAGGAACGGGCGAACCCGATCTTGCGGAGTTTGGTGCGCTCAGCAGGATTCGAACCTGCAACCTCTTGATCCGTAGTCAAGTGCTCTATCCGTTGAGCTATGAGCGCTCGCCCTGGTGAACTCTGCCTCCGGGGCGTTGCGGGGACAACATTACATGACCTGCGGCGTAGGACGAAATCGGTTGATCCGGGCCCGTCCGGGGCCCCGCCACCGCCGCGCCACCGAACCCGCTCCGGGCTGCTCCGAACCGCCCTGAACGGGTTCCGAACCCGCTCCGAAGCCGTTCCGGGCCACCCCCGGTCCGTACCCGGGAACGCGAAAGAGCCCCCGCCGACGAGATCGTCGACGGGGGCTCCCGACTGGCGGAGGCTGAGGGATTTGAACCCTCGATCAGGAATAACCCCGAAACCGCATTAGCAGTGCGGCGCCATAGACCGGACTAGGCGAAGCCTCCCCACAAGGAGCGTCCCCGCGCGAGCGGAACCGTTCCGTGTGTCAGTGATGATGCCACAACCGTGGGCCTTGGCACCAACCGCTGCCAACGTTACTAGGCGGGTCGTCCCCACCGCAAAGAAGAATGAGATACTGCCGTCTCCGGAGGAGCTGCCCCGAGCCGAGGAGACCTGTCCACGTGAGCAGCAGGCCGATCCGAGGCGCTGCTCGCCTCGCCGCCATACTCGACGCCCTGCCCGACGCGCTGCTGCTGGTGAACAGCAACGGCACCGTCGTGGATGCCAACAGCGCGGCGGTCCAGGCGCTGCAGGCACCGGGCACCTCGCTGGTCGGCATGGGCGTGCTGGGTCTGCTGCCCGAGTTCGACCCCAGCCGGATCCCCGGCTCGATGCGCCCGGCCACCCGCGACGGAGAGGCCCTCGACCGCCCGGTCCGGATGACCGCCCACCGCACCGACGGCACCACCTTCCCGGTCGAGGTCTCCGGCAACGACTTCGCCGACGACGGCGAAGGCCGCGGCTACGCGCGCTCCCCGTACGACTCGTACCGCGAGAACTCGCCCTCCTCCTCCGACCTGCTCCTGCTGCTGGTCCGCGACCTCTCCGGCCGGCTCGGCGTCGAGGCCGAGCTGCGCCGCCAGCACAAGCAGACCGAGATGATCCTGCGCGCCGCCGCCGAGGGCGTGCTCGGAGTGGACCTCGAAGGCCGCTGCGTGCTGGTCAACCCGGCCGCGGCGCACATCCTGGAGTACCGGGCGAGCGAGCTGGGCGGGCGCGAGCTGCACCCGCTGATCCAGCACTCCCGGGCCGACGGCACCCCGCTGGCGCTGGAGGAGTCGGCGCTGCTGGACACCCTGACCTCCGGGCGCAAGCACCGGGTGCGCGGCACCGTGCTGTGGCGCAAGGACGGCCGGCCGGTCACCGTCGACCTCACCACCGCCCCGGTCCGGGACGGCGACCAGCTGGTCGGCGCGGTGATGACCTTCACCGACCGCAGCCGCGAACTCGCCCTGGTCGCCCGCAACGAGCACCTCACCGCCGTCCTGGAGAGCGAGCTGGGCGGCGCGCTGAACGCGCTGAACCAGCGGCTCGACGCGCTCGCCGCCGACCCGGCCGGCCAGCTCTGGCCGGAGGCCAACTGGACGCTGCGCCGGCTGGCCGCCGAGTGCCGCCGGTTCGGGAAGCTGATCGACGGGGTCCTCGACCACCAGCGCTGCGAGGCCGGCGAGAGCGGCGCCGCCGAGGCCAAGGACGGCAAGGAGTCCAAGGCGGGCGAGGACGCCAAGGACGCGAAGGACGGCAAGGGCGGGCGGAAGGCCGCGCCCCGGGTGCCGGTGGGCCTGGACAAGGTGGTCCGCCGGGCCGTCGAGGAGGCCGGCGAGCTGGTCGGCCCCGGTCGGGTCCGGTTCTCGGTGCACGCCGCCGCGGTCGAGGTGATCGCCGACGAGCGGCGGCTGGCGCAGGCGCTGGCCCACCTGGTCGCCGACGTCAGCGGCGTCGGGCTGGCGCTGGACACCCCCGACGCCCCCTCCCCCGGTCTGGCCGTGCCCGGGCTGAACGGCGCCGCGCCCGCGCTGTCGCCCGCTCCCGAGCCGCCGACCGTCGTCCTGGCCGCCGCCCAGCGCGGCGAGGTCGCCCGGGTCGAGATCCGCGGCCCCGGCGTCGGCGGCAGCCCCGTCCACCTGCCGATAGCCCAGGCGGTGGTCGAGCGCCACGGCGGTGTGCTCCAGCCGCACGAGCTGCCCGGCAAGGCCGGCACCACGTACGTCGTCGAGCTGCCGCTGGACCCGGCCGCCGCCAAGGCCGCCGCCGAGCGCGCGGCCGCCGAAGGCCGCTCCGACCGGCCCAAGGAGAGCGACAGCGCCGTCCTGCCCGAGCTTCCGGGCATCCCGCAGCTGCCCAGCAGCGGCGAGGCCGCCGACACCGCCGAGGCCGCGCCGGCCGGCGAGCGGCCCGACCCCGAGGCTGCGGGAGCACCCGCGGCCCCAGCGGCTCCCGACGCGGAGCGGGCCCCTGCCGAGGAGGCCCCCGCCGAGCGGCGCGGCCGCCGTGGCCGACCGGCCGCCGAGACCCCGGCCCCCGGCACCCCCGAGGTTCCGGCCGACCAGTGGCCGAACGCCCCCGCCCGAGTCGAGCGAGCTGTCCCCGAGCAGTGGAACGGCACCGGCAACGACCCCGCGTACGGCCGCCAGGGCCTGGCCGGCCCGGACGGCGCCCAGAGCGACCCGTGGGGCAAGGACGACGGCCGCTCCGGCCCCGCCTACGCCGTACCCGTCGAGGGCCACCGGGCGCAGCCGAACCGCCCCGGCGGACGCGAGCCGCTCGCGCTCGGCCCGGCGCCCACGCCCGCCGCCCCCGACGGCACCCCGCCCGGCGGCACCCCGACCGACGAGGCCGCCCAGGAGCTCTCCCCGGGCGAGACCAAGCACCGGCGCCGGCGCGCACTGCCCTCGGCCGACGAGGCCCCCGGCGGCTTCGCCCTGCCCGGAGCACCCGAGACCCCGGTCTACCCCGGCCTGGAGCACGCCCTGCCGACCGGCCCCGCGCCCGTGCTGCCCGAACCGGCGGCCGCCGCCCCGACCGGGCGCCGCCGCCGGCTGGCCGTCCCGCCGGGGCCGGGACCGGACGCGCTGGTGAACGCCTCCGGTCCGGCCGGTCCGGTCGGCCAGGCACAGCCCTCCCCCGGCACCGCGCTGGCGCCCGCCCGCGCCGCGCTGCCCGCCGCCGCCGAGGAGCCGTCCGGACCGCGCCCGGTCGGCACCGGCCTGGGCGAGCTCGCCCCGCCGCGCCAGCTCGGCTCCGCTCCGCTGCCCGCCAACGCGCCGCAGCCGCCCGTCCCCGCCGACGCCGCCCGGACCGCGCCGCGCCCGATGGCGGAGCTCCCGGCCGCCGCCGGACAGCCCGCCGCCGGACAGCCGTCGGCCCCGACCGGCGAGCTGGCCAACACCCGTCGGCTGCTGGTCTGGCCCGAGCCCGACCCGGCCACCAAGCAGGCCCTCCAGGCCCGCGGCTACCTGCCGGTGATCGTCAGCTCCCGCGAGGAGGTGGACGCCCAGGTCGCCGGCTTCCCCGCCGCCCTCTTCGTCGACCCGCTGACCGGTCCGATCACCCGCACCGCGCTCCAGTCGCTGCGCACCGCGGCGCTCAACCGCAGGGTCCCGGTGCTGGTCACCGCCGGCCTCGGCCAGGCCACCCGGGACGCCGCGTACGGGGCCGACCCGGCCGTCCTGCTGCGCGCCCTCGCGCCGCGCGACGGCGAGCACCACGCCCCGCGGGTGCTGCTGGTCGAGGGCGACCCGGACATCGCCGCCGCCATGATCGGCAGCCTGGAGCGGCGCGGCATGCACGTCGAACACGCGGTGGACGAGAACGACGCGGTCGCCCGGGCCAGCAGCGTGCAGCCCAACCTGGTGGTGATGGACCTGCTGCAGATCCGCCGCCGCCGGGTCGGCCTGCTGGACTGGCTGCGCGCCAACGACCGGCTGCACCGCACCCCGCTGGTGGTCTACACCTCGGTGGACCTCGACCCGCGCGAACTGCCCCGGCTGCGCACCGGCGAGACGGTGCTGTTCCTCGCCGAGCGCTCGACCAGCGAGGACGTCCAGTCCCGGATCGTCGACCTGCTCGGGCGGATCGGCGCGATGGGCGAGGCGGGCGTCGCCGCCGCGGGCTGACTCGACTCCTCGGCACGTGGAAGGGCCGGCCGCCCCCGTTCGGTACGGGGACGGCCGGCCCTTCCACCGGGAGCTCCGCGCCGATCGTCACCGGGCGGTCACTCCTCGCCGGTCACTCCTTGCCGAGCACCGTGACGTCCAGCTCATCGGCCGCGTAGCCGGCCCGGATCACCTTCTTGTCGAACTTGCCGACCGAGGTCTTCGGCACCGACTCCACGATCGACCAGCGCTCCGGCAGCTGCCAGGAGGCGATCCGCTCGCCCAGGAAGGCCCGCAGCTCCTTCAGCCCGACGGTCGCGCCCGGGCGCAGCACCACGGTGGCCAGCGGGCGCTCGCCCCACTTCTCGTCCGGGACGGCGACCACGGCGGCCTCGGCCACGTCGGGGTGGGCCATCAGGGCGTTCTCCAACTCGACGGACGAGATCCACTCGCCGCCGGACTTGATGACGTCCTTGGCCCGGTCGGTGAGGGTCAGGTAGCCGTCGGCGGTGATGGTGCCGACGTCGCCGGTGCGCAGCCAGCCGTCCTCGGAGAACTTGTCCTCCGGGCGGACCGGGTCCTGGCCGGCGCCGCCGTAGTACGCCCCGGCGATCCACGGGCCGCGCACCTCCAACTCTCCCGCCGAGACGCCGTCGTGCGGCATCCGCTCGCCGCCCGGGCCGATCAGCCGGGCCTCGACGGAGGCCGGGAAGATGCCCTGGGTGACCCGGTACGGCCACTCCTCCTCGGGGGTGAGGCCGCCCGGCGGCTGGGCGAAGCAGCCGAGCGGGGAGGTCTCGGTCATGCCCCAGGCGTGCAGCACCCGGATGCCGTGCCGCTCCTCGTAGGCCTTCATCAGGGAGGGCGGGCAGGCGCTGCCGCCGATGACCACCATGCGCAGGCTGGAGGTGTCGTAGTCGCCCGCGTCGAGCTCGTCCAGCAGGCCGGCCCAGATGGTGGGGACGGCGGCGCTGACGGTCGGGCGGACGGCGGCGATCATCTCGGCCATCGGCTTGGGCTGGAGGAAACGATCCGGCATGAGCAGGTTGGCGCCGGACATGAAGGCCGCGTGCGGGATGCCCCAGGCCTGGACGTGGAACATCGGCACCACCGGCAGCGCGGTGTCGCGCGGGGTGAAGGCGAAGTTGTCACCGGTGTTGACCTGGAGGCAGTGCAGGTAGACCGAGCGGTGGCTGTAGAGCACGCCCTTCGGGTCCCCGGTGGTCCCGGAGGTGTAGCAGAGCACCGCGGCCTGCCGCTCGTCGATGTCGTGCTGCCACGGGTACTCGGTGGGGCGGCCGGCGATCAGCTCCTCGTAGTCGTGCACGCCGCCCGCGAAGCCGGCCAGCACCGAGCGGTCGCCGGGGCCGCTCACCACGATGTGCTTGAGGGTCGGTGCGAGGTCCTGGAGGACGGCGGCGAGCAGCGGCAGGACGGTGCCGTTGACGACGATCACGCGGTCGGCGGCATGGTTGATGATGAACGACAGCTGCTGGGAGGGCAGTCGCAGGTTCAGCGTGTGCAGCACGGACCCCATCGCGGGGACGGCGAGGTACGCCTCCAGGTGCTCGGCGTTGTTCCACATCAGGGTGGCGACCCGGTCGTCGGCGGTCACCCCCAGCTCGTCGCGCAGCGCCCAGGCGAGCTGCGCGGCGCGGGCGCCCACCTCGGCGTAGCTGCGGACGACCGGCCCGGTGCCGTCCCAGGTGGTCACGGTCGAGCGGCCGTGGATGGTGGCCCCGTGCTCCAGGATTCGGGCGACGGTGAGCGGAACGTCCTGCATCGTGCTGAACACGGGTCCTCCTTGACCTGGCGGCACTGGCGGCAGCGCCTGCGGCACCTACCGGGCGGTAATGCGCGCGGACGTGCCCGATTGTGCCGCCCCCACCCCCCGCTGTCAGTATCCCGACCCCGTTGCACGGATCACGGATTCGTCCCGGTTCCGCCCCGGCCCCTCTCGGGTGGGTCAGGGGCGGGTGGGGCGGGTGAGGCGGAGGGAGTTGGCGGGGTCGGGGGTGTAGGCGGAGTCGAGGGTCCAGCCCTGTTCGGCGGCGAGGCACAGGGCCCGGTGGGCGCCGGCGCCGCGGTAGGTGGCGCGCTTGAGGTGGACGCGGTCCACTCGGGGGCCGTCGGGGGTGCGGGCGGCGGTGCTGATGCGCTTGGTGTCGCGGTCGAGGATGCGGCGGATGTGGCGGTCCCAGGCGGCGGGGCTGTGGGTGAACTCGGCGCGGAAGGCGCGCGGTCCTACGGTCCAGCGGGCGCCCCAGCGGTCCCAGTAGTCGGGCTCGGGGCGACTCACCCAGCAGGTGAGCAGGCCGTACACCGGGACGTAGACGATCTGGAGCAGGAAGACGAACGGCAGCAGCGGCGCGAAGCGGACCGGCTGCGGGCCCCACGGGGTGCCGGGGGCGGCGGGCGGGTCCTGCGGGGTGGGGGCGTTCGGGACGGCCGGGGCGGGGAAGTGGCGGGCGAGCCGGACGTGCCCGGCGTCGGTCCCGGCCGCCACGCCGTGCCAGCCGTGCCGCTCGGCGAGCCGCACCACGCCGGCCGCGCCGAGGCCGCGGTAGAGCCGCAGCGCGAGCCCGACCCGCACGACCCGGCCGAGGTCCGCCTGCACCTCGCCGTCGCCGGCCGCGTACGCCGCCTCGGCGGCGGCGATCCGGCGTGCCAGGATCGGGGCGACGTAGCGCTCCCAGTCCTCCGGGCGGCCGGTGAGCTCGGCCCGCAGCCGGCGCGGCGGGAGGAAGCTGCGGTTGACCTTCAGCCAGCCGTCGGAGCTGGGGCCGGACCCGCCGCCGACGTTGTCGGCGAAGATCAGGAGGACGAAGAGGAGCACCAGGCCGAGGATCCAGAGCGGTGCGTAGATCCACTGGAGGAGGAACTGGGTCAGCACCGCCGCGCGGCTGCGGCGCGGCGCGGGACCGGGGAAGCCGCCGGGAAGCCCGCTCGCGGGCCTCGGCGGGGCGGACGAGTGCGGCTGCTGGGGCGGGTACGGCTGCGACGGCGGCACCGGCTGCGCGTACGGGTTCTGCGGGGACGGGTTCTGCGGGGACGGGCTCTGCACGTACGGGTTCTGCCGGTACGACGCCTGCCCGTACGGGTACTGCGGCGGCGGTGGCGCGCCGTGTCCGCCGGTGCCGCCGTACCCCTGGCCGTTCGTCATGCCGTTCCCCCCGCGCTCGATCGGGGGCCACCCTATCCGCGGGTCTCAGAGGGCGGTCGGGCCGTCCACGTGGTTGCGGTCGACGGTGAGGGTGGCGCCGCCGAAGGTCTCCTCGACGTTGCCGTTGTACTGGTGGACGCGCTGGTGGGAGCTCCAGAGGTCGGGGGCGAGGCCGCCGGAGCCGTCGGTGTCGGCCTTGCCGTCCCAGCGGGCGTACCAGAGCGCGTCGGGCAGCGGGGAGCTGCCGGCCCGGGCGGCGGCGACGAGGTCCGCGATGCCGGAGTCGAGGCTGGAGTAGAAGCCGGAGCCGTAGCCGGCGGCGTGCAGGCCGGCGGTCCAGCCGAGGGTGAAGTCGACCACCGCCTGGCCGCAGACCGGGTCGCGCGGCGGGTAGGCCTCGATGTCCAGGTAGACCGGGCTGCCCGGGGCGAGCCCGAGCGCGCGCAGCGCCAGAACGGCTTCGCCCGCCTCCTCCTGGCCCTGCTCGACGGCGTTCAACGGGTCGATCCGCTTGGGCTTGTGGCCCGGGTCGGCGCACGGCGCCTGCAGCCCGACGTGCACCGGCAGGAACCGCCAGCCCATCGTCCGCGCCTGGCGCACCCACTCGGCGGTGAGCCGGGGCTGCGTGCAGCCGCGCTGGGAGCCGCTGGTGTAGATGCCGAGCGCCCCGTACGGGGAGGCGTCGCGCCAGGCCTTCAGGGTGTCGAGCGGTGGTGCGGTGCAGGCGTCGAAGGCGGGGCCGCTCCAGGTGTCGCGGATCCGGGGCGGGCCGGACCGGTCGGGCAGTGTGACGGCCCGGTCGCGGGGAGCGGCGGCGGCGGTCCGGGCGGCGGCTTCGGCGTTCACGCCCGTCCCGTCGGTGGCCAGCAGGAGCACGAGGGCGGCGGCGAGGAGGGCTGCGGGGCGGAGATGGCGCACCCCGCCTTGTTACTGACGGTCCGTCGGACGGCTGCGGCAACCACGCCGCGGCACCCCCGGGAGTCCACCCTTTCGGACGCACCCGTCCGGATCCGTCCCGATTTTTGTAACGAGCTTGCCCGTTCATCACTCCTTACGGCAAACTCACAAGCATGCCCACCTCCCATACCAGCGAAACCCCCACCGCCTCGTCGTCGGCCGCCGCCGTCGCCGAGGCCCTTGCCATGCCGCCCGCCCCCAAGGGCGAGCCTGCCGGCGAGCGGGGAAGCTGGCGACGAGGTGGGGCGTCCGGCCCCGCGGCGCCACCCGGAACCCACGCCGGCCGATCCCCCGGCCGGTTCGGCAAGGTCCTGCGGCGCCCGGAGCGGATCCCGGCGCCGCTTCTCTGTCTGGCCGCGATGTTCCTGGTGCAGACCGGCATCGCGCTGTCCAAGCCGCTGTTCGGCCCGCTCGGGGTCAGCGGCACGACCTTCCTGCGGCTCGGCTTCGCCGCCGTCATCCTGCTCGCCGTGACCCGGCCGAAGCTGCGCGACAAGCGCCCGCGCGACCTCGCCGCGGCCGCACTGCTCGGCATGGCCTCGGCCGGGATGACCTTCCTGTTCGCCGGGGCCATCGACCGGCTGCCGATGGGCACCGCCGCGACCATCGAGTTCCTCGGCCCGCTCGCGGTCGCCCTGGTCTTCGCCCGGCGGGCCAGCCACCTGCTCTGGGCGCTGCTCGCGGCCGCGGGCGTGGTGCTGCTGACCCTGCTCGGCGAGGGGGACGGCGGCGGGTCGCTCGACCCGGTCGGCCTGCTGTACGCCTTCGGGGCGGCCGCCTGCTACTCCGTGTACATCCTGTTCACCGACAAGGTCGGCGCGACCTTCCAGGGGTTCCAGGGCCTCGCGGTGTCGATGACGGTCGGCGCGCTCACGCTGGCGCCGTTCGGGCTCGGCCAGGCCTGGCACGGGCTGACCGCCCCCGGGGCCTCGGCTCCGGCGCTGCTCGCCGCCGTGGCCGGGGTGTCGCTGCTGCTGCCGGTGATCCCGTACGCGCTGGAGATGACCGCGCTGCGACGGATGCCGCAGCGGGTGTTCAGCGTGCTGGTCAGCCTGGAGCCGGCGGTCAGCGCACTGGTCGGGCTGGTGGTGCTGGGCCAGCTGCTGGGCGCGCCGCAGCTGGCCGGGATCGGCTGCGTGGTCGCGGCCAGCGTGGGCGCCACGCTGACCGGGCGGCGGTAACCCCGCGGGTACCTGCGGAGGCCGTAGGCCGCGCAGGGCCGTGCGCGGCCTACGGCCAGAGCAGGGTGCGCGACCACTCCGCGGAGCTGACCGGGCCGATGCGGGTGTAGCGCAGCCGGACGTGGCGGCGCTGGCTGTCGCCCTGCCAGAACTCCACCTCGTGCGCCCACAGGGTGTAGACCGCGTGGCCGGGCGCCACCGCGTCCGGGTGCGTCTCCAGTCGGCGACGGGCGACCGCCACCGCCTCGTCGTACTCGTCGAGAGAGCCCAGCGGCTCGCTCTGCCGCCCGACCAGCGAGACGACCCGGGCAGCGGGCGAGCGGGTGGCGAACTCGGCGGCGGCGACCAGGTCGGCGGCCCGCTCGACGGTGCCGCGCACCCGGACCTGGCGGCCCAGCTGCGGCCAGTAGACGGTCAGCGCGGCGGCCGGGTGGGCGGCGAGCTGGCGGCCCTTGACGCTGTCGGCGTCCGCGGAGAAGTTCCAGCCGGTGCCGGCCGCGTCGACGTCGCGCAGCACCAGCACCCGGGCGTCCGGCATGCCGTCGGCGTCGACGGTCGAGAGGGTGAAGGCCTGCGGGTCCAGCACACCGGCGTGCAGCGCGGTTTCGAGCCAGTCCACGAACAGCGGGCCCGGCTCGGCGGGGGCGGCCTCGTGGTCGAAGGACGGCAGCGGGCGGGCCATCGGCGGGCGGCCGAGCAGCAGTTCGGGGACGGACCTGGGGGCGGACCGGTGCTCGTGGACCGGCTCGGCCGACGGCTCCTGGCGCGCCTCCGCGGGGTCCGCCCCGGGCTCCGCCGCGGGCCTGGCCCCGTCCGGGCCGGTCAGGCCCTCCTCCTCCGCCGCCATCGCGCGCCCTTCCTTCCGATTGCCGCGGTCGCCACCCCGGCCGGGCCGGACCTTCCGGGCCGGGCACGTGGGTGCGCTGTCGGAGCGCAACCGTACCGCCGTAGACCGACGGCTCCGGGCGCGGGCCCTCGATGAACGGATCTGGGCCGGTCAGCGGGGTGTTCCGGGGCCCTTCTCGGGTGCCCGGGCGGGGCGATCCGGGGGCGGACGCACCGGCGCCGGACACGCTCGTGGGCGGTGCCGATGGCGGCACCGCCCACGAGACCGGTTTCGCGGTGACCCTTTCCGCGGGCCGGTCGAATGCGCTGTTCCCTCTGGTGTGAAGCGTCGGCTCCTCGGTGTCAGTGAAGCGCTGGCTCTCGGTGTCCGTTCCGGCCGTTCCGATCCGGTCCTGGCCCGTTCGCGGCTGCTCAGCTCACCCGCGTACGCCCACGTCAGGCGCCCCCGCCTTCCGTGGTGCCCGGTGCCGTCACTCGGCCGTGCGGTCGGTCAGTTGAAGGTCGGGGCGACGACGACGGTGACGTCCTGGTTGCCCTGACCGCCCTGCACGGTGCCCGCGTTGTCCTTCACGGCGACGGTGTCGTCCTGGTTCGAGGCACCGGCACCGGCCGGCAGCAGGCCGGCCGCGAGTGGCCCGGCCAGGAGCAGCCCGGTTTTTCGACGGGTGTGGACGCGTGCCATGGGTGCCTCCGGGAATCCGTTCATCGGGCAGTGGTCGATCAAGGTGTGCAAGGTTCGTCAGCGAGACGAACACCTGCGAACTGCGGCGCCGGAAGACAGACTTCCGCAACAAATCGACAAAGCGCTAGCTCATGCGGCTGATTTCGCCCGTTCGCGTGATATCAGTGCGACCGCGCATAACGGCCCGGAAAGCGGTCCAGGCGGCGACACACCCCGCCCGAGCTGGGCACTTCGCCCGGACGGCCGTCGACCGAGACGCCGGGGAGGGCGGCGCAAGGCCGTCACGCGGCCCGCCGAGCGCACCACCCCGGCGCATGCGAACCATGAACGCGCCCCTGAAAAGTTCGGTCACCCTCCCGTGTCGACTTTTCCGGCAATTCGCAGACCGTCGGAAAGTCGCACTTCGACAGCGGGAAGGTGGGCGCCGAGGGGCCGCTCAAGTGTGATGTACCGATGTGATGTACCGATGGAAATCAGATCATCTTGCCGGGATTCAGGATTCCCAGCGGATCGAAGACCGCCTTCAGCTGCCGCTGCAGGTCCAGCGCCACCGGGCCCAGCTCACGCGCCAGCCAGTCCCGCTTCAGCAGCCCCACCCCGTGCTCCCCGGTGATCGTGCCGCCCAGCTCCAGCCCGAGCGCCATGATCTCGTCGAAGGAGCGCTGGGCGCGGGCCGCCTGCTCCTCGTCCGAGGCGTCGAAGATGACGATCGGGTGGGTGTTGCCGTCCCCGGCGTGACTGACCACGCCGATGGTCAGTCCGTGCCGCTCGGCGATCACCGCGACGCCGTCCAGCAGCTCCGCCAGCCGGGAGCGCGGCACGGCCACGTCGTCGATCATCGTGGTGCCCAGCCGGTCCAGCGCGGGCAGCGCCATCCGCCGGGCGGCCAGCAGCAGGTCGGACTCCGCCTGGTCCTCGGCCGGCACCACCTCGGTCGCCCCGGCCTCCCGGCACAGCCGCGCGACCCGGGCCAGCTCCGCCACCCGGTCCGGCCCGTCGAAGGCGACCAGCAGCAGCGCCTGGGTGGACTCCGGCAGGCCCATCCGCCCCAACTCGTTGACGGCCCGCACCGAGACCGCGTCCATCAGCTCCATCAGCGACGGGGTCAGACCGCGCGCCATCACCTCGCAGACCGCCGCCCCGGCCGTCTGCGCGCTCGGGAACTCCGCCGCCAGCGCCAGCTGGGGAGCCGGCGCCGGCCGCAGCGCCAGTACCGCCCGGACCACCACCCCGAGCGTCCCCTCCGAACCGACGAACAGCCTGGTCAGGTCGTACCCGGCCACGCCCTTCGCGGTCCGGCGGCCGGTGGACAGCAGCCGCCCGTCCGCCAGCACCACGTCCAGCCCGAGCACGTACTCGCTGGTGACGCCGTACTTCACGCAGCAGAGCCCGCCCGCACCGGTACCGATGTTGCCGCCGATCGTGCAGGACTCCCAGCTGGACGGGTCCGGCGGATACGCGAGGCCCAACTCCTCGACGGCCCGGGAGAGTTCGGCGTTCACCACGCCTGGCTCGACCACCGCGATCCGGTTCACCGGGTCGATCTCCAGGATCCGGTTCAGCTTCACCAGTGACAGCACGACGCAGCCGTCCACCGCGTTCGCCGCCCCCGACAGCCCGGTCCGGGCGCCCTGGGGCACCACGGGGACGCGCAGCTCGGTCGCGGTGCGCATGACGTGCTGCACCTGCTCGACCGTCTCCGGGAACACCACCACCGCGGGCTGCCCGGCCGCGCAGAAGCCCGCCATGTCGTGGCGGTACGCGGCGGTCACGTCCGGGTCCACCACCACGGCCCCGTCCGGGAGGGCCTGCGCCAGTCGGTCCGTCAGATCACTCATCGCCGCCTCCACTCGCCGTCCGGCCGCCTCCACCTCCGCACTCTGCCCGGACGGCGGGGGCCGGGCAAGTGGGCCCAGAGACGGGCGGGGAGACGGGCGGGGGCCGGGCAAGTGGGCCCTGAGACGGGCGGGGCCGGGCAAGTGGGCCCGGAGACGGGCGGGGAGACGGAAGGGAGCCGGACAGCGGGCGGGGAGACGGGCGGGGCGGACGGCGGGGCCGGAGACGGGCGGCGAGACGGAAGGGCGCCGGACGGCGGGCGGGGGCCGGGTGGCTCAGGCCCGGCGGAGGGCCGGGGTGGCCAGGGCGGTGAGGCCCGCGGTGGCGGTGGCGAGGGCACAGAGCAGGGTGGGCAGGGTGGCGCCCGCCGCGTCCGCGAGCAGCCCCAGCAGGGCGTTCGCTAGCACCAGGGCCAGGCTCTGCACGAGCGTCAGCAGCGCCTGGACCCGCGAGAGGTGGCTGTGCGGCGCGCCGGTCAGCACCAGCGGTCCGAGGTGGCAGGCGAAGAGCCCCGAGCCGAGGCCCGCCACCGCACTGCCGGCCACCGCCACCGCCGGTTCCCCGGCCAACGCCAGCAGCACGGTTCCCGCCGAGGCCGTACAGAGCCCGGCCGCCGCCCCCACACCGGCCCGGGGCAGCCCGCCCCGCCGGGCGACCAGGGCGGCCACCGCGAGCACCCCGGCCGCCTGCCCGGCGCTCACCAGTCCCGCCGTCCCGGCCGACCAGCCGTGGGCCCGGGCGAGCAGCGGGCCGAGCAGCGACACCACCGGCAGCAGCGCCCCGGCCGCCGCGCCGGTGAGCAGCAACGCGGCCCGCAGCAGCGGGTCGGCCAGGGCGAGCCGGACTCCGGACGCCGCCTCGCGCAGCAGTCCCTCCCGCGGGCCGGACGGCCCGTCCTCCCGGGGGCGCACCCGCAGCAGGACCAGCAGCACGACCCCGAAGCTCGCCGCGTCCGCCAGCGCCGCACCGGACAGCCCGCCGGCCGCGACCAGCAGGCCGCCCAGCGGTGCCCCGAGCAGGACGGCGCTCTGCCCGCCGGCCTGCCGCAGGGCGAGCGCCCGGGGCAGCCGGTCGGCGGGCACCAGGCGGCGCGGCATCGAGCCGCTCGCCGGGAGGTGGAAGGCGTCGACCGTCCCGATCACGGCCGCCGCCGCGACCAGCAGCCACAGCGGCGTGCCCCGGTCGGCCGCCACCAGCGCCAGCGCGCCGGTCGCGACCAGCATCACCGTGTCCCCGACGAGCATCACCCGGCGGGCGCCGAACCGGTCGGCGACCGCGCCGCCCAGCAGGACCAGCGCGGTGCGCGGCACCGTGATCGCGGTCAGGACCAGCCCGGCCGCGCCGCCGCCGTGCGCGGAGGCGGCCCAGCCGAGGGCGAAGTACAGCGCGGCGTCGCCCAGCAGTCCGGCCTGGACCCCGGCCAGCCAGAACAGGTACGGGCGGGGCAGCGCGACCGGGGCCGGTGCGCCGGTGGTGGTGGTCATGCCGGGCGACGCTAGGCCCCTCGACCAGGTCGAGGGCAAGCACGCCGGGGGCGCCGCCACCGGCGCACGACCGACGAACTACCGGCGGACCACCGGCTCCTGGATCTCGGTGACCCACCCCGCCTGGTCCTCCGGGCACTCCAGGTACAGCTCCCGGGCGTAGCCGGCCGAGCGGTAGCCGTTCTGCTCGATGAAGCGGGCGAGTTCCTGGCTGCTGCCCAGCACCTCGTCCATCGAGCCGCGGTGCACGATGGTCGCCGCCTCCTCGATCGGCGGCAGGTCGAGCACCTCGAAGTCGTGCGCACCCGGGCGCACCGACGAACCGACCGGGATGCCCACCAGGACCAGCACCGCGCCGTTGCCCTCCGGTGCGTCCTGGTAGCGGGCGACGGAAGGACCGGTCGCCTCGATCCCGGCCTCGGCCAGCCGCCCGCACAGCTCGCCGAACAGCGGCCCGATCACCGGTCCGATGTCCTCCGGCTCGTAACTCGCTGCCACACCGCTCAGTTGGGCCACCCGGACGGACGGCACCGACTTCACCACGACATCGTGTGCGGACATGGTCCCCTCGCTCTCGATCGTCCGGAGCCTCGCCTCCACCCGGGCCAGCCGCAGCTCGTCGGCCGCGATCGCCTCGGCGAGCTGGGCCCGCCGCAACCGCAGCATCCCGCGCAGTTCGGCCGGGTCCACCCGCTCGTCCAGGACGGCCCGTACCTGCTGCAGCGTGAAGCCGAGCTCCTTGAGCGCGATCACCCGGTTGAGCCGGGCGAGTTGGGACGCCTCGTAGAAGCGGTACCCGCTGACCGGGTCCACCCGGGCGGGCCGCAGCAGTCCGATCGCGTCGTAGTGGCGCAGCATCCGTACCGACACCCGGCCGTGGCTGGCGAAGTCTCCGATGTTCAACATGGTGCGACCACTCCATCCCCTGCCACCGTGTCAGGGTCAACCCCGTTCGCCCACCACCCCCCGGGGGAACGCGAAGGGCGGGTGCCGAACGATGTCGGCACCCGCCCTGAGCAGGTGGTTCTCCTACCGGCGGAGAGCGTGGGATTCGAACCCACGGTACGGGGTCACCGCACGACAGTTTTCAAGAACAATTCCGCCGCGCCGTCCGTACCGGCCCTGACCAGGGGCAACACCGTATCAGCGCTGCCGATGACGGGTCGTGGCCCACGACTGGCCCACGTCAACCCCTCGGGCGATCTTGAACCGCTCGCTCAAAGAGGGCGCCTGACGGCCGGTGAGGCAGATCTACGACCCTGACCAGGGAGAACCCCTGACCGAGGTAGTAGCGGTGGAGGCCCGGGTTCGTCTTCCAGGCGTCCAGCCGGAGGAACTGCTTCCCAGCGGCTGCCGCGCGATCGACGGCCCAGTCCAGTAGCTCCCCGCCAACGTCCCGGCCGGCTGCCTTACGCGCCACCGCCATGCGGTGGACGTACAGCGCGTCCTCGGGCCGGTCTCCGGGCTCCCAAAATTCGGGGTCGGCCTGTTCGTCCACGGTCAGGGTCGCGATGGGCTCACCGTCGCGATAGGCCAGGAAGCACTCCCCGCGTTCCATGGCACTGATGACCCGGTCCCGCCGAGGCGGGAACTGCCACTGATCACTGCCCCGAGAGGCAAGCCATTCGCTTGCTTCGATCAGCAGTGCCTCCACCCTGCCGAGCTGATCCCGGCCGGCGGGGCGAATCTCCAGGTCAGTTAGCGTCGGCATCCTGCTGCTCTCGTTCCTGCTCGTAGGTGATCACGTGCCGGTCGCCCGGCAGGATCGAAACGGCCACCCGGACGGGCAGGCCTTCGGCCGTGTATCCGATGCGGACGTGCTCCGCCACCGGCGTCCCGGCGCCCAGCTCAAGGCGCTTGGTCTCCTCGGGGGTCGGCATCCTCACGTACAGCTCGTCAATGGCGCGGACCTGGAGGTATCCCAGCTCGGCGAGCACCTTGTTGGCGCCGCGCACGATGTCTGCGGGACGCATGATTTCGGAGCCCTGCACGATACTCAGCGGGAAGTAGGAGTCGTTCAGGTTGAACGGCTCCCCGTCCAGCCAGCGCACCCGCTGACGCACGGCCGCAAGCTCGCCGGGCTGCAGGTTCAGACGTTTGGCGACGCTGGCCGGCGGCTCCACGATGCTCACGTCGATGCGCTGGCTGGCCTCCCGCCCATCTGCTGAGTGCTCCGTAACGAAGGCGTCCATCTCCTCCGAGTACGGCCGGGCCCGGAACTCGGCCTGCGGCCGGAAGACCATCGGCCTGCGCTCCCGAACGAAGTAGCCCCGGGGGCGTGCGGCGGCGATCAGTCCTTCGTTGACGAGTATCCCGAGGGCCTGCCGCGCAGTGCCTCGGCCGACCTCGAACTCCTCGCTCAGCTCGGCCTCGGTCGGAAGGCGGTCGCCCGCACCGAGGGCTCCGCTCGCTATCCGCTGCCGGAAGACGTCGGCGATCTGCTGGTACATCGGGGGTCGCCCAGCTCGCGTGGTTGCCATAGCCCCATGAAACCGCCCAGCGGAGTCCATTGTCCAGTCAATGCGAACGATGCGCTTGACGGGGCGTCACGACGGATGCCACAGTCTTCCCGAGGGCAGCATTGTTCAGACAATGCAGACAATGCCCTTGGCCCTTCTTTGGGTTGCTCTGACCTGCACGAACGCGCCCGGCGGTTGTCGGGGGAAGGCGGCTTGGCCGCGCGCCCTACGGACTGTCGATGACGTGCCGTTCCTTGAGAACTCAACAGTGTGCTGATCAAGAACGAGTGTCTTTGGTCCCCGATCCGTGCCGCCTGTGGCGGGTCGGGGGTCATGGCTACTCGTGATGAGTGGCTTGGGCCCGGAAGTCGGGGCCGCCGCGCTTTCCTTGGCCGGGCGCGCGGCGGCCCCTGGGGCCCACCTCCCTATCGGAAGAGGTAGACCCGTGAAGTCGATTGTTGCAGGCCAGCACGCCGTGGACTCGGAGGAGTTCGCGGAGCTGGCGCTGGGCGTGGACGAGGAGCTGTTCACCGGCGTGCCCGGTGAATCGGCCCTGGAGTACCAGGCCCGGATGGACGTGGCGCTGGCGGTGCTGGCGGACCTGCGCCGGGAGGACCCGGTGCTGGCGGCCTACGCCGAGCGGCTGCTGGGCATGGCGCCGGTGCCGCTGCGGCGCCCGGCGGTCATCCGTCGCACCACCAGCGTCGGGCGGGTGGCGGCGTGAGTGTTCACCGTTCCGGCGGTGGTGTTCACCCGGTGCTCACCGAGGTGCCCACCGAGGCTCAGATCCGCCGTACGTCGCTCGTGATCAGTACCGGTACGTGGGTGCTGACGGGGGCGGTGGTCGCGGTGAGCATGTCCACCGCCGCCCCGTTCATCGACGCCCATTCACCCGGCTACGGGACCGGCCCCGTGATGGCGGTCGCCGGTGACGGGTGCTTCATCCTGAGCCTCCAGGCGGACAGCGTCCTGTCCCGCTTCGGCGTGAAGCCCGGACGCTGGCCGGCCCTCTTCCGGTGGGTCACCGGGCTGGCGACCGTGTGGCTCAACATCGGGGCCGCCGCGCTGGAAGGTGACCTGGTCGGCGTGGTGATCCACCTGATCCCGCCGCTTCTGCTGCTGCTCGTCGCTGAGGCCGGACCGGCCTACCGCAGGTCCCTGGCCCGCCTCGCGAAGCGGCCCCAACCGCCGCTCCGCAAGCGTCCGGCCACGGTTCCGAAGGCCGCCCGGCAGGTGGTGAACAGCCCGCTGTTCACCCTCCCGCAGGCACCGTTCACCCCCACCCCGCAGCCCGTCGCGATCCCGTCGGCCGGCCTCGGAGCGGAGGTGCTGGAGGTGCTTCCGGCGGGTCCGGTGGAGGTGGTGAACACCGAGCCCGTTCACCCGGTGCTCACCCCCGTTCACCCCGCCCCGGCCGACACCGCCGAGGCGTTCACCGGTACGGCCCCGGATACCGCCGACGACGTGATCGACGGCCCGGTGTACCCGGCCGGACAGGACCCGGTGAACATCCCGGAGCCCGAGGCGTTCACCGCCGAGGGCGAGGTGAACGCCCCTGCCGACGAGGTGAACACCGACACGCAGGAGCCCGCCCGGCTGGACGGGGTCGAGGCCGCCCGCGTGATCGAGCAGTGCTGGCGCGACGGCGTCTCCCAGCGCGAGGCCGCCCGACGCTCCACCCGCTCCCCGGCCTACGTCAGCGTCGTCTACAAGCGGCTCAGCGAGCAGGACGGCGACGCCGAGGCAGTGGCCGCGTGAGCCGCCCCCGCCGGGGCTCGGAGGGCGCCCGCCACGGCGGCATGCCCGCACACCCGGAGCGGCCCGCCCTGCACGCCGTCCCCGCCAGCACCGAAGACACCACCGCACCCCGCATCGAGGAGCAGGCATCGTGACCACCACCGACATCACCACGGCCCGCGCCCAGATCAACGCGGCCAGCACCCTGCTCGCCCTCTTCACCACCCACCCCGACCTGCCCGCGCCGAGGATCACCAGCGAGCGCGTCGTCGCCGACGAGCGCGACGCCACCACGGGCGCCTTCCTCCTCACCGAGGGCATGGCCCTCGCCTTCCACCGCGACACCGCCCTCGCCGACTTCGAGCAGTGGCGCCAGCGCCTCGACCTCGACCCGGCCGACGTCGACCTCGCCATCACGGGCACCTTCGCCTGGCTCGAGGTCACCACCACCTACGCCGGCACTCCGATCAGGCTGGTCGGCCACTTCACCCCGCCCGAGGCCGTCAGGGACAGCGAGCGGTGAGCCGCCCGCGACACTGGGACCCCTCCGGGGACCGCCACGGCGGTACCCCCACCTATCCGTGGGGGATGGCCCCGGACGGCCTGTTCACCCGTCGACAGCTCCGCGCCAAGGGACTGCGCCCGGGCGGCCAGGACGTCGCCGCGCAGCTCATGTGGCGCTCCCGCCGCTCGACGTCGGGCGTGCGGGTCGCCTACCTCTACCGCCTCACCCTCGCCGCGCCCGTCCGCCCCATGACCGAGGGGCGCCGCCGGGCGCTGGCCGCCGCGAACACCGCCCGCCGCACCTGCCCGCAGTGCAGGCGCGACGTCGGGTACGTGCTGCCCGCGCACCTCGGCACCTGCCTGCCCTGTGCCGACGTCATGGGCCTCGCGGCCTGACATCCCCCCAACTTCGCTCCACACCAGATGACTTGGAGTGCTCCATGACCAGCGTCCGCGCTGCCCGCTTCGCCGCCGCCTACGCCCTGTTCCGGGCCGCCGGTGACGTGGCGGACCACTGGATCCAGACCGACCACCAGGCCACCACCAAGGGCCACCACGACCACACCGACGGGCAGTCCAGCGCGGCCGGCCGCCGCGCCTGCGCCGCCCACGTCGCCACCTACACCGCCACCCAGGCCGCCGCCCTGCTCGCCGGATCCCGGCTGCTCGGCGTCCGCCTGCGGCCCGGCCCCGTCGCCGCCGCCCTCGCGCTCAGCGCGCTCACCCACTACGTCGCCGACCGGCGCGAGCCCCTGCGCCGTCTCGCCGACGCCACCGGCAAGGGCAACTTCGTGCGGCTGGCCGACCACGGCATGAACGGCGCCTACGCCCTCGACCAGGCCTGGCACCACGCCGCCGAGACCGTCGCCGCCCTGGTCGCCTCCGCCTGAGTGCTGGCCGATTGCCCGTCCTCGCCCGGCCCTTCGTGGGTCGGGCGGGGGCGGGGAGTCGGGACAGCCCCGGCCCACTGGGAGGCCTGCGATGACCATGAACACCACGTCGCCGAACAGCGGTGGGAACAACGCCGGCGGCACCAACAGCAGCACCCGCAACAGCTTCGGGGCGACGTTCTCCCCCGGGCTCAACATCAACATCAACAAGAACCCCGGTGGCGGGACGGGCGGCGGGATCGGTGCGCCGCAGATGGGCGCCGCCGCGAACCCCGGCACCGGCGTGAACCGCACCTCGCCCCTGGTCCTGCCGGAGCCCGCGTTCTACTCCACCGAGGACGTGCGTTCCTACTGCGAGGGCCTGCGCGCGTTCGGCGCCTACGCGGCGATCGAGGTGGAGGTGGCGGCCGAGATCCTCAAGGCCGCGCTGGAGCAGGCCCCGGGCGCCCCGGGCGACCACCTGTTCCAGCGCAAGCGCCGGGCCCGCGACGTGGCCCAGAAGCTCTCCAAGGCCTCCGACGCGCTGACCGACGCCGCGAAGGACGCCGCCGCCGCGTGGGCCGCCTACCAGCGCGAGTACGCCGACGTCATGGCCCCCCGCCCCGCCCAGCGGCAGCACCGTCCGTTCCAGTTCTGAGAGGAGCACGACCGATGTCGAAGAAGGATGGCACCGACCCGGAGGTCCAGCACCGGGAGAACCTCGAAGGCGCCAGCACCGGCAAGGGCGTCGCCGCGTGGCTGGCCCACCGGGCCAAGCCCTACACCCCGCCGTGGATCACGGTGGCCGCGACCGGTGTGGCCGGCACGCTCGCGTGGGTGCCCGCCCACGACTCCACCGGATACGCGGTCGGCCTGACCCTCGGCTCGGTCGGCCTCACCGCAGCGACCGCGTGGGCGGGCAAGTCCACCTCCCCGCAGCGCCGCCTGCACTCCGCCGTGACCGTCGCGGGCGCGAGCACCTGGTTCACCGCGACCGCGCTGGCCGGGTGGACGGACTTCACGTTCGGCTCGTACTGGCTCGGCGGCAGCATCCTCGCCCTGTCCTGGAACGTGCGGCAGATACTGCGCCGGAACCCCGACGCCATCCAGGCCGCCGCCGACAACGCGGACGCCTCGCTGCTGGAGAAGGTCAAGCTCGCCGGAGCCAAGATCCGGCGCGCCGAGGTGGAGCCGAACCGGGTCACCGCCGAACTCACCCTTCCCGCAGGGGAGTTGACCAACGACGACGTGGCGAAGGCGCTGCCGAACCTCGCCTCCGGCCTCGACGTGTCGAAGACCGCCGTTCGGTACATGCCCGACCCCGACTCGGCCCGGCGCGGCAACCTGGTCGTGGTGCCCCGGGACATGCTCGCCGAGGTGGTCGAGTGGGAGATGCCGACCGGCGTCGGCGGGTCGATCGCCGACCCGCTGGTCGTCGGCCGCTACGACGACGGCTTCCCGCTCATGCTCTGGCTGCCCGGCGACCCGCAGACCGGCCGCAACAGCACGCACTTGCTGATCTGCGGCATGTCCGGCTCCGGCAAGGGCGACGGCGCGCTCAACATCCTCACCGAGATCATGGGACGGCGCGACGTCATCGTCTGGCTGTCCGACCCCAAGGCCTTCCAGGACTTCGGACCGCTGCGGCCCGGCCTGGACTGGGCCGTGGAAGGCGGCGCCGACACCGAGACCATGGTCACCGCCCTCCAGGCCGCCATCCCCGCCCGCACCCGCTGGCTCGGCGCCCACGGCTACCGCCAGTGGACGCCCGCCGCCGCCGAGCAGCAGACCGACCCCGCCCACTCCTGCCAGAAGGGCCGGGCCTGCGGCTGCGAGGGCATGCCCTTCCTCGTCGCCTGGTTCGAGGAAGCCGCGAACACCCTGCGGTTCATGGGCGACCAGGCGTTCACCGGCGCCGCCCAGGAAGCCCGCTCCGCCGGTATCGCCCTGGTCATCAGCCTCCAGCGGCCCAGCCACGACCAGTTGTCCACCAGCACCCGGGCCAGCCTGCCGTCCGTGCTGACCTTCGGCCTGGACGCCAAGGACGAGGGCATGGCCCTGCCCGGCCCGGTCATCGACGCCGGCGCCCACCCCGGCGCGTGGGCCAACCGCCGCCCCGGCTACTGCTACCTCGTCACCCCCGGCGTCGAAGAGCAGCGCTACAGCTCGCCCGGCCGCACGTTCCGCTTCACCGGCCAGGCCGCCCGCGTCATGGAACAGCTCGCCGCGTGGGCGGTGCGCCACGGCGCCAAGGTCGACCCCGTCACCGCGAAGGCCGCCGCCAGCGTCGCCGGCAAGGCCTACACCGAACGCCACCAGGCCGACGCCGACGAGAGCGGGGACAGCGTGTACGCGGACGGCGACGGCGGCGAGCAGGACGACACCGGCGTCGAGCGGCGGGTGGACCCGGAGGACGAGGGCCTGGACCCGCAGGCCGAACTCCCGCCGGTCCGCGAGACGATGGCCGGCCTCACCTTCGGCCCCGAGTCCGACGCCCCGGACTTCACCCCCGAGGAGGCCCGCGCCGCCATGGACGCCATCGTCGCCGCCTTCGAGCAGAACGGGACGATGGTGATCGGCCCCAAGGACGTCATGACGCAGGCCGCCGAGTTCGGCCGCTCCCGCCCGTGGGTTTCCGGGGAGTTCCGCCGCCTCGTCGAGGAGGGCCGCCTGGTGCCCTCCGCGCAGAAGGGCCGCTACCGGATCGTCCCGTCCCCGGCACTGGTCTGACACCCCTGAAACCTGACACCCCCTGACACCCATTCCCCTAGGCAGACGCGGGTGTCAGAGGCCCCTGACAGCGGCCCTGACACCCGCTGACACCCGCCCCTGACACCCCGCGCGCCGCCCCCAGCGCCCGCCCGGAAGGGAGGCACTGCCATGCCCCCGAACACCATCCGCCCGCTCGCCGCGACCCACCTGCGCGAGGCCCTCCAGGCCGCCGCCGACCGCGAGCCCGCCACCGCCCTCGCCGCCCTCATGCACATCGACGCCGACTCCTGGCAGGCCATCGAACACCGCCTCGCCGCCCTCGGCACCGACCTGCTCGACGTCCTCGCCCACACCGCCTCGGGAGGCCCCCGATGAGCACCACCAGCGACCTGATCACCGCCGCCGTCCTCATCGGCCCCGGCGCACTCCTCAGCCTTCCCATCGTGGCCTCCCAGCGCGGTGCGGCCGCCGACAGCGCCGCCGTCCGCCGGGCCCTCGCCGCCTCGGCCGCCGAACGCGCCGCCCGCACCACCGGCACCGAAGCGGCCCCGCCCGACGGCGGCGAGGGCGCCCCCGCCCCGGTCGCCGCCACCGTCGCCCCGGCCCGGCTCGCCACCGTCCTCGCGCTCCCCGAGGGGCGGGTGCGGCGTGCGGCCTGACCTCACCGTGCAGCTCCGGCCCGTGCGGGGCGTGGACCTGTTCGCCGGTGTCGGCGGACTCGACCTGCCCGCCCGCGCACTCGGCATCCACGTCACCGGGATCGAGAAGAGCCCGGACGCGTGCGCCACCCGCCGCGCCACCGGACTCGACACGATCGAGGACGACGTCCGCCGCTACGGCCCCGCCGACTTCCCCGACGCACGCCTGCTGCTCGGAGGGCCGCCCTGCCAGCCGTTCAGCGCGGCCGGCACCGGCGCCGGACGCCGGGCGCTGGCCGACATCGTCGCCCTCGCCCACCGCCTCTCCGAGCGACAGGACGTCGCCCGCCACGGCCCCACCGAGACGGACGACCTGATCCGCCTCGTCCTGGAACCCCTGCGCTGGGCGCTCGACGCCATGGACGCCGGGCGGCCGTTCGAGGCGATCGTCCTGGAGCAGGTCCCGGCCGTCCTGCCCGTCTGGCAGGCCTACGCCGCGATCCTGCGCGCCGAGGGCTACAGCGCCGTCGCCGGGACCGTTCGGGCCGAGCAGTACGGCGTCCCCCAGACCCGCAAACGCGCCGTCCTCATCGCCCGCCGCACCGGCACCGCCACCCTGCCCGCGCCCACCCACCGGCCCTACACCAAGGGCACGCCCCGCGCCGCCGGGGACCCGGCGCTGCTGCCGTGGACGGCGATGGGCGACGTCCTGCCCGAGCGCGGCCCGTTCACCGTGGTCTCCAACTACGGCACCGGCGGCGACCCCAAGGCCAGAGGACGGCGCACCTCCGGCGAACCGTCCGCCACCGTGACCGGCAAAGTCAGCCGCGTGCGGGTGCTCACCGACGACGGCACCGAGTCCCGGTTCACCTGGGCCGAGGCCGGCGCCCTGCAGTCCTTCCCGCCGGACCACCCGTGGACCGGGCGCGACATCGGCCAGCAGATCGGCAACGCCGTCCCGCCCGGACTCGCCCGCCACCTCCTCACCGCCGCCGTCGCGGTCGCCTGACCCGGCCGGTGCATCGTGCTTCTGGACTGGCGCGACGCCCGGCACTTCGACCGCACCGGCGACCGCCCGTGTCGCTGGTGCGGTCGCCCTACCCCGTTGCGCGACGACCAGCGCAGGCCCTCGCACAAGGTCTGCGCCGAGAACGCAGCGGACGACAACGGCGGCCCCCTCCCGCCAAGAAGTTGGGCCGCCGCCGATCCAGCACAGAACTGGAGGAATCCAGCATGACCCATGAACCCCCCATCCGGGGCGAGCACCTGGCCACCGCGCTCACTCTCGCCGCCGCCGGTGTTCCCGTGCTGCCCCTGCGGGCCGGGAAGAAGACGTTCGGCAACTGCCGCCGCTGCGCCGGCAACGCGTGCGGCGGCCGGCCGAACATGAAGACCCCCGGGCCCTGCGTCTGCCCGCTGCCCTGCCACGGCTGGGCCGCCGCCACCACCGACCCCGATGTCATCACCTCCCCGGAGTGGGCGTTCGCGTGGCACGCGGCCGTGGCGGCGGGATACCACCCCGGCGGCGCCGGGGTGACCGTCGTCGACCTCGACAACGCGGACGCCATCGCGTGGGCGCACGAGTACCTGCCCGCCACCCGGACCGTGCGCACCACTCGTGGCGAACACTGGATCTACCGGGGCACCATGTCGTCCGCCAACGCTGCGAGGCCCGGCGTGGACGTCAAGTCGTCCATGCAGTACGTGCGGTGGCTCGGCCCGGGCACCGGCACCATGACGGCCCTGCCGGACGTGGTCCGCGCCCTGGTCGTAAAGAAGCCCGCGGCTGTCCGCCCGGCCGCCGTCACGGTGCCCGCGCTCGTCGGCGGCGGAACGTGCCCCCACCGCACCCCGACCTACCTCGCCCGTGGCATCGCCATGGCCGAACAGCGCATCACCGAGGCCGCCGCCGCCGTGCACGCCACGGTGTTCGCGACGTTCCTCGCCGTGCTCTCCACGCACGGCCGGTGCGGCTGCCTGACCGAGGCGCACACGGAGCGGCTGTTCGCCGCAGCGCAGGCCCGGGGTGAATCGCCCCGGCACTGCGCCGACGCCTGGGCCAACGCCCTCGTTCGGCTGGGGATGTAGCCGTGGCCGAGGACGAGAAGAACCCGGCGCGCGTGGTCGTCGCCGACTACGCCCGCCAGCACTTCCGGTACTTCCGCACCGCCGACGGCGCCGTGTATGCCCAGCGCACCGGCCACCCGGTGGCCCGGCCGATCCGCTCCCAGGGCACCACCGGCAGCCACCGCCAGGAACTCATGGCCAGCCTGTTCAAGGACGGGCGCGGCGTCTTCAACGGCACCGCCATCAAGGAAGCGCTGGACTTGATCGAAGCACTCGCACTGACCGAGGACGTCCAGCCCGTCCACATCCGGGTCGCCCCCGGGTTCGACGGCGCGACCTGGCTCGACCTGGGGCGCGCCGACGGGCAGTCCGTGCGCATCCACCCCACCGGCTGGGACATCACCGTCCCCGACCCCCGGGAGGTCTGCTGGAAGCGCACCCAACTCACCGGCGAACTCCCCCTGCCCGCCCGGGACACCGACGGCAAGGGCATCGACCTGCTGCTGCGGCTGACCAACTTCGCCGACGCGGCCACCGAGTGCCTCGCGATCGCGTGGCTGATCGGGTGCCTGGGGCCGTCCGTGCCCGTGCCCGCCCCGTTCCTCACCGGTCCGCAGGGCGCAGGGAAGTCCACCGGCGGCCGGATGCTGACGAGGATCATCGAGGGGATGAGCGGGGACCTGCGCCGGGCCCCGAAGGGCGAGGAAGACCTGATCGCGGCGGTCGCGGCCGGGTGGGTCACCGCCCTGGACAACCTCTCCCACATGGGACCGGACCTGTCCGACGCCATGTGCTGCATCGTCACCGGCGCCGAGTCCGTCAAGCGGGCGCTGTTCACCGACGGGGACGTGCACCGTTCCTCCTACCGCCGGCCCCTGCTGCTGACCGGCATCGACGTCGGCGTCATCCGGCCCGACCTCGCCGAACGCCTCCTGCCCCTGCGCCTGGAGCGCCCCAGCGTCCGGCGCACCGAGGCGGAGCTGTGGGCCGAGTACGCCGAGGTGCTGCCCGTCGTCCTCGGGTCGCTGCTCGACCTCACGGTCAAGGTCCGGGCCGCCGAGGCCGAGACCCCGACCGACCTGCGCATGGCCGACTTCGCCCACCTGTGCGCGCAGCTCGACGCCGCGACGGGCTTCGGGTCGCTGGCCGCCTACCGGGCCAGCCTGGACGACCTCAACGACGACGTCATCGAAGGCGACCTGCTCGCGCAGACCGTCCTGCAGCACGCCGAGACCATCGCCCCGGGACAGGCACAGCGCATGTCCTCCACGGAGTGGCTGCAGTGCCTCAGCCGCCTCTACAGCGGCGACGAGCTGCGGCCCCTGCCCAAGGGCTGGCCGACCACCGGCAAGGTCCTCTCTGACCGGCTCAAGCGGCTGCAGCCCACCCTTGCGGCCCGGGGCGTGCTCATCGACTCCGGCCGTACGAAGGAGCGCCGCTACCTCGAAATGGCCCGGCCGGCGGCCCCCGTCGAGCACGAGCAGACCCGGCTGCTCTGACCGCTCCGGACAAGCAAGAAGAGCACCCGGCTCCGTCCCGAACGGGTGCTCTTCTTGCTGTTCGGCGAAGCCGCCAAGAGGTCGTGCCGCGCAGCGGCTCCTTCTTCACGTTCTAAGGGCGCTTAACTACAGCAACAGCCGCCCTCTTTTCCTAAGTAGGAAGACGCTGCGTCACCTGCGTCACACGGGCCCGGAAACGGCCCCTGACCTGCGCCGAAGGCGGTGACGCAGACGACGGCCGCTGCGTCATCCTGCGTCACCTGCGTCATCGGATGACGCGGCCGATGACGCACCGGTGACGCAGACCCCACCCGCTGCGTCACACAAAATCGCAGGTCAGACGCGTGAATGACGCAGATGACGCGATGACGCAGAAATCCCCACCTCGGACACGCGCGCACCGCCAAGTACCCCACCTGCTGCCCCGGGAGGAGACCCGGCATGCCCACCAAGGACCCGAAGCTCAAGCTCGCCGCCGTCCTCGAAGAGATCGACATGTCCCGCTCGGCGTACTACCGGATGGTCGCCCTGGGGAAGGGGCCCAAGACCATGAAGCTCCCCAACGGCCAGATTCGCGTCCGCCGGAGCGACCTCGACGCCTGGTGGGCTGCACAGGAGCAGTCCGCAGCCGCCTGACCCAACCGCCACCCCATCCAGGGCCCCAGCCAATGCCGGGGCCCTGCCATTTGGAGAGCACGTGCTGACGTACGACGTGAAGCTGTACACCATCCGCCAGCGCCCCGGCCGGCGGTTGCCCTTTGAGCTGCGGTGGAAGGTCGGCTCGAAGCCGCACTCGAAGAGCTACGCCACCAAGACACTCGCCACGGGACGACTCGCCGAGCTGCGGACCGCGATGAAGAACGGCGAGGAGTTCGACCAAGAGAGCGGCCTGCCGGTGTCCGAGCTCCGGAAGCAGACCGAAGGCACCTGGTTCGACCACGCGACCGCATACGCGCAGATGAAGTGGGCGCGGTCGTCGGCGAAGAGTCGCGCGACCCGCGCCGACGCGCTCGCAACCATCACGCCTGCGCTGGTGACGGACCGCCGGGAAGCGCCGGACGCGAAGCTGCTGCGGCGGGCCCTGAGCTGCTGGGCGTTCAACTTCTCGGAGCACCAGCCGGATCAGCCCGAGGAGGTCACGGAGGCGTTGGCCTGGCTGGCGCGGAAGTCCGTCAAGATCAGCCAGTTGGAGGACTCCGACACCGTCCGACTCGCCCTGGAAGCCCTGTCACGGCTCCTTAACGGCGGAGTTGCTGCGGACAACACGATCACTCGCAAGAGGATGGTGTTCAACAACGCTCTCCAGTACGCCGTAGAGCGTCGCAAGCTCCCCACGAACCCCTTGCAGTTCGTCGACTGGAGTCCGCCGGAGACTGACGACGAGATCGACTTCCGGTGGGTGCCCAGCCCTGCACAGGGCCGGGCGCTGCTCGAAGCCGCGGGCCGGGTCTCGGGCCGGGGCAGGCACCTCCGTGCGTTCTACGGCTGCATCCTCTACGCGGCGACCCGCCCGTCGGAAGCGCTGGACATCCTGGAGTCGGACTGCACCCTGCCGGAGCAGGGCTGGGGTGAGATCGTGCTCGACGGAAGCGCGCCCGGGGTCGGGTCACGGTGGACGGACGACGGGTCGACCCACGACGAGCGGGGTCTCAAGCGGCGGGCCAGGAAGGCCACCCGTCCGGTGCCGATTCCACCGGTGCTCGTCCAACTGCTGCGGGAGCACATTGCCGAGTTCGGAGTCGCGCCGGACGGCCGCCTGTTCCGGGCGACCGGAGGCGGGCGCCTGCTCAGCAACGAGTGGTCTGCCGTCTGGAAGGAGACCCGGAAGCTGGCGCTCACGCCGCAGGAGTTCGGGTCGCCGCTGGCCAACGTGGTGTACCTGTGCCGCGCAACCGCCGTATCCGGCTGGCTGGCCGCCGGCGTCGACCCCATGGAGGTCGCGCGCCGCGCCGGCCACAGCGTGGCCGTCCTGCTCCGCTTCTACGCAAAGATCATCGCCGGACGGGAGGACCACGCGAACGCGCTGATCCAACGATTCCTCGACGGCCACGACCTGACCACGTAGGTCGTCAGTCCGTTCCACGGGCGTTCCATGCTGGCCCACAGCTGGCCCATACACCCTGACCGAACGCGGCACACGGGTGGGACAGGCCGGGACGGAATCGAAAAGGGCGGGTATCGGCAGTTTGCCGATACCCGCCCTGATCTGGGCTTTCTCCACCAGCGGAGAGCGTGGGATTCGAACCCACGGTGACGGGTCACGCCACGACAGTTTTCAAGACTGTTCCCTTAGGCCGCTCGGGCAGCTCTCCAGGCGGAGGTCAGCCTAACGGGTCCGGAGGGGTTCGGTGCACACGTTTCCGCGCGGGCCGTGGGTTACTGGTCGCCCTCGCGCTGGCCGAGGGTGACCTTGGTGTTGAGGGTCTGGCCGTTGCGGGTGTACTCGACGTCGACGGTCTCGCCGGGCTTGTGCGTCCAGATCCGGCTGACCAGGGCGGGGCCGTTGTCGATCGGGACGCCGCCGAGCTTGGTGATGACGTCGCCCGGCTTGAGGCCGGCCTTGTCGGCCGCGCCGCCGGGGGTGACGGCGGGCTGGCCCTGGATGTCCTTGGTCTGGATCTGCGCGCCGTCGCCCTTGTAGTCGTCGTTGCGCAGCACGTCGAGCTTGGCGTAGACCGGCTTGCCGGTCTTGATCAGGGTGTCCGCGACCCACTTGGCCTGGTTGATCGGGATGGCGAAGCCCAGGCCGATGCTGCCGGCCCGGCCGTTGGCGGAGGCGTTGGACTGGATCGCCGAGTTGATGCCGATCACCGCGCCGCCGGAGTCCAGCAGCGGGCCGCCGGAGTTGCCGGGGTTGATCGAGGCGTCGGTCTGGAGGGCGTTCATGTACGAGGCCTGCGAGCCGGTGTCGTCGCCGGAGGCCACCGGGCGGTCCTTGGCGCTGATGATGCCGCTGGTGACGGTGGACTCCAGGCCGTACGGCGCGCCGATCGCGACGGTGGCGTCGCCGACGTTGACCTTGTCGGAGTCGGCCAGCGGCAGCGGGGCCAGCTTGCTCTTGGGCGGGTTGTCGATCTTGACCACGGCGACGTCGTAGCCCTCGGCGTGGCCCAGCACCGAGGCGCTGTAGGAGGTGCCGTCGGCGAACTTGACGGTCAGTTTGCCGCCGCTGAGGGTCGGCGCGACCACGTGGTTGTTGGTGAGGATGTGGCCCTCGGTGTCGAAGACGAAGCCGGTGCCGGTGCCCGACTCGCCGTTGCCCTGCGCCTTGATGGTGACGACGCTGGGCAGCGCCTTCTGCGCGATGGCGGCGATCGAGCCGGGGGCGGGCTCGTTCTTCTGGGTGTCGCTGGCCTGGACGGTGGTGCTGCGGTGGTCGTTCGCGGCGTTGCTGCTGTCGACGTGGTCGGCGACGGACACGCCGAGCGCGCCGCCGGCCAGGCCGGCGACCACCGCGACGGCCGCGATCAGGGCGACCAGGCCGCCGCGCTTCTTGCGCGGGCCGCCGTGGCCGCCGGGACCACCGGGGTAGTCCGCCGGGTAGCCGAGCGGGCCGGCCGGGCCTCCGGGGTAGCCGGCGCCGCCGGAGGTGGAGTCGTGGGTGGGGCCCCAGCCGCCGAGCGGCTGGCCGGCCCCGAAGGGGTGGTGGCCGTGCGCGGCGGGGGCGGCGGCCGGAGCGGCGCCGAAGCCCTCGTGCGCGCCGGCGGCGGGGACGCCGTGGGTCGGGGTGGCGTACGGGTTGCCGGCCGGCGGCAGGGCCGGGGCGGCGGGCGCGGCTGCGGCGGGGGCCGCGGCGACCGGGGACGGCGGGGCGGGCGGCAGGACCGGCGGCGGCGCGTCGATGTAGCCGGTGGCCGGGTCGACGACCGGCTCCTCCGCGACGGGCGCCACAGGCGCGGCAGGCGCGGCAGGCGCGGCAGGGGACTCCGGCGCCGGCACCTTGGTGAAGGCGACGGTGGGCTTGTGCCCACCCTCGGCCGGGACCCCCTCGGCCGGAACGCCCTCGGCCGGGACGGCGTCCACGGGCGGCGCCGCCTCGACGGCAGCGGCATCGGCGGCACCCGCCTCCGGCCCCGGCACCCGCCGGAAGGCCATGGTCGGCTGGTGCCCGCCCTGAGCGGGGCCTTCGGGAGCGGTCTCGGCCGCCCCCTGGCCGGCGGGCTGCTCCCCCTGCGGCCCGGCGGGCCCAACCTCGCGCTCGGTGCTCACGGACGACCTCCATAGCTGGCAGAACCAAGGACCATAGTTTTTCGCACTGCCGATTCGATTGCCGTAAGGACCCCTCTGAAGAACTCATAAGAATCCTTAGCCGGCACCGACGCCGGCACCGACGGCCGAGGCTCCCCTCCCCCCGCCGGGCGTCCCGCGATGCGGACCGTACGCCCTCGGCCTTGGGTGTCGGCCCCCGCGCCGGTTAGCCTGTCGCTCACAACTGACACGCGGGAGCTTGGACCCACCAGGCTGAGAGTGCGCATGTCGACCGTACGCCACGCGAGTGACGGACGTTCGAGGGGGCGCTGACCGCCGGAACCTGTCCGGGTAATGCCGGCGTAGGGAGTATCGGCCATGCCGCCTGCTTCGCCATCCTCTTCTTCGGGTGCGCCCGAGTCCAAGGGTTTCTCCGGGTCCACGCCCGCGGCCGTCCTGGACCGCCCCCAGCGGGCCGATCACGTCGAGGCGCCCCTGGTGCTCGACACCGAGCCGCCGCGCACGCTGCGCTTCCGGGACCACTTCGCGCTCTGGATGAACCTGGGCGTCAGCCTGATCGGTTTCTCCACCGCCGCCACCGTGCTCGGCGCGCCCGGCAGCGAGCTGTCGCTGGCCGCCGCGGTGACCGCGATCACCGTCGGTACGGTCGTCGGCACCGCGATGCTCGGCCTGGCCTCGCTGATCGGCGCCCGCACCGGCGCCCCCGCGATGGCGAACCTGCGCGGGCTGTTCGGCACCCGGCTGTCGTACCTGCCGACGGTGCTGAACATCGTGCAGTGCATCGGCTGGGGCGTGTTCGAGCTGCTGACCATCTCGGCGGGCGCCCAGACCGTCGCCCACACCACCGGCTACCGCTGGCTGTTCGTCCTGCTCGCCGGCGCGCTGACCACCGTGCTGACCATCTGGCCGCTGGGCTCGATCGCGGTGCTGCGCCGCTTCGTGGCCGGGGCGGTCGCGGTGGCGATGGTGTACTTCACCGTCCAGCTGGGCCGCCAGGGCGTGCCGGACCCGGGCGCGGGCAACTGGCACGGCTTCCTGGGCGCCACCGACGCGATGATCGCGGTGTCGGTCTCCTTCGTCCCGCTGGCCGCCGACTACACCCGGCACTCGCGCACCCCGCGCTCGGCGTTCTGGGGCAGCTTCTCCGGCTACACGATCGCCCAGGTCTGGTGCTACGTGCTCGGCCTGATGGCGCTGCTGCAGTCGGACGGCGACCCGAACCGGATCTTCGACTCCTTCCTCGGGGTCTGGGCCGGCTGGCTGTTCCTGCTGGTGCTGGTGCTGCGCGAGACGGACCAGTCCTTCGCCAACGTGTACTCGACCGCGATGTCGGTGCAGAACCTGCTGCCGAAGGTGGACCGCCGGGTGCTCTCCGGCGCGATCGGCGTGCTGATCACCGTGCTGGCGCTGCAGATCGACGAGTTCACCGACACCTACTACGGCTTCCTCGGCCTGATCGGCTCGGTGTTCGTGCCGCTGCTGGCGGTGCTCGTGGTGGACTACTTCCTCGGCGCCGGCCGGCGCGGCTGGAACCTCTCCGCCGACGCGCCGTCCCGCTGGCTGATGCTGCTGCCGTGGGCGCTGGGCTTCGCCGTCTACCAGTTCATCGCGCCGACCAAGGTGGCCGACTGGTGGACGGACTTCTGGACCTCCGCCCAGGAGGCGCTGCACTTCACCCCGCGGGAGTGGACCTCGGCCTCGTTGTTCGCCTTCCTGGTGCCGGCCCTGGTCACCTGGGCGCTCACCCCGATCGGCCGCCGCGCCGCCCGGCCCTGACCGCACCGGACCTGACCCGACCTGGCCGAACCGGCGGAACACGGCGGAACACGGCAGGACACGCCTGAGCGCGCCTGAGCACGACTGAGTACGGCGAAGACGGCCCCACCGGTTGGGGCCGTCTTTGTCCGCGCTTCACTTCCGCCACCTATCGTTGGGCCTGTGACCAGCCCAGACCTGTCCTCGACGGCGGCGCGCACCGCGCCGACCGTCCAGGTGATCGCCCACCGCGGTTCCTCCCACGCCCTGCCCGAGCACACCCTCGCGGCCTACCGACGCGCGCTCGACGAGGGCGCGGACGCGCTGGAGTGCGACGTCCGGGTCACCGCCGACGGCGCGCTGGTCTGCGTGCACGACCGCCGGATCGGCCGGGTCTCGAACGGCCGGGGCACCGTCTCGGCCATGACCCTCGCCGAGCTGGAGGCGTACGACTTCGGCGCCTGGAAGACCGGCCGCCCCAGCACCGACCCCGAGCTGCGCGGCGTGCTGCGGCTGGAGCGGCTGCTGGAGCTGGTGGTGGAGTGCGGCCGCCCGGTGGACCTGGCGATCGAGACCAAGCACCCGGTGCGCTTCCGCGGCCGGGTGGAGGCCGAGCTGCTGCGGACGCTGGAGCGGTTCAAGATCGGCGCGACCCGGGACGGCGGCCGCCCGTCCGCCCGGATCATGAGCTTCTCCTCGGTCGCGCTGGACCGGGTGGGCGCCGCCGCACCGCAGTACCGGCGGGTCTTCCTGTTCGAGCGGACCCTGCCGCTGCTCGGCCGGCTGCGCGCGGGCTCGCCGCTGCCGGGCGGGGCGCGGATCGCCGGCCCGGGCATCGAACTGGTGCGGGCCCGCCCGCAGCTGGTGACCCGGCTGCGGGAGCTGGGGCACGAGGTGCACGTGTGGACGGTGGACGAGCCGGCCGACGTCGAGCTCTGCCTGGAGCTCGGGGTGTCCGCGATCATCACCAACCGGCCCGCGGAGGTGCTGGCGCAGCTCGGCCGCTGACGGCCGGATCATCGCCGGCCGCTCGCCGGGCGATCCCCCGGTGATCGCGCCCGTGATCGCCTGGTGATCCGCCGACGCACCGAGGACCGGCCGGGGCCATACCGTCAGATCCGATCACTTCTGGTCAGCAGTCAAACCTTCCTTGCGCGAAATTGCCGGAATTCTTGCATCCGGGCGACAGAGGGTGAGCACGGAATGACCTGATGTCGACCGTCGGTCGCCGCGCTCGAAATGGGCGGGCGGGATCGTCCGGTGCTCGTTTCCGACGCATTACCAAGGGGCATCTCTCCCTCGGCATACGCTGAAGGAGGTCCGGGGGTGGCGTTGATGGTGGCGCGTGAAGTGCCGACTTCATCGACCATGGCAGTGCCGCACGGCCCAGCGAGTGTCGGGGTCGCACGGCGCCGACTGCGTCGAGATCTGGGTGACCGGCAGATACCGGAACCGGTCATCGATGATGCTGTTCTGATCCTTTCCGAGCTGTTGAGCAACGCCTGTCGGTACGCCCGTCCGCTCGGCCCGCTGCCGGCGCTGGGGCGCGGCTCCCGGGCCGAGGTGCTCGGGCAGGTCCTGGTCGGTGTCCCGTCCGGGCCGCACGCCGCGCCGGGCGGCCGGGAGTCCGCCGAGGGTTCGGACGAGCCGGACGGCGGGGTGCTGGTCCGCTGGCAGATGCACGCCGACGGGGTGCTCACCCTGGAGGTCACGGACGGCGGGGCGGCCACCCGGCCGCTGCCCGCGAGTCCCTCGCTGACCTCGCGCGGCGGCCGCGGCCTGAGCATCGTCGACCAGCTGGCGAGCGACTGGGGCGTGCGCGACGCCCCGGGCGAGGTCACGGTCTGGGCGGCGCTGCCCGCCCGGGCCCGGCACGCCCGGCGCACCGGAGGCGATGCCCGTAGCGCATGAGCCGGGCTCGGGGAATGTGTCGTTAGGCTTCCCGGGACACAGGACCACCGTTCCCGGGAGAGCCGCAGCATGGGCAAGAAGGCCGCCAAGAAGGCGCCGCAGCGCCAGTCCACCACCGCCGTCACGGGCGAGATCCCCGTGGTCGGGGCCCGCGAGGACTGCCCCTGCGGCTCGGGCCGCCGGTACAAGGCGTGCCACGGCCGCGAGGCCTCGCACGCGGTCCAGGAGCTGGTGCACCGCCCGTTCGAGGGCCTGCCCGGCGAGGCCGACTGGGTGGCGCTGCGCGAGCTGGTGCCCGCCGCCACGGTGCCGCTGACGCTGGCCGCCGGGGTGGCCGAGGGCGCTACCGGTGACATCCCGTCGGTGACCCTCGCCACCGTGCTGCCGCTGGCCTGGCCGGCCCTGCGCCGCCAGGACGGCTCGATCCTGCTCGGCCTGCAGACCCAGTCCGCCTCCGGGGACCTCAGCCGCGACCTCGCGGACGCCCTGGAGCTGGCCCTGGCCACCGAGCCGGGCAGCCCGGTGCCGGCCCGCCGGACCGTCCCGGGCGGGCGCCGCCTGCAGGACCTGCTGGACACCACCGCCGCGTTCACGCCCACCGTGCACACCGGCTTCGAGTTCTGGCTGGAGGACGCCGAGGCCGCCACCGGCGAGGTCGCCGCCTCCCTGGAGCGCGCCAACGCCTCGGCCATCCCGACCGAGAAGCTCGCCGGCGTGGACTCCGCCTACTGGTGCGGCACCCCGGACAAGAACCACCTGCGCTGGGTGATGACCGTGCCCGAGGAGCAGCTGCTGGACGCGCTGGCCCGGCTGAACGCGGCCGACGAGGCCTCGCTCGGCCCGGACACCCGCCTGGTCGGCTCCTTCCGCGCGCACGGCCTGACCGTCCCGGTGTGGGACCTCCCGCTCGAGATGACCGCCGCCGACTGCGAGAAGCCGGCCGCCGAGTTCGCCGCGCGGCTCGCCTCCGTGCTCGCCGACGGGACCCCGCTGACCGCCGAGGAGCGGCGCGCCCGCGCGAACCTGGTGAACCGTCAGGTCACCCTGAACTAAAGCGCGCGGGATCCGCGTGATACGCGTCACATTGTCGTGGTGAACGCGCAATTTCCGGGCGTGGAGGGCGTCTTGGAAATTGGCGCGGGCGCGGATCCTTGTTACTGTCTAAAGAGTCCGGCCGCTGGTGCATCCCCCGTCGCCAGCGGTCGGATCTTTTGTTTTTCCGGAGCGCCCCATCGGAGCGCCCGCACGGATCACCCCGATGGAGCGCCCGCGCGGAGCCGGCCCTCAGTGGGCCGAGCGTCCGCGGTCCAGTCGGACCGTCGCCTCCACCAACTCCCCCAGCAGCGGCCCGACCTGCGGCAGCCAGACCCCGCCGCCCGCGCCCGGCCGCGGCGCCAGCACCCAGCGCACCCGCCCCCAGCCTCCGGCCGCGGGGACCCCCACCGCCGCACCGCCGGGCGGCAGCGGCAGGAATCCGCCCGGCCCGTGGTAGCGCAACGACCCCGGCACCCAAGGGAGTTGGGCGAGCATGTCGCCGAGCGCGTCCAGCGAGTACGGAGCCACCAGCAGCGCGTAGCGGCCCGGCATCGCCAGCACCGGTCCGAGCGGCAGGCGCAGCGCGCTCAGGTAGACCAGCGCCCGGGCTCCGGCCTCCGCGGGCAGGCTGACCGCCGAGACGGTGCGGCCGGTGGCGGCCAGCACCGGCGCGTCCGGGCACCGCCGCTCCCACCACCAGCGCACCATCCGGGCGTCCGTGGTGGCGGCCAGCAGCGAGGGGTCGTGCGGGTGGGCGCCGGGAACGGTGCAGTCCGGGTCGCCGCAGGAGCAGCGGCCGTCGCACAGCACGGTGCCCGGCACCACGGGCCAGCGGTGGTCGACGGCGGCCGCCAGGGCCGCGGCCAACCGGGCGGAACGCTCCTCCGACCGGCTCTTCGGGTTCTCACGCATGGCGCTCGTTCCTTTCCCTGACCGCTCGGTTCGCTCCGCTCCACCGGCGTCCGTCGGGATCCTCCGTGCGGGCCGCCGCGGCGGGCCCCGGGCGGCGCGGGGCGGGGCGGGCGGCGGGGCGGACGACGCGGCTGCGACGTGGAGCGTGTGGAGCACGACATGAAGGGCCGCGCACCGGCACAGCCCTTGGAACGAGAATCCCGTACGCGACCGGATGGACGCCGCCCGGGCGCGCTTGGTTCCACCGTACGAGTGAGAGAGTTCCGGCCAGCCCGGCTCACGGGCGGCACGGACATACGATCCGGACGGCCGCCCGGGTCCGTCCTCCCGGTTCTGCCCGCTCGCGGCCCGCTCCATGCCTGCGGGCTCCACGGCGCGCGTACGGACCCCGCACGCCCCCCGACCGGGTCGCGCTGGATGTGGAACGGGCCACCGCGTCGTCCTGGATCTGGACATGCCCCGAATGGCCTGTGTAGAAGTGGTGGCATTGCTGTCGATCAATGACGAGTAGTAGCGAATCGAGGCGAAACACGCCCTTTGGCCGTGCTCGCTCCACATTGGCCTTAGCTGGGGGTTTCGCATGGCACGTAGCACCGCGTCAGGAGTGACGGCATGAATGAGTCCCACCCGTCGGCGGCCGTCCCGTCGACGACGACCGCCGAGCCGGGTGAACCCGGCAGCGCAGGCGGGCTCACCGTCCTCGACCTGCCGGACCTGCCCGGCCCCGTCGACACCCCGGACGGCACGGCGGACGACCGCACGGCCCCGTCCGCCGCGGTGCAGGACCGTTTGGCCGGACGCCTGTCCGATTTCACCAGCCTGCACGAGCACACCGAGCGGCTGGCCCGTGCCCGCGGCCTGACCGCCACCCTGGACACCGTCCTCGCCTCCGGGGCCGCCCTGCTCGGCGCCCGGCGCGGCATGCTGGTCACCAGGCGGCCCGGCGGCGGGCCCGGACAGCCGGTCGGCTTCAACCTCGACCGCGCCAGCCTCGGCGCCCTGGAGACCGTCCCGACCGAGCAGAGCCTGCTGGCCCGGCTGCTGCGCGAACTCGACCGGCCCGCCCACCTGCACTCCCGCGACCTCGCCGAGGACCCGGCCATCGGCGCCCGGCTGCGCGAACTCGCCGTCCACCTCGGCCTCGGCGGCGCCTACGGCCTGCCGCTCGCCACCGACGAGGACGGCCCGCTCGCCGCCGCCCTCTGGTTCTACGACGAGCCCGCCGAACCGACCGGCTGCCAGCGGGAACTGGCCCGCCACTACTGCGAGATCGCCGCCCCGCTGCTCGCCAAGCAACTGGAGTCGGACCGGATCTCGCGCACCACCGAGGCGCTGCGCCGCGGACTGCTGCCGGACCGGCTCCCCCGGGCCGCCGGGCTGCGGCTGGCCGCCCGGCTGGTCCCCGCCGGGCTGGAGCTCTCCTGCGGCAGCGACTGGTACGACGCGATCCCGCTGCCCGACGGCACCATCGGCCTCACCGTCGGATCCGTCTCCGGTGACGGCCCCGGGGCGGGCCCCGGCTCCGCCCCCGGCGCGGCCGCCGCGATGGGCCGGGTCCGGGCCGCGCTGCGGGCGTACGCGGTGCTGGAGGGCGAGGACCCGGTCTCCGTCCTGGGGGACCTGGAACTGCTGCTCAAGACCACCGAGCCGACCCGCACCGCGACCGCCGTCTACGCCTGGGTCGAGCCCGAGGAGCGCCGGATCACCCTGGCCGGCGCCGGGCACTGCCCGCCGGTCCTGGTCGGCCGGCACGGCGCCGAGTTCGTCGAGACCTCGCTCTCCGCCCCGCTCGGCATGCTGACCTGCTGGGAGGCGCCCGGGGTGGAGTTCACCGCCGAGCGCGGCGACACCCTGCTGCTCTACACCGAGGGCCTGGCCCGCCGCTGCGGGCCGACCCTGCACGCCGGGCAGGCCAACCTGCGCCGGGCCGCCGCCGACGCCCCGCGCGACGTGCGGATCGACCCGGACCGGCTCTGCGCCCACCTCCTGGCGGTCTGCCCGGACCGGGAGACCCCGGGCACGGCCACCGACGACCTGATGCTGCTGGCGGCCCGCTTCGAGTAGGAGAGGAACGGTTCGGGCCCTGGGGGTCCCCCCGGCCGAAGGCTGGGCGAGGACGGGCGGCCGGACGTCCGTACCATGGACGCACGGCCGCCCGCGCGTGTCGCGATCCGACACCTCCCCCGACGGGCGGCGGTACCACCCCCAAGGAGGCGTTGCACGTGACCGAGGACCGTACCCCCGCGGTGGCCGAGAACCCCGAGGCCGAGGGCGGCGAGGAGCCCGAGCAGTTCAAGGGCCGCAAGAACGGTCTCTACGGCGAGATCTCCGACGAGCTCGCCGCCTCGATGAAGTCCGGCTGGGCCGACACCGAGCTGCACGGCCTCGTCCCGGTCGCCCAGGCCCCGTACGCGGCCGAGCGCCGCGCCGCGCTGTCCGCCGCCTACCCCGGCGAGCGCCTGGTCGTCCCGGCGGGCAACCTGCGGGTGCGCTCCAACGACACCGACTACGCGTTCCGCGCCTCCAGCGAGTACGTCCACCTCACCGGCGACCAGACCGAGGACGCGGTGCTGGTCGGCGAGCCGACCGGAGCGACCGGCCACGAGTTCGCGCTCTACCTGCTGCCCCGCTCGAACCGCGAGAACGGCGAGTTCTGGCTGGACGGCCACGGCGAGCTGTGGGTCGGCCGCCGGCACAGCCTGAGCGAGCAGGAGCAGCTGCTCGGCCTGCCCGCCCGGGACGTGCGCCAGGCCGCCGAGGAGCTGGCCGCGAAGGCCGCGGACTCCGCCGTGCCGACCCGGATCGTCCGCGGCTACGACGCCGGCCTGGAGGCCGCGCTGGCCGACGCCCTGGACGCCGACAAGGACGCCGAGTTCAAGGAGTTCCTGAGCGGCCTGCGGCTGGTCAAGGACGAGTGGGAGATCGGCGAGCTGCGCGCCGCCTGCGACGCCACCGTCAAGGGCTTCACCGACGTGGTCCGCGAGCTGGGCCAGGCCGTCGCCACCTCGGAGCGCTGGATCGAGGGCACCTTCTGGCGCCGCGCCCGGGTCGAGGGCAACGACGTCGGCTACGGCACCATCGCCGCGGCCGGCCCGCACGCCACCACCCTGCACTGGGTGCGCAACGACGGCGACGTGCGCCCCGGCGAGCTGCTGCTGCTGGACGCGGGCGTGGAGACCAGCACCCTCTACACCGCCGACGTCACCCGCAGCCTGCCGATCAACGGCCGCTTCACCGAGCTGCAGCGCCGGATCTACGACGCCGTGTACGACGCCCAGGAGGCCGGAATCGCCGCGGTGAAGCCCGGCGCCCGCTTCCGCGACTTCCACGAGGCCTCGCAGCGCGTCCTCGCCGAGCGGCTGCTCGCCTGGGGTCTGCTGGACGCCTCGGTGTACGACGTCGAGAAGGTCCTGGAGCTCGGCCTCCAGCGCCGCTGGACCCTGCACGGCACCGGCCACATGCTCGGCCTGGACGTCCACGACTGCGCCCACTCGCGCCGCGAGGAGCACGTCGACGCGCTGCTGGTCCCGGGCATGGTGCTGACCGTCGAGCCGGGCCTGTACTTCCAGCAGGACGACCTGACCGTGCCGGAGGAGTACCGCGGCATCGGCGTCCGGATCGAGGACGACATCCTGGTCACCGCCGACGGCAACGAGAACCTCTCGGCCGGCCTGCCCCGCAGCTCCGAGGACGTCGAGGCCTGGATGGCCTCGCTCGCCTGAGCCGCGGAACGGTGAAGGGCCCGGCCTCCCGAGCAGTGGGAGGCCGGGCCCTTCGGCTTCAGGTGCGGGCCGGCTGTCAGGCCCGGTCGCCGAAGACGTCCCAGTAGGCGGACTGGTGGCCGTTCGACCGGGCACCCACCTGGACCTCCACGGGGTACTTCGGGGTCTCCTTCATGGTGATCCGGAAGGTGTACTCGAGCGTGTCACCCCACCGGTTGCTCTCCATCCCGGTCGGGAGGACCGCGGTCAGACCGTCGCAGTCCTGCTGCACCTCGACCGGCTTCCAGTCAGCGCCGACCCTCGCCTCCAGCGTGAAGTCGCCCGCCGCCAGCCACGAGGCGCTCGACACACCCACCACGGGGCGCAGGTTCGCGGTGCCCCCCGGGGCGTTGGCCTCGAAGCCGAACTCGACGGGGGTCGTCCCGGCCTTGAGGCCCGTCTTCGACACGCCGGTCACCTCCGGGCTGAGGTGGTCGACGACCGAGGCGTTCAGCACGGCCTTCGCGATGCCCTGGTAGTCCGGGGAGTTCGGCACGGGGGCGTCCGCCTCGATCCCGAGCCGGCCCGGACGGTTGGCCGTGGACAGCCGCATCCGGTACTCGATGGTCCGGCTCTCGCCGGCGGCGAGCGTGAAGGCCCCGTCGCTGCGGTTCATCACGTAGTCCATCCCGGTGCCCTGGCTGAGGTGGTCCAGCTTCTTCCAGCCCGAGGCGTCCTTGCGCTCCAGGGTGCCGTCGGCGAGGTCCGACACCCGCGCGCAGGGGGCGCCCTCGTACTGCTGGGTCGCCACCACCGGGGCCACGCTGCGGGTGCCGGTGGCGTCGTTGTTCTTCCAGGTGACGGAGAAGGTCACCAGGTCGTTCAGCTCGATCTGCGCGCCCTCGCTCAGGCCGCTGAAGGTGATCCCGATGCCGCTTCCGCCGGACTGGGCGGCGGGCTTCGGCGCGCCGGGCTTGGCGGCGGCGGGCTTGGCCGGGGCCTTCGTGGCCGGCTTGGCCGGGGCCTTCGCGGCGGGCTTGGCGGGCTCGACGGCGGGGGCCTCCGCCGCCGGGGCCTCGGCCGTGGGCGTGGCGGCCGGCGCGGCGGTGGTGGGCGCGGCCGGGGCGGGGGTGGTCGGAACGGCACCCGCGCCGGGGGTGGCCGAGGAGCCGGCCGAGGGGGCGGAGGCGGCGACGGACGACCCGCCGTTGGTCGGGCCGCAGGCGGCGACACCGACGGCGGCGACGACGGCCAGCGGGATGATCTTCGCAATACGGGCGATAACGGACGCGTTCATGTGACAGTCCCCCCAAGGACACGGCGATGGTGGTTTTGATCGGATGAGCGGGCGCCTACTGTCGCGCCCCGAGGAGCCGGCCCGAGCCCCCCGGCTTCGCCGGCTCGCTCTCCCCGCCTCTCACCCTGATAGACGTCCATCCCGCCGGGGGGTTGCACCCGGGTTCGAAGAAATTTCCCGCGACCCTCCCCGGAACGCCGAAAGGCGCCGTGACCAGGGGAGAACCCCGGTCACGGCGCCTCGACGGCCCGCTTGGGACTGACGGCCCGCTTGGGACTACTGCTTCACGACCGTCACCGGGACGGTCAGCTCGTTCAGGACGTTCAGCGGCGCGGTGCCGGTGTACGGCAGCGTCACCTGGACGACCACCGGCATCGTCCCGGGCCCGTCCACCGGGTCGAGGGTCATCCGGTACGTCACCTTCTTGCTCTCACCCGGAGCGAGCGAGAACGCGGCGCTCGCGGCCGCCATCGCGTAGTCCATGCCGCCGCCCATCGACAGCGGGAGCGCCGTCCAGCCACCGCCGTCCTGGCGCTCCAGCTTGCCCTGGTTCATCATGACCATCTCGCTGGGCGGCGTCCCGGCGTACTCCTTCGTGTAGACCAGCGGCTGGACCTTCGCGAAGCTCTTCTGGCTGGTGTTCCGGTAGGTCACCGAGAAGGTCACCGGGGTGCCGCCGTTGGACACCTTCTGCCCCGCGCCGATGCCGCCGTCGACGGTGATGGCGATGTCCTTGCCGCTCTGCGCGACCCCGGTCGGCGGCTTGTGGCCGCTCACGTCCAGGCTGTTGACGATCGACGTCAGGCCCGCCTGGTAGTCGCTCTTGAGCCCGTTCGCCACCACGAAGACCTGGTCCGAACCCATGCCCCACAGCTGGGCGGTGAAGCTGTCCCCGGGCTTGCAGGTGACGTTCCACTGGGTCTTGTCGATCGACTTGCCGCCCACCGTGGACTTGGTCCGCACCGGGGCGCCCATCGAGGAGTAGCCGCTGTCGGGGAAGTAGGGCCGGCCCCAGACCGGGCAGTTCGGCTGGTGGCCCCAGCCGTCGGGGGCGGCGAGGTCGTTCATCGTCGGCCAGGCACCGCTTTCGGTCTCGTCCGGGGTGTTGTAGACCACGACCATGACGCCGTAGGGCTCACAGTCCGCCTGCGTCCAGCCCTGCTGCGGCTCGGTCGGCGCTCCGGGGCTCAGCACGCAGACCCGGTCCGCCGAGCGCGGCACGACCTTCCAGCCTCCCGGAACCCTGAACTTGACCCCTCGAAGGGTGTACGAACTCGCCGCACCGGTCGCGGCGTTGGGGGCGGTGGGGGTCGTGGACGAGGCACCGTCGGCGAGCGGGACGTCGGTCTCGGCAGCGCCGGTGGGGGTGCCCGGGTCGGTGGCGTCGGACGTGGGGCTGGGTGCGCCGGTCGGCTCGGGCGTCGGGCTCGGCACGGAGGTCAGCGTGGCGGCCGGCGGCGGGACCTGGTCCTGGGCGACCGGCTCGCCGTGGAAGGTGAGCACGCCGATCGCCATGGCGGCGGCCAGGCCGAGCGGCAGGGTGACGGCGTACACCGGGCGCAGTCGGCGGATCCGGCTCTTCGGGGGAGCGGCCGGGCGCAGGCCGGTCGCCGTGACCATGGAGGCCCGGGCCGTCAACGCCTCGCGCAGCAGCCGTTCCGTGGGTGTCTCGGCCGGCCCGTCGCCGTCGCCGCCGGTGCGGCGGGGGAGCTTGTCGGTCATCGAACCTTCTCCAGGTGCTTTTCCAAGGCGTCCAGAGCGCGGCTGGCGGTGGACTTCACGGCACCCCGGGACAGCCCCAGGGTCTCGGCAATCTGCGCTTCCGACATGTCGGACCAGTAGCGCAGCACCAGCACCTCGCGCTGGCGGGGAGTCAACTCCTGCAGGGCCACCAGCACCCGGCGGTGCTCGTCGTTGAGCACCGCGTGGTCCTCGGCGGACGGCGCGTCGGCCACGTGCGGCGGCACGTACTCGCGGGCGGTCTTGCGGCGGCGCAGCATCGAACGGGCGCCGTTGACCACCGACGTGCGCAGGTAGCCGAGCGCGTTGTCGAGGTCGTCCAGTTCCTCGCCGTAGCGCTGGTAGAGCTGGGTGAAGGCCTCCTGGACGACGTCCTCGGCCAGGTCCTGGTGGTCGACCAGCAGGACCGCCATCCGGACCAGACCGAGCCGGTGGGCGTGGTAGAGGTCGGTCAGGGTGGGCCGGTCCTCGGCGGGCTTGCGGCCGCCGCGCAACAGGCGGAAGCCGGAACGGCGCTGCTTCGCGTCCTGTTCGGTGACGACGCCGGCGAGCGGCTCGCCGACCTCCTGCGCACCGAACAGCGCGGCGACCACTCCTCGGACGGAGAAGCCGCGTCCCCCTGACTGCACGGCGGTCGGCCCGATGGCCATGGACATCTGCGTTTCCGCTTTCCCCCGGGACGGTGACGGCGGCCGCCGTTCCGTCAGGTCACCTGATCAAGATCGTGATCGGGGGGATCATCCCAGCCCGCCCTCGGCCGGGCTCCCTCCGCCCCCCGTAGTCAAGGACGTGTGACGGGAGCGGAGGTTGCAGGTGGGTTCGAAGAAAGTTCCGAGGGGGTCCGGACGGCTACACTCACCGGCATTCCGCCACCCGTGAGCAGGGGGTTCGCATGGCCGAGCAGAACGTCGACGGCCCGGTCGGTGCCGGAACCGGTACGGCCGTGGGTGCGGCCGCGGCCGCCGCCACCGCGTCGCGGCCGGTGTCCGTCACCATCGGCCGGCGCCCGGAGCCCGTGCACGACGTCGCGGTGTACGCCTTCCCGGGCATGGCGACCTTCGAACTCGGCGTGGTGGTCGAGGTGTTCGGGCTCGCGCGGCCCGAGCTGGCCGGCCTGCTGGCGGCGCCCTGGTACGGGCTGAAGGTGTGCGCCGAGCGGCCCGGGATGCCGCTGGACGCGGTGGGCGGCTTCACGCTGACCGCCCCGTACGGGCTGGACGAGCTGGCGGCCGCCGACACCGTGATCGTCCCCGGGGTGCCCAACGTGTTCGGCGGCGTCGGGGCACCTCCCGGCCGCGGTGCCGGGGGCGTCTCCCCCGCCCTGGTCGAGGCGCTGCGCACCGCGCACGGTCGCGGCGCCCGGATCGTGTCGATCTGCGGGGGCGCCTTCGCGCTGGCCGCCGCCGGGCTGCTGGACGGCCGGGAGGCGACCACCCACTGGCGGTACGCCGAGCTGCTCCAGCAGCGCCACCCGGCGGTGCGGGTCAACCCGGACGTGCTGTACGTGGACAACGGCGACGTGCTGACCAGCGCGGGCAGCGCGGCCGGCATCGACCTCTGCCTGCACCTGGTCCGCCGGGACCACGGTGCCAAAGTGGCGAACACGGTGGCCAGGCGCTTCGTGGTGGCGCCGCACCGGGACGGCGGGCAGGCCCAGTTCGTCGAGGCGGCGGTCCGCCCGGTCGAGGACGAGGAGGACGGCATAGCCCGCAGCATGCAGTGGGCGCTGGACCACCTGTCGTCCCCGCTGACCATCTCCCGACTGGCCCGCGCCGCCCGGATGTCGGACCGCTCGTACCTGCGGCACTTCACCGCCCGCACCGGGACCAGCCCGATGCGCTGGGTCGTCACCCAGCGCATCGCGGCCAGTCTGGCGCTACTGGAGTCGCCGGAGGGGACGGTGGAGGAGATCGCCGCGGCGGTCGGCTTCGAGAGCGCCGCGACGTTCCGCCACCACTTCGGTCGGGTGATGCGCACCTCCCCGACCTCCTACCGGCGCTCCTTCGGGCGCGGGGCGGCCTGAGCGCGCGGGGTGGCCTGAACGCGCGGGGTGGCCTGAGCGCGCGAGGTGGCCTGAGCGCGCCCGCTGTCACGCCTCGCGCTTCGCCTCGGGGTCGGCCTCGCGCAGGTCCGCGTTGGCGAGGATGGCGTCGTGCAGCCACTGGGCCAGGCCCGGCGCGAGCTTCTCGTAGGTGTCGGTCCAGCGCGAGTCGGAGACGTACAGCCCGGCCAGGCCGCGGTGGATGGTGAACGTGCAGTCGTAGAAGTTCCGGCAGATGTGCTGGCGGTGCTCCTCGGCGAGGTCCGTGGCCACCGGGCCGTCGGCGGGCTCGCCGGCGGTGACCGCCTCGGCCAGGCGGTCGTTGATCCCGGTCATCTCGGCCTGGATGCGCTGCCAGTCGGCCTTGGAGTAGCCGCCGGTGCGGCGCTGCGACTCGGCCCAGGCCTCGGTGTCGCCCCAGCGCTGCTCGGCCTCCTGCTCCCACTCCTCCTGGTAGCCCTCGCCGAAGATCTCGAACTTCTCCTCCGGGGTCAGCTGAATGCCCATTCTCCGTGCCTCCATGGCGTGTTCGACGGCTGAGGCGAGTTCCTGGAGGTGACTGATCCGGTCGGTGAGCAGCCGGTGCTGCCGCCGGAGGTGTTCGGTCGGGCTGACCGAGTCGTCGTCCAGGATCGCCGCGATCTCCTCCAGGGGGAACCCGAGTTCTCGGTAGAAGAGGATCTGCTGCAGCCGGTCGAGGTCGGCGTCCCCGTAGCGGCGGTAGCCGGAGCGGGTACGGCCGGCCGGGGACAGCAGGCCGATCTCGTCGTAGTGGTGCAGGGTGCGGACCGTCACCTTGGCGATCTTCGCCACGGCGCCGACCGAGTAGCCCTCACTGGTCATCGGAGTTCCTCCCTGGTGCTGACCACCACCCTCGGCTCTCACGTCGCGTGAGGGTCAAGCCGTGGCGCCGGCGCGGGCGCGCCCGTCTCGGACCCCGGCGCCGGCCGGCACCCGCTCGCGCCGCCGACCACCCCTGCGGCCGCCGCCGTCGCCCGGTGCGCCGGGCCGCTGCCGGCGGGACCGCTGGGTGGGCCAGAGCAGCACGTACGAGGCGGAGACCACCACGAAGGCGAGCCGGACGAAGCCGCGGGCCGCGTCGGACGGCAGGAACAGCGTGCCGCCGTACAGCGAGGCCAGCGCTATCCAGCTCCACCACGGGACGAGCCGCTTCTGCCCGACCGCGTCCCAGAGCAGGGTGCCGAGCAGGATCGAGGCCGTGTAGTACGTGTAGACGCTCGGGTCGAGCAGGATGCGGGCGTCCGCGCCCAGCAGCACCACGGCGGGCCAGCGGCCGCGCCAGACGGCGACGCAGCCGAGCCCGATGCCGAGCGCGAACTGGGTCGGACGGTCCCACCAGGGGGTGGCCGGGTCGGTGACCCCGAACCAGCGCAGCGCGGAGGCGGGCTGGTTCGGGATGGTGAACTTGGCGGCCGCCATGGTGTCCAGGTTGCCCAGGTAGAACGGCAGCCAGGCGATCGCCACCAGGGCGCAGAACCAGAGCGCGGTGCGCAGCCAGGCGGGCCTGGGCAGCGCCAGGATCAGCGGGGCGAAGGCGATCGCCCAGGGTTTGGAATCGACCGCCAGCGCCAGGAACACCGCGACCTGGACGGGTTTGCCGCGGGCCAGGGCGTGCGCGGCGAGGGTGGTGAAGAACAGCGCCAGGACGTCGTCCAGGTGCGCGAAGCGGACCGAGACCTCGACCCACATCGGGATGAACGCCAGCCCGGCGATCAGCAGCCGCTGCTGGAGGCGCCGGTGGTTGGTCCCGGTGCCGAGGTAGTACAGGGCGGCGGTGCGGCCGACCAGGACCAGCATCACCAGGCCCAGCCCGGCACTCACCGCCTCGGCGATCAGCTCGCCGGTGTGCGGCGCGAACGGGGCGGTGAGCCTGGCCGCGGCCAGACTGACCGGGCCGATCTGGAGCTCCGGGTGGTGGGCGTAGAGCGACAGGCCGCCGTCGGGCTGGTCACTGAAGAGCAGCTGCTCGCCCTGGCGCAGGTAGTGCCACGAGAAGCCGCCGCTGGGCTCGACCAGGAGGAACCAGAGCACCGTCCAGGCGGCCAGCAGGACGTGGTGCCTGCGGAGCGGCAGTCCGGCGATCCGCCCGGTGGTCGCCTCGTAGTCGGTGGTGGTCCGTGCCGTGCGTACTACCCGCACCTGTCCTCTCCCAGCCGTTCCGCCCCCTCCGGCCGGACATCCTATGTGACGGAGGAGAACCGCCCGTGCCGCCCGCGGATCCGTCCGACGGGACGGTGCGGGCGGCACGGGCGGCACGGGGCCGGGCCTGCGCGCTCGGCGGCGCGCCCGGGTCAGCGCTTCGGGGCGGCGCTTCGGGGCGGCGCTTCGGGGCGGCGCTTCGGGGCGGCGCTTCGGGGCGGCGCTTCGGGGCGGCGCCCCGGTCAGCGCTTCGGGTCAGCCCTGCTGCGCGGACTTGCGGCGGCGCAGCACCACGAGGGTGCCGATGCCGGCGACCAGGACGGCACCACCGGTGGCCGCGATGACCGTGGTGTTGTCGCCGCCACCGGTCTGGGCCAGGGCCTTGTCGGCGCCGTCGGCGGCGGCCTTGGCCTTGTCGACCACGGCCGGGGTCAGCGGCGGCGGGGTGATGACCGGGGGCTCCACCGGGAAGTCGATCGGGCCCGCGGTGTCGCCGGTGCTCTCGGCCGGGGCCGGGGCGGTGGCCGAGCCGGAGGGCGTACCGGTGGCCGGGGTGGTCGGCTGCTCGGTGGGCTTCTCGGTCGGGGTCTCGGTCGGCTTGCCGGTGGGCGTCTCGGTCGGCTTCTCGGTCGGCGTGGTGGTCGCGGTGGCCGACGGGGAGCTGCTCGCGGTCGGGCTGGGCTTGCCCGTCTGGGTCGGCGTCGGGCTGGGCTTGCCGGTGTGCGACGAGGTGGGCGTCGGGGTCGGCTTGCCGCCCGGCGCCTTGATGACGAAGCCCACGCCGCCGTCGCAGCTGAGGTGGCCGTTGTCGACCGGCTGGTGGCTGGAGTCGTCGAGCTGGGCGGCGAAGACGACCGGGACGACGCCGGCCCGGCCGAGCGGGGAGCCGTCGGCGAAGGACGCCCGGACCTTGATCGGGACGTTCTTGCCGCGGTTCACCCCGAGCAGGTCGTCGCCGACCGGGTTGCCTTCGGCGTCGAGGGTGCCGAGCATCATCAGGACGGAGTCGTTCTTCTTCTCCCCGCTCTTGTCGGGGGCGACCACGGCGGTCTGCCACTCGCCCCCGGGGAGCCGGTACTGGACCTTGAGGTCCTTCGCCTGGAGCGAGCCCGCCTTGCTCTTGAACTTGAGCAGCGGGATGAAGACGAAGTCGTGCTTCGTCCGGTTGTCGACCTTGAAGGTGAACTCGCGGGCGTCACCGCCGGCGATGAAGGTGCCGGGCACGTTGTTCAGCGAGAGGTCGAGGCTCGCGTGCGACGCCTTGTCGGCCTGGGAGGCGACGGCGGACGGGGTGCCGGGGGTGCCGACGGCCATGGCGCCCTGGGCGCCCGCCAGCACGAGCGAGGACGCGAGCGCGGCGGCTCCGGCAAGGGCAAGACTGCGACGTATGGACAAGGAGACCTCACGGAAGTGTCCGGGCGAGGCCCGGGCGCGAGGGGGCGGCCGCAGACGCCGCAGTACCCCCCGCGAAGCTGAAAGTCCGACGGAGAGTACCGAACGATCCGACCGGTCCGGAAGCCGGGTGGCACGCTGCGCCCAGGACCGGGGAAATCGATGCCCGAATCGCCCAACTCTGGCCACTTGTAAGGCTTTTGCACCTCGCCTGAAGTCGACCCGCGGTGACGGGTACACGCCCGTAGGACGGTACCGCAGGGCCTCCTCCGGCGGGGGGCGAACGCGCATGGGCGTCCGGCCGGGGCCTGCCGTGCCCGGCCCGCCGGCGGTCGGCCCGTGGTGTACGCCGGGGCTCGGGCCGGGCGCTCGGGCCGGGCCGAGCCCGAACTCAGCCCGCGAAGAAGGACTTGGCCGCGATCACCGCCCGCTCGTCGTCCAGCACCTCGCCCGGGCGGTTGCCGCTGCCGATCAGCGCTCCGCCCCAGCGCATCGCCATGTACTCGGCGGTCAGCCGGAGGGTGCCGACCAGCGGTTCGGCCTTGTCCTCCTCGGTGGCGGCGAGTGCGGTGACGCCCCAGAGCGTGCGGCCGCCCATCCGGGCGCGGAAGTCCACCCCGGGCAGCCGCAGCCAGGCCGACCAGTGGTCGAGGTAGAGCTTGGCACTGGTCGGCAGCGAGTACCAGTACAGCGGCGCGACGAAGACCAGGTCGGTGGCCGCGAGCGTGGCGTCCAGCAGGGCCCGCTCGTGGCCGACCGGCTCGGGGTAGCGGCCGTCGCCGGTGTGCCGCAGGTCCCGGAAGGGCGGCAGCGGGTGGTCCTCCAGCCGCAGCCAGTGCTGCTCGGCGCCGGGCGGCAGGCTCGACTCGGCGGCCAGCCGGGCCAGCCGGACGGAGTTCCCGTCGGTGCGCGCGCTGGCGTCGAGGAACAGGAAACGACGCGGCGCCGCGGCGCCGGACGGCTGATCGGCCATCATGACTCCCCCGTCGTGAATGCGGTACGGACGGAGGAGAGAGCGGCCGTCGAAGGCCCGTTTATTCCGTGCCCGCGCCAACCCCCTTGCAGCGCGCTGGGTTTGGCGCGGACGACCGGACGGCGGTCAGGCGGGCAGTCCGGCCCGGCGGCGGGCGACGGCGGCGACGGCCGCCCAGTCCTTCTCCCCGTCGCCGTGGGCGAGCGCGTCCAGGAAGGCGTCCCGCAGGATGCTGCCGAACGGGAGCGGGACGTTGCGCGAGGCGCCCGCCTCCAGCGCGAGGCCGACGTCCTTGAGCCCGAGCGGCAGCCGGAACCCGGCCGGCTCGTAGCGGCGTTCGGCCACCATCGCGCCGTAGCCGCCGTAGATCGGCCCGGGGAAGAGCGTGGCGGTGAGCATCTCGACCAGCTCGGTCGGCCGGACGCCGTTCGCGTCGGCCAGGCTGCACGCCTCGGCCATCGACTCGATCGCGCAGGCGATCAGGAAGTTGGTGCTGATCTTGGCCGTGTTGGCCTGCCGGGGGCTGTCCCCGAAGTACCAGGTGCGCTCGCCCATCGCGGCGAACAGCGGCTCGGCCCGCTCCAGCAGGTCGGGCGCGCCCGCGGCCAGGATGTTCAGCCGCCCGGCCGCCGCGACCGGCGGCCGGCCGAGCACCGGGGCGGCGACGTAGCCGATGCCGTGCTCGCCGTGCAGCGCCTCGGCCCGTTCGGCGAGGGCGAGCGAGACGGTGGCCATGTTGACGTGCAGGGTCGCCTCGGCGCCGGCCAGCAGCGCGGGGTCGAGCAGCAGCTGCTCGACCGCCGCGTCGTTGGCGAGCATGGAGACCACCGTGTCGGCGGCGAACACCTCGGCGAGCGAGTCGGCCGCCTGCGCGCCCTCGGCCACCATCGCGGCCACCGGCTCGGGCGAGCGGTTCCAGACCCGTACCGTGTGACCGGCCCGCAGCAGGCTGCCGGCCATGCCGCGCCCCATCCCGCCCAGCCCGACGAAGCCGATCGTCCGCCCGCTCATCCGCGCACTCCCCTGGTCGCCACTGCTCGTATGCGACCGACTGTACGTCAGGGGGCCTTGCGGGCCGGACGACACCGGCTGCCGAACCCGCTACCGACCCGGGTGCCGAACCCCTCGGCGCACCCGTGGCCGGGGCGCGGCTCAGGCGCAGGCACGGGCCCGGGTGGCGGCGGCCCGGGCGGCCCGGGCCGGCACCCGCGTGCGGTCGGCGGCGGCGCCGCGCTCCAACTCGGCGACCACCCGGCCGCGCAGCAGCTCGTACTGGGCCTGGAGGCGGCCGGGGCGGGCCGGGCGGGCGACCGGACGGCCGGGGCCGACCAGCTCGTCCGGCCCGAACTGCTCGCGGGTGAGGTCGATCTCGAAGCCGGTGGCGAAACGGTTCCACCAGTGGAGATCCGTCCGCACCCCGTCGACGTACACCTCGCCCATCATGAGCTCGCCGCCGAGCAGGTCGTGCACCACCATCGCCGTCACCCCGCACTGGCCGCGGGCGGGATTGTCGGGACGCCAGTGGGCCAGATCCTCGGGCGCACAGGTGTCGACACCCCAGGAGGAGCGGATCGCACGTTCGATGTCGTTGAGGGTCCACGCCGTCATACCGGGAAGCCTGCCACGCGCCACTGACAGTGGCACCGGCTTTTCGAAGGGTCATCCCGTGTTCTGCGGCGACCCTCCCTGTGTTCACCCGAACGAGGCCCCGGCCCGGCCGGGCGGCCCCTGCCCCCGCGCGGGGCGGGCCGCCGGCCGGGCTCGCGTCACTTCGCCAGCTCGGCGACGCCCGCCTGCGCGAACTGCTCGTCCAGGTCCCCGCTGGGCGCGCCCGCGACACCGACGGCCGCGATCGGAGCGCCCTTCGACTGGATCGGGGCACCGCCGGCCAGGAACAGGGTGCCCGGGATGTCCTTCAGGTTCGGGGCCTGGGCCAGGCGCTTGGCCAGCTCCGAGGTCGGGGCGTTCCAGGACACCGCGGTGAAGGCCTTGCGCTCGGCCGAGACCGGGGCCTGCGGGCCGGCGCCGTCGCCCTTCAGCAGCACCCGGGTGACACCGTCACGGTCGACGACCGCGACCGACACGTGCTGGCCGGCCTTGGTGGCCGCGTCCAGGGCGGCCTGGGCGGCGCGGGTGGCGGCGTCGATGGTCAGACCGCTGCTCGGGGCCAGGTTCTTGTTCTGGGTGTCGGCCTTCGCCGCGGCCGGGACGGCCGGGGTGTCGGTGGACTCGGCGCTGGCCGAGACGGCGCCGACGGTGGCGGCGGCGACCGCGGCGGCGACGACGGTGCCGGTCAGCACCCGGGTGCGCACGGAAGTCTTCTTCATGGTCCAGCTCCTCAGCGGATCTGCGGGGTCGGGTGGGGGTTCGGGGGCCGCCGGACCGTCGGGGGGATCGTCCGGCGGCGTGCTTCGATCCTCCGGCCGGGGCAGGGGCCGCCACATCGACGGTCCGGCGCGGGCGTCCGGGCATGATGGTGGACGGCGGCGTCAACCGATCGGCTGATGCGGGCCCGGGCCGGACGGGTCACCATCGAGGGATCGACGCAGGTCAGTGCGGTTCCGGACGGGCCGGTCCGGGCCTGCTCCGAGCGGTCCGGGCCGGCGCCGACCGGCACGGCCGTCCCTCGGTCGGTGCGGACCCCACCGGCCGCGCATGCACCACCCGTTCAGCCAGGAGCCACCCGTGCAGCAGCCCCGCCCGACCGCCGGCCGCCGCGCTGCGGACCGTACCGGTGCCGGCCTTCGCGGCGTCCTCGGGCCCGACGCCGGCGATCCGGACGCGGGCCGGCTCGCGCTGCTGCTGGACTCCGCCTTCCTGCTGCTGCTCGCCGCCTCGCTCAACCGCTACCTCAGCCACCACTCCGGCAACGCCCAGGCGCCCTGGGTGATCGGGCTGAGCGCGGCCCTCGCGGTCGCCCGACCGGCCGGGTCCTGGCTCGACCACCACCGGCCGACCTCCCCGGGCCGGCGCCGCCGGTGGCCGCTGGCCCTGGTGGTGGCGCTCTGGGTGGTGCTGGTGCTGCTCGCGCCGAGCTTCGCCTGGTGCGCCGTCCCGCTCATCTACACCGCGCTGCGGGCGCTGCCCGCGAAGGCGGCCATCCCGCTGGTCGGCGCGCTGACCCTGCTGGTGGTGATCGCCGAGATCCGGCTGCCCGGCGGCGTCGACGCCACCCTCGTCCTGCTGCCGCCCGCGGTGGCCGCGCTCGCCACCGGTGTCTTCCTCTTCATGGCCCGGCAGGCCGCCCGGCAACGCGCGCTGATCGCCGACCTGGTCCGCACCCGGCGCGAACTCGCCGCCACCGAGCGGCGGGAGGGCACCCTGGCCGAACGCGCGCGACTGGCGATGGAGATCCACGACACCCTGGCGCAGGGCCTGTCCAGCCAGCAGATGCTGCTCCAGGCCGCCGAGCGCACCTGGGACACCCACCCGGCGACCGCCCGCACCCACGTCCGCACCGCCGCCGAGGTGGCCGCCCGGAACCTGGCCGAGGCCCGCCGCTTCGTCCATGACCTCGCCCCGGTGGAGCTGTCGGACGGCCGCACCCTCGACCGGGCGCTGCGGGCGCTGGCCGAACGGGAGTCCGCCGAGAGCGGGCTGCCGGTCCGCTTCCACCTGGACGGCACGCCGGTGCCGCTGCCCACCGCCGCACAGTCCGCGCTGCTGCGGATCGCCCAGGGCGCGCTGGCCAACGTCCGCGAGCACGCCGGGGCGTCGGCCGCCGCGATCACGCTGTCCTTCCTCGGCGACCAGGCCGTGCTGGACGTCGCCGACGACGGGCGGGGCTTCGACCCGGACGCGGTCGGCACCGGGGGCGGGGGCGGGGGCGAGAGCGGGGCCGAGACCGGGGGCGCGAGCGGGAGCCGGCGCGGCTACGGCCTGCCGGCCATGCGTGCCCGACTGCGGCAGTTGGGTGGCAGGCTGACCGTGGAGAGCACGCCCGGTGAGGGCACCGTCGTCTCCGCCGCGGTGCCCCTGGAGCAGCGGTGAGCCCGGAGCGGCATGATCCCGGGGCGGCGATGAGCCCAAAGCGGCGATCAGCCCGGAGCACCGACCGGTCCGGAACAGCGATGACCCTGGAGCAGCCATGAGCACGAGTCCCGCCCGCACGACTCCCGCCCGGACGGCTCCCGTCCGGCTGCTGGTCTGCGACGACCACGCCGTGGTGCGGGCCGGCCTGTTGGCACTGCTGGCGAGCGCCGGCGACATCGAGGTGGTCGGCGAGGCGAGCACCGGCGAGGAGGCCGTCGCGCTGGCCGCCCGGCTGGCGCCCCAGGTCGTGCTGATGGACCTCCAACTCGGCGACGGCATCGACGGGGTGGAGGCCACCCGGCGGATCACCGCCGCCCCGGGCGGGCCGCACGTCCTGGTGCTCACCACCTACGACACTGACGCCGACATCACCCGGGCCATCGCCGCCGGTGCCACCGGCTACCTGCTGAAGGCCGAGCGCCCGGAGGAACTCTTCGCCGCCGTGCACGCGGCCGCACAGGGCCGGACGGTGCTCTCCCCGCCGGTCGCCTCACGGGTGATGGCACAGATGCGGGCACCCTCGCCGCAGCTGACCGAGCGCGAGCAGGACATCCTCGAACAGCTGGCTCAGGGGCTGGGCAACCGGGAGATCGCCCGGGCGCTGTTCATCAGCGAGGCCACCGTGAAGACTCACCTCGGCCGGATCTACGACAAGTTGGGCGTGGACACCCGGGCGGGCGCGGTGGCGGTGGCGAAGGAGCGCCGGCTGCTCCGCTGAGCCCGCCCGCTCCGCCCCTCCCCCGGCTGCGCTGGGCGCCCGTCCGGTGTCACTGCGTACTGCCATGATGCTCGGAATGTCGGATTCCGTCCGGTGCGCACCTCCGCCCACCCCTGCCCGGCGCGGGCGGTCGAGTACGGGCGGACCACCCCGGCACGGCCACAAATCCCTGGTACGAGGCCTATCCGGCCGCTGCGGAGCCCTTCGTCACAATGTGGATGTTTCATGGATTTCACTATTGACAAACCAACCACGCGGTTTGTTAGCGTGAGATCACGACGTCCCCGGGGTGGGGGCTCGCCGGGGCCTGTGCGGACCACTCTCGCCGGAGGGTGTGGCCAGGGGGGATCGGCGGGTTTGCCGGGGTGTCGGGGGGAGCGGCAGCGCCGAAGCCGCGCGGTGAGGCGGCGTGGGGGGGGGGGGGGGGGGGGGGGTCCCCCCCCCCCCCCCCCCACCACCCCCACCGCCCCGCCAGGCGGCTCACCTCCCCCCCCCAAGAC
>NZ_JBVILX010000002.1:273611-388025 GCF_055580145.1 Kitasatospora sp. NPDC032121 | reverse complement strand
GGGGTGGGGGTGGGGGAGGGGGGGAGGGGGGGGGGGGGAGGAGGGGATGGAAGGGTGGTACAAAAGACGGAAAGAAGGGGGGGGGGGGGGGGGGGGGGGGGGAGAGGGAGAGGAAGGGGGGGGGGGGGGGGGGGGGGGGGGGTGGGGGGGCCCCCCCCCCCACGCCTCCCCCGGTCGGCACCCACGGCCCTACGGCCGGGCTCCGGCCCGCCACCCGGAGAGCGGCCCTGAGCGGCCCCGAGCAGCCGGAACAGCCGGGGCGGAACCGTCAGAACAACCGGGGCGCCCGGAACAACCGGGGCGACTAACCCAGCGCGCTCCAGTGCGGACAGCGGACGTACGGCAGCGGCGGCGCACAGCGGTCGACGCCGCCGGACAGCACCGGGCCGCGCTCCGAGCGGGCCACGCCGGGCGAACTCGCGGTCAGCCCGGCCTCGCCCGACTCCCCGAAGCGCAGCGCCAGCCGGTAGCCGTCCGGGGTGGTCGCGGCGACACCCGGGCGGTCCCGGTCGGCGTTCAGCGAGGTGATCGTCCAGCCGCGCCGGCGCCAGTGCCGCTCCACCACGTCCGCCAGCGCCGCCCGGCGGGGCAGCGAGACGACGGTGAGGAGGTCCCGGCCGCGGGTGACGTACCAGAGCAGTTCCGATTCGCGCCCCGGCAGCGGCAGCCGCGCTCCGGCCCGCGCGGGCGCCCCCTGCCAGACCGGTGCCGGACGGACGGCGTCCAGGGTGTCCTGGAGCAGCGTCTCGCAGCGTTCGGCGGCGTCGAGTTGATCGGCCGTCACCCCAGGGTTCGACCCCGGTCGGCGAACCGGCGCTATCCGCGCCCCTCCGGGGCGGCCACCCGGGCGTCCGAGATTCAGTTCGGCACCACCTGACTGCACAGGGCCCTCCGTACTCCTCCCGGCGTTCAACCCGGGCAGGCATTCCGTCACTGCTTGGACGGCGGACGGGTACGGGCAGTTCCCCTCCCGGTCCCGTCCCTCACCGTTCCCACACGTTCATAGTGCACTGCACGGTGCAGTTGAATCACTGCCCTGCACTGTGTAGTTTACTTATCTGCCGGCCGGGCGGCCCGAACCGCCGACCGGCCTCCCGAACAAGCCTTCTGACCCGCCATCGAGAGGACCCGCCATGCCCGTCATCACCGTCGACACCGCCCGCATCCCCTACCGCGTCGTCGGCGACGGCCCCGACACCCTCGTCCTGGTGCACGGCACCGGCCCCGGCTCCGCCATGTGGGACGGCCTGCTGGACGCCTTCACCGACCGCTACACCGTGCTGCTGCCCGACCTCTCCGGCAGCGAGGCCGCCGAGGACGACGGCGCTCCGCTCACCCTGGAGACCCTGGCCGCCCAGGTCGCCGCCGTGATCGAGGACGCCGGCCGCGGCCCCGCCGACGTCCTCGGCTTCTCGCTCGGCGCCGTCGTCGCCACCGCGACCGCCGCCCTGCACCCCGGGCGGGTCCGCCGCCTGGTCGCCGCGGCCGGCTGGATCAGCGCGGAGCAGGACGAGTACCTGCGGCTCTCCATGGCCACCTGGCTCTCGCTCGCCGACCACCCCACCGCGTTCGGCGGCTACGCCACCCTCACCGCCTTCAGCCGCGGCTTCCTCGACCGGATCGGGCGCGCCGCCGTCCAGGCCAACACCGCCTACCTGCGGCCGACTCCGGGCACCCTGCGGCACATCGCCCTCAACCTGGCCCTCGACCTCGGCCCGCTGCTCCCGCGCGTCCAGGCCCCCACCCTGGTGATCGGCTGCACCCGGGACGCCACCGTCCCGGTGGAGAACGCCCGCCGGCTGCACTCCGCCCTGCCCGGCAGTGCCTACGCCGAGTTCGACACCGGCCACATCGTGCTCGCCGAGGAGACCGGGGCGTTCACCGGCGCCGTCCGGGAGTTCCTCGCCGCTTCCTGAACGATCCGGCCGCCCGAACGATCCGGCCGCCCGAGCAATCCAGCCACCCGAGCGGTCCGACCCGCCCGCCCGCACCGGGCGACCGGCGCGAGGAGCACACCGACACCCGAGAGGCAAGCCCCGTCCCAGAACGGCCGATTACCGCGCATGGTGATTCATATCGAATTGACTGAACGTCAACTTGAAAGGTGAGACTGCCTTGTCGGAAACATTCGCAAGGAGAAGACCATGCGCATACTCTTCACCGGCCCCGCCGCGGCCGGTCACCTCTACCCGATGGTGCCCACCGCCCAGGCGCTGCGTGCCGCAGGGCACGAGGTGCTGTTCGCCGGCGCACAGCCGCTCGACATGATCCGGCCCTCGGGCTTCCCCGTCGTGGAGATCGGCGACGGCCGGACCCTGCGGGAGATCGTCGAGGAGCGCCTCGGCGGCCGGGTCCAGTACGTCAACCAGGACAAGACCCAGGAAGAGATCTTCGACATGGCGGCCGCGATGTTCGCGTACGCCACCCGCCCCGACGTCGACGGCCTGCTGGCGGCCGCCACCGACTGGGGCGCCGACCTGATCGTCCACGATGCCTTCCACTCCGCCGCCCCGCTGGTCGCCACCCGGCTCAGGATCCCGGCGGTCGTGCACAACTTCGGTGCCAGTCCCGGCCGTTCCATGGCCGAACTGGTGGCCTCGCACGTGCCCGACCTGTACGAGGAGTGGGGCCTGGCCGGGCCGTCGATCGCCGCGACGCTCAACGTCGGCCCGCTCGGCGGCGACCCGGACGGCCTCGCGATGCGCTACGTCCCGTACAACGGCGGCGGCGTCGTCCCCGCCGAGTTCCTCCGCAAGCCCGACCGTCCGCGGGCGGTCGTCACCCTGGGCACCGTGCTCTCCGAGCTCGACGGCGTCCGCGCGGTGGTCCGCATGGTCCAGGCGGCGGCCGAGGTCGACGCCGACTTCCTGCTCGCGGTCGGCGGCGCCGACCTCGCCCCGCTCGGCACCCTGCCCGACAACGTCCGCGGCCTGCCCTGGGTCCCGCTCAACGAACTGCTCAGCCAGGCCGACGCGCTGATCCACCACGGCGGCTCGGGCACCATGCTGACCGCCGTCCAGGCCGGCCTGCCCCAGCTGCTGCTCCCGCAGGGCGCGGACCACTTCCTCAACGCCGAGGCCCTCACCGCCACCGGCGCCGCGCTGAGCTCCGCCTCCGACGCCGTCGACACCCCGCTGCTCGAACGCGTCCTCACCGACCCCGCGCTCCGCGACGCCGCCCAGCGTCTGCAGTCCGCCAACGCCGCCCTGCCCGCCCCGGCCGCCCTGGTCGCCACGCTGGAGGAGCTCGCCGCCCGCCACTGATCCCCGCTCGGGCACTCCTGCGCCCCGAGCCCGCGGCAGCCGCGGGTCCACCGACCCGCGGCTGCCGCCGTACCGTCCCTCCGGCAGCGCGGCCGGTCGACGCTCAGACGGGTGACCTCCGTGCCGCCGGGTCGTCCGGCACGGCTTCCGACCGCGTCCGGTCGGCCCGGGGCAGCAGGAACGGGGTGGCCAGGATGAGCAGTCCCGCGACCGTGAGGGCGGTGCGCGGGCCGGTGGCGTCGGCGAGCAGCCCGCCGAGCGCGGTGCAGACGGCGATGGACGCCTGCTGCCCGATCGACCAGGCGGACAGGGTGCGGGCGAGGAGGTGCTCGGGCGTGCGTTCGAGCCGGTAGGTGGCGAGCACCGGGTTGAACAGGCTCATGTTGACGATGATCGCCAGCTCGACGGCCATCACGGTGACGAGGCCGACCACGCCGGGCCGGACGAAGACCAGGCCGATCAGCCAGACGGCACGCAGGGTGCCGACGATCCGGAGCACCCGGTCCCGGCCGTACCGCTCCACCACCCGCCGGGCCAACCGGGAGCCGATCAGCCCGCCGAGGCAGGGCGCCGCGAAGGCGAGGCCGTACTGCCACGGGGCGAAGTGGAGTTGGCGCAGCAGGAGCACCGCGAGCACCGGCTCGGTGGCCATGATCAGACCGGCGACGAGCAGGTTGTTGAGGTAGAGCGCCCGCAGCCCGGGGTCGCCCGTGATGTGCCGCCAGCCGTCGAGCACCGTTCCGGCTCGGACCGAACTCCCGCCGGCCCGCCGCGGCGCCTCCTCCCGGCCACGGATCGCGGTGATCCACAGCGCGGAGAACAGGTAGCTGACCGCGTCGGCCACCACCGTGGTGACCGGCCCGAACCGGCCGACCGCCGCCCCGCCCAGCGGCGGCCCGACCGCGATGGAGCTCCAGTTCGTGGACTCCAGGCGGGCGTTGGCCACCAGCAGGTCGTCCGGCCGGACGATGGCCTTGAGGTACGCGCCACTGGCCGCGCCGAACGCGATCCTGGCCGCGGCGACCACCACCGACACCACGAGCAGCTGGACGAAGCCGAGCAGGCCGAAGGCGTAGGCGAGCGGGATCGTCGCCATGGCCGCGAACCGGACCAGGTCCATCGCGATCATGACCGGGCGCTTGCGCCGGAACTCCACCCACGGCGCGAGCGGCGCCGCGACCAGCGCGCCCACCGCGGGCCCCACCGCCGACAGCGCGGACACCTCGGCCGGGCCGGCGTGCAGCACCAGGACCGCGATCAGCGGCAGCGCCCCGAACCCCAGCCCGGACCCGTACGCGCTCACCGCGTACGCCGCCCACAGCCGGCCGAACGGCCGGCCCAACCGTCTCCCGCCCCTCATCCGCGGTGCGCTCCCCTCGACTCGACGTCCGACCGCACAAACCGCGGTTGACCGGGGAGAGCCAATCCGACGCCAGGACAAGGGGTCAAACAACCGCCTCACCCCTCCTGCACAACCAGTGGTTGTTCCCTAGGGTGGGTCGGCGTGGACCTCGAAGCAGTGCGCACCTTCGCCGCCATCGCCGAAGCCGGCCAGTTCCAGAAGGCCGCCGTCGACCTGGCCGTCACCCAGCAGGCCGTCTCCAAGCGCGTCGCCGCACTGGAGCGCGACCTCGGCGTCCGACTGTTCACCCGCACCCCGCGCGGCGCCGAACTCACCATCGACGGACAGGCCTTCCTGCCCCACGCCCGCGAGCTGCTGCGCGCCGCCGAACGCGCGGTCGCGTCCGTGCGCGCCGGCCGCCGCCCGCTGCGCGTCGACGTGCTCAACTCGCGCGGCGCGGCCTCGGGCCTGATGCGCGACTTCCACAGCGCCCACCCCGGGATCGACCTCGACGTGCTGATGCTGCTCGACATCGAGACCGCCGTCGCCGCCATCCGCTCCGGCACCATCGACGCGTCCTTCCGCGCCGTCGCCATGCCCGGCCGGCCGCTCCCCGAGGACATCGAGTCCGTCCGGGTCCTCGACGAACCCCTCCAGCTCCTCACCGGCCCCGCCCACGCCCTGGCGGACGCCAGGTCGGTGACCGTCGCCGACCTGGTCGGCCACCGGATCTGGATGCCCGGCATCGTCCCCGGCAGCGAGTGGGGCGCCTACTACGACGACCTCGTCGCCGAGTTCGGCCTCACCATCGAGTCCACCGGCCCCAACTTCGGCTCCGACGCCCTCCTCGACACCGTCGCCGACACCCCGGCCCTGGCCACCTTCATGAGCGAGCGGACCCGCCTCGTCTGGCCCGCCGGCCACGGCCTGCGCCGCATCCCGGTGACCGACCCGACCCCCGTCTACCCCCACTCACTCCTCTGGCACCGCGACAACCCCCACCCCGCCCTCCCCACCCTCCGCGCCCACCTCACCCCCACCCCCACCACCCCGGACACCTGGACCCCCACCTGGGCCAACCACCACTGACCCCGCCCGGGGCCACCCCAGCCCCGACAACGCAAAAGCCGCAGGTCATGTGACCTGCGGCTTTCGGTATGGAGCGGGCGACGAGAATCGAACTCGCGCTCTAAGCTTGGGAAGCTCATGTTCTACCATTAAACTACGCCCGCCTGATGAGCCGTCAGAGACCGCTCGATCCAGTGTCACTGTACCCCATCTGCGACGGTGGTTGCACAGGGGGCCGGGGGACGTGGCGGACCGGGGTGGGGCGGGTGTCGGGGGCGTACTGTTTGGGCCGCGTGCGAGTGCTCCGGTGGGTGGGAGCCGAGGCGGCGAGCCATGGTGAGGAATGTCCGGAACATCCCCTAATGTGACGCTGTCCCGGGGCTCGGCCGCCGGGGCGGTGAGTACGGGTGAGTACTGGGTTAGGGATGGGAAGGGGATCGATGGAGCAGCGCGCCGTCGTTCGTTGTGCCGAGGGGCACCTGTTCAGCACCACCACGTTCCCGATGCAGAACCTCGGTCCGGGTCGGCTCGGCCCCGGGCGGTTGATCCGTTGTCCGCAGTGCGGACGGATGCGGAGTTCGGTGCTGGCCGACGTGCGGGAGCTGTCGGAGCCGCAACTGGCGCGGGCGATGCGGTTGGAGGCCGCCGAGTTCCTGGCCTGACGGTCGCGGAAGGACGGAACGGGCCCCGGGCGGATTCGTCCGGGGCCCTTTCTTGCACGTAACCTCGAAGCGTGCTGCTCTCTGACAAGGACATCCGGACCGAAATCGACCTGGGCCGGGTCGTCATCGACCCCTTCGACCCGGCGATGATCCAGCCGTCGAGTATCGACGTGCGCCTCGACCGCTTCTTCCGCGTGTTCGAGAACCACAAGTACCCGCACATCGACCCCTCGGAGGAGCAGCCGGACCTGACCCGGCTGGTCGAGCCGGAGGGCGACGAGGCGTTCATCCTGCACCCCGGCGAGTTCGTGCTGGCCTCGACGTACGAGGTCATCACGCTGCCGGACGACGTCGCGTCCCGGCTGGAGGGCAAGTCGAGCCTGGGCCGGCTGGGCCTGCTCACCCACTCCACGGCCGGCTTCATCGACCCCGGCTTCAGCGGCCACGTGACCCTGGAGCTGTCGAACGTCGCGACGCTGCCGATCAAGCTGTACCCGGGGATGAAGATCGGGCAGCTGTGCCTGTTCCGGCTCTCCTCGCCCTCGGAGCACCCGTACGGCTCCGAGCGCTACGGCTCGCGCTACCAGGGCCAGCGCGGCCCGACGCCGTCCCGCTCGTACCTGAACTTCCACCAGACGAAGGTCTGACCGCAGGGCCCGCAGGGCCGACGAGACCGCAGGGCCGACGAGACCCGCAGGGCCGACGAGACCGCAGGGCCGACGAGACCCGCAGGGCCGACGAGACCCGCAGGGCCGGCGAGACCCGCAGGGCCGACGGAGCGCACGCACGACGGGCGGCCACCCCCATCCGAGGACGGACGAGGGGTGGCCGCCCGCGGCGTTCTCAGGCCCGCTTGGGGCTGGTGACGGCGACCAGCTCGGTGCCGTCCTCGGACAGCCGCAGCTCGGTGCGCAGCTCGGCCAGCTCGCCGAGGTGGTGCAGGTGGGTGCCGCCGCAGAAGATCTGCGCGCCGCCCTCGGGCAGCTCGCAGTGCCACTGGCGGCGGGCGGTGAGCTCGGGGCCGGGCACCTCGATGCGGACCGGGGCGTCGGCGGCGACCCAGGCGGCGAGCCGGGCGTTGACGGCCTCGGTGAGGGCCGGCAGGGCGTCGGCGAGGGCCGGGAACTCCTCGGTGGCGTCCGCCGTGAAGCCCTTCTTCTTCAGCGACTTGCCGAGCCGGTAGGTGTCGGTGCTGGCCGCGGTGTCCATCACCGAGCTCGCCATGGCGAGGCTGTCGAAGTCCGGGTGGCCGAAGGCGTCCGAGCGGCCCGGGTCCTTGCGCCAGCGCGGGGCGAGCGCGGCGTTCAGGGCGAGGGCGAGCAGGTGGCAGCCGCTGTGCGAGGCGCTGAGGGCGCCCCGGCGCTCGGCGTCGACGGCGAGCGCGGCGGTGCGGCCGACGATGTCGCCGGGGTCGGTGTCCAGGACGTGGAGGACCAGCCAGGACCACTCCTCGTCGCCGCGCCGGACCGGGATGTCGGCGCCGACCAGCAGCTCCCCGCCCTCGGGGCCGACGGCGCCGGTCAGGCAGTCGACCACGGCCAGTTCGGTGCCGTCCACGGTCAGGGTGCCGTGGTCGGCCGGCTGGTCGGGCCAGGTGTGGTCGAGCGGGTGGAACGGGGTCGCCTCGGTGACGACGGCGTACCGCCCGTCGGCCAGCGGTTGCACCGCGAGCACCGGGGACTCGCCGGTCACCGCCCCGGCCGGGAAGCTGACGTGGGTGGTGGGGAGGGTCATGGCCTGGCTCCGGTGAGGTAGGACGACGAGGGTGGGGCGGGCCCGGCGCTCGGCCGCGGCCCGCCCCCATTCTGCCCCTCGTCCGTGGAGGGCCTCAGCCCAGCGTCGGCAGCTTGATCAGCACCAGCAGCGCGACCAGCTGCACCGCCGAGGCGGCCGCGGCCTTGCCCCAGGGCAGGTCGTGCAGCCGCCGGACCATGCTGGTCAGCAGGTAGGCGCAGAGCGCCCAGGTGGCCCAGCCGACGACCTGGACGACGATGCTGCCTGAGGGCAGCACCAGGTCGAGCAGCAGCCGGGGCGCGTCGGTGAGCCAGCCGATCAGCGCGGCCAGGCCGACGGTCGCCTTCCACGGGCCGTCGCCGCCCAGCTGGCGGGCCAGCGCGTAGGTGACCCCGCCGAAGAGCGCCCCGGCCACGGTGAAGCACACGGCGGCGGCGAGGATGCCGGTCAGTGCCACGGTGAAGGTCGAGTTGACGATGTCGTCGTGGGTCAGCCCTATGCCGAGCACCGCGAGCGCGCCGTACAGCAGCGAGACGGTGAGGGCGGGCAGCCAGACCTGGTGGTCGCGGGTGCGGTCGAAGATCGCGGTCGGGCTGCGGAACAGGCCGGTGAACAGCTCGCGCCAGTGCGGCCGGGGCCCGGCGACGTGCGGGGCGGACTGGCCGCCGGCCCGGTAGACGGCGACGTTGTCCTGGCCGTACGGCTGCTGGTCGTAGCCCCCGTCGGGCCCGTAGCCCGCGTCCGGGCCGTAACCCTGGTCCGGCCCGTAACCCGCGTCGGGGCCGTAGCCCTGCGCGGGCCCGTACGGCGGCTGCTGCCCGTGGCCGTCGTCGTAGTAGCCGTGCTCCTGGCCCGGGTGCCCCTGGTAGGGCGGCTGCTGCGGGTACGGGCCGCCGCCCGCGTACGGGTCGCCGACCGGGAAGGCCCTGGTGTTCCCGGGCCGGTCCGCCGCGTACGGGTCGTACCCGTCCCCCGCCGCCGGGCGCCCCGGCCCACCGGTGGGCCCGCCAGGCGTGCCGCCGGGACCACCGGACCGACCGGGCGCCGCCGGGTGCGGGGCCGTGAAGTACTCCGGCCCGTCCGTCGCCGCGTGCCCCCCGGGCGGCGGCGGAGGGGCAGACCATCCGCCGTGCGGACGGTTCGCGCCCTGACCGCTGTCGTATCGATTACCAGCCACGGTCCGAAGGTACCCGCCCGGCCCGGCCCGCGTCGGCCCCGGACGGACCCGGGGCCGGTTTGCAGCGAGGCTGAGACGAACGGGACCGGAAACCCCGCGGACGCCCCGGCTCCCGCGGACGCTACCGCTGCGCGCCGACCGACGGCCCGTGCACCGCCGCGGCCGCGCTGGTGCCGGCCGGGCAGCCGCCCGGGCCGGCCGAGGTGCGGACGGCGCCGACCGGCAGCAGGGTGCCGCAGGCGATCCGGATGCCGTTCGGCAGCTCGTTGTCCGACTCCACGATCGCGCCGTCGCCGATCACCGCGCCGTCCAGCGCCGAGCGGTCGCCGACGCTGGCGAAGGCGCCCACGATCGAGTCCTTGACCAGGGTGTCCGGGCCGATGACCGCGCCCGGCAGGATCACGCTGCCCTCGACGATCGCGCCGGCCTCGACCACCGCGTCCTCGGCGACCACGGTGCCGCCGCTGAGCACCGCGCCCGGGTGGACGGTGGCGCCGGGCAGCAGCAGGGCGTCGCCGGTCGGGCCGGGGACGGCCGGGGAGTCGACCTTGCCGAGCACCAGGTCGGCCGAGCCGCGGACGAAGGCCGCCGGGGTGCCCAGGTCCAGCCAGTACGAGGTGTCGACGACGCCGCGCAGCAGCGCGCCGGTGGCCAGCAGCTCGGGGAAGGTCTCGCGCTCGACGGACACCTCGCGGTCGGCCGGGATGCGGTCGATCACGGACCGGGTGAAGACGTAGCAGCCGGCGTTGATCTGGTCGGTGACGATCTGTTCCGGGGTCTCCGGCTTCTCCAGGAACTCCAGCACCCGCCCGTCCTCGTCGGTCGGGACGAGGCCGAAGGCGCGCGGGTCCTCGACCCGGGTCAGGTGCAGGGTGACGTCGGCCCCGGCGGCCACGTGGCCGTCGCGCAGGGCGGCGATGTCGACGCCGGAGAGGATGTCGCCGTTGAAGACCAGGACCGGCTCGTCCGGGCCGCAGGTCAGGCCGGAGGCGGCGTTGCGGATGGCACCGCCGGTGCCCAGCGGCTCGCGCTCGGTCAGGTAGACCAGCTCGATGCCGTACGGGGTGCCGTCCTGGAAGTGGTCCTCGAACACCTCGGCCAGGTACGAGGTGGCCAGCACGACGCGGGTGACGCCGGCGGCGGCCGCGCGGGCCAACTGGTGCGCGATGAACGGGACGCCTGCCACCGGCAGCATCGGCTTGGGGGTGTGGGTGGTCAGCGGACGCAGTCGCGTGCCCTTACCACCGACCAGCATGATCGCCTCGGTCATGGTCTGCGCTGTTCCCCTTGTGGTCTCTGCGGCCCGGCCCGGTGGGCCGACACCTCGTCGTCGGTCTGGACCCGGCCGTCCGGCCGGCGCGGGTCGCCACCCGTCCGGGGCTTCCGTCCGGAACGGGTGGACCGGCACGAAGCCGGTCCGGGCCTACTGTATTTGCTTCCGACCGAATGCCCGTCCGGCGCCTGTGCGATTGCCGTCACCCGCCGTACCCGCGCGGGCCGTCCGCGCCAACCGAAAGCCCGGCCCGGCGGGCGCGTTCACGGCGTCCACCGGGCCGGGCAGTTGTAGCAGAACTGTCGAACAGCTGGCTCTGCCGCGGCTGTTACGCGTCCACCGTCGCGGGCTGCTCCTCGCTCCCGGCCGGCGGTTGGGCCTTCACCGAGTCGAGCAGCAGCTGGGCCACGTCGACCACCTTCAGGTGCTCCTTGGCCGCGCCCTCGTTCTTCTTGCCGTTGACCGAGTCGGAGAGCATCACCAGGCAGAACGGGCAGGCGGTGGAGACGATGTCCGGGTTGAGCGACAGCGCCTCGTCCACGCGCTCGGTGTTGATCCGCTTGCCGATGCGCTCCTCCATCCACATCCGGGCACCGCCGGCGCCGCAGCAGAAGCCGCGCTCCTTGTGCCGGTGCATCTCCTGCTGGCGCAGACCGGGGACCTTGTCCATGATCTCGCGCGGCGGGCTGTAGACCTTGTTGTGGCGGCCCAGGTAGCAGGGGTCGTGGTAGGTGATCAGGCCCTCGACCGGGTTGACCGGGACGAGCTTGCCCTCGTCGATCAGGTGCTGCAGCAGCTGGGTGTGGTGGATGACCTCGAAGTGGCCGCCCAGCTGCGGGTACTCGTTGGCGATGGTGTTGAAGCAGTGCGGGCAGGTGGCCACGATCCGCTTGACCGGGGCGTCCTCCAGGGCCGCGTTCAGCGTCTCCACGTTCTGCGCGCCGAGCATCTGGAAGAGGAACTCGTTGCCCAGGCGGCGGGCGGAGTCACCGGTGCAGGACTCCTCCTTGCCGAGGATCGCGAACTTCACGCCCGCGGTGTGCAGCAGCTCGGCGAAGGCCTTGGTGGTCTTCTTGGCGCGGTCCTCCAGGGCGCCGGCGCAGCCGACCCAGTAGAGGTACTCGACCTCGGCGGGGTCGATGTCCTCGCCGATCACCGGCACCTCGATGCCGGTCTCCTTCTTGAGCTCCTTGACCCAGTCCAGGCGGGCCTTGGTGGCCATGCCCCACGGGTTGCCCTTGTTCTCCAGGTTCTTGAGCATCGTCCCGGCCTCGGTCGGGAACGAGGACTCGATCATCACCTGGTAGCGGCGCATGTCGACGATGTGGTCGATGTGCTCGATGTCCACCGGGCACTGCTCGACGCAGGCGCCGCAGGTGGTGCAGGACCACAGCACGTCCGGGTCGATGACGCCGTTCTCCTCGGCGGTGCCGATCAGCGGGCGCTCGGCCTCGGCCAGGGCGGCCGCCGGGACGTCCTTGAGCTGCTCGGAGGTGGCCTTCTCCTCCCCCTCCATGTCCTTGCCGCCGCCGGCCAGCAGGTACGGCGCCTTGCCGTAGGCGTGCTCGCGCAGGCTCATGATCAGCAGCTTCGGCGAGAGCGGCTTGCCGGTGTTCCAGGCCGGGCACTGCGACTGGCAGCGGCCGCACTCGGTGCAGGTGGAGAAGTCGAGGATGCCCTTCCAGGAGAAGTGCTCGACCTGGGAGACGCCGAAGACGGCGTCGTCGGCCGGGTCCTCGAAGTCGATCGGCTGACCGTTGCTGGTCATCGGACGGAGGGCGCCGAGCGCGGTGCCGCCGTCCTCCTCGCGCTTGAAGTAGATGTTGAAGAAGCCGAGGAAGCGGTGCCAGGCCACGCCCATCGAGGGGTTGAGGCCGATGGTGGTCGCCCACGCGAACGAGATGCAGATCTTCAGCATCGCGAACAGGTAGATCAGGTTCTCCAGCGTGCCGTGCGACAGGCCGCTCAGCGCGGAGACCAGCGGGTACGAGACCAGGTGCTCCGGCCCGTACGAGTCGACGCCGTTGAGGGCGCCCTCCAGGCCGCGCAGCATCAGGATGCAGAGGCCGATGCCGAGGATCGTGTACTCGACGTAGAAGGCCTGCCAGGCGATCGAGCCGGCGAACCGGGACTTGCGGCCGGACCTGGACGGCAGGCTCATCAGCCGGATCACGATCAGGACCAGGATGCCCAGCGTGGTCAGGGTGCCGATCAGCTCGACGAAGAGCTGCCAGATCATCCAGTGGCCGATGATCGGCAGCGCGAAGTCGGCGTCGAAGAGCTGACCGAACGCGTTGACGATGGTCAGCACCAGGCTGAAGAAGCCGACCGCGACGAACCAGTGGGCGACGCCGACGACCCCCCAGCGGTTCATCCTGGTGTGGCCGACGAACTCGGTCGCGACGGTCTTCACCCGCTGGGCGGGCTGCCCGAAGCGGGTGGAGTCGTCCGCACCGGTGCGGACCACCTTGTAGATGTACAGCGCCGCACGGGCGGCGAGCGCGGTGCCGATCACGAATGTGACCAGCGAGATGACGATCGCTGCTAGCTGCATCGGCTCTCCGTCTCCTGCGGCTTTGCGGTTGAGCAGGCTCTGCGGTTCTCAGGGTCTTTGGAACTGAGTGTACTGGTCGGTAACTTGCCGGGCCGACGGCCCGGACATTACCGGTGGGCAACAGTTCTCCAGAAGATTCCCAAGCTATGGCGGCAGTCACGTGGGCGCACCCCCCGCCACGGCGTGGCGGGGGCTCCCGGGGGCTCGAGGCCCACCTCCGAGCCCCCGGCCGAGGCTCCGGCTCAGCAAAGTTGAGCGGCTCGCACTCATACCTGTTGACGCCGCCCGTCGGGTCGTGCATCCTTGAGCCCGTAAAGCTCAACTCTTCCGTGGAGGTATCTACGATGGCACGCGCGGTCGGCATCGACCTCGGTACGACGAACTCGGTCGTCAGCGTTCTGGAGGGTGGCGAGCCCACCGTCATCACGAACGCCGAGGGTGCGCGGACCACGCCGTCCGTCGTCGCCTTCGCCAAGAACGGCGAGGTCCTGGTCGGCGAGGTGGCCAAGCGCCAGGCGGTCACCAACGTCGACCGCACCATCCGCTCGGTGAAGCGCCACATGGGCACCGGGTGGAAGATCAACATCGACGGCAAGGACTTCAACCCCCAGCAGATCTCGGCCTTCGTGCTGCAGAAGCTGAAGCGCGACGCCGAGGCGTACCTGGGCGAGACCGTCACCGACGCCGTCATCACCGTCCCGGCGTACTTCAACGACTCCGAGCGCCAGGCCACCAAGGAGGCCGGCGAGATCGCGGGCCTGAACGTCCTGCGCATCGTCAACGAGCCGACCGCGGCCGCCCTCGCGTACGGCCTCGACAAGGACGACCAGACCATCCTGGTCTTCGACCTCGGCGGCGGCACCTTCGACGTCTCCCTGCTGGAGATCGGCGACGGGGTCGTCGAGGTGAAGGCCACCAACGGTGACAACCACCTCGGTGGTGACGACTGGGACCAGCGCGTCGTCGACCACCTGGTCAAGGTCTTCCAGGCCGGCCACGGCGTCGACCTGTCCAAGGACAAGATGGCCCTCCAGCGTCTGCGCGAGGCCGCCGAGAAGGCGAAGATCGAGCTGTCCTCGTCCTCCGAGACCTCGATCAACCTGCCGTACATCACGGCCTCCGCCGAGGGCCCGCTGCACCTGGACGAGAAGCTCACCCGCGCCCAGTTCCAGCAGCTGACCGCGGACCTGCTGGAGCGCTGCAAGGTCCCGTTCCACAACGTGATCAAGGACGCCGGCATCTCGCTCTCCGAGATCGACCACGTCGTCCTGGTCGGTGGCTCGACCCGCATGCCGGCCGTCGCCGAGCTCGTCAAGGAGCTGACCGGCGGCCAGGACGCCAACAAGGGCGTCAACCCGGACGAGGTCGTCGCCATCGGCGCCGCGCTCCAGGCCGGTGTCCTGAAGGGCGAGGTCAAGGACGTCCTGCTGCTCGACGTCACCCCGCTGTCCCTCGGCATCGAGACCAAGGGCGGCATCATGACCAAGCTGATCGAGCGCAACACCACGATCCCGACCAAGCGCTCCGAGATCTTCACCACGGCCGAGGACAACCAGCCGTCCGTGCAGATCCAGGTCTACCAGGGCGAGCGCGAGATCGCCGCGTACAACAAGAAGCTCGGCATGTTCGAGCTGACCGGCCTGCCGCCGGCGCCGCGCGGCCTGCCGCAGATCGAGGTCACCTTCGACATCGACGCCAACGGCATCATGCACGTCGGTGCCAAGGACCTCGGCACCGGCAAGGAGCAGAAGATGACCGTCACCGGCGGCTCCTCGCTGCCGAAGGACGAGGTCGACCGCATGCGCCGCGAGGCCGAGCAGTACGCCGAGGACGACCACAAGCGCCGCGAGGCCGTCGAGACGCGCAACTCCGCCGAGCAGCTCGTCTACTCGACCGAGAAGTTCATCGCCGACAACGCCGACAAGCTGCCGGGCGACGTCAAGACCGAGGTCGAGACCGCCATCGGCGAGCTCAAGGAGGCCCTGAAGGGCGAGGACATCGCGAAGATCCGCGAGGCCTCGGAGAAGGTCTCCACCACCGCGCAGAAGCTCGGCCAGGCGCTGTACGCCAACGCCGACGCCACCGCCGGTGCCGCCGCCTCCGGTGACTCCGCCCAGGCCAAGGACGACGACGTGGTCGACGCCGAGATCGTGGACGACGAGAAGCCCAAGGGCGGTGCGGCATGACGGACAAGCCGCAGGGCGGCAAGCCCGGCGACGACTCCGCCGCCGAAGAGGCCGTGATCAAGGCTGCCGAGGAGGCCGCCTCGGCCGGCTCCGGGGACTCCGGTTCGGAGGAACTCGCCGCCGCCAAGCGGGAGCTCGCCGAGCGCACCGGCGACCTCCAGCGCCTCCAGGCCGAGTACCAGAACTACCGCAAGCGGGTCGAGCGCGACCGGCTGACCGTCCGCGAGATCGCCGTCTCCAACATCCTGGAGTCGCTGATCCCGGTCCTGGACGACATCGGCCGCGCCCGCGAGCACGGCGAGGTCACGGGCGGCTTCAAGTCCGTCGCCGAGTCGCTGGAGACGGTCGTCGCCAAGCTGGGCCTGCAGCAGTTCGGCAAGGAGGGCGAGCCCTTCGACCCGACCATGCACGAGGCGCTGATGCACAGCTACTCCTCGGACGTCACCGAGGACACCTGCGTGCAGATCCTCCAGCCCGGCTACCGCATCGGCGAGCGGATCATCCGCCCGGCGATGGTGGCCGTCGCCGAGCCCCAGCCCGGCAGCCAGGCGTCCTCGGACGCCGAGGCGAAGTCCACCGACAAGGACAAGTCCGACGGTGGCTCGGACAGCTGACAACCTGTGACAGCTGACAACCAGTGCGCTGCGGAGTCGTACGCCGGCCAGTACGGCGGCCGGCTCCGCAGCGCTCTGTCAACGGTCGTAAACCCAGCGGCTGTTGACAGCTCTGTGACGATGGAACTCGGGAGGTGGCGGAAGCCGTGAGCGAGCGCAGCGAGCGAACAATCGAGAGGCGCGTGAACCGCTCAGCGGCTGCCGAGCGCAGCGAGGTGGACGCATGAGTGGCAAGGACTTTGTCGAGAAGGACTACTACAAGGTCCTCGGCGTGCCCAAGGACGCCACCGCTACCGAGATCAAGAAGACCTACCGCAAGCTCGCGCGCGAGTTCCACCCCGACGCCAACAAGGGTGACGCCAAGTCCGAGGAGCGGTTCAAGGACATCTCCGAGGCGTACGACGTCCTCTCCGACGAGAAGCGCCGCAAGGAGTACGACGAGGCCCGCACCCTCTTCGCCAACGGCGGCTTCCGGGCCGGCGGCCCCGGCGGCACGGGCAGCTACAGCTTCGACTTCGGCGACCTCTTCAGCGGCAGCCAGGGCGGCGGCGGTGGCGGCGGCGGCCTCGGGGACGTCTTCGGCGGCCTCTTCAACCGGGGCGGCACCCGCCAGGCCCAGCCCCGGCGCGGCGCCGACGTCGAGACCGAGGTGACGCTCTCCTTCGAGGAGGCGGTGGACGGCGCGACCGTCCCGCTGCGGATGACCAGCCAGGCCCCCTGCCGCGGCTGCAACGGCACCGGGGCCAAGGCCGGCACCACCCCGCGGGTCTGTCCGACCTGCGTCGGCGCGGGCACCGTCAGCCGCGGCCAGGGCGCCTTCGCGCTCTCCGAGCCGTGCAAGGACTGCCGCGGCCGGGGCATGATCGTCGACGACCCGTGCCCCGACTGCCACGGCAGCGGCCGCGCCAGCTCGGCCCGCACCATGCAGGTCCGGATCCCGGCCGGTGTCCAGGCCGACCAGCGCATCCGGCTCAAGGGCAAGGGCGCCCAGGGCGAGCGCGGCGGGCAGCCCGGCGACCTCTACGTCACCGTGCACGTCGACCCGCACCCGGTGTTCGGCCGCAAGGGCGACAACCTCACCGTCACCGTCCCCGTCGCCTTCCCCGAGGCGGCGCTCGGCGCGACCATCGAGGTGCCCACGCTGAACGGCCCGGCCGTGAAGCTCAAGCTGCCCCCGGGCAGTGCCAACGGCCTCACCATGCGCGCCCGCGGCAAGGGCGCCACCCGCAAGGACGGCACCCGCGGCGACCTCCTCGTCACCGTCGAGGTCGTGGTGCCGCAGCACGTCACCGGCGACGCGCTGAGCGCCCTGGAGCAGTACCGCGAGGCCACCGCCTCCGACGATCCGCGAGCCGACCTGTTCAGGGCGGCGAAGGGAGCGTGACGACCAGATGTCCCCGATGAACCCGATCGACCCCGACACCCCGATCGGCTCCGGCCTCGGCGAGGGCCTGCCCGGCGCCGGCGCCCGCCGCACCCGCCGGGCCGCCGCGGCCCCGCCGACGTACGTGCTCACCGAGGACACCCCGGTGTACGTCATCTCCGTGGCCGCCGAACTGTCCGGTCTGCACCCGCAGACCCTGCGCCAGTACGACCGCCTCGGCCTGGTCTGCCCCGACCGCACCGCCGGCCGGGGCCGCCGCTACTCCGCGCGCGACATCCAGCAGCTGCGCGAGGTCCAGCGGCTCTCCCAGGACGAGGGCATCAACCTGGCGGGGATCAAGCGGATCATCGAGCTGGAGAACCAGGTCACCGCCCTCCGGTCCCGCGTCGCGGAGCTGGTCGACTCCCTGGAGGGCGCCGCCGCCGCCCTCCAGCAGCGCGAGGCCGCCGTCCACGCGTCCTACCGCCGCGACCTCGTCCCGTACCAGCCCCCCACCCCGCAGTCCAGCGCGCTCGTCGTCTGGCGTCCCAAGCGCTGACCTGACGGATCCACCGGCCGCCGGCCCCTCCTCTCGGGGGGTGCCGGCGGCTCGGTGTTGGTGAGAGAGTGCTCTATCGGGCCGGCACGGTCGATCTGCGGGCGGCAAGGCACCCGGTCAGCGCCACCTAGGATTCTTGCCACAGAAGACGACAGTCGCGTTGACTACTTCCCGGTCAACACTAGGAGCCGAGATGAGTGGGCGAGAGCACGCGGGGGCTGCATTCGGCGGATCGCGCGTCCTGTCCGAGGACGCCCGAAAGCTCTACCTGCAGGCCGTCAACGAGAACGGTCGTCTCTCCCGGAGCGCGTGTCCGGCCACCAGTGTCCCGGCCCTCGATGAATTGTTGAAACTCGGACTGCTCATACCCGACAGCGACGATCCGGGCGCTTTGCTCGCGGTCGATCCGGCCCAACTCGCCGACAGTCTGAGTTCCACCTGGCAGCGTCAGGCCCTCGATCTGCTCTCCAGAGCGGTATCGCTGCCCGGCGACCTCAGCGAACTCGCCGAGGCATTTCACGCCCCCGACACGACGGGTGGGGCCATCGAATACATCCACGGGAAAGCGCGGATAAATCAGAGACTTCAGCAGTCGGCCGCCGCGGGAGTCACGGAAGGCCTGTCGATGCAGCCCGGCGGACCCCGCCCGGCGGAAATGCTGACGTCTTTCCTGGCGCGCGACCTGGAGATTCTCCGCCACGGCGCGTCGATGCGCACCATTTACAACGCGAGCACCCGCTACCACCAGGCGACCCGGGACTACGTCGCGAAGCTGACCGAGGAAGGGTGGCAGTTCCGCACCCTGGACGAGCCGTACGCCCGGCTGATCATCGTGGACCGCAAGCTGGCCGTGATCCCGGTGGTGGACGACGACCTGGCGGCGTTCATCCACGATCCGGCCATCGTCAGCTTCCTCATCGAGGAGGTCTTCGAGCGGAGTTGGAACCGGGCCCTGGAATTCGACGGGGACCGTTCCGTCCCCCAACAAGTGGTCTCCAGACTGCGCCAGACGATCATCGACCTGATGCTCGCCGGGACGAACCACCGGGTCATCGCACGACGGCTGGGCATCAGTGAGCGCACCCTGGCGCGCCACATCGCGGAACTGAGGGAGGAGTACCACGTCGACTCCCTCTTCCAGCTGGGCTATGCGCTCGGCCGGTCGACGAGACCGGAACTGGGCTGAGGGCGGCCGCCGAATCCCGCCCCACCCGGCGCGAAAGGCTCAGCCTTCACGCCCGCCCCGTCCCGATCGAGCCGTGGAACCGGATTTCAGCCCCAGTGCAGGTCGTCGGCGACAGCCGCCAGCGCACTGGTGCTCACAGCCGCGTGCCCGCCGTCGGACGGGAAGGAGACTCCGGTCAGAACCGCCATGCCGATGAGGATCGGAAGCGCAGCCTTGCAGACGAGTCGACGCAGAGACACGGACCCACCCTCCAAACTCTCGAACACCTAGGACCAAATCAATAGCACTGGCGTCCACATGATGCCGCACCTTCCGCGAGAGTGCCATCCCCACTCCCCCCGGCCGGAGCGTCATCTCTCTGCCAGGCATCCAGATGACAGGGCGGGACGCTGGACGCGGCCGCGCGCGCTGATAGACGATCAGTTCGCTCCCAATGGTCCAGCACAGATAGCGAACTTGCCGCTGTACCGTCAAATATCTGCCGGATCTCTTCCGCTCGCAGACTCAAAAACCACTGTCCTCAGCGCCCGCCGGCACCACATCACCACCCGGTCGGCCTTTCCCCGGAGTCGACATGACCGAGCCCTACCTGCGTCACCACGACAGCCAGGCCCCTGAGGGTCGGCGTGCACGTGTGTTCCTGGCCGCCCCCCTGATGCGACTGACCGGGCCGGCCGACAGTGTGGTGACGCTCGCCAGCCGGACGCGGCTGACGACGCTCCGCACCACCCTGCTGCGCAGCGGTGCCGCCGTGTACAGCGCGCACCACAGTGACGCCTGGACCATCTCCGGCCGCGCGCCGGAGCCCCGCGTCCCCTCCGACTTCCGCGCCCTCCAGTCCGCCGACCTCGTGTTCGCCTACGTCGGGGCCCCCCTCTCGGCCGGCGTGAGCCTGGAGCTCGGCTGGGCGTCGGCGCTGCGCAAGCCCATCGTCCTCCTGGTCGACGAGGCCATCACCCACAACCCGCTGATCGCCACCATCGAGCAGGTCGCCCCCGTCCTGCCGCTGGTCTTCGACGACACCTGGTCGCAGGAGGCCCTCAACCACACGGTCGAGACCGCGCTCGACTGGGCGGGCATGGCGCTCTCCCTGCGCGAGGGCTTCTGGACCGCCCCCGGCGAGCAGTTCAACGTCCCCCGGCAGCAGCCCCCGGTCCCCGGCTACTGGCCGACCGGCGCCGCCACCGGCTGAGCGACCGTCACGTCCCGGCCCGGCTCCCGGTGTCCGCCGGCCCGGTCGCATCGGCGCCTCCGCGTCGTACGGCTCACGCAGCCGGGCGAGGCGACCGGCGACGGTGCGTCCGCCCAGTCCCGTCCGGCCGGCGATCGCCCGCTGCGTGAGCCCCCGGGCGCGCAGCCGTCCGGCCTCCTCGTGGCCGGCGGGCCCCCTCGCACCGTCGAACAGCGCGACCCGGTCCACGACTTGGGCCTGCCGCCGGCGCCGCTCGAAGACGCCCAGCAGGTACGTGACCGCCGCCGGATCCTCCACCATGGCGGCGACCCCGTCGTCCGGGGTCGCCGGGATCACGGCGACGGCGCGGTCGAGGACCGGCGTCCGGCCGGAGCCGGAGCCGGCGCCGAGGACCCGGATCCGCGGGCCCGCCTCCGTGGCCGGCGCCGCGCCGTGGGTCCGGACGCGGCCCTCCGGCGGATCCGGCAGGTGGGCGGCGCGGAGCGCGGCGGCGGCGGGATCAGTCACGGTGCTCGCCCCGCAGCTGCCAGCCGAGGTGGAAGAGGGTGCGGGCGCCGTAGCGGTCGCGCAGCCGGGAGATGTGGGCGGCGACGGTGCGCTCGCTGACGCCCAGCCGGGTGGCGACGGCCCGTTGGGTGAGGCCGCGGGCGAGCAGCCGGCCGATCCGGACGGTGGTGACGGACGGCGGATCGAGGTGGCCGTCGGCGGGGGTGGCGCGGGCCCAGTCGCGTTCGAACTGGGCCACCAGGAAGGCGACGGTGGTGGGGTCGGTGAGGAAGACGGCCCGGCTGCGGTCCTCGGCGGCGGGGATGACGGCCACCACCCGGTCGAAGACCAGCACCCGCTCGTACGGTTCGGCGAGGACCCGGACCTGGGCGCCCTGTCCGGTGCGCAGGGCCACCTGGCTCCGCACGGCGGGGTCGGCGAGGGTGACCGACTGGTAGACGGTGCGCAGCGCGCAGCCGCGGCGGAGCAGCGAGAGGTCCTGGGCGAGGGCCATCCGGAGCCCTTCGAGCGGACGCAGCCCCGGCTGGGCGGCCAGCACCTCCTCGCGGCACTCCGAGACGAGCTCGCTGATCCGCCCGCGGACCTCGGCGGCGTCGAGGACGGCGCCGGTCCCGGGACGCGCGGCCGAGGGGCCCGGGGGCGGTGCCCCGACCGGGTGGCGGGCCTCGTCGTAGGCGCGGGCCAGCGGGCCGAGGGTGACCGGGAGCCGCTCGGCGTGCCGCAGCAGCCGCAGGGCGCGAGTGCGCAGTTCGACGCCGATCCGGTCGCCGAGGGCGCGCGGGCCGGCGGCGGTCCAGCCGGTGGCGGTGGGGGTGAGCAGGCCGCGGGCGACGAGCGCGGCCAGGGCCGGGCGGTCGGCGGGGGCGAGGTCGTCCGGGCACAGCCGGCCGCCGCCCCGGACGGCGACGAGGTAGAGGGCCCGCTCGGCCGGGCCCGGTTCATCGGTCATCGCGGGCGCCTCGCATCAGCCAGCCGAGTTGGAAGAGGGTCTGCGCGCCGTAGCGGTCGCGCAGCCGGGAGATGTGGGCGGCGACGGTGCGCTCGCTCAGGCCCAGCCGGGTGGCGACGGCCCGCTGGGTGAGGCCGCGGGCGAGCAGCCGGCCGACCCGGTCGGGGACGGTGCGGGCGGGTTCCTGGCCGAGGGCGGCCCCGGCGGTGTCGGCGCGGGCCCAGTCGCGTTCGAAGCCGCCGACCAGGTAGGTGATGGTGGCCGGGTCGGTGATGAAGGCGGCGGTGCTGTTGTCGTCGTTGGCGGAGATCACGGCGACGGAGCGGTCGAAGACGATCAGCCGCTGGAAGGGCTCGTCGAGCACGCGGATGAGCGAGCCGTGCCGGGTGACCTCCTCGGCGTAGGCGAGCGCGGGCGGGTCGGCGAACGCGACCGGCTGGTAGATGGTGCGCAACGAGCAGCCGCGCTGCAGCAGTTGGACGTCCTGGAGGAGGGCGACCTGGAGGGTGTCGGCGGGCCGGTGGCCGGGCTGCGCGGTGAGCACCTCGGAGCGGCAGTCGGAGACCAGCTGGGAGATCCGCTGGCGGATGTGGACGTGCCCCTCGACGTGCACGGCGGCGCCGGCCCGGTCGGTCGGGCGGGGCATCGCGTCGTAGGCCCTGGTGAGGCCGTCCAGGGCGCCCGGGAGGTTCTCCGCGCGGACCAGCAGCCGGGTGGCCTCGCTGCGCAGTTCGGCGCCGAGGCGGTCGCTGACCGAGCGCGGGCTGACCGCGGTGTAGCAGCGGTCCATCCGGTTGACCATCAACAGGCCGATGTCGATGAGCTGTTGCAGCGCGCCCCGGTCGACGTCCGCGACCTCGGCGGTGGGGACGCGGCCGCCCTCGGCGATGATGGCCAGGTAGAGCTGCCGGGCGGCCTCGTCGGGTTCCTCGCCCACCGGCCCGTGGTGCGGTGTGACCGCCGGGTCCCCCGTCACGTCGCACTCTCCCTGCCGGACGCCTGTCCCCTGGTACTGCCCGTGCTCCCCGCCGCGCGGGCCGTGGCACCGACGGGCCGGGCGGGCCCGCGGTGCCGGTGGGCCGGTACGGCGTGATCATGGAACCGGCGGTCACGGTACCGGTTGGTGCGGCGGGCCCCCGGGCCGGGTGCCGTCGCACGCCGGTTCGTCCGGGGGCCGCCATCGGTACGCCAAGCCCAAGCGCTCCCGTCGAGGCGGAGCAGCAACGCCTCGACGGGTCCGGTCCGGGGGCCATCACCACACATGGCCCCCGGTCCGGTGCTCTTCCCCCCCGTTCCACCGGTGCGCGAGTCGCACCTGCGGTCAGTATGAAGAGCCAGCCGCCGTCATCGGGCTGCGGTTGCCCGGACGACTTGGCGTGCCTCCACCCTCACAGCGTGACGGCCGGTGAACAAGTGTCGCCCGAGTGCAGGTTCGCGCAATTGCAGCTATCTGCAGCCGGCCCGGTTGCGGCGCCCCGGGCGGCGGGGCGGACTGCGGTGGGAATCGCGGCCGGTGAGGGGTGTCGGTGCCCCCGGCGGCCGCGCCGGGCGGCCGGGCGCGGTGCCCCGGCGCTGCACGTTCCTGCACCGGCGGCGTGTTCCCGGGCCGTGCGTCGGGGCGCGACGGCGGGAGGCCTCGGACCCGCCCCGGCCGTCGGACCCGCCCCGGCCGTCAGACCCGCCCCAGCAGCCGGCCCCGGGCCAGCCCGGCCGCGGTGCCGCCCGCGGCGAGCACCCAGGCGAGCGCCAGCAGCAGGTACAGGCCGAGGGCCAGCCCGCTGAAGCCCGCGAAGCCGGTGTGCCGGGCGAGCGCCGAGGCGCCCGTGACGCAGGTGCCGACCGGGAAGGTGTACGCCCACCAGGTCATCGCGAACGGCATCCCGGCCCGCCGGGCGCGCAGGTTGGCAGTGAGCGCGACGGCCAGCCAGAGCATCGCGACGCCGATCACGGCCACCCCGTACAGCTCGGCGAGGTCGACCATGGCGGGCGCCAGCGCGGGCAGCACCGGGCGGGCGGCGTCGGCGAGCTGGTGGACCGCGGTGACGGACTGGCCGAGCGGGCCGAGCACCAGGAACAGCGAGGGGGTGAGCACCAGGGCGGGCAGCTTGCTGTGGAACAGCCCGGTGAACACCACCGGCAGCAGCACCAGCGTGGCCAGCAGGCCGACCCCGAACAGCGCCCAGCAGCCGTACAGCATGGCCTGCTGGGGCGTCCCGGCCGGCAGGTGGGGGACGAGCGCGGGGCCGCAGGCGGAGGCGACCAGCGGGGCGACGACCGGCAGCAGCCAGGTCGGGTTGGCCTCCAGGGCGGAGACCGGGTGCCGGGTGATCATCAGGTACGGGATGCCGCCGGCCACCGCGAGCGCGTACACCGTGCCGAGGGTCCACAGCACCGCGTCCAGGGCGACCGCCGGGCCGGTGCCGATGACCCGGGAGCCGAGCAGCAGGGTGCCCAGTCCGACCGCCAGCAGCGCCATCGGCGGGCAGCCGTAGAAGACCGCGGTGGCCGGGTTGTCCAGCAGCTGGGCGCGGGCCGCCTCGCGGTGCCGGGTGAGGTGGACCAGCCGGGCCCCGACCAGCACCAGCAGGGCGGCCAGCGCGAGCGCCCACATCACCTCGCCGAAGCCGGTCAGCCCGGGCAGCCGCACCGGGAGGACGGCGGCGCCGTTCGCCAGGATCGCGGTGCCCATCACGGCGGCGTACCAGTTGGGGCCGAGCTGGGCGAGGTCCGGCCGGGGGCGGACGGCGGCGGGGCGGGCGAGGGGGCGGATACCGGCCAAAGTGGACATGCCCCCTACCGTCGCCGGTGGGCCGGGCGGCCGGTAGCGCCGGGGCTCCTATGGGGGCATAGCCTGAACCTATGGCCCTCTCCTCGCACGTCCCCGAACTCGGCGCCCTGGAACTGCTGCTCGCGGTGGCCCGGCTGGGCAGCGTCGGACGGGCGGCGGCCGAGCTGGGCGTCAGCCAGCCGACCGCCAGCGCCCGGATCAAGGGCATGGAGCGGCAGATCGGCGTCCCGCTGCTGGACCGCTCGCCCCGGGGCAGCCGGCCGACCGAGGCGGGCCGGCTGGTGGTCGAGTGGGCCCGGCAGGTGGTGGAGGCGGCGCAGGCCCTGGACGCCGGGATCGACGCGCTGCGCGAGCGGCGGGACGCCAAGCTGCGGGTGGTGGCCAGCCTGACCGTCGCCGAGTACCTGATGCCCGGCTGGCTGCTGAGCCTGTCCGAGGCCAGCCCGGGGACGGCGGTGACGCTGCGGACGGCGAACTCGGCGGAGGTCGCCGGGCACGTCCTGGCCGGGGACGCCGACCTCGGCTTCGTCGAGGGCCCGTCCACGCCGCCCGGGCTGGCCGGCGCCGTGGTCGCGGCGGACCGGCTGGTGGTCGTGGTGGCGCCGGGCCACCCCTGGGCCCGGCGCCGCGCCCCGCTGACCGGGGCCGAGCTGGCGGCCACCCCACTGACGCTGCGCGAGCCCGGCTCGGGGACCAGGGAGGTGCTGGAGACGGCCCTGCGGCCGTACGGGGGCGTGGCGCGGCCCCGGATGGAGCTGGCCTCGTCCACCGCGCTGAAGGCGGCGGCGATGACCGGGGCGGGACCGGTCTGCCTGAGCGAGCTGGCGGTGACGGAGGAGCTGGCCACCCGGCGGCTGGTCGAGGTGCCGCTGGCGCGGGAACTGGACCTGCGGCGGCCGCTGCGCGCGGTCTGGCCGGCCGGGCAGCGGCCGGGCGGACCGGCCCGGGAGCTGCTGGGGCTGACCCGGCGGACGGCCGTCCGGAATCCGACGGGCAAAAGTTGAGCGGAATAGACTCAACATAGTGCATGCTGTACGTAGCAGCAGTGAGGACGACGAGGGAGGACCCCCCAGCAGTGGACGCCAGCAAGTTCACCACCAAGACGCAGGACGCCCTGGCCGCCGCGATCCGGCAGGCGGGCACGGCCGGCAACCCGGACGTCAGGCCGGTGCACATCCTGATCGCCCTGCTGGAGCAGCCCGAGGGCATCGCCCGGCCCCTGCTGGAGGCGGTCGGGGCGGACGTCGCCCGGGTCGACACCGAGGCCCGCCGCCAGGCCGCCGCGCTGCCCAGCGCGATGGGCTCGACGGTCGCCGCGCCGCAGCTCGCCCGGGACACCATCGCGGTGCTCACCGAGGCCGGCAAGCGCGCGGACGACCTGGACGACCAGTACGTCTCCACCGAGCACCTGATGGTCGGCCTGGCCGCCGAGGGCGGCGCCGTGGCCGAGCTGCTGGTGCACCAGGGCGCCACGCCGAAGGCGCTGCTCGCCGCGTTCAAGGACGTCCGGGGCAGCGGCAAGGTCACCTCACCGGACCCGGAGGGCACCTACAAGGCCCTGGAGAAGTACGGCACCGACCTCACCCAGGCCGCCCGGGACGGCAAGCTCGACCCGGTGATCGGCCGCGACCACGAAATCCGCCGGGTGGTCCAGGTGCTCTCCCGCCGGACGAAGAACAACCCGGTGCTGATCGGCGAGCCCGGCGTCGGCAAGACCGCCGTGGTCGAGGGTCTGGCCCAGCGCATCGTGGCCGGCGACGTGCCGGAGTCGCTGCGCGGCAAGCGGCTGGTCGCGCTGGACCTCGGCGCGATGGTCGCGGGCGCCAAGTTCCGCGGCGAGTTCGAGGAGCGGCTGAAGGCCGTCCTGAACGACATCAAGTCCTCCGACGGCCAGGTCGTCACCTTCATCGACGAGCTGCACACCATGGTCGGCGCGGGCGCCGGCGGCGACTCCGCGATGGACGCGGGCAACATGCTCAAGCCGATGCTTGCCCGCGGCGAGCTGCGGATGGTCGGCGCCACCACGCTGGACGAGTACCGCGAGCGGATCGAGAAGGACCCTGCCCTGGAGCGCCGCTTCCAGCAGGTGCTGGTCGGCGAGCCCAGCGTGGAGGACTCGATCGCCATCCTGCGCGGGCTCAAGGGCCGGTACGAGGCGCACCACAAGGTGCAGATCTCGGACGCCGCCCTGGTCGCCGCCGCCACCCTGTCCAACCGCTACATCACCTCCCGCTTCCTGCCCGACAAGGCGATCGACCTGGTCGACGAGGCGGCCTCCCGGCTGCGGATGGAGATCGACTCCTCCCCGGTCGAGATCGACGAACTCCAGCGCTCCGTCGACCGGTTGCGGATGGAGGAGCTCGCCCTGGAGAAGGAGTCGGACCCGGCCTCGGTGGACCGGCTGGCCCGGCTGCGGCGCGACCTCGCCGACCGGAACGAGCAGTTGAGCGTGCTGACGGCGCGCTGGGAGCAGGAGAAGAAGAGCCTCAACCGGGTCGGCGAGCTCAAGGAGCGGCTGGACGACCTGCGCGGCGCGCTCGAACGCGCCCAGCGGGACGGGGACTTCGAGCGGGCGTCCAAGCTGATGTACGCCGAGATCCCGGCCGCCGAGAAGGAGCTCACCGACGCCCAGGAGCGCGCCGCCGACCAGGATGCCTCCGCCTCGATGGTCAAGGAGGAGGTCGGCCCGGACGACGTGGCCGACGTGGTCGCCTCCTGGACGGGCATCCCGGCCGGTCGGCTGCTGGAGGGTGAGAGCGCCAAACTCCTGCGCATGGAGGAGGAGTTGGGCAGGCGCCTGATCGGCCAGAAGGAGGCCGTGCAGGCCGTCTCGGACGCGGTGCGGCGCACCCGCTCCGGCATCGCGGACCCGGACCGCCCGACCGGCTCCTTCCTCTTCCTCGGTCCGACCGGCGTCGGCAAGACCGAACTCGCCAAGGCCCTGGCCGACTTCCTGTTCGACGACGAGCGGGCGATGGTCCGGATCGACATGAGCGAGTACGGCGAGAAGCACTCGGTCTCCCGCCTGGTCGGCGCCCCGCCCGGGTACGTCGGCTACGAGGAGGGCGGCCAGCTCACCGAGGCCGTCCGCCGCCGCCCGTACAGCGTGGTCCTGCTGGACGAGGTGGAGAAGGCCCACCCGGAGGTCTTCGACGTCCTGCTCCAGGTGCTGGACGACGGCCGGCTCACCGACGGCCAGGGCCGCACGGTGGACTTCCGCAACGCCATCCTGATCCTCACCTCCAACCTGGGCAGTCAGTACCTGGTCGACCCGACCACCCCTGAGGCGGAGAAGCGGGAGCTGGTGCTGGGCGCCGTCCGGTCCGCGTTCAAGCCGGAGTTCCTCAACCGGCTGGACGACATCGTGGTCTTCGAACCGCTGGGCACCAACGAGCTCAGCCGGATCGTCGACCTCCAGGTGGCCCGCCTGGGCGAGCGGCTGCAGGAGCGGCGGCTCACCCTGGAGGTCTCCGAGGCCGCCCGCGACTGGCTGGCGCTCACCGGCTACGACCCGGCGTACGGCGCCCGCCCGCTGCGCCGGCTGGTGCAGTCCGCGATCGGCGACCAGCTCGCCCGGGCGATCCTGTCCGGCGCGGTGCACGACGGGGACACCGTCGTGGTCGAGCGGGACGAGGAGGGCGACCGCCTCAGCGTCCGCGGCCGGGGGCCGCTGGAGAAGTAGTACCGCCGGGCGTCCGGCGCACGGGCCGCTCCCTCCGCTCCGGCGGCGGGGGCGGCCCGGTCCGCTTCCGCGCCCGGCGTCACCCGGGCGGCCTCACCCGGCGGGCGTCACTTCGCCGCCTGCCGCAGCAGCCGCCGCGTCCGGTCCCGCCGGCTGCGCGCCAGCCGGTGCAGCTCGGCCACCTGGGCGTCCGGCAGGCCCCAGGCCTGGGTCAGCAGCCGGAGCGTGGACACCCGCGGGCAGGAGAGCCCCCGTTCCAGGTCCCTGATCGACCGCACGCTCAGCCCGGTCGCCTCGCCCAGCTGCTCCTGCGTCATGCCCCGGTCCAGCCGGATGCTCCGCAGCAGCGCCCCGAGCGATGCGCCGTCCCCCGTCGCCGCTCCACCCACGCCTGTTCCCCCCTCAATTCCGGACAGTCCACCTCAGGACGGCCCAACTCCCCCGGTCGGGCCGGGATTTGATCGAAGCGAGTGCCGTCGCACGCTAACCGCAACCGGCCGGCGCGGCAGCCGAACCGGCGCGCCGGGCGCGTGACGTGGCTCACGCGCCCGGCGCGGACGGCCCGCCCCCGCCCCGCGCACCCTGCGTGACCGCCACCCCTTGGACCCGCCGCCGGAACCGCCGGACGGCACCCGGGAGAACCGGGGGAAGAACGCCGGGAAGAACGGGGGGACGAACACCGGACGAAGATCCACACACCCCCGGCTGCCCCTGTGAGCGAAGCCCCGAATGAGGCAGGATGGGAGGTGGAAAGGGCGGCCTCTCATTGCCGGCCACCACGTGCACTGAGGAAGAGGACCCCCATGAGCATCGACCCGTCGTCCATCCCGTCCTTCGGCGTTCCCCAGGGCGGCCAGCCCGGCGGCCAGGGCGGTCGGCCGGCCGGCCCGCCGCCGGTCATCGTCCCGGACCAGGCCCTGGTCACCCAGCTGCTGGACCAGATGCAGCTCAAGCACGTCGTGGACGAGGAGGGCGACCTCACCGCCCCCTGGGAGGGCTTCCGCGTCTACTACATGTTCCGCGGCGAGCAGAAGGAGCTCTTCGCGGTCCGCGCCTTCTACGACCGCGCCTACCCGCTGGAGAAGAAGGGCGAGATCCTCGACCTGATCGACGAGTGGAACCGCGAGACCCTCTGGCCCAAGGTGTACACCCACACCCACGAGGACGGCGTGGTCCGCCTGATCGGCGAGGCCCAGATGATCGTCGGCACCGGCGTCAACCTGGACTACTTCGTCACCACCACCGCCAACTGGACCCAGGCCGCGGTCGGCTTCGAGCAGTGGATCGTCGAGCGCCTCGGCCTCCAGAACGAGATCGAGGGCGAGGACGGCGAGGGCCCCGAGGGCACCGACGAGGCCTGATCCCGCTCCCGGCACTCCGGTCCGGCCCGCCACCGCCTCCGCGCCGGTGGCGGGCCGTTCTTGTCCCCGGCTCCCGGCTGTCCCAGGATGACCCTGACGACGAGCCGTGAGGAGCCACCGATGGGTACCAGGCCACTGCTGAACCGCCGACTGGCCGGGATGGGCACGACGATCTTCGCCGAGATGTCCGCGCTGGCCACGGCCACCGGCTCGATCAACCTCGGCCAGGGCTTCCCGGACACCGACGGGCCCGAGGAGGTCCGCGAGGCGGCCGTACGGGCCCTGCGCGAGGGCCGCGGCAACCAGTACCCGCCCGGCCCCGGCATCCCCGAACTGCGCACCGCGATCGCCGAGCACCAGCAGCGCTTCCACGGCCTCTCGTACGACCCCGACACCGAGGTGCTGGTCACCGCCGGCGCCACCGAGGCCATCGCCGCCGCCCTGCTGGCCCTGCTGGAGCCCGGCGACGAGGTGATCGCCCTCGAACCCTTCTACGACTCCTACGCGGCCTGCATCGCCATGGCCGGCGCCACCCGCGTCCCGCTCACCCTGCGGGCCCCGACCTTCCGCCCCGACCTCGACGAGCTGCGCGCCCTGATCACCCCGCGCACCCGGCTGCTGCTGATCAACACCCCGCACAACCCCACCGGCACCGTCCTCACCGCCGAGGAACTGCGCGGCATCGCCGAACTCGCCGTCGAACACGACCTGTTGGTCATCACCGACGAGGTCTACGAGCACCTCGTCTTCGGCGCCGTCCACCACCCGATCGCCGCACTGCCCGGCATGCGCGAGCGCACCGTCACCATCTCCTCGGCCGGCAAGACCTTCTCCTTCACCGGCTGGAAGGTCGGCTGGGTCACCGCGAGCCCGGACCTGGTCGCGGCCGTGCGCACCGCGAAGCAGTACCTCACCTACGTCAGCGCCGGCCCCTTCCAGTACGCCGTCGCGGAGGCGCTGCGGCTGCCCGACGCCTACTTCGACACCCTCCGCGCCGACCTGCTGCGCAAGCGCGACCTGCTGGTCGACGGCCTCGGCGCGGCCGGCTTCCGCGCCTTCACGCCCGAGGGCACGTACTTCGTCACCACCGACATCACCCCGCTCGGCGAGAAGGACGGCATCGAGTTCTGCCGTGCCCTGCCCGGCCGTTGCGGCGTCGTCGCCATTCCGAACGCGGTGTTCTACGACGACGTGGACGCCGGCCGTAGCCTGGTCCGCTTCGCTTTCTGCAAAAAGGACGAGGTTCTTCGGGAGGCCGTCACCCGTCTACGGCGCCTGTGAGGGGCCGCACGCCCCCTTTCACTTCCTTCGAACAGAATCGTCGATGACCCGACACCAGTTCTGATGGATCATCAACTTCCTTGATCGGCTTGCCTGTTTGCCTCAATCGAGACATCCTGGCCGCCCCTCCAGGCGTTCCCCCGCCGCCCTCCACGCCCTGCGCCCGGAGGGCGGCGGTGTGTGCTGCACCCGAACAGCGCACACCCGGCGCGCACGGCGCACGATCCGGTGATAGGGGCGCGCGCTGTGCAGACTCGCACATGGACTCGATCAGACCCGGGAAGCAGATGTGCTCTAAACGGTGAATGCTTGACAAAGTTGGGTAAATCACCGGCGGACCCGGCGTATTCGTGCTTCTCTGCTGCTGAATCTCCAGCCGGAATCCTTCCTTCCACGGTCGGCCGCGCCCAGGGCCGCACAGCCACGAACAGCCTCGCCATCACCTAGGCCTAGTCGCTGCTGCTCGGCGGGCGCGCACGGAGCTGAAACGCGGAGCCGAGCATGCTCACCACACTGCAGACCTCCTACACGGACACCCGCGCCGGTGACCTCGCCTGGTGCCTCGGCGGCGACCCACTGCCCGCGCTCGCCGTCCGCGACCTGAGACTCGACGGAGGCGGCCGCCCGGGCACGTCCGGCACCCTCCAGCTGCGCCTGCTGGGCGCCTCCCACCAGGTGGTGATCGACGCGGGCCCCGGCCAGTGCCTGGAGACCGTCGCCTGCCTGCCCGGCCGCCGCACCCCGCTGCCGGCCCGGGTGGCCAAGCAGGTCTGCGGCTGGGAGTACGAGTTCGCCGCCCGCATCGAGGCGCTGCCGCCGCACGACTTCGCGGCCCGCGCCCAGGAGCTGCTGGCCCTCGTCGAGGGGCACCCGCGCGGCCTCGCCGGGGTCTTCCCGGGCGACCCGAGCGCCTTCACCGCGCTGGTCACCCAGGGCGGCGCGGACCGGCTGCTCTGGCGCACCTGGCACGCCTACCCGCAGGAGGGGCAGCTGGTGTGCACCCGCTCCTCGCTGGTGGTGTCCGGGGGATGACCGCCCGAAGCCCGGACCGGAACACCGATCCGGCCATAGGCCGTCCAGCGCGGGCCTGCGAATCGTACGCAGGAACGGTTCGTCAATCCGACGTCGCCCACTGTCCGTCGGATGGGCGCAGCGATCCGTCCCGCACGTCCCCTAGCGTTTGTTCGTGATCAACCATCCGGCCGGTCCGCCCGCACGCCCGCGAGTGGACCTCGACGACGGCGCCCCACCCCGGTCCGGGCGAGGCCTCGCCCCACTCCTGCCCGCCCGCCGTCCATCCCGGCTGCGCTCCCGCCCCCGGCTCGCCCGCCTGGCCGTCCTGCTGGCCGCGTTCGTCTGCGCGGCCTGCGGACTCGTCTACGAGCTCGAACTCGTGGCGCTCGGCGACTACCTGCTCGGGGACACGGTCACCCAAACCTCCGTCGTGCTCTCCGTCATGGTGTTCGCGATGGGCCTCGGCTCACTGCTCGCCAAACGGCTCACCAGCCGGCCCGCCACCGCCTTCGCCGCCGTCGAGTGCGCGCTCGCGCTCACCGGCGGACTCTCCGTCCTCGCGCTCTACTCCTGCTGGGCCTGGCTCGGCCGCTACCAGTCCGCCATGGTCGGCCTCACCTGCCTGATCGGCATCCTGATCGGCGCCGAGATCCCCCTGCTGATGACCCTCATCCAGCGGATCCGGCGCGAGGACGCCGGGCGGGCCGTCGCCGACCTGTTCGCCGCCGACTACGTGGGCGCGCTGATCGGCGGCCTCGCCTTCCCGTTCCTGATCCTGCCCGCCCTCGGGCCGGGCGACGGCGCGCTGCTCACCGGCGCCGTCAACGCCGTCGCCGGGGCCGCCGTGGTGCTCTGGCTGTTCCGCGAGGAACCGGCCCCCCGGATGCGCCGGCTGCTGTGGGGCGGCTGCCTGCTGGTCCTCGGCCTGCTCGCCGCGGCCGCGGCCGGGTCCGAGGCCGTCGAACGCGCCGCCCGGCACGCCCTGTACGGCGACCAGGTCCGCTACGCGATCCGCAGCCGGCACCAGGAGATCGTGCTCACCGGCCCCGCCGAGGGCCCCCTCCGGCTCTACCTGGACGGCCGGCTCGCGGTCTGCGGGCCCGACGAGTACCGGAGCAGCGAGGGCCTGGTCCACCCCGCCATGGCGGCCGGCCCGGACACCCGGGTCCTGCTGCTCGGCGGCGGCGACGGGACCGCCCTGCGGGAGGTGCTGCGGCACCGGGGCGTCCGCACCGTCCGGCTGGTCGACGCGGACCCCGTCCTCCCCCGACTGGCCCGCACCGACCCCGGGCTCGCCGCCCTCGACGGCCACGCGCTGGACGACCCCCGGGTCCGCACCACCGCGGCCGACCCGCTGGCCTGGCTGCGCGGCGCCGACGCCCCCGGCGGGGACGAGCCGTACGACGTGGTGCTCGCCGACCTCCCGGCCCCGGCCGACGGCGGGCCGGTCAAGTTCCACTCCCAGGAGTTCTACGGCCTCGCCACCCGGCTGCTCTCCCCCGGCGGGCGGATCGCCGTCCGGGCCGGGAGCGACCCGGACGGCCTCTGGCAGGTCGAGTCCGGCCTGCGCGCGGCGGGCCTCCAGACCGCCCCGTACGCCGTCCCGGACAGCCCCACCGCCACCTGCCGGCCCGGCCCGCCGGGCGACGCCCTGAACTTCCTCCTCGCCGCCGCCGACCGCCCCCGGCTCACCCTCGCCCCCGACGCCCCGCCACCCCGCGCCCTCACCCCCGACACGCTCCGCACCACCACCGCCCGCCTCACCGCCCTCCGCCCCACCCACCCCCCGGCCGCCCTCACCCTCCTCGGCCCACGCTGAGGGCCGCACGACGCCGGCGCCGCTCCGGCCCCGCCGAAGCGGCGACGGGGCGGAGGAGAACGGGCTCCCGGCACGGCGGGTGCGGCGGGCCGCGCCACGACCCCCGCCTCCGGGCCGGGGCGGTGGTGCGACGGCCAAGGGAACAGGCGGGGTCGGGAAAATCGGATGGTGGTGGGTAGGGACCGGGCGGGGGGCAGTCGGTAGGCTCCGTGGCATGGAGCATGAGGTTGTCGTCCCGATGTCCGCCGAGCTGGTGCGGCAGGCCTTGCAGGATCCGGCGCTGCTGGCGCGGAGTGTGCCGGGGCTGAGCACCGAGCCGGCCGCGGTCGGCGCCGGTGCGGCCGAGGAGATCAGCGGCCGGCTGAAGCTGCGGGTCGGCGGCTCCACGATCACGTACAAGGGCGTGCTGTCGCTGATCGAGGGCCGGGAGGGCGTGCTGACGGTGCTCGCCGAGGGCGAGGAGGCCCGGGGCAGCGGCGAGGTGACCGCCACGGTCCGGGTCAGCGTCGCGGACGGCCCCGAGGACGGCACCGCGGCGATCCGCTTCACCGGTGACCTGAGCGCCACCGGCCGGCTGACCGAGTTCGACGAGGAGACCCTCGACGCCACCGGCCGCCGTCTGCTGGACAGGTTCGCCGCCGCGCTGGTCGCCCCGGAGGACGAGCAGCCGCAGGACCAGGACGAGGACCAGGAGGAGGACGACGACGCCCCCGCCGGGGCGGACGCCGGTGTGGTCTTCATCGAGGAGCACCAGGACCAGCCCGGTGACGACCTGGACGACGACCTCTCCGACCTGATCGCCTTCTCCGACGCCGACGCCGAGCGCTTCGGTCTGCCCACCGGTTCCGACGACGACGACGAGGACGACGTCGACGGCGAGGGCGCGGACGGCTCCGCCGAGCGGGACGGCGTCGCCGAGGAACTCCCCGCCGAGCCGCTCTTCGCGTACGAGGACGAGCCGGTGCTCTCCGGCCCGGTGCGCCGCAGCATCGTCGGCCGGTCCGCCGAGGAGGTGGACCACGCCCCGCCGCGCGGCCCGTACGCCCCGGCGCTGCCCGCCCGCAGCGCGCGGGCCCGGGCGGCGTCCCGCTGGGGCGGCGAGGCCGGTGGGATCGTGGTGCCGGGCACCGGCGGCCGCAACGCGGTGCCGTGGGTGATCGGCGGCTCGGTGGCGCTGCTGGGCGGTGCCGTGGTGCTGGTCAGGGCGCTGCGCCGGCGCTGAGCCCGGAGAGCCGCCGGGACCACCAGGGCCTAGACTGAACGCTCATGAGCAACGACCGCGACGCCCTGCTGGCACAGATCAAGGACAAGGCCGTCGTGCACGGCAAGGTCACCCTCTCCTCCGGCAAGGAGGCCGACTACTACGTCGACCTGCGCCGGATCACGCTGGACGGCGTGGCCGCCCCGCTGGTCGGCCGGGTGATGCTGGACGCGACCTCGCACCTGGAGTACGACGCCGTCGGCGGTCTGACCCTGGGTGCCGACCCGGTGGCCGCCTCGATGCTGCACGCCGCCGCCGCGCGCGGGCAGCAGCTGGACGCCTTCGTGGTCCGCAAGACCGGCAAGGCCCACGGCCTCCAGCGCCGGATCGAGGGCCCGGAGGTCAAGGGCCGCCGGGTGCTGGCCGTCGAGGACACCTCCACCACCGGCGGCTCGGTGCTGACCGCCGTGGAGGCGCTGCGTGAGGCGGGCGCCGAGGTGGTCGGCGTCGCGGTGATCGTGGAGCGCGGCGGCGCGGCCGCCGTCGAGGCCGAGGGCCTGGAGTACGTGACCGCGTACACCCTGGACGACCTGGGTCTCTGACCCCGCCCGGTACGACGAACGGCGGAGGGCCGGTGCTGTTTCACGTGAAACAGCACCGGCCCTCCGTCGTGTCCGGAGCGGCGGACGCCCGGCCCCGCCGGGGCCGGTGTCGGCCTCAGCCCCGCCGGTGCCGGCCGTTGCCGACCTGGACCTGGCTCTCGCCGGCGGCCTCGGCACCGCCGGCCCGCTTCTTCTTCCGCTCGCGCATGACCTCGACCAGGATCGGCGAGATCGACAGCAGGACGATCAGCAGCACCGCCGGGATCAGGTACTTGTCGATCACCGGGGCGAGCGCGTCACCGAAGAAGTAGCCGATCAGCAGCATGGACTCGGTCCACAGCACGCCGCCGACCACGTTCCAGACGAAGAAGGTCCGGGCGGGCATCTCCAGGGTGCCGGCGACCGGGTTCAGGAAGGTGCGGATGATCGGCATGAAGCGGGCCAGCACCACGGCCTTGCCGGAGCCGAACTTGTTGAAGTACTCCTCCGCCTTCACCACGTACTCGCGGCGGAAGATCTTCGAATCGGGCTTGTCGAACATCTTCGGCCCGACCTTGGCACCGATCAGGTGCCCGAGCTGGGCGCCGGCGATCGCCGCGATCGGGCAGCCGATCAGCAGCACGGCGATCGGCAGCTTGGCACCGTCGCCGAGCACCGAGGAGGCGGCGTTCGAGGCGGCGACACCCGCGAGGATGAGCAGCGAGTCGCCCGGGAAGAAGAAGCCGACCAGCAGGCCGGTCTCCGCGAAGATGATCGCGATCAGCCCGATGGCGCCGAGGGACGAGATCAGGGATTTGGCGTCGAGCAGGTTGACGGCCAGCTGGTTGTAGTCCACGGGCGCAGGATAGCGGGCGCACCTTGCCGGCGAAGCGGGCGCACCGCGCCCGCGGTGCCCGGCCGGGAGCGCTCCCGGCCCCCGTCGGGGCTGCCCGGAACCCGCCCGCAGCCCGCCCGGAGCCCGCTGTGCGCCCGTGCCGTGCGCCGTTCCGCATGCCGGGCTCCTGCTGACCTGCGGGCACGAGTCTGGGAAGATGGCACAGGCGTCCGGTCCGCAACGGCACACCACCCTCATGGCCGTACCGCGGAGGTCGCCTCGAACGTGCCGGAGAGCCACACCGCAACGCCGCGCGTCGGCGGGCCGGCACGGAGTCGTCACGAAGGCGTACACAGCGTCGGACAGCACCGTCCGTACGCCGCAACCCGACAGGAGCGGATCGCATGCCCATCGCAACTCCCGAGGTCTACAACGAGATGCTGGACCGGGCCAAGGCGGGCAAGTTCGCCTACCCGGCCATCAACGTCACGTCGTCGCAGACCCTGCACGCCGCGCTGCGTGGTTTCGCCGAGGCCGAGAGCGACGGCATCATCCAGATCTCGACCGGTGGCGCGGAGTTCCTGGGCGGCCAGCACAACAAGGACATGGTGACCGGCGCCGTCGCGCTCGCCGAGTTCGCCCACATCGTCGCCGCCAAGTACGACGTCACCGTCGCGCTGCACACCGACCACTGCCCGAAGGACAAGCTGGACGGCTACGTCCGCCCGCTGCTGGCGGTCTCCGCCGAGCGCGTGGCCAAGGGCCGGAACCCGCTGTTCCAGTCGCACATGTGGGACGGCTCGGCCGAGACCCTCTCCGACAACCTGGCCATCGCCCAGGAGCTGCTGGCCCAGGCCGCCGCCGCCAAGATCATCCTCGAGGTCGAGATCACCCCGACCGGCGGCGAGGAGGACGGCGTCACCCACGAGATCAACGACGAGCTGTACACCACCGTCAACGACGCCGTGCGCACCGCCGAGGCGCTGGGCCTGGGCGAGAAGGGCCGCTACCTGCTGGCCGCCTCCTTCGGCAACGTGCACGGCGTGTACAAGCCGGGCAACGTCGTGCTGAAGCCGGAGCTGCTGCGCGAGCTCCAGGACGCGATCGGCAAGCAGTACGGCAAGACCGACCCGTTCGACTTCGTCTTCCACGGCGGCTCGGGTTCGAGCGCCGAGGAGATCGCCACCGCGCTGGAGAACGGCGTCGTGAAGATGAACCTGGACACCGACACCCAGTACGCCTTCACCCGCCCGGTGGCCGGCCACATGTTCGCCAACTACGACGGCGTGCTGAAGGTCGACGGCGAGGTCGGCAAGAAGAGCACCTACGACCCGCGCACCTGGGGCAAGCTGGCCGAGGCCGGCATGGCCGCCCGCGTGGTCGAGGCCGCCGAGCAGCTGCGTTCGGCGGGCAAGCGTCTGAAGTGAGGTCCGCGCCGCGAGCGCGGAAGTGCGCGCCCCGAGCGTGCGAACCCGCGTCGCGAGCGTGCGAACTCTCGCCCCGAGCGTGAAAACACGGGTGCCCCCGGCGGAGAAACCGCCGGGGGCACCCGTCACGTCGGGGGTGGTTACTGCTTGAGCTCCGCGTACGCCTCCGCGCTGCTGTCCTTCAGGAACTGCCAGCAGCGGGCCTCCTCCTCGGTCTCCTTGATCGCGCCGGCCGCCCGGGCGAGCCCCGCCAGGCAGCGCAGGAAGCCGCGGTTGCCGCGGTGCTCCCACGGCACCGGGCCGTGGCCCTTCCAGCCGTTGCGCCGCAGCGCGTCCAGGCCACGGTGGTAGCCGGTACGGGCGTAGGCGTACGACTCGACGTACCGGCCGGCCGCGAAGGCGTCGTCGGCGAGCATCGCCCAGGCCAGGCAGAAGGCCGGGAACTCGGCCGCCACCTGGGTCGGGGAGGCCGACTCCTCCGCGAGCATCCGGTAGGGGCGCTCCTCCTCCGGGAGGAGGGTCGGTTCGGGACCGTCGAGAAGATTCCTGTGAATCGCCATGCCCTGAAGTCTGCCACCCGAGACGCAGGGGTCAACCGCCGTCCCGGACGGAGCACCGTCCCCGGGGCGGCGAACCTCTCCCACCAGGCACGTAGACATTCACCCGTTCGCCGTGCCAGTGTGAAGATCATGTCCGCAGCCCGATCCGTCGGCAGGCGCACCGCACCGCCCCGGAAGGGCGGTCGCCGACGCCGCCGACCGCGGCGCAGAGTCGGTCCTGGCATGCTCATGGCGCTGGTGCTCTCCGCGCTGGTGCTGGGCGCCACGGCGGTCGTGCTGAACCGCCCGGGGGGAACCCCGGCCGCCACCCCGACCACCCAGGCGCGGGTCGCCCCGCCGGCCGAACAGACCGCCACGGCCCCGCCGGAGCCGACCCCGCCCCCGGACGACACCCCGCCGCCCGTGGCACCGCCCGCCCCCGCCGGCCCCGACCCCGGCCCCACCAAGGGCGCGGGCACCTTCACCGTCGCCCCCGCCACCGCCAAACCGGTCGGGCGCGGCAACGTGCGCCGCTACCGGGTGGAGGTCGAGGACGGCATCGGCATCGACGCCCCGACCGCCGCCGCGCAGATCCACGGCATCCTCGGCGACAAGCGCGGCTGGACCAACGACCACAAGAACGGCTTCCAGCTGGTCGCGAGCGGCCCGTACGACTTCACCGTGAAGATCGCCTCCCCGGCCACCGTGGACCGGATCTGCGGCGCCTCCGGCCTGGACACCCACGGCGAGGTCAACTGCAACGTCGGCAACCAGGTGCTCGTCAACTCCAAGCGCTGGAACACCGGTTCACCCCAGTTCAGCGGACCGCTGGAGGAGTACCGGGCGCTGATCGTCAACCACGAGGTGGGCCACCGGATCGGCCACGGCCACGAGAGCTGCCCGGGCGAGGGCAAGCCCGCGCCCGCGATGATGCAGCAGATCTACGGCCTCAAGGGCTGCGCGCCCAACGCCTGGCCGTACTCGGCGGAGGGCGTGTACCTCAGCGGGCCGTCCGTCCCCTGACGGGATCCGGACGGCCCGCCGGCCGAAGTCCTAGCCGAGCACCGGCAGGTAGGCCCGCAGGTCGCTGCGCTCCCCCGAGGCGGACACCTTGGCCGACTCCACCGCCGCCGCCCAGTCGAGCCGGCCGGTGGCCAGCCGGATCCAGGTCAGCGGATCGGTCTCCACCACGTTGGGCGGGGTGCCCCGGGTGTGCTTCGGCCCCGGCACCGCCTGGACCACCGCGTACGGCGGGACCCGCAGCTCGACCGCGCCGCCGGGCACCTGCCCGGCGAGGGCGTCGGCCAGCATCCGGGAGACGGCGGCGAGGGCCTGGGGGTCGTGCGGGAAGGCGTCCAGGCCGAGCGCGTCGGACAGGTCGTCGGCGTGCACCACGGCCTCGACCAGCCGGGACACCAGGTACTCGGTCAGGAGCATCGGATGTCCGGTCAGGAAGGTGACCTTCCGCTCCGGGTCCGCCACGGCCGGCCCGTCGAGCACCGCCCGCACGGCGTCGAGCGACCGGTCGAACTCGGCGGCCACTTCCTTGGCCGAGCCGGCGAAGCCGATCTCCGCGTGCTCCGTGGTCGCGCTGTCGACGAACTCGGCCATCGTCGCGGCCATCGCCGCGTAGTCGGCCAGCGGGAGCGCCGGCCCGTCCGGCTCCGGCGAGTTCAGCACGCCCAGCAGCTGGCTCAGCGCCAGGCTCACGTGGGTCACCAGCTCGCGCACCTTCCAGGCGCCGAGCCGGGTCGTCCGGTCGAGGTCGGAATCCGTCAGCCGGTGCACGACATCGCGCACCGCCTCGCTCTGCGCCACCAAGGCGGCGCTCACCTTCTGCGGCTGATACGTACGGGACTTGGCAGGCATGGGCGTCAACATACGCCGAGGGGCGGGTGGTTCACCAGAGAACCGCCCGCCCCTCAGGTACCGTGCGTCAGGCCAGCAGGGCCTCGATGACGCCGGTGTGAGCCTGCGTCAGTTCCGCCAGCGAGACGCTGAACTGGCCCTGGACGTCCAGGCTGTCGCCGTCCACGACACCGATCCGGGTGGCCGGCAGGCCGCGCGCGGTGCACATGTCGTTGAACCGGAGCTCCTCGCTGCGCGGCACCGCCACGACGGCGCGGCCGGCCGACTCCGAGAACAGCAGGACGAACGGGTCCTGGCCCTCGGGCACGACGATGCGCGCACCGTGACCGCCCTTGAGGCAGCTCTCCACCAGCGCCTGGCCGAGACCGCCGTCGGACAGGTCGTGCGCGGCGTCGATCATGCCGTCGCGCGAGGCGGCGATCAGGATCTCGCCGAGCAGCCGCTCGCGCTCCAGATCCACCTTGGGCGGCAGACCGCCGAGGTGGTCGTGGACCGCCTGCGACCAGGCCGAGCCGCCGAGCTCGTCCGCCGTGTCGCCGAGCAGGTAGAGCAGCTGCCCCTCCTCGGCGAAGGCCAGCGGGGTGCGCCGGGTGACGTCGTCGATGACGCCGAGCACCGCGACCACCGGGGTCGGGTGGATGGCGACCTCGCCGGTCTGGTTGTACAGCGAGACGTTGCCGCCGGTGACCGGGGTGCCGAGCACCAGGCAGGCGTCGGCCAGGCCACGGGTGGCCTCGGCGAACTGCCACATCACGTCCGGGTCCTCGGGGGAGCCGAAGTTGAGGCAGTCGGAGACGGCGAGCGGCTTGGCACCGCCGGCCGCGACGTTGCGGTACGCCTCGGCCAGGGCCAGCTGGGCGCCGGTGTACGGGTCCAGCTTGGCGAAGCGGCCGTTGCCGTCGGTGGCGACCGAGACGCCGAGGTTGGTCTCCTCGTCGATCCGGATCATGCCCGAGTCCTCGCCGGAGGCGAGCACGGTGTTGCCCAGCACGTAGCGGTCGTACTGGTTGGTGATCCAGGACTTGGAGGCCTGGTTCGGGTGGCTGGTGACCTTCAGCAGGTCGGCCTTGAGGCCCTCGCCGGTGGTCGGGCGGGCCAGCCGCTCGGCGGTCGGGGCGTCGGCCTGCAGCGCGTCCTGCCAGCTCGGACGGGCGTACGGACGCTGGTAGGTCGGGCCCTCGTGGGCGACGGTGCGCGGCGGGACGTCCACCACGAGCTCGCCGTGCCAGTAGATCTCCAGGCGCTCGCCGTCGGTCACCTCACCGATGACGTTGGCGATGACGTCCCACTTCTCGCAGATCTCCAGGAAGCGGTCGACCTTGTCGGGCTCCACGATCGCGCACATGCGCTCCTGCGACTCGCTCATGAGGATCTCCTCCGGCGAGAGCGTGTGGTCGCGCAGGTGCACGGTGTCGAGCTCGATCCGCATGCCGCCGGAGCCGGCCGAGGCCAGCTCGCTGGTGGCGCAGGACAGGCCGGCCCCGCCGAGGTCCTGGATGCCCTTGACGAGCTTCTCCCGGAAGATCTCCAGGGTGCACTCGATCAGGAGCTTCTCCTGGAACGGGTCGCCGACCTGGACGGCCGGGCGCTTGGCCGGCTTGGTGTCGTCGAAGGTCTCGGAGGCGAGCACCGAGACGCCGCCGATGCCGTCGCCACCGGTGCGGGCGCCGTACAGGATGACCTTGTTGCCGGCGCCGGAGGCCTGCGCGAGGTGGATGTCCTCGTGCTTCATGACGCCCACGCACAGCGCGTTGACCAGCGGGTTGCCCTGGTAGCAGGAGTCGAAGACGACCTCGCCGCCGATGTTCGGCAGACCCAGGCAGTTGCCGTAGCCGCCGATGCCCGCGACGATCCCGGGCAGCACGCGCCGGGTGTCCGGGTGGTCGGCCGCTCCGAAGCGCAGCGGGTCCATCACGGCGACCGGGCGGGCGCCCATCGCCAGGATGTCGCGCACGATGCCGCCGATGCCGGTGGCCGCGCCCTGGTAGGGCTCGATGTACGACGGGTGGTTGTGCGACTCGACCTTGAAGGTGACCGCGTAGCCCTGGCCGACGTCGACGACGCCGGCGTTCTCGCCGATGCCGACGAGCATCGCGTCCGAATCCGGCTTCTTCTCGCCGAACTGCTTCAGGTGGACCTTGCTGCTCTTGTACGAACAGTGCTCCGACCACATGACCGAGTACATGGCGAGTTCGGCGCCGGTCGGGCGGCGGCCGAGGATCTCCCGGATGCGGGCGTACTCGTCCTGCTTGAGGCCGAGTTCGGCCCAGGGCTGGGCGGCGTCCGGGGTCTGCTCGGCGGTCTTGACGGTGTCGAGGCTCATCAGGCGTTCACCAGCTGCTTCAGGACGGAAGTGAAGAAGCCCAGGCCCTCGGTGGTCGGACCGGTGAGCGGCTCCACGGCGTGCTCCGGGTGCGGCATCAGGCCGACGACATTGCCGGCGCCGTTGGTGATGCCGGCGATGTCGCGGTACGAACCGTTCGGGTTGACGTCGAGGTAACGGGCGACGACCCGGCCCTCCGCCTCCAGTTCGTCCAGCACCCGCTCGTCGGCGACGAAGCGGCCCTCGCCGTTCTTCAGCGGGACGACGATTTCCTGGCCCGCCGAGTAATCCCGGGTCCAGGCCGTGCCGGCGTTCTCGATGCGCAGCTTCTGGTCGCGGCAGATGAAGTGCAGCGAGTCGTTCCGGTGGAGCGCACCGGGCAGCAGGTGCGATTCGCACAGCACCTGGAAGCCGTTGCAGATACCGAGCACCGGCATTCCGAGCTTCGCCTGCTCGATGACGGTCTCCATCACCGGCGAGAAGCGGGAGATCGCACCGCAGCGCAGATAGTCGCCGTAACTGAATCCGCCCGGCAGGACGACGGCGTCGACCTGGTGGAGATCCTTGTCACGGTGCCAGAGGGCGACCGGCTCGGCGCCGGCGAGACGGACCGCCCGCTGGGCGTCGCGGTCGTCGAGGGAGCCGGGGAAAGTGACGACGCCGACGCGGGTGGTCACTTGCCCTCCTCCTCGACCCGGACGGTGAAGTCCTCGATCACGGTGTTGGCGAGAAAGGTCTCGGCGGCTTCGCGGATACGGGCGAGCGCCGCGTCGTCGACCGGGCCCTCCACATCCAGCTCGAAACGCTTGCCCTGGCGGACGTCGGCGATCCCGGTGAATCCGAGACGGGGCAGTGCGCGCTGCACCGCCTGTCCCTGGGGGTCGAGGATCTCCGGCTTGAGCATGACGTCGACTACGACGCGTGCCACTGGCACTCCCGGTGGTGTCTTCGGTGAGGCGGGGGAACCCCAGACTACCCGTGGTTTCGGGCAGGATTGCTGGCCGGGGATAGCGACGCGCGTAGACTCCAGACCCTTACGCCGCAAGGGATCCAGGCCCCTCGTCACCGACCCGGGCCGGCCGGTTTCCCCGGATTCGGCCCCCGGAACGACGCCGCCGGGAGAACACCCGAATACGGCACTTGGGGACAGATCCGCCCGTCCCGCACATCGGTATCCCGCAGTCCCGCGAAGAGACGTGAATATCCGGAAAAAAATGCCGGACTCTTCGATTTCGGCCCCCTTCGGGTGCAGAATAGGGGCCACCTGTCGCGGCAAGTGCTGCGTATCAGGCGGGCCACCCGGCCTGCCCGTACGTGCTTGCGCGAGTTGGTGCACATCAGGCCTCGGTACCCCCTCGGACCGGCGGCCGAATTGCCCGAGAGGATTGACACCCATGGCTCAGCGTGTAGTTGTCACGCTCTCCGACGACCTGGACGGCGGCGCCGCCGCGGAAACCGTCCACTTCGGCGTCGACGGGAAGTCGTACGAGATCGACCTGTCCGTGGACAACGCGGAAAAGCTGCGGGAGGCCCTCGCGCCGTTCGTCGCCGCCGGCCGCCGCCAGAGCCGCACCGGAAAGTCCTTCCGCCGCACGGCCCTCACCCCGGACCCGGCCGCCGTCCGCGCCTGGGCGCTGTCCCGCGGGATGGAACTGCCGGCCCGCGGCCGCATCCCCAAGCACGTGTACGAGGCGTTCGCCGAGGCGAACTGAGCCCCGCGGGGACACCGCTCCCCGGTCGCCCCGCCCGCCCGGACCGAAAGGGTGGGGCGACCACCCCGAAAGATGCTGTAGAGTATTCCTCGTCGCCGCAACGGAGAGATCCGAAGAGGCGGCGGGTGCCCCACCAGGCACCATGCGGACGTGGCTCAGTTGGTAGAGCATCACCTTGCCAAGGTGAGGGTCGCGAGTTCGAATCTCGTCGTCCGCTCGCAGTGCGCGAGCACAGCACAACTCAATAGTTTGACCTGCGGACGTGGCTCAGTTGGTAGAGCATCACCTTGCCAAGGTGAGGGTCGCGAGTTCGAATCTCGTCGTCCGCTCCGATACGAAGGGCCCCCTCGGATGAGGGGGCCCTTCGGCATTCCCCGGCAAAACGACCCATGACATTTGTCATCGCCGACCCGTGCATCCGCACCGCGATGTCATGACGGTGCGCACTGCCCGCGCGGCCCGGTCGGCGGAAGGCTTGAGGCATGGAAACGAGCCGGCCCTCCCGCCCCAGCGACGACGTGATCGAGGTCACCGACCTGCACCGCCACTACGGCGGCGGCACCTCCGGGTACCACGCCGTGCGCGGCGTCGACCTGACCGTCCGCCGCGGCGAGCTGTTCGCCCTGCTCGGCACCAACGGGGCCGGCAAGACCTCCACCATGGAGGTCATCGAGGGCCTGGCCGCCCCCACCGGCGGCACCGTCCGGGTGCTCGGCCGGGACCCCTTCAAGGAGCGCGCCGCCGTCCGCCCGCGGATCGGCATCATGCTCCAGGAGGGCGGCTTCCCCGGCGAGCTCACCGCCGCCGAGACCGGCCGCGCCTGGGCCGGGATGACCAGCGGCGCCCGCCCGGTGGCGGAGGCGCTGGAGCTGGTCGGCCTCGGCCACCGCGCGAACGTCCGGGTCAAGCAGCTGTCCGGCGGCGAGAAGCGCCGGCTGGACCTCGCGATGGCCCTGCTCGGCCGCCCCGAGGTGCTCTTCCTGGACGAGCCGAGCACCGGTCTCGACCCGGAGGCGCGCGCCGCCGTCTGGCAGCTGGTCCGCGAGCTGCGCGCCCAGGGCACCACGGTGCTGCTCACCACGCACTACCTGGAGGAGGCCGAGGAGCTGGCCGACCGGCTGGCCATCATGCACGGCGGCCGGGTCGTCACCTCCGGCACCGTCGCCGAGGTGATCGCCGGCCGGCCCGCCCGGATCAGCTTCGAGCTCCCCGACTTCACCGGGACGGCACTGCCCGTCCTGGCCGGGGCCGAGATCGGCGTCGAGGGCCGCAGGGTCACCGTGCAGACCCTCGGGCTCCAGGACACCCTCACCGACCTGCTCGGCTGGGCCCGGCAGCACGGGATCGCGCTCGGCGCCCTGGACGCCCGCAGCGCCTCGCTGGAGGAGGCCTTCCTCGCGATCGCCTCCGAGGCCGCCCACCAGAACCCCCCGCAGGCGCCCGCCGCCACCCGCCCCGCCCGCCGCCGCCTGATCGGATCCGCCCGATGACCACCGCCGCCCCCACCGCCGTCACCGCCACCGCCGGTCCGCAGAGCACCACCGTCCGTCGACTGCTCGCCCTCGGCCGGGCCGAGGCCACCCTGCTGATGCGCAACCGCACGGCCCTGTTCACCGCCCTGGTGCTGCCGCTGGTGCTGGTCTTCACCCTCCAGAGCGCGCTGTCGAAGCAGGCCGAGTCCAACCCCGGGCTGGACGTCGACTCGCTGCTGGTCTACGGCTCGGTCGGGATGATCCTGGCCTTCGTCGTGTACTACAACCTGACCGCCGCGTACGTCGGGCGGCGCGGTGAGCTGGTCCTCAAGCGGCTGCGCACCGGCGAGGCCCGGGACATCGAGATCCTGCTCGGCACCGCCGTCCCCTCGCTCGCGCTCGGCCTGATGATGGCCGCCCTGATCGGGATCGGCGGCAGCCTCGGCCTGCACCTGGCCGTGCCGGTCAACCCGGTGCTGATGCTGGTCGGCCTGCTGCTGGCACTGGCCACCATGATCGCCCTGGCCGCGCTGTCCAGCGCCTTCACCAAGACCGTGGAGAGCGCGGGCATCACCACCCTGCCGATCATGCTGGTGATGCAGCTCGGCTCCGGCCTGTTCGTCCCGCTGGAGGTCATGCCCAAGCAGCTGGCCGACATCTGCCGCCTGCTGCCGACCACCCCCGCCTTCCAGCTGATCCGGGTCGGCTGGTTCGGCACCGACGGCTCGGCCGCCGCGACCGGCTTCGCCGGCTCCTGGGGCGCCGCCGGCTCGCACCTGGTCACCGGGACCATCTGGCTGGGCCTGGCCGTCTGGGGCGCGGTGCGCTACTTCCACTGGGAGCCGCGCCGCTGACCCGAAGGGCACCGCGCACGGAAGGCGTTCATCCGACGGATGAACGCCTTCCGTGCCTCTGATATGAAGACATTCGGCAAGATCGTGATCGAACTGGGGCGGAAGAATTGAGAATGCGGTCACCGCTTCGCAGCTGGACGAGCCTGAGCAAGCCCCGGCGCACCGAGCTGTACTTCCGCTGGTCGCTCTACACGCTGCCGCTGCTGCTGCTCCCGATCACCCTGCTCTCCGCCGGGGCCCGGGCCGACCTGCCGGACTCCGTCGGGACGGTCCGGATCGCCCTGCTGGTCTCGCTCGCGTCGACGCTGCTGGGCCTGCGGGCCTGCCGCACCTCGCTCGACCACTACCTGAAGCGCCCCACCGACCACCTGCGGTGGCTGGCCGTCAACGGCGCGTTCGCGGTGGCCGGCTCCTGGGCCGTCCTGCTGCTCGGACCGCACGCCGACGGGGCGGACGGCCGGTCCGGGATGGCGTTCACCTCCACGATGGCGGCCCTCCTGCTCGCCGTCGCCTTCGGCCCGGCGTCCATCGGACTGTCGATCGCCCAGGCCTCGCTGGCCGCCCTCGGCGGGTTCCTGCTGACCGCGCCGGCGATGGTGCTGGCCGGGTACGGCCTCGCCGGTACCACCGGACTGCTGATCGGCTGCCTGGTCATGCTGCCCATCCTCGGCGGGACCTGCCGCAGCTTCGCCTGGCTGACCTCGGTGGTCTGGGAGCTGGACGCCGCCCGCGAGGCCCAGTCCCGGCTGGCCGTCGCCGAGGAGCGGCTGCGCTTCTCCCGCGACCTGCACGACGTGATGGGCCGCAACCTCACCACCATCGCGCTCAAGAGCGAGCTCGCCGTCCAGCTCGCCCGCCGGGGGCGCGAGGAGGCCGCCGACCAGATGGTCGAGGTGCAGAAGATCGCCCAGGAGTCGCAGCGCGAGGTCCGGGACGTCATCCGCGGCTACCGCACCGCCGACCTGCACGCCGAGGCGATCGGCGCCCGGGCGGTGCTGCGCTCGGCCGACGTCGCCTGCGAGATCGACCTCGGCGAGCACGCCGACGAGCTGCCGCCCCCGGTCCAGTCGGTGTTCGGCTGGGTGATCCGCGAGGCCACCACCAACGTGCTCCGGCACAGCGAGGCCGGCCGCTGCCTGATCCGGCTGCGGACCGAGGACGGACGGGCCGTACTGGAACTGGAGAATGACGGGGTGCCCGACGTCCCGTTCCCCTCCCAGGGCAGCGGCACCGGGCTGCGCGGGCTGCGCGAGCGGCTCGCCGCCCACGACGGCGAGCTGACCGTACCGGCCGCCGAGGCGGGCGTCTTCCGGATGCTCGCCACCGTCCCGCTCCCCCGCTGAGGAAGGCCCGCCCGATGACCGACAACGCCGCGCCCGTCCGCGTCCTGCTCGCCGATGACGAGCACCTGATCCGGGGCGCGCTGGCCGCGCTGCTCTCGCTGGAGGACGACATCGAGGTGGTCGCCCAGGCCGGCTCCGGTCCGGAGGCGCTGGCGATGGCGCTGACGCACCGCCCGGACGTCGCGGTGCTGGACCTCCAGATGCCGGGCAAGGACGGCATCGAGGTGGCCGCCCAGCTGCGCGTGGTGCTGCCGGACTGCCGCTGCATGATCGTCACCGGCCACGGCCGCCCGGGCTACCTGAAGCGGGCACTGGAGGTCGGGATCCGCGGCTTCCTGCCGAAGACCGTCTCGGCGGCGGACCTGGCCGGCATCATCCGCACCGTGCGCTCCGGCGGCCGGTACGTGGACCCGGAGCTGGCGGCGGACGCGATCAGCGCCGGCGAGAGCCCGCTGACCCCGCGCGAGACGGACGTCCTGGAGCTGGCCGCCGACGGCACCACGATCGCCGGGATCGCCGAGCGGGCCTCGCTCTCCCAGGGCACCGTGCGCAACTACCTGTCCTCGGCGGCCACCAAGCTGGGCGCGGAGAACCGGCACGCGGCGGTGCGGATCGCCCGCGAACACGGCTGGATCTGAGGGATCCCCGGCGCTCGCGGGCGGTCCGGACGGACTCAGGCCCAGGTGGTCCCGGTGAGCCGCTCGTACACCTCGATGTACTTGGCGCGGGTCCGCTCGACGATCTCGGCCGGCAGCGCGGGCGGCGGCTGCTCGCTGTGGCGGTCCCAGCCGGAGGCCGGGGAGACCAGCCAGTCGCGGATCAGCTGCTTGTCGAAGGACGACTGCGAGCGGCCCGGCTGGTAGTCGTCGGCCGGCCAGTAGCGGGAGGAGTCCGGGGTGAGCACCTCGTCGCCGATCACCAGCTCGCCCTCCAGCAGGCCGAACTCGAACTTGGTGTCGGCCAGGATGATGCCGCGCTCGCGGGCGATGTCCCGGGCCCGGGCGTAGACGTCCAGGGTGGTGCGGCGCAGCTGGGCGGCCAGCTCGGCGCCGATCCGGCGGGCGGTCTCCTCGTAGGAGACGTTCTCGTCGTGCTCGCCGACCTCGGCCTTGAGCGCCGGGGTGTAGATCGGGCCGGGCAGCTCGGAGCTGTTCTCCAGGCCCTCCGGCAGCGCGATGCCGCAGACCGTGCGGCTCTCGTTGTACTCGGCCAGGCCGGAGCCGGCCAGGTAGCCGCGGGCGACCGCCTCGACCGGGACCATCTCCAGGCTGCGGCAGACCAGCGTGCGGCCCTTCCAGTCGGCCGGGGCGCCGACCGGGACCTCGGTGGAGATCACGTGGTTGGGGACGATGTCGGCGATCCGCTCGAACCACCACAGCGACAGCTGGGTGAGGATGCGGCCCTTGTCCGGGATCTCGTTCGGCAGCACCCAGTCGTGGGCGGACGTCCGGTCGCTGGCCACCATGACCAGTTCACCCGACTCGGTGCGGTAGAGGTCGCGCACCTTGCCGGTGTGCAGGTGGACCAGGCCGGGTACCTGGACCGGCTCGGGCTTGGTGACAAATCCGCTCAAGGTGTTCAGTCCTCAGGGGTCGTTCGCGGGCGGGGGCACCGCGAAAGGGGAGGTCACTGCCCCCGCAGTCTTTCACGGCCGCCGAACACCGGTTCCCCGGCCACCGTCCGCCGGTTCCCGGGCCGCCGGTTCCCCGGCCGCCGCGCTAGTTCTTGCAGAGCCGGTCCAGCAGGTTGGCGGTGGCCCGCTGGATCCGTTCGTCGGTCAGGCCGGGGCGCCCCAGCGCGGGCGACCAGGCGAAGGTGCCGGCCGCGAAGACGTACGCGCCGCTAGGCGCCCGGTACAGCGAGGTCTCCTGGAAGCGGGTGCGGCCGGACAGGTCCTGGTAGGGCGAGTGTGCCAGCAGCACCCGCTCGATGTGGTCCGGCAGCGCCACCTTGGGGTAGTAGCGGTCGGCCTCACCGGCCACCAGCCCGGGCAGTTCGTCGCCTTCCTGGAGACCGGTGCCGTCCCAGAGCCAGTGCGCGGTGTGCCGGGCGACCAACGGGACGGGCGCGGCGACCCGCCCCGAGTACTGCACCCCGAGCAGCTGCTGCTCGGGCTCGCCCGCGTCCCGCCACAGCGCGCTGGCCGCGCCGGGCGCCCCGGCGGCCGGGCTGCCGGGAGGGACCTTCTGCCGCTTGCGGCAGTTGAGCAGCCGGTTGGGCTCGCCGGAGGCGGCGGCGGACAGCTCGACCCGCCAGTACATGGTGTTGGCGGAGAGGAACACCAGCGAGGTGCCGCCGTCCCTGGCCCGCTCGGCGGCCCGGCGCATCGGCTCGGACCAGTACTCGTCGTGGCCGGGGAAGACCAGGGCCCGGTGCCGGGACGGGTCCACCAGGCCGGCGTGCAGGTCGGTGGCGGTCGCGTACGAGAGGTCGTAGCCGTAGCGCTCGGCCCAGCGGATGAAGTCGTACGCGTGGCCGACGTGCAGCGGCAGTCCGGCGGTGGCGTGCGGGCGGTCGAAGGAGACGGTGACGGCCGCCTCCGGCTCCCCGACCAGGCCGCCCCGGCCGTCCCAGGCGTGGTAGAGGCTGGCGCCGGTGCGGCCGTCCTCGGGGAACAGGTTGTACGCCTGCCAGGTCACGTCCGGGAGCACCAGGAGCAGTTCGGCGGTGTGCGCCTGGTCCTCGAAGTCCCGGACGGTGAACGGGATGTGGCTGCGGTGCAGCATGTCGGCGGTGGTCAGCACGGCGACGTACGAGCCGGGCTTCCAGTGCACCGGGATCTGGAGCCGCCAGGAGTGCCACCAGTGGTGGCAGGAGACCGTCCGGTCGACCACCAGCGGGGCGGGCTGGGCGAGGCCGGAGATCAGCGGGCTGGACGTCATGTGGCGGGCGTTGTCGCCGCCGTAGTGGCCGATCCGGAAGACGTCCACGGTGAACTCGCGGGGCGGGTTCACCGTGACCCGGAAGTCCACCGAGCCGCCGGGACGGACCACCCCGGCCGAGGCGAAGCCCTTGATCTGCTGGTCCACGTCGTTGGCGCCCTGGGGGCTGCCGACCGTGGGCTTGGGCCGGGCCCCCGCGGCCAGCGGCTGTTGGCCCGGCGCGTCCACCGAGACGTACCAGGGGACGGCGCCCTCCGCCCCGGCCAGGTACTGGTCCGGGCTGCGCAGCCAGGGCAGCGGGCCCTGGCCGAAGGGGTCGGAGACGCTGTAGGCGTGCGTCCCCGACTCCCAGCGGCCGTTGAGTTCGGTCCCCACGCGCCCCTCCCAGGTGCACTTCCGCCCGGTTGGCACGTGCCCCCCGGATGTGCGTGCGGTCTAATACACCACAGACTGCTGGCGCAACGTCACCCTCCGGTAGCGATTGGTGCAGGGAATCTCGCGCGCCTCCCGGACAGGGCCTCCGGCCTGCGAAGACTCCCGGCGGCCGACCCATTTGGGGGCGCGTACGGGGGTGCCGAGCGCCCTCCCGGGACGCCTGGGACGTCAGAGGCGGACGGGTTTCTCGAGACGGACGTCGGCGGCGTCCAGCCAGGCGCGCAGCGGACCGTCCTGGCCCTGTTCGACGGCCTGGGCGACCGGGCCGGCCAGGTCGGTGCGGCGCACCCCGCCGAGCAGCAGCACCGGGCCGTCCAGCCAGTCCAGGCCGGGGGCGCCGCCCGCGGTGTCCACGGCGGCGCAACAGACCATCGCGGTGACGTGCTCGACCAGCAGGTCGCGGCCGCTGCGCTCGGGTTCGAGCAGCGGGGCCGGGGCGGTGGTGCGGGCCAGCTGGGCGGCGAGCGCGGCGGCCAGCAGCTCGCCGTCGCCCTCGGCGAGCCGGCCCAGCAGCCGGGTGAGGGTCGGGGCGCCGGGGCGGGCCTGCGGGGCGAGCCGGTCCAGGGCGGTCTGCAGGGCGGCGGCGCCCGCCCGCCAGCCGGCGTCCACCGCCTCGGACGGGTAGTCGGCCCACTCCAGTTCGTGCCAGACGCCGGCCGCCGGGCGGCCGAAGAACAGTTCGGCGGCGAGCCGGGAGACCGCCCGGTCGACGGTGCCGGGCTCCTCCAGCAGGTCGCAGGCGGGGCGGTCGCCGAGCCTGCTGCCGTAGCCGTCGGCCAGCCGGTCGCGCCGGGACAGCTCGGTGAGCGCGGAGACCACGCCGGCGTTGAGGTGCGCCGGGTGGCGGCCGAGCCGCCAGGCGGGCAGCGCCACCCTGGTGAGCAGCCGGTCCCAGCCCGCGTAGGCCAGGCCGACCTGTTCCTGGGCGGCGATCCGCAGGCCGTAGTCGACCGTCCTGGCATGCTCGGAGGCCCAGCTCGCGACCGAGCGCTCCAGCTCGGCGGAGTGGCCCCGGCAGGCACCGAGCAGGCGGCGGACGATCCGGCGGACGACCCGGTCCGCGAGCGCGGCCGGACCGCGCCGGGTCGGCCGGGGCGGGGCGGCCAGGGAGCCGCCGCCGAGGCCGGGGGCCGCGCCGCCGCCGGAGTCCAGGCAGGCGTCCAGGCTGCGCAGGAAGCGCCGGGCGGCGGCGATCTCCGGGTCGGCGGAGGCGGCGGTGCCGGCCACCACGGGGGCGAGCAGGGCGCGCAGTTCGCCGGCCCGCATCCACCACAGGAAGGGCGAGCCGAGCACCAGGACGGGAGCGGGCGCCCCGGGGGCGCCCTTCGGCGGACGCGGTGCGGCCGTCCGCCGGGCCTGCGGGACGTCCTCCAGCCAGCTGTCGCAGTCCGGGGTGAGGGCGACGGCCGAGGGCGCCGGCACGGCCAGCCGGTCCGCCAGCTCGTCGATCAGCCGGTACAGCTCGGGGGCCTCGGCCCGGTCCAGCGGGACGGCAGGGGTGCGCGGCGGGACGGCCCGGCGCAGGGCGCGGGCGGTGAGCCCGGCCACCAGGAGGGTCAGCGCGGCGATCGCGCAGACCGCCCAGCGTGCGGCGTCCCAGCCCGCCGCGTCGGCGGCCCCCGGCGCACCGATCCGGCCGGTGAACCGGCCCGCGAGCAGGACCACCGCGACGGCGGCGGGCAGGGCGGCGGCGGCCCGGGCGAGGCCTCGGACCCGCAGGACCGCCTGGGCGTGAGCGCGCGCGGTGTCGACTGCGGCCATACGGTGCGGCACCCCCTTCGGAGCCCTCGGGCGCCCGGCTTCGGGCCCTGAGCCGACTCGAAACGATCAGTTCCGACCGGGAAGCGGAGGTGTCCGATCCCCGGTAGTGCATGCTGCGTGGCGCTACTGACATTTTCGACGCCCCGGTCCGGGTGGATGTTCCGGATCACCCCGGTTTCCACTCGTCCCGGTGACACCGCCCGGTTGTTCCGGTGACGCCGCCCGGCCGCCGGCGACCGGTCCGGTGCGAAGCACCCGGACGACCGCCCGGCCGGACGCCGTCCAGCATCCCCCCGTGGGAGCACCGCTACCCGGCGGCGACCCCGGCGCGCGGGCCCCGCGCACCGCGATCCAGCGCACCATAAGGCCGGGCGGCCGGTCGCGTCAGCCGGATGCGGGTGCTGTCACCCGATGGGCTGGAATCCGTCGGCCGAACGGTACGTCCGCCCCCGCGGCCGCTCCGGCCGCGAAACGCCCGGGAGGCTGCGCCCTTGGGGTTGACCGGCGGACCCGCTCGTCCGGAGCCGGCCCGCCCCCGCCGGGGCCGCCCCGCGCACCGCCGGCTCCCACGCACCGCGGCCCCCGTGCGAACGGTTCGCACGGGGGCCGCGGAGGGCGTGGACGGGCCCGCCTCAGGCGGTGGCCGCCTTCAGCGCGATGTCGGTGCGGTGCTGGCCGCCCTTGAGGGAGATCCGGTCCACCGCGGCGTACGCGCGCTCGCGCGCCTCGGCCAGGTCGGCGCCGGTCGCGGTGACCGACAGGACGCGGCCGCCGGCGCTGAGCACCCGGCCGTCCTCGTCCGCCTTCGTCCCGGCGTGCAGCACGAACGCGGTGCCGTCCGCCTCGGCCTCGGCCAGTCCCTCGATCGGGTCTCCGGTGCGCGGGGCGGCCGGGTAGCCCTCGGAGGCGACGACCACGGTGACGGCCGCGCCCTCGTCCCAGCGCAGCGGCTCCAGCTGGTCCAGGGTCCCCTCGGCGGAGGCCAGCAGCACGCCCGCCAGCGGGGTGCGCAGCCGGGCCAGCACGACCTGGGTCTCCGGGTCGCCGAAGCGGGCGTTGAACTCGATCACCCGGGTACCGCGCGAGGTGAGCGCCAGGCCCGCGTACAGCAGGCCGGAGAACTCGGTGCCGCGGCGGCGCAGCTCGTCCACGGTCGGCTGGAGGACGGTCTCCAGGACCTCCTCGACCAGCCCGGCCGGCGCCCACGGCAGCGGCGAGTAGGCGCCCATGCCGCCGGTGTTGGGGCCCTCGTCGCCGTCCAGCGCGCGCTTGAAGTCCTGGGCGGGCTGGAGCGGGACGACGGTGGTGCCGTCGGTGATCGCGAAGAGCGAGACCTCGGGGCCGTCCAGGTACTCCTCGATGACCACGCGCTCGCAGGCGGCGGCGTGCGCCAGCGCGGCCTCGCGGTCGGAGGTGACCACGACGCCCTTGCCGGCGGCCAGGCCGTCGTCCTTCACCACGTACGGGGCGCCGAAGGCGTCCAGCGCCTCGGCGGCCTCGGCGGCGGTGGTGCAGACGTAGGAGCGCGCGGTGGGGACGCCGGCCGCGGCCATCACGTCCTTGGCGAAGGCCTTCGAGCCCTCCAGCTGCGCGGCCGCGGCGGACGGGCCGAACACCGGGATGCCGGCGGCGCGCACGGCGTCCGCGACGCCGGCCACCAGCGGGGCCTCCGGACCGACCACGACCAGGGCGGCGCCGAGCCGGCCGGCCAGCGCGGCGACCTGCGCGCCGTCCAGCTGGTCGACCGGGTGGACCGTCGCGATCTGCGCGATCCCGGCGTTGCCCGGGGCACAGTGCAGTTCGGTCACTGCGGGATCTTGGGACAGGGAGCGGCACAGGGCGTGTTCGCGGGCGCCGCCGCCGATGACGAGGACCTTCACGCCTGGCAGCGTAGTCGGTGGCCTGTTCCGGCCGCTCTCCGGTCCCGTCGGATCGTCCAGGCGGAGGGCTCCGTACGCCGGGCGCGTCGGAGGATCCTCCAAGTGCGGCGGAGGCGGTTCGGCGGTCGGTGGCCGGGTCACGACGGCGGGTCACCGGACCCTCGCTCGGACGGGTGAAATCTCGCCGCCTCCCGCAACCGGCCCACCTCGGGTTCCGTTGGCCGAAACCGGTAACGATCACCGGAGAAGCGCCCCCACGGTCAGCCATTTGGCGGTAAGAAGTGCTGTTGGAGAACCACCGGCGGACACCACGTCAGCCGTTGCGCCGACAGAACCAGCAGTCCGCCCGCCACAGGGAGCCCCACAGGTGAGCCAGCCGGAAATGCAGCCCGAGGAGAGTGCCTGGGGCAAGGAGATCGGTGAGGAGGACCAGCCCGTCGCCGCCGTCGTCCGACGCGCCTCCACCCGCCACCGAGCCGATCTGAGCACCCGCCAGTTCCCGCTCGGGGACTGGGGCGAGCCCGCCGAACGGCTGGAGGAGCTCTACCGGTGGTCCGAGGAGCGGGCGGTCGAGGCGATCGAGTGGTACCGCCGGGACCGGGTCTGGAAGCGCCGCTGGGCGCGCCTGCTGCGGTTCGCCGCGGCCGGCTTCGCGGTGGGCGGGGTGACCGCCCCGCTGCTCGGCCTGGCCGGGGCCTTCCCGCACGGCACCGGCTGGGGCTACGTCGGCTTCGCGCTGTCCGCCGCGAGCCTGGCCGCCGACCGGGTCTTCGGGCTCACCTCCGGCTGGATGCGGGACGTCTCCACCGGGCAGGCGCTGCAACGCCGCCTGGAGGCGTTCCAGTTCGACTGGGCATCGGAGTGCGTGCGCGAGGTGCTCGGCCCGACCGAGGGCACCGCGGGCGAGGCCGCCGAGCGCTGCCTGGGTGTGCTGCGCCGGTTTTGCGAGGACGTCTCGGACATGGTCCGTTCCGAGACCTCGGAGTGGATGCTGGAGTTCCGCGCCTCGATGACCCAGCTGCCCACCCAGTCCGGCGGCGCCTGGGGCGGGCGCAGCGAGCCCGGGGTGGGTGCCCAGGTGCGGGTGCTGCCGCCGCCGGGCACCCGGCCCACCATGCCGCGCCAGCGGCCGCCGGAGGGGCCGCTGCGGTAGTGATCGGGGATACGGAGGGTCAAGTGCCCGGACGGGGGCGGGGTCCCGGACAGGGGCGGGGTCCCGGACGGGAGCTGGGTTCCGGACGGGGGCCGGATCGGAGCCAGGGGCGGGGTCGGGGTCAGGCGAAGACGATCATCGAGCCCTGGGAGACGCTCCTGGTCGCCGCCGCGTACAGGCCCGACCAGGCGTGCCGCTCCCTGGCGAAGGGGTGGACGTCGTCGATCGGCGGCCCGAACGGCTGCTCCAGGCCGGTCGGGCCGAGCGGCCGGGTCGGGCCCGGCGGGTTGAACGGGTCGATGCCCAGCGCCGGGGCGACGGCCTGGAGTTCGCGCAGCAGCCCGTGGCTGGAGCCGAGCGGTCCGCCGGAGGCGAGCAGCGTGTCGTCCACCAGCGGCGCCGCGAACTCGACCGGCACGTACGCCCCCGCGTGGTCGAAGTGCCAGACCAGGTGCGACTGTTCGGCGCTGCTCTCGAACATCTCCAGCAGCTGCTCGTAGTCGCCGCCGAGCGCGTCGACCGGGGTGATGTCCAGGCCGGTGAGGCCCAACAGGTAGGCGCGGCGCAGGAAGTGCAGCGAGTCGTAGTCGAAGGCGGCTATCGGCTCGACCGCACCGCTGATGCCCGGGACGAAACGGTAGACCGGCACCTCGGGCAGCCCGCGCGAGGCCAGCACCGAGTTGTAGAGCGCGAGGTCGTCCCGGAAGGGGTTGTCGGGGCTGTGGCTCAGCACGTCCACCAGCGGGACGAGCCAGAGGTCGCAGGCCATGGCCGGCAGTTCCTCTCCGGAGGCGTGGATCGCCCGCGGAGACGGGGCGACGACGGGGTTGGGTCGGTACCCGGACGGCCCTTTCGCCAGGCGCCCGGTCCGATGACCGCCCACCCTACCGGCCCGGCGCCGCGGGCGACTCGGGCCCTCCTCGCGTGCCGATCCAGGCTTGTCCGACAACGCCCGCCCGGCGCGAATCGTCGGACACGCCCTACGGAATCGGACACGCCCTACGGAAGTCGTCGGCCGAACCGGCCGTGTGGGATCGTGCGCGGCTGCGGCACCAGTCCGAGGCCGAGGCCCAGCTCACGGCCGAGTTCACGGCCCACCTCGTCGCCGCGGCGGCTCAGCTCGGCACCGGGGCCGGCGCCGGGCCCGGTGGCCGGCTCCGACGGCGCTTCCGGTTCCGGCGGCGCGGGCGGCGGCTCGACCGGCACCGGCGGCGGGTCCTCCCCGGTGAACTCGGTGAGCAGCTCCAGGACGGTCACCGACTCCAGCGGCTGCCCGGCCAGCCCGGCGAGCAGCCGCACGGTGTACAGGTTGTACTCGCAGATGATCCGGTGCGCGCCGAGCGAGTCGCGGGCCTCGATCGCCTCGACCAGGTCGCAGTGGCGCTCCCAGCAGATCCCGCCCAGCGCGGGCAGTTCCCGCAGGTAGCGCGCGGCGAACATCCAGGACTGCACCCGCAGCCAGTCCAGGTAGTCGGCGATCCGGCGGTTGCCGAGCAGCCCGCCGACCTCCTGCCAGAACCTGCGGTCGCAGCCCACCATCACGTCCAGGTTCCCGGCCCGGGCGGCCCGCACCGCGGCGTCGGCCCGGCGGTGCAGCGAGGGCAGCCGGCTGAGGTCGGGCAGCGCCCGGCGGCTGGCGTACTGGCGGTGGAAGCTGTCGGTGATCAGCACCCGGGACTCGAAGATCTCCAGGAAGTCGTCCCACCCCAGCTCGGGCACGGTGAAGCCGCGGTGGTGCTCGGCCCGCAGCAGTCCCTGCGCCCCGAGGTCGACCAGGGCCTCGCGGGCCGGGGTCGCGGAGACGCCGTACAGCTCGGCGATCTCCTTGACCGTGAAGTTGCGGCCGGCCGCGAGTCGGCCCGCCATCATCTCCTCGCGCAGCGCGCCGGCGATCTGCTCGCGCAGGCTGTTGCGGTGGATGACGGGGCGGGGGGTGTCGCCTGCGCCGTCGTCAGGCATGGGCGCGATCTCCTCGGGCGGCCTACCGTGCCGGCCCTCGTACGGGCCGGCGGGGAACACGACGAGTGCTCATCTTCTCAAACCCGACCGACCCAGGTACGAACCAACCCTCCCGGAACGCCCTCCACCGCGCCCCGGCCCCGCCCCCGCTCAGCGCTGGACCGGTGCCGGGATCCCCAGCAGGCGGTCCCGCAGCACCGGGAACTCCTCGCGCGCCTTCGCCACCTCGGCCGGGTCGAACTCGACCGTCAGGACCTCCTCGTCCGCCCCCGCCTCGGCCAGCACCCGGCCCCACGGGTCCACCACGATGCTGTGCCCGGCCTGCTCGACCCCGGCGTGCGTCCCCGCGGTGTTGCAGGCCAGCACGAAGGCCTGCTCCTCCACCGCCCGGGCCCGGGCCAGCAGCGTCCAGTGCTCGCGCCGCCGCGCCGGCCAGGCCGCCGGGACCACCAGCAGCTGCGCGCCGGCGTCCAGCAGCGCCCGGAACAGCTCGGGGAAGCGCAGGTCGTAGCAGGTGGCCAGGCCCAGCGTGGCGAAGTCGGTGGGCGCGGTGACGATCTCCTGCCCGGCGCCCATCACCACCGCCTCGCCGCTGTCGAAGCCGAAGCGGTGGATCTTGCGGTACGTGTGCACCAGCTCGCCGTCCGGGGAGAACAGCAGCGAGGTGTTGTAGATCGGCCCGTCCGGATCGCGTTCGACGATCGAACCGGCGTGCAGCCAGACCCCGGCGGCCCGGGCGGCGGCCGACATCGCGTCCGAGGTGGGCCCGTCCAGGGTCTCCGCGCCGTCCGACCAGAGGTCGTGGGCGAAGCCGCCGAGCGGCCACAGCTCTGGGAGCACCACCAGATCGGCGCCCTGCTGCGCCCGCACCAGGGCCGCCGCCCGAGCCCTCCGCTCGGCGGGCGGCTCCGCGTCGGAGACCGCGATTTGGATCAATGAAGCGCGCACAGTACCACCGTCCACGGCAAGAGTCCTACGATCGTCACCCGAAAGCGCTGCCCAGCTGTCACCCGGCAGCGTAACGTGCGGTTAGCGTGTGCGCCCGGAAAGCCGGACCATCCCGGTCGGCCGTGACGGCGGGGCACAGGCGGCAAGGAAGCTGACGGAGGGCCGGAGATTCCCGTGACGGACAACCAGACCGTGCAGGCTTACACCGAAGCGTGGACCCAGAGCATCGAGTCCATATCGGAGCTGGTCGCCCCCCTTCCCGAGGGCTCCTGGAACCGGGCCACCGAGTGTCCCGGCTGGTCCGTCCGGGACATCGTCTCGCACGTGATCGCGGTCGAGTCCGACCTGCTCGGCGACCCCCGCCCGATCCATTCGCTGCCGCGTGACCTCCGTCACGTGACGACCGAGTTCGCCCGTTACATCGAACTGCCGGTGGACAAGCGCCGCTGCCACACCGCGCTGGAGATGACCAGCGAGCTGGAGTACACGATCATCCGCCGCTCCCGGGCGCTGCGGAACGCCAAGCAGACGCCCGAGGAGCTGGTGCGCTGGCCGGCCGGGCCGCTGGCCAGGGACTTCCCGTACCACGAGCTGCTGCGGATGCGGGTCTTCGACGTCTGGGTGCACGAGCAGGACCTGCGCCGGGCCCTGGAGGTCCCGGGCAACCTGGACGCCCCGGCCGCCCTGATCACCCGGGACCTGCTGCTGGAGCTGCTGCCCAAGGCCGTCACCGACAGGGCCGGGGCCCCGGCCGGGACGGTGCTGGTGCTGGACGTCACCGGTCCGGTGGAGTTCCTGCGCACCGTCCGGGTGGACGCCACCGGCCGCTGCACCGTGGACGAGTCGATCAGCCTGGCCCCGGACGTCCAGCTCACCATGGACTGGGAGACCTACCTGCGGCTCGCCTGCGGCCGCGGCCGCCCCGGCCCGGTCACCGTCGACGGCGACCGGGAGCTGGCCGAACGGGTGCTGGCCAACTTCTCGGTCACCATCTGAGGCCCGAAGCCCGAAGCCCGCGATCCGGGCTGAGCCCGGGGCCCGGGCTCAGCCCGGCTGCGCCGCGACCCTGCGGCGCAGCCGCAGGATCATCGCCGTGCCCACCGCCAGCGGGACGAACTGCCAGCAGAACGCCCAGCGGAAGGCGGCGGCCGAGTACCCGCCGGCGCCGGCCGGGGAGAGCGCGTCCAGCAGCACGCCGATCCCGAACAGGGTGATCATCGTCCCGATGAAGCCGCCCATGTTCACGATCCCGGAGGCGGTGCCCAGCCGCTCGACGGGGTTGCGGGCGCGCGCGTAGTCGAGGCCGACCAGCGAGGCCGGGCCGTTGCTGCCCATCACCAGGATGATCCCGACCAGCAGCCAGGTCGGCGGGTGGCCGCCGGGCCAGGCCAGCACCAGCGCCCAGCCGAGCGCGGTGCTCCCGACGACGGTCAGCACGATCGGCATCCGGGCCCGCGCCGAGGCGGAGAGCAGCCGGCCGAAGACGAAGCCGAAGGTCATGTTGCTGAGCACCAGCAGGGTCAGCAGCCCGCCGGCCCCGGCCCGGGACATCCCCTGCGCCTGCACCAGGTAGGGCAGGCCCCAGAGCAGGCCGAAGGCGTTGCCGGGGAACTGGGTGGTGAAGTGGATCCAGAGCCCGAGCCGGGTGCCCGGCTCCCGCCAGCAGGCGAGCACCTGCCGGCCGACCTTCGGCCGCGCCCCGGGCGCCCCGGGCCGGACGGCGGCCTGCGGCGGCGCGTCCCGGAGGAGGAGCGCGACCAGCGCGAACACCGCCACGCCCAGCAGCGCGATCGCGGTGAAGGTCGGCGTCCAGCCCTCGCTGTGCAGCGCCCGGGCGAGCACCACGGTGGTGACCAGGTTGCCGCCCATCCCGGCCAGGCCGGTCAGCTGGGCCACGAACGGGTTCCGGGCCGCCGGGAACCACCGGGCGGCGATCCGCAGCACGCTGATGAAGGTCATCGCGTCGCCGCAGCCGAGCACCGCGCGGGAGGCCAGCGCGGGGCCGAACGCCGAGCTGAAGGCGAAGGCCAGCTGGCCGGCGCTCAGCAGCACGACGCCGAGCATCAGCACCCGGCGCGGCCCGAACCGGTCGACCAGCAGGCCGACCGGGATCTGCATGGCCGCGTAGACCAGCACCTGGAGGATCGAGAAGGTGGAGAGCGCCGAGGCGCCGATGCCGAAGCGGTCGGCGGCGTCCAGTCCGGCCACGCCGAGGCTGGTGCGGTGGATGACGGCGAGGATGTAGACGCTGACGCCGACGGACCAGGCCAGCCAGGCCGCCCGGCCGCCGGGCGGTACGAGCCCGGGCGCGGGCACGGGCACGGGCGTGGGCACCGAGCCGAGCGCGGAGCTGCGAGCGGATGCGGACGCGGACGCGGCCGGGGGCTCGGCGGTGGGCCGGGGAGCGGGGACGGTCGGGGACGGGGCTGAACGAGCGGGCTCCACGGTCATAGTCCGACCAGCCTAGTCATCCCATGATCGGATGCTCGGACCAGGGGCCCGTGCGCCCCGGCCTCAGCCCCGGCCCCGCCTCAGCCGGTCAGCGTCCAGGACACCGAGCGGGTCATGTAGCGCTCCCGGAAGGCCTCGTCCCGCACCCAGTCGGTGGTGTCCCGGACGGTCGCCGTCACGGTGACCGTCCGGCCCGGGGCCAGCTCCAGCCGGGCGGTGTCCAGCCAGGCGCCGTCGGCGGACTGCGGCGCCACCGGGACGCCGTCCACCTTCCACTCCACCTTCAGCTGCCGCGGGCCGTTCAGCGGCAGCGGCCGGACATCGAGCCGGGGCCGCCCGGACACCTCGCCGGGTGGCGGCACCGGGGTGTCGGTCGGCCGGACCCTGCGGTACAGCTCCTCGATGATCGCCTCGCGCGAGGGGAGGTTGTACGCGCTGCCCAGGGTGCGCATCACCGAGTCCCGGGTCGGCCGGTAGAGGCCGTTGGCGCTGCGGTACGCCCCGATCACGCCGGCCCCGTCCGGGGACTCGGCGCCCAGCCAGCGCCACCACTTGGTCTGCTTCCTGCGCATGTCGTCGGCGTTGAGGGTGGCGAGGTTCGGGTAGTCGGCGTCGTCCGGGGCGCTGTCGTACTCGTCGCCGAGGTCGCCCACGGTGTGCCCGATCTCGTGCTGGATGATCCGCCCGGCGTCCGGGCTGCCGCCCGCCAGGGTGGTCACCCCGGTGCCGCCGGCGCCGCCGTACTCGGTGGAGTTGGCCAGCGCTATCAGGTACTGGGGCCCGGCCCCGTCCCCCGCGTACCGGGCGGTGGCGGCCTCGTCGGCGCAGAGCAGCCGGGCGGTGCCCTCGCACCAGAAGTGCATGCCGAGCGGGGTGGCGGGCTTGCGGCCGCGGCTCTCGGTCTCGGCGATCCCGGAGACCGGGGAGACCACCTCGACCCGCCGGATGTTGAAGAAGCCCTGGTAGGTGCGGAAGGGCTCGATGTCCATCAGCGCGTGCCAGGCCTTGTCGGCCTGCTGCCGGAAGAGGTCCTGCTCGGCGGCCGTGTATCCGTCGCCGAGCAGCACCAGGGTGATCCGGTTGGCCGGGTCGCCGGTGCGGCGTATCTCGACGGTCGGGGCGGCCGCGAATGCCCGCCGGTCGGCCTGGAGGGCCGTGTGCGGGGGCACCGCGCGGTCGGCCGGGGACCCCGGGCCGATCACGCCGAACGGCGAGGGGCCGGCCAGCTCCAGGGCGCCCGGGAGGGCGGCGGAGGACAGCAGCACGAGGGCGGCCAGACTCCGGACGAGACGGCCAGGGTTGCCAGGCGCCATACGGGTGCGTCCTCCCGGATCCGGTCACCCGGCGTCGCCCGGGTGGTGGAGCGGAGACGTACCCGGGCGGCCGGGACTCCCCTATCCGGCCGCGAGAAAGTCACCGACCTGGCCGAACGATCCGCACTTTCCGGACCATTCTGGTCATACCAACCTTCACGCGAGAGGCTTAGAAGGCCCGCCGGACAGAACCCAGAATTTCTCGGAACCCGTCTGCAACCCCCCGTGGGGATGCGCGTCTATACGGGTGAAGGCACGGAGAGCGAGACCGGCAGAGCCGGGGGGCGCTTCCGCTCGGAAGGAGCGGGGCCGGTCGTCTTCACCCACTCATACCGTCAGCACCATGACCCTGGGGAGTCACGTCATGCGCCTGTCCGTTATCACCCGTTTCGCGAAGAACGAGCGCGCGCTCTCCGGCCGCCGCCGCATCGCCGTCCTCGCCGCCACCACGGTCCTCGCCGGCGGCGTCCAGCTCCTCGCCACCGACACCGCCTGGGCCTGCGACGGCCCCTACTCCGCGAACAACTCGGTCGTCTCCGAGGCGGCCATGGCCCGGCACCACAGCGGGTCCCCGGTCAGCGCCTTCATCGCCCCGGTCGCGACCTCGCTGACCGCCGGCGAGAAGACCGAGTTCGGCGTGGAGTTCGCCAACTTCACCGGGGCCGCGTTCGACGAGGTGGCCCCGGGCCTCACCCTGAAGGCGACCGGCGGCAAGAGCCACCTCCTCTCCAAGGACGTGACGGTCGAGGTCATGCGCGGCGGCTCCTGGACGAAGCTCGGCACCGACAACGGCTGCGCCGGCGAGGCCGTCCGCGTCGACACCTCCCCGCTGCTCCAGCCGCTGGCGGACGGCCACGCCGGCCGCGCGCTGTTCCGGATCACCCTGGCGGCCGGGGCCCCGAAGGACCTCGCCTCGGTGACGCTCACCACCAACGCGTGGAGCGGGGAGGCCGCCACCGGCAAGTCGGCGAGCACCACCGTCAAGGTCCTCCACCCGGGCGCCAAGCCCGCCCAGACCGCCAAGCCCGCCCAGACCGCCCAGACCGCCCAGACCGCCCAGACCGCCAAGCCGACCACCCCGGCCAAGCCCGCGCCCGCCACGGCCGCGCCCACCACGGCCGTCGAACCGGCCGCGGACCGGGCCAAGGACGCCACCCCGGCCGCCACCGCGCCGACCGCCACCGCGCCGGCCGCCACCGCGCCCGCCGCCACCGCCGAGCTGGCCCAGACCGGCTCCTCCGCCACCAACACCTTCCTCGCCCTCAGCTCCGCCCTCTTCCTCACCCTCGGAGCCGGCGTCCTGATCGCCGTCCGCCGGCTCCGCCACCAGCGCTGACCGGCCGCCCGGTGGGGCCGAGCGGCCCTCGGCCCCACCGGGCGAAAATTTCTCGAAACCCACCTGCAACCCCCGACGGGGATGCGCGTCCATACAGGTGAAGGCACGGAGAGCGAGACCGGCAGAGCCGGGGGGCGCTTCCGCCCAGGAGGAGCGGAGCCGGTCGTCTTCACCCACTCACACCGTCAGCACCATGACCCTGGGGAGTCACGTCATGCGCCTGTCCGCTATCACCCGTTTCGCGAAGAACGAGCGCGCGCTCTCCGGCCGCCGCCGGATCGCCGTCCTCGCCGCCACCACCGTCCTCGCCGGCGGCGTCCAGTTCCTCGCCACCGACACCGCCTGGGCCTGCGGGGACGGCGTCGAGGACACCGCCCCGGTCACCGCCCCGGCGAAGCCGTCCGCCGCCGACGACGAGCAGGACAACTCCGTCGAACTGCACGGCCAGGGCACCACCTCCGTGTTCTCCAAGGCCCCCACCGCGATCACCGTCGGCGGCGCCAAGATGGAGTTCAGCGTCCGGGTCTCCAACAACACCGGCGCCGACTACCACCGGATCACCCCGGGCGTCGCGGTCTTCAACCCCAACGGAAGCACCCCGAAGCCCTCTCAGGTCACCGCCGAGATCCTGGTGAACGGCCGCTGGCAGCGCATCGCCCTGCGGAACGGCTGCGACCCGGCGATCGGCGGCGGCGCCCCGTCCGCGGCCGTTCCGCTCGCGAATGGGCACAGCACCTCCTTCCGCTTCCGGGTCGGGCTCTCCGCCGACGTGTCCAAGGACGTGCACGGGCTGCAGCTCATCACCACGGCGGGCCACGGCCGGGGCGCGGTCACCGAGGTCGCGGTGGTGCGTCAGACGGCGTCCCCGAAGCCGACCGCCCCGGCCGAGCCCAAGCCCACCACCTCCGCCAAGCCCAAGCCCACCGCACCCGCCAAGGACACCAAGGCCCCCGAACCCGCCGCCGACACCACCAAGGACGCCGCCCCGGCCACCACCGCGCCCGCCGGCACCCCCGAGCTGGCCCAGACCGGCTCCTCCGCCACCAACACCTTCCTCGCCCTCGGCTCCGCCGCGTTCCTCGCCCTCGGAGCCGGCGTCCTGATCGCCGTCCGTCGACTCCGTCCCCAGCGCTAGGGACCTGTCTCTCGGATCCTTGCCGGGTCCGCCAAAATCCAAGAGACAGGCCCTGGTCGAACGGGCGGTACGACGAAGGGGCCCTCCTCCGCACGGCGGTGCGGAGGAGGGCCCCTTCTGCGGTCCTACGGGGCCGTCAGCCCCAGGTGATCAGGCGCTTCGGGCGCTCCAGCAGGCCGGCCACGTCGGCCAGCACCTTGGAGCCCAGCTCCCCGTCCACCAGGCGGTGGTCGAAGGAGAGCGCGAGCGTGGTCACCTGACGCGGGACCACCTTGCCCTTGTGCACCCACGGCAGTTCCCGGACCGCCCCGAAGGCCAGGATGGCGGCTTCGCCGGGGTTGAGGATCGGGGTGCCGGTGTCGACGCCGAAGACGCCGACGTTGGTGATGGTGACCGTCCCGCCCTGCATGTCGGCCGGCGAGGTCTTGCCCTGACGGGCCGTCTCGACCAGCTCGCCGAGCGAAGTGGCCAGGCCCGCGAGGGTCTTGGACCCGGCGTCCTTGATGTTCGGGACGATCAGGCCGCGCGGGGTGGCCGCGGCGATGCCGAGGTTCACCTGTCCCTTGAGGACGATCTCCTGGGCGGCCTCGTCCCACTGCGCGTTGATCTCGGGGTGCCGCTTGATCGCGGTGAGCAGCGCCTTGGCGACGATCAGCAGCGGGCTGACCCGGACGTCCCGGCCCAGCTCGCCGCTCTCCTTGAGCCGACGGACGAACTTCATCGTGCGGGTCACGTCGACCTGCACGAACTCGGTGACGTGCGGGGCGGTGAAGGCCGAGGCCACCATCGCCTGCGCGGTCGCCTTGCGGACGCCCTTGATCGGCACCCGGACGTCGCCCGCGGTGGACACGGGCACCTGCGGCGCGGCCGGCTCGGCCACGACGGCCTCGGCCACCGGGGCCACCGGGGCCGCGGCGGCCGCCGGGACGGCCGGAGCCGCCTGGGCCGTGGCGAAGGCGTGCACGTCCTCGCGGGTGATCACGCCGTCCCGGCCGGTCGGGGTGACCGCGCGCAGGTCGACGCCGAGGTCCTTGGCCAGCTTGCGCACCGGCGGCTTGGCCAACGGCCGCTCTCCGCCCGGCACTTCGGCGACCGTGGCGACCGGGGCCACGGGCGCCGGGGCGGCCGCGGGCGTCGGAGCCGCGGGCACGGCCGGCACGGTCGCGGAGACCTTCGTGGTGGTCGTCCGCCGCGCCCGGCGCTGGGCGGCGCCGGTGCGCGGGCCGTACCCGACCAGCACCTCGCGCCGCTCGGGCTCGGTCTCCTCGGCGGGAGCCGGAGCCGGAGCCGGGGCCTGAGCCGGCGTCGCGGTGGGGGCGGCCGGAGCTGCGGCGCCAGCCTCCCCGGCGACGGCGACCGAGATGATCACGGTGCCGACGTCGACCGTCGCGCCCTCGGGGAAGTGCAGCTGCTCGACCACCCCGTTGAACGGGATGGGCAGCTCCACGGCCGCCTTGGCGGTCTCCACCTCGCACACGACCTGCCCGTCGGTGACGGTGTCACCGGGCTTGACGTACCAGCTGAGGATCTCGGCCTCGGTGAGGCCCTCGCCCACGTCGGGCATCTTGAACTCGCGGAGCGAGCGAACTTCGGTGGTCATCTTCGCTCCCCGGAATCAGTACGCGAGCGCGCGGTCGACGGCGTCGAGCACGCGGTCCAGGTCGGGCAGGAACGCCTCCTCGACCCGGGACGGCGGGTACGGCGCGTGGTAGCCGCCGACCCGCAGGACCGGCGCCTCCAGGTGGTAGAAGCACTTCTCGGTGAGCCGGGCGGCCAGCTCGGCGCCCATGCCCATGAAGACCGGCGCCTCGTGCACCACCACGGCCCGACCGGTGCGCTTGACCGAGGCCTCCAGGGCGGCGAAGTCCACCGGGGAGAGCGAGCGCAGGTCGACGACCTCCAGCCGGCGGCCGTCCTCCTCGGCGGCCGCGGCGGCCTCCAGGCAGACCTTGACCATCGGGCCGTACGCGATCAGCGTCGCGTCGGTGCCGGAGCGGACGATCCGGGCGTCGTGCAGGCCCAGGTCGGCGGCTTCGCCGACCTCGCCCTTGTCCCAGTAACGGCGCTTGGGCTCCAGGAAGATGACCGGGTCGTCGGACTCGATCGACTGCCGCAGCATCCAGTGCGCGTCGTGGGCGCTGGCCGGGGTGACCACCCGCAGACCGGCGGTGTGCGCGAAGTACGCCTCGTGCGACTCGCTGTGGTGCTCGACCGCGCCGATGCCACCCGCGTAGGGGATGCGCACGGTGACCGGCAGCTTGACGTGGCCCAGCGCACGGGCGTGCATCTTGGCCAGCTGGGAGACGATCTGGTCGAACGCCGGGTAGACGAAGCCGTCGAACTGGATCTCCACGACGGGGCGGTAGCCGCGCAGGGCCAGGCCGATCGCGGTGCCCATGATGCCGGACTCGGCGAGCGGGGTGTCGATCACCCGGTCCTCGCCGAAGTCCTTCTGGAGGCCGTCGGTGATCCGGAAGACGCCGCCGAGCTTGCCGATGTCCTCGCCCATCAGGACGGTCTTCGGGTCGTTCTCCAGCGACTTGCGCAGCGCTCCGTTCAGCGCCTTGGCGATGCTCAGCTGACCGGCCATCAGTGGGTCTCCCCCGCCTCGAAGGAGGCCGCGTACTCGACGTACTCGGCCCGTTCCTCATCGACCAGCGCGTGCGGCTCGCTGTACACGTGGTCGAAGATCAGGGTCGGGTCCGGGTCCGGCATGCCGCGCACGCCCTCGCGCACCCGCAGCCCCAGCTGCTCGCTCTCGGCGTCGACGGCGGCGAAGAACTCCTCGTCGGCCAGGCCCTCCTTGTCCAGGTGGGCGCGGAGCCGGGTGATCGGGTCCTTGGCCTTCCAGGCCTCGGTCTCCTCGGCGTGCCGGTAGCGGGTGGGGTCGTCGGAGGTGGTGTGGGCGCCCATCCGGTAGGTGAACGCCTCGATCAGCACCGGTCCGTTGCCGCTGCGGGCGTGGTCGAGCGCCCAGCGGGTGACCGCCAGGCAGGCCAGCACGTCGTTGCCGTCGACCCGGACGCCCGGGAAGCCGAAGCCGGAGGCGCGGCGGTACAGCGGGATCCTGGTCTGGGTGGTGGTGGGCTCGGAGATCGCCCACTGGTTGTTCTGGCAGAAGAAGACCACCGGCGCGTTGTAGACCGAGGCGAAGGTGAAGGCCTCGTTGACGTCGCCCTGGCTGGAGGCGCCGTCGCCGAAGTACGCGATCACCGCGTCGTCGGCGCCGTCCTTGGTGATGCCCATCGCGTAACCGGTGGCGTGCAGGGCCTGCGCGCCGATCACGATGGTGTACAGGTGGAAGTTCTTCTCGTTCGGGTCCCAGCCACCGTGGTTCACACCGCGGAACATGCCGAGCAGGTTCAGCGGGTCGACGTCGCGGCACCAGGCCACGCCGTGCTCGCGGTACGTGGGGAAGGCGTAGTCGCCGGGGCGCATCGCACGGCCGGAGCCGACCTGGGCGGCCTCCTGGCCGAGCAGCGAGGCCCACAGGCCCAGCTCGCCCTGGCGCTGGAGCGCGGTGGCCTCCGCGTCGAACCGGCGCACCAGCACCAGGTCGCGGTAGAGGGCGCGCAGCTCCTCGGGAGTGGTGGTGAGGGGATAGTCCGGGTTCTCGACCCGCTCGCCTTCCGGCGTGAGCAGCTGGACGAGCTCCGGCTGGGCGTCCTTGCCCTTGCCACGGAGGGTGTCAGGGACGCCGGGGGCCGCCTTCTTGCGAGCCCTCGCCGTGCTTTTGACGGTCACGTTCACTCCTCGGTCTGTCCAGCCGCCCGGGGTCGCCGGTGACCGGTCCGGTCACCGCCTCGCGGGGCGCGCGTGGGTGTGCGCTCCCACTGCGGGGCAGGTGGTGATCCTGTTCCGACGGCGTCCCTCACGAGAACGTTACCCAGCGTCCGCCCTCGGCGCGCTTGCGCTAGGACGTCCTACTTGTTCAGGGTCTACAACCCCGAGGGTGCCGCGGTCGGCTCGCCGTCGGTTGGGTGGGGGTGACGGTCGGCGTGACGCAGCTCTCAATTCGAGCGCCTTCAGGACACCAGCGCACGTTATCCGGGCAGACGCCCGTGCGTAAGGGGGTTCTCGGTATCGGTTTTGGACGGCCCTGGCCGGATCGCGTCGGCACGGGGGTCCGGACGATAGGTCTTTCGTACGGTGATATGGGAGGCTTTGGACGTGACTGATAACGGACAAATCAGGGTATTCCTGCTCGACGATCACGAGGTCGTCCGGCGGGGCGTGCACGATCTGCTCTCGGTCGAGGACGACATCGAGGTGGTCGGCGAGGCCGGCACGGCCGCCGAGGCGCTCACCCGGATCCCGGCGGTCCACCCGGACGTGGCGGTGCTCGACGTCCGGCTGCCGGACGGCAACGGGGTCGAGGTCTGCCGCGAGATCCGGTCCAAGTTGCCGGAGATCAAGTGCCTGATGCTGACCTCGTTCTCGGACGACGAGGCGCTGTTCGACTCGATCATGGCCGGCGCCTCCGGCTACGTGCTGAAGGCGATCCGCGGCACCGACCTGATCACCGCCGTCCGGGACGTCGCGGCCGGCCGCTCGCTGCTCGACCCGGTCGCCACCAGCAGGGTGCTCGCCCGGCTGCGCGACGGCGGGGAGAAGGAGGACGAGCGGCTCTCCCAACTCACCAAGCAGGAACGGCGGATCCTCGATCTGATCGGCGAAGGTATGACAAATCGTCAGATCGGCAACGAGTTGCACCTGGCCGAGAAGACGGTGAAGAACTACGTCTCGAGTCTGCTCGCCAAGATGGGCATGGAGCGGCGCACCCAGGCGGCCGCCTTCGTGGCGCGGCACCAGGCCGACCACCAGTACTGACCGAACGGCTGCACAGAGTTGACGGTTTGTCAAGGGCCCCCGCAAGGGGGCCATAACCTCTGCACGTGACTTTCAGCCAGACCCTCGCCTGCGCACCGGCCCGCCCCGACATCTCCGCACCGCCGATGGGAACCCTCAGTCCACCCGTCCCGCCGGACGCGCTGGCCGAGGTCCTGGCCCGCTACCGGGTGGGCCGGCTGCTGACCGCCGAACCCGTGGCCGAGGGCCTGCTGAACCGGGGGTACCTGGTCACCACCGAGGCCGGTCCGTACTTCCTGAAGTGCTACGTCGACTCCGCCACCGCCAGCCGTCCGAAGATCCTCGCCCACCACCGCGCGATGGCCGCGCTGAACACCCTCGGACTGCCCGTCGCACCCCCGCTGGCCTGTGCCGGACTGTCCGGCACGGTGGCCTCCTGCGGCGGCCGGCTGTTCGCGCTGTTCCCCTGGGTCGACGGCCGGCACCGGCACGGCGACGAGCTCGACCCGTCGCAGTGCGACGCGCTCGGCGCGCTGCTCGGCCGGCTGCACGGCGCGCTCGACGACGTCTGCGCCCCCATCGAACAACCCGCCGGCTACCACAGCGCCGACCCCGTCGACAGCGCCGAGCTCGCCCGCGACCTGCGCTCCCGCGCCCGGGAGCACCACCCGGCCGAGGAGTTGGACGCCCTGGTGGTGGAACGGCTCACGGAACGGCTGGATCTGCTCGCCGAGCACGCCCACCGCCGCCCCGCCCCGGAGGCCGCACCGCCCACCGGCTGGACCCACGGCGACTTCCACGGCCTCAACCTGCTCTACGACGACGGCCCGCGGGGCGGCCGGGTGGCGGCCGTCCTGGACTGGGACAAGCTCGGCCCGCAGCCACGCGCCGAGGAGGCCGTCCGGGCCGCCACGCTGCTCTTCAACGACCGCTCGTCCGGCGTCCTCGACCTGGTCCGGGTCCGCCGCTACTCACAGGCCTACCGGGCCTCCGGCGCCGCCACCGCCGAGCAGTTGGCCGCCGCCGTCCACCGGGTCTGGTGGGAGCGGCTGAACGACTTCTGGATGCTGCAGTGGCGCTACCAGCGGGCCGACCACCGGGCCGACCCGCTCTACCCCGCCTCCGCGGGACAGCTGGCGTGGTGGTGCCAGGAGTACGAGCAGGTCCTGGACGCCTTCGCCAACTGACCGCGTCAGGGGGACGACTTCGCGTCCGTCGGCTTCGGGTCCACCGGCGGCTTCGCCGTCCCCGTGCCGGCGCCCGAGGTCGCCGCCGGCGTCGTCGCCGCCGGCGCCGTCGTGGCCGGCGCGCTCCCGGTCGCACTGTGGCTGGGGGGCGTGGTCTGCGTCGGCGTCGGCGTGCCGTGCTTGCCGGTGCTCGGCGACGGCGACATGTTGTTGCCGTTGTTGCCGGTGTTGTTCCCGTTGTTGTTGCCGGGGTCGGTCGGGGCCTGCGGCTTCTTGCTGCCGGAGACCGAGGCCGGCGGGGTGGTCAGGCCGCTCTGGGCGGGCGCGCTCGGCTCCGTGCTGGTGACCGCCGGGGGCTGCGTCGGGGACACCTCGTGGTCGGGCTTGTCGCCGCTGATCGCGAACGCGATGCCCGCACCGGCCGCGACCAGCACGGCGATCGCGCCGGCCACCCAGGCCCACGGCCCGCGCCGCCGTACGGGGCCGTCCCCGGCCTCGTCCGCGCCGCCACCGTACGGGGCGCCGGCCGCCGGGTAGGGCGAGGAGGGGGTGTGCGGGCCGCCCGTGGAGTACGGCAGCACGGAGGTCTGGTCGCCCGGGCGCACCGCGCCGAAGGCCGCGGTGGCCGCGGTCTGGTCCGGCCGCAGCACCTGGGTCGCGCCGGTGTCGCCCGAGGTGGCGCCGACCCAGCCGTCCCCGGCCGCGCCGTGCATCTCGCGCAGGGCGTGCTGCAGGTGGGCGCGGAACTCGTCGGCGTCCTGGAAGCGGTCGTCCGGGTTCTTGGCGAGCGAGCGCAGCACCAGCGGGTCGAGCCCGGCCGGCACCCGGCCGTTGGCCTGCGAGGGCGGCATCGGCGGGTCCTGGACGTGCTGGTAGACCACCGACAGCGGCGTGTCGCCGGTGAACGGCGGGCGCAGCGTGAGCAGTTCGTACAGCATGCAGCCGGCCGCGTACAGGTCCGAGCGGTGGTCGACCGGCTTGCCGAGCGCCTGCTCGGGCGAGAGGTACTGCGGGGTGCCCATGACCATGCCGGTCTGGGTCATCGTGGTGGCCCCGCCGGTCAGCGCCCGGGCGATGCCGAAGTCCATCACCTTGACCGCGCCGGTGTTGGTGATGATCACGTTGGCGGGCTTGATGTCCCGGTGGACGATGCCGTTGCGGTGGCTGTAGGCGAGCGCCTCCAGCACCCCGGCGATGATGATCAGCGCCTGGTCGACCGGCGGCGCCTCCTCGTCCGCCAGCAGCTCGCGGACGGTGCGGCCCTCGACCAGCTCCATCACGATGTACGGCGTGGACTCGTCCCCGACGTACTCCTCGCCGGTGTCGTAGACCGAGACGATCGAGTGGTGGTTGAGCGCCGCGACGGCGTGTGCCTCACGGGTGAAGCGCAGCCGGGCGACGTCGTCCTGGGCCAGTTCGCCACGCAGGAGCTTGACCGCGACGGTGCGGCCGAGCCGCACGTCCTCGGCGGCGAACACCTCGGCCATGCCGCCGCGTCCGAGCCTGTGGGTCAGCCGGTAGCGGCCGTCGCCGACGGTGCTCAGCGGCACGGCTGTGCCGCGGCCCGGGGTCTGCGGGCCGCCCGCGGTGACCGGCGGCAGCGCCGAGGTCGGCGCCTCGGCGGCGGGCTCGGGAATCCTCGGGGTACCGCCGGTCCGGCCGACCGCTCGGACACCCGCGTCGTCGTCCGGCTGCTGCGTCTGTGCCATCGCTCCTCGCCCCGGGCGTTCGCTCGGATCGCGGTGCCCTGTCGCTTTCGTATCCCCGAACGCTACCGCTTCCGGCGGGAGGACGCGGCACCCCCCAACCGGCCGTAAACCGTCAGAGCAGGCCATTCCGGTCGGCGGGGAGGTCGAGGACCAGCACGTTGGCGGGGCGGTCCGCGTGGCCGAGCTTGCCGCCGGACTTCTCGTTCGCCTTGTTGACCACGATCGCGATGATGATGCCCGCGAGCACCAGCACGCCGACGATGATCCCGATCACGACCACGGCCGTCGAGCAGCCACCGCCGCCGCTGGGCGCCTTCGGCTGCTGGTACGGCGGCATCGGCTGCGGCGGCGGGGTGTGCGCCTGCGGCGGCTGCTGGAGGAACTGCGGGTGCGGCGTCCGGTAGGCCGGCGGCGGGGTCTGGTACTGCGGCTGCGGCGGCTGCTGGAGGAACTGCGGGTGCGGCGTCTGCGGAGCCTGCGGGTGCGGCGCCTGGTAGGCCGGCGGCGGGGTCTGATACTGCGGCTGCGGCGGCTGCTGGAGGAACTGCGGGTGCGGCGTCTGCGGAGCCTGCGGAGCCTGCGGGGCGGCGTGCACCGAGCGCGGGCCCTCGTTGATCACCAGCGGGGTGCTGGCCTGCAGCTTGTGCCCGTTGTCGCCGCCCTTGGCGGACGCGATCAGCCGCTCCGCCTCGTCCCGCATCGCCGCCGCGCTCTGGAACCGGTGCGCCGGGTCCTTGCGCAGCGCCTGGGCGACGAACGCGTCCACCTCGGGGGTGACCGAGCGGTTGAGGGTGGAGGGGGCCGGCGGCTCCTCCTGGACGTGCTTGTAGGCGATCGAGAACGCCGAGTCGCCGTCGAAGACCAGCTGCCCGGTGATCATCTCGAAGAGCATCACGCCGACCGAGTACAGGTCGGAGCGGGCGTCCACCGGCTTGCCGAGCGCCTGCTCGGGCGAGAGGTACTGCGGGGTGCCGACCACCATGCCGGTCTGGGTCATCGACGTGACGCCGGATTCCAGCGCGCGGGCGATGCCGAAGTCCATGACCTTGACGTTGCCCTTGCGGTCGAACATGACGTTGCCGGGCTTGATGTCGCGGTGCACCAGGCCCATGTCGTGCGAGGCCTCCAGCGCGTTCAGCACGCCGACGGTGACCTTCAGGGCCTGCTCGGCCGGCATCGCGCCGTACTGGCCGATCGCCTCGTTGATCGCGTCGCGCAGGCCCATGCCGTCGATCAGCTGCATGACGATGTACGGCGTGCTGGAACCGTCCGGGGCGACGTCCTCGCCGCTGTCGTACACCGTGACGATGTTCGGGTGCTCCAGCCGCGCCACGGCCTGGGCCTCGCGGCGGAACCGCTCCTTGAACGAGTCGTCCCGGCCCAGCTCGCTGTGCATGCTCTTCAGCGCGACCTGCCGGTCCAGCACGCGGTCGTGGGCGAGGTGCACGGAGGCCATGCCGCCCTCGCCCAGCAGCCGCTGCAGCACATAGCGGCCGTTGCCCAGGGAGAAGCCCTCGACCGCCGCGTTGCCGTGCTCGCTCATGGTCCTCTGCTCCCCCTCGGCGCGGCCGTGCTCGCCGCAGCCTGACGTTCGGTCTCGTCCGTGCGTGGTGGCCCTGCCCGCTGGACTGGCGGGCCCTGCCGCGGCGGTTCCACCGGCCGGCGACAGGGGCCAGGGTATCGGCTCGCGCCGACGGTGATCGGTCCAGGGCCGGGCCCGCTCCCCGGTCCCGGCCCCCGGTCCCGACGGCCGGGACCGGGGGCGGACCGTCGCGGTGCGTCCGGTCCGGACGCGGACCGGACGCACCTGTCGCCGGGGGGGGTGGGTCCGGATGCGACTTACAGGTAGGGACCGGAGCGGATGCCGCGGCCCTGGCCCGGCTCGTCCTCCTCCGGCTCGCCGCTGTGCAGGCCGGGCGGCAGCGCCCGCCGCATCTGCTCCAGCTGGGCCCGCGCCGCCATCTGCTGCGCGAACAGCGCGGTCTGGATGCCGTGGAACAGGCCCTCCAGCCAGCCGACCAGCTGGGCCTGGGCGATCCGCAGCTCGGCCTCGGTCGGGATGGAGTCCTCGGTGAAGGGCAGCGACAGCCGCTCCAGCTCGGCGACCAGCTCCGGGGCCAGACCGAGTTCGAGTTCCTTGATCGAACTCGCGTGGATGTCCTTCAGCCTGGCCCGGCTCGCCTCGTCCAGAGGCGCCGCCCGGACCTCCTCCAGCAGCTGCTTGATCATGCTGCCGATGCGCATGACCTTGGCGGGCTGCTCGACCATCTCGGTCACCGGGAGCTCGCGCGGCACGTCGCCCTCGTGCTCCCCCTCCCCCACCGGGCCGCCGAACCCCTGGCCCACGGGCATCCCGTCCGGTCCGACGATCAGCACCTTCTGGCCGTCCTGCGACTGCCCGCCGGCGGCCCGCAAGGGCTCCTGCGACGGGCGCTCGTTCATCGGATTCGTCATGAACAACATTCTCTCTCACTGGGATTGGCCGGGCGGAAGCCCCCGGTCGTCCCGCCGTCCTGCGCCACCCCTGACGACGGTACGCCGCCGGGCGCCGCGCGGGTATCCGTACGGATACTCAGTTCCCGCACCGCGTCCGCCGACCGCCCGTCCGCCAACCGTCCGCCGCCCGCCGACGGCGCCCGGCCCGGCCGGCCCCGCCCGCCGAACCGCAGCCGCCGACGACCCGGCCCCGCGCCGGGCGTGCCGCACCCGGCGCGGGGCCCTCCCGGGCCTCAGCCCTTGCGCAGCCGCAGGCCGACCAGTCCCAGGCCGCAGCCGATCAGGCCCAGGCCGACGCCCAGCGGGAGCTGGGTGGTGGAGGCGTCCTGCCAGTGGGCCGGGAAGATCGCGGGCACAGCGGCGACGGCGGCGACCGGCTGCCCGGTGGCCGCGCCGACGTCCGGAGCGGCCGGGGCTGGGACGGCGGCGGTGTCGCCGGGTGTCCCGGTCTCCGCGGCGCCCCCGTCGGCCTCCGGCTGCTCCGCCTCGGCGACCAGCTCCGGGGCCTGCCCCGGTGCCTGCTCCGGTGCCTGCTCGGGAGCCTGCTCCGGTGCCTGCTCGGGAGCCTGCTCGGGGACCTGCTCCGGCCCCAGCTCGACGGCTTGGCCCGGCGCCTGCTCGGGGGCCTGCTCCGGCACCCGCTCGGGAGCCTGCTCGGGGGCCTGCTCCCTGACCTGTCCCCTGGCCTGTCCCCTGGCCTGTCCCCTGGCCCGTTCCACGGCGGCGTCGGAGCGCTCGGGCAGCGAGGCCGGGTGGTGCCGGCGGACCCACCCGCGGGCGCCGTGCGGATGCGGATGCGGCACCGGCCGCCGCGGCGGCGCGGCCGCCGGCCCGGGGGCGTCCGTCCCCGCCTCCGGCGAGGGCAGGACCGTCGGCAGCGGCAGGGCCGCCGGCGAAGGCAGCGCGACGGCCGCGGAGGCGGCGGCCAGCGGGAGGGTGAGCCCGAGCACGGCCGCCGCGAACAGCCGCTGGGCGCGGCCGGGGGAGCGGCGGGAAGTACGACGGTGGTGCGGCGCCACGGGCAGTGGCCCGAGCGGTGCGTGCGGTGATGCGGCCACGGTCGGAGTCCTTCCGACGGCCGACGGCGCCCGGGGGCGGCATCGGCGGCGGGACTGCTCCGGACCAGACTCGCACGCCCCGGCCGTTACGGCATTTCGGGCAATTCACGCCCTTTCCGCCGCCGTCCGCCCCGCCCCCGGACCTCCCCCGAACCTCCCCTCGACCTCCCCCGGACCTCCCCCGCTCAGGCCCGCAGCACGACCTTCCCGACCTGCTCCCCGCGCTCCAGCACCCGGTGCGCCTCGGCCACCTCCGCCAGCGGGAGCACCCGGTCCACGACCGGCCGCACCACCCCGGACTCGACCAGCGGCCACACGTGCTCCCGCACGGCCGCCACGATCGCCGCCTTCTCCGCCAGCGGGCGCCCGCGCAGGTTGGTGGCGATCACCGCCCCGCGCTTGCGCAGCAGCGCGTTGAGGTCGAGCTCGCCCTTCACCCCGCCCTGGAGGCCGATGATCACCAGCCGCCCGTTGACCGCCAGCGCCTCCACGTTCCGCGGGAGGTACCTGGCGCCCATGATGTCCAGGATCACGTCCGCCCCGGCGCCGCCGGTGGCCTCCCGGAGCGCCTCGACGAAGTCCTGCTCGCGGTAGTCGATCAGGATGTCCGCGCCCAGCTCGGCGCACCGCGCCAGCTTCTCCCGGCTGCCCGCGGTGACCGCGATCCGCGCGCCGACCGCCTTGGCCAGCTGGATCGCCATGGTCCCGATCCCGCTCGCGCCACCGTGCAGCAGCACCGTCTCGCCGGGCCGCAGGTGCGCGGTGAGGAAGACGTTGGACCACACCGTGCAGGCCACCTCGGGCAGCGCCGCGGCCTCCTCGACGGACAGCCCCGCGGGCAGCGGCAGCAGCTGCCCGGTCGGCACCGCGACCCGCTGCGCGTAGCCGCCGCCGGCCAGCAGCGCGCACACTTCGTCGCCGACCGCCCAGCCGGACACCCCGGGCCCGAGCGCGACGATCCGCCCGGCGCACTCCAGCCCCGGATAGGGCGAGGCGCCGGGCGGCGGGTTGTAGAAGCCCTGCCGCTGGAGGAGGTCGGCACGGTTGACGGCGGTGGCCGCCACCTCGACCAGGACCTCGCCCTCGGCGGGCACCGGGTCGGGCACCTCGGCCCAGACCAGTGCCTCGGGACCACCGGGTACGGGAATCGTCATCGCATGCATGCCCCGAACCTACTGCGGTCCGGGGCGGTTGCACGGCGCGGCTCAGCCGGTCGGCGCGACTCCGCTGGACTTGATGACGATGACCCGGTCGGTGAGCTGGAGCACGGCGGCCTCCGGCTCGGTGTAGTTGAGCACCCGTCGGCCCCGGACCACCGCGACCACCAGGTCGTCGCACTCGCGCGGGCTGTGCCCGGCCTCGGCCCGGGTGACCGGACGCTCCACCACGTCCAGCCCGTTGCCGTACGTCAGCAGGTCCTCCATCACCGCCCCGGCGTGCGGGCTGAGCATCGACAGCCCGAGCAGGCGGCCGGCCGAACTGGAGCTGGTCACCACGACGTCGGCGCCGCTCTGCCGCAGCAGCGGCGCGTTCTCGTCCTCCCGGACGGCGGCGACCACGGTGGCGGCCTTGTTCAGCTGCCGGGCCGTCAGCGTGATCAGTACGGCGGTGTCGTCCCGCTCCGGTGCGACCACCACCCGCGCGGCGGTGGGCAGCGCGGCCCGCACCAGGGTGTCGGTGCGGGTGGCGTCGCCGACCACCCCGACCAGGCCGTGCTGGGCGGCCTGGTCGATCACCTTGCGCTGCGGGTCGACGACGACGATGTCCTCCTTCTTCACCCCCTGTCCGAGCAGGGTGTCGACGGCGCTGCGGCCCTTCGTCCCGTAGCCGATGACGACGGTGTGCTCGCGCACGGTGGACCTCCAGCGGTTCAACCGCCATTGCAGGCGGGTCCGTTCGGTGAGCACCTCCAGGGTGGTGCCGACCAGGATGATCAGGAACACCACGCGCAGCGGGGTGATCACGAAGATGTTGGTGAGCCGGGCGCTGTCGCTGAACGGGGTGATGTCGCCGTACCCGGTGGTGGAGAGCGTCACCGTGGCGTAGTACGCCGCGTCCAGGAAGCTGAGTTCGCCACCGGCGTTGTCGTTGTAGCCCTCCCGGTCGAGGTAGACGATGAACGAGGTGGCGACCAGGACGGCGAGCGCCAGCAGCAGCCGGGAGCCGACCTGCCGGACGGCGGGCGCGGCCCGTCGGGCGGGCAGCACGATCCCGGCGTCCGCCCACGGCTCGGTGCCGGGCGCCATCGTGCGTCGAAGCCGGCTCACGCGCCCACCTCGCGCTGCCCGGCCGCCGCTTCTCCCGACGCGTACCTGTCGATGGTTCCCTCTCCCCCGGCCGCCGCGTCTCCCGACGCGTACCTCTTGATGGCTCCCTCTCCCCCGGCCGCCGGCCGGGGGTACCCCCACCGCTCGCTCACGGCACCTCCAGCAGTTCGACCGTCTCCCCCGCGCCCGCCCCGCCGGGCGGCACCACGGCCAGCGCCTCCGCCCGGGCGAGCCCGCGCAGCATCGCCGGCCCGTCGAAGGGCAGCGGCAGGACGCCCTCGGCGGTCCGCCGGACCGGCTGGAGCCGGGTGTCCGTACGGTGCCCGTGCAGGTCGGCCGCGACCGGTGCGAGGACGGGGGCGCCGGCCGGCCGCCCGCCGCGGGCGTGCAGCAGCGGCAGGACGAGGGTCACCATCCCGGCGACGGCGGCCAGCGGGTTGCCAGGCAGGCCCACCAGGTGACGGCCGCCGGGGAGTTCGGCCAGCAGCATCGGGTGCCCCGGCCGGACGGCGACGCCGTCCACCAGCAGTCGGCCACCGGCCTCGGCGAGCGCCCGGTGCAGGAAGTCGACCGGCCCGGCGGCCGTCCCGCCGGTGGTGACCACGAGGTCGGCGGTGGAGTGCCGCAGCGCGTCCCGGAGCAGCCCGAAGTCGTCCCGGACGTAGCCGACTTCGGCCGGCTCGGCCCCGGCGGCCCGCAGCCAGGGCGGCAGCAGCGGCCCGAGGGCGTCCCGGACCAGCCCGGGAGCGGGCACCCCGGCGGTGATCAACTCGTCTCCCAGGACGAGCAGTTGGACCTCGGGACGGCGGTGCACGGACAGCCCGTCGTGGCCGCAGGCGGCGGCCAGGCCGAGCACGGCCGGCCCGACCGTGGTGCCGGACGGCAGCAACTCCTCGCCCCGGCGGCACTCCTGGCCGCGCGGGCGGACGTCCTGCCCGGTGCCCAGCGGCCGCGGGCCGCTGTCGTGCAGCAGCGCGCCGTCCGTCCGCCCGTGCTCACGGCGCAGTACGGCGGTGGCGCCGGGCGGCAGTTGGGCACCGGTGGCGATCTCCACGGCGGTGCCGTCGGCCAGCGGCGCCGGATCGGTCCGTCCGGCCAGCACCCGGCCGGCGACCCGCCACGGGCCGGGACCGGCGACCGCCCAGCCGTCCATCGCGGAGGTGTCGAAGGCGGGCAGGTCGGTCAGCGCGCCGAGCGGCTCGGCGAGGGTGCGGCCGAGCGCCTCGGCCAGTGGGACCGCGACCCCGGGCAGCGGGTGCGGCCCGGCCCGGCGCGCCGTCTCGCGGGCCCGGGACCAGCTCAGCACGCCGGGGCCGGTGCCCGGTGCGGTCACGGTGGCCTGGCCGACCGCGCTCACGACTCGCCCGGCCGGCCGGCAGTGCCCCAGCCCTCGACGAGGGCCTCGGCCCGCCGGGCCGCGTCGGCGACGGCCTGCGCCCCGCCGCCCCGCTGGGCGGCCGCGTAGCCGATCAGGAAGGCGGTCAGCGGCGCGGCCGGCCGGTCCACCCCGTGCGCGACCACCCGGGCCGTGTCGAGTAGGCCACGGACGTCGACGTCCAGGTCGATGCCCAGGTCGGCCTTGACCTCGGCGATCCAGTCATCCAGCGTGCGCTCCATGCGCCCATGCTGCCCGATCGGCGGTTTCACCGAGGTGTTCGCCCCGAGTGCGGCGCGCGTCGTTTCGCTCACACCGCGGTGGCGCGACCGGTGAGGTTCAGCTCCGGTCGCGCTCGCGGGCCCGTTCCAGGTCCTCCCAGGTGTCGCAGTCGTGGGCGACGCCGTCGGTGTCGGCCACCCACGGCCCGCTCAGCCCGCCGACCAGCCGGCGCAGCGGCCTACCGGCCGGGTCGCCGAGATCGGCCAGCGCGGCGCGCAGTGCCGCGGTCCGGTAGGCGGCGGCGAGCGGCTGTTCCCGGCCGGCCGCGTCGACCAACACCGCGCGGTCCGCCGGCGCACCGGCCTCGTCGAGGGCGGTGACCAGCCGCTCCACCGTCCGCCGGTCCAGGAACGGCAGGTCGGCGGCGAGCAGCAGCACGACGTCCGCGGTGACCAGGCCGAGCCCGGCCGCGACGGCGGCCACCGGCCCGCCACCGGGCGGCTGCTCCCTGGTCCAGCGGACGCCGGCCCGCCCGCTCGGCCGGGCCGGGCCGACCACCACGGTGGTGCGGGCGCCCGCGCAGGCGGCGAGCACCCGGTCGAGCAGGGTGGTCCCGCCCACCGTCAGCCCCGGTTTGTCGGCCCCGCCGAGGCGCCGGGCGGCCCCGCCCGCCGGGACGATCACGTCGTACGGCGTCATGCGGCCAGTATCCGCCCCTGGCCCTACCGCCCCGCGGCGTCGTCCCGGCCCTCCTCGTCCTCCGGGCCCTCCTCGGGCTCGGCGACGAGTTCGGCCTCGACGGTGTCCTCGGCCGTGCGCGCGGTGTTGGCCCGCGCGCCCAGCTCCAGGAAGGACGGCAGGGTCAGCTCCCCGTAGCGCTCGTTCATCGCCGTGACCAGCGCCTCCGGGTCGCCCGGATGCGCGGCCAGCAGCCGGTCGAAGTCCTGGAGGTACTCGCCGGTGAAGGCGAGCACCCGGGCGGCGTCGTCGCCCTGGCCCGGGGCCCGGTGGCCGGCGATCACCCGTTCCGCCCCGAGGTCGGCGATCCGGCCGAGGTTGTGCCCCCAGGTGGTGCGCTGGGCCGGGGTGGTGTCGGCGGTCCAGACGTGGGTGCCGTTGTGGACGAAGTCCCCGGCGATCACGGTGCGGATGCTCGGCACGTGGACGACCGTGGAGTCCCCGCAGTCGGCCTGGCCGAGCAGCAGCACCGGGATCACCTGGCGGTCCAGCATCAGCGGCTGCGGCAGCAGCGGGGCGGGGATCAGCGGGTGGTCCGGGACGTCGTCGCCGTACACCGGCTTCCACTGCGCGACCTTCGCGGCGACGGTCCGCCGGATGCCCTCGACCACGGCCGGGGCGGCCAGCAGCTGCGCCTCGGGGAAGAGCCGCAGCACCTCCTCGGCGCCGAAGTAGTGGTCCGGGTGCTGGTGGGTGACCACGACGGCGAGCAGCCGTCTGCCCTTGCCGGCGACCCACTCGGCCAGCTCGCGACCGGCGCTGCGGGTGAGCTGGGCGTCCACCAGGATCGCCGTCCGCTCGCCGAGGATCAGCGTGGAGGTGGCGAAGAAGGCCGACTCGGGACCGGTGAAGACGGCGACCTCCAGCGGCCGGACCGGCTGCCCGGACTCCGGCCGCTCGGCACCCGCGCCGGCGCTCTCCTCGGGCGGGGACGTCGTCACGGGCTGCTCCCTCTGGTCGGCGGTCGGATTTCCTGCGCCCTACAGCATGGGAGCACGGGCGGCCGAATGCGCGGAAGGCGCGCCCGGCGGGGCACGCCTTCCGGTGCACGTCACACCGTGCGCGGGAGTTCGGTCGTCAGCGCGTGGCGGCGGCGCCGCGCAGTCGCGCCAGCCGGTCGGTGACGCCCCAGGTGGTCACCCGCCACAGCGCCTCGACCACGATGTTGCGGCTCATCTTGGACGCCCCGAGTTCACGCTCGACGAAGGTGATCGGCACCTCGGCGACCTTGAAGCCGGCCTTCACCGTGCGCCAGGCCAGGTCGACCTGGAAGCAGTACCCGGCCGAGGCGACCTCGTCCATGCCCAGGCCCAGCAGGGTCTCCTTGCGGAACGCCCGGTAGCCGCCGGTGACGTCCCGGATCGGCACGTCCAGCATCAGCCGCGAGTACGTCGAGCCGCCGCGCGAGAGCAGCAGTCGCGACTTCGGCCAGTTGACCACCCGGCCGCCCGGCACCCAGCGCGAGCCCAGCACCAGGTCGGCGCCGCGCAGCGCGGCCAGCAGCCGGTCCAGTTCCTCGGGCTGGTGCGAGCCGTCCGCGTCCATCTCGACCAGGACGTCGTAGCCGTTGTCGATGCCCCAGCGGAAGCCCGCGAGGTAGGCGGCGCCCAGGCCCTCCTTGCCCTTGCGGTGCATGACGTGGACGTGCTCGTCCTCGACCGCCAGCTTGTCCGCCAGCTCGCCGGTGCCGTCGGGGCTGTTGTCGTCGGCGACCAGCACGTGCGCCTCGGGCACGGCGGCACGGACCCGGCCGACGATCCGCTCGACGTTCTCCGCCTCGTTGTAGGTCGGGATGATCACCAGGACCTTGCCGAGATCAGCAAAACTCTGCTGGTTCACGGTCACGTACAAACCTCTCGGCCGATGGCGGGGGTGTCCGGGACACCGGCGCCCGCACTCTGGAACGCGGCTCCGCCGGCACCACCTGGCCGGGGTGGACCTCGGTGGCGAATTGCACGCAGGGCGGAGGCTACTGCGTCCTGGCATCCTACTACCGCGCCGGGAACCGCCGGTCCGACCGCGGCACTCCCACCGGACGCCCGCCGTTTCCCCGTGGGTGACACCGGTCGGCTAGGGTCGTTTCCCTTGCCCGTGCCCGGACAGCCCGCTCCGCCGGGCCCGCCCCGGCGATCCGGACTCGGGACGTCCGGGGCCGCCCAGACAGCGAAGGAGTAGGACCGCGCGCATGGACAGGCTCGTCAACACCGTCCGCCCGTACGCCTGGGGGTCGCTCACCGCCCTGCCCGAGCTGCTCGGGCAGCGGCCGACCGGTGAGCCGCAGGCCGAGCTGTGGATGGGCGCCCACCCCGGTGCCCCGTCGCACGCCGACCGCGGCGAGGGTCCGCGCCGGCTGGACGAGCTGATCGCGGCCGACCCCGAGGGCGAGCTGGGCGCGGCGAGCGTGGCCAGGTTCGGCCCGACCCTGCCGTTCCTCTTCAAGGTGCTGGCCGCGGGCATCCCGCTGTCCATCCAGGCCCACCCCACGCTCGACCAGGCCCGGGCCGGCTTCGCCGCCGAGAACGCCCTCGGCATCCCCCAGGACGCCCCCGAGCGCAACTACCGGGACGCCAACCACAAGCCCGAAATGGTCTGCGCCCTGGGCGAGTTCGAGGGCCTGTGCGGCTTCCGCCGGCCTGCCGACGCGGCCCGACTGCTGGCCGGACTCGCGGTGCCGGGGCTCGCCCCGGTGATCGATCGGCTGGCCGCCGGCGGGGGCACCTCCGGGCCGGAGGCCTGGGGAGAGTCCGAGTCGCTGCGCGGCGCCCTGACCGCCGCCCTCGCGCTCGACGGGGAGACCGTCCGGCGGACCGTCGAGGTGCTGGCGGCGACCGACCCCGACGGGGAGTACGCCCCGTACGCCCGGATCGCCGAGGACTTCCCGGACGACCGCGGCGTGATCGCCGGCATGCTGCTCAACCACGTCCGGCTGCGGGCCGGCCAGGCTCTGTACCTGGGCGCCGGGGTGCCGCACGCCTACCTGTCCGGCGTCTGCGTCGAGCTCCAGGCCAACTCCGACAACGTGCTGCGGGCCGGCCTCACCCCCAAGCACATCGACGTGCCGGAGCTGCTGGAGGTCGTGGTCTTCGCGGCCGGTGCCCCCGAGCTGCTGGAGCCCGTCCCGGTCGAGGGCACCCCGGGCGAGGAGCTCTACCCCGTCCCGATCGACGAGTTCCGGCTGTCCCGCTTCGTGCTGGACGGCGCCGCGCGCGAGATCGACGGCCGCACCCCGCAGATCCTGCTCTGCACCGAGGGCGGCGCCCGGCTGACCGCCGCCGACGGCACCGTGCTGGACCTGGCCCGCGGCCAGTCCGCCTTCCTCCCCGCCACCGGCGCCCCGACCCGCCTCTCCGGCTCCGGCAGCACGCTCTTCCGCGCCACCGTCACCGTCTGACTCCCCCGCCCCCGACGCCGGGGCCGGGCTCAGTCCCGGGTCATGTCGACGAAGCGCGAGTAGTGGCCCTGGAAGGCCACCGTGATGGTCGCGGTCGGACCGTTACGGTGCTTGGCGACGATCAGGTCGGCCTCGCCCGCGCGCGGCGACTCCTTCTCGTAGGCGTCCTCGCGGTGCAGCAGGATGACCATGTCGGCGTCCTGCTCGATCGAGCCGGACTCGCGGAGGTCCGAGACCATCGGCCGCTTGTCGGTGCGCTGCTCGGGGCCACGGTTCAGCTGGGAGAGCGCGATGACCGGGACTTCCAGCTCCTTGGCCAGCAGCTTGAGATTTCGGGACATGTCCGAGACCTCCTGCTGACGGTTCTCGGCCCGCCGGGAGCCGCCGGACTGCATCAGCTGGAGGTAGTCGATGACGATCAGCTTGATGTCGTTGCGCTGCTTCAGCCGGCGGCACTTGGCGCGGATCTCCATCATCGACAGGTTCGGCGAGTCGTCGATGAACAGCGGCGCCTCGCTGACGTCCGGCATCCGGCGGGCGACCCGGGTCCAGTCGTCGTCCGTCATGTTCCCGGAGCGCATGTGGTGCAGCGCCACCCGGGCCTCGGCGGAGAGCAGGCGCATGGCGATCTCGTTGCGGCCCATTTCGAGCGAGAAGATCACGCTCGGCAGCTTGTGGTGGATCGAACAGGCCCGCGCGAAGTCCAGCGCGAGCGTGGACTTGCCCATCGCGGGGCGGGCCGCGATGACGATCATCTGGCCCGGGTGCAGCCCGTTGGTGAGCTGGTCGAAGTCGGCGAAGCCGGTCGGCACGCCGGACATCTGGCCCTGCCGGGAGCCGATCGCCTCGATCTCGTCGAGGGCGCCCTCCATGATGTCGGCGAGCGGCGCGTAGTCCTCGTTGGTGCGCTGCTCGGTGACGGCGTAGATCTCCGCCTGGGCGGCGTTGACGATCTCGTCCACGTCGCCCTCGGCCGCGTAGCCCATGCCGGCGATCCGGGTGCCCGCCTCGACCAGTCGGCGCAGCACCGCGCGCTCGTGCACGATCTGGGCGTAGTACTCGGCGTTGGCCGCCGTCGGGACGGAGTTGACCAGGGTGTGCAGGTACGCGGCGCCGCCGACCCGCTGGAGCTCGCCGCGCTTGGTCAGCTCACCGGCCACGGTGATCGGGTCGGCCGGCTCGCCGCGGGCGTAGAGGTCGAGGATCGCGCCGTGGACCATCTCGTGCGCGGGCCGGTAGTAGTCGGCCGGCTTGAGCACCTCGACCACGTCGGCGATGGCGTCCTTGGAGAGCAGCATGCCGCCGAGGACGGACTTCTCGGCGTCCAGGTCCTGCGGCGGGACGCGCTCGAAGCCGTCCACCGCGCCCGCGCCGTCGCCCTCGTCCCGGCGCTGCCAGCCGCCCTCGGGACGGCCGCCCTTGCCACCCTTCTGGAAGCCGCCCTTGCCGCCGCCCTTCTGGAAGCCGTCGCGGCCACCGCCCTGACGGTCCTCGCCGCGGTTGCGGGAGACCGGCAGCCGGTCGCCGGGGCCGTCCGGGAAGGGGGCGTCGTCGTAGGCGCCGACCGGGAAGGGGTCCTCGGCGGTCTGCCAGTCATCCTCCGGCGGCGGGGCGTCGTGGTCGTCGTACTGGGGGCCGGTCACGCGTGTTCCCCGATCAGCGAGTGGTGCGAAGTTGGAGCGGGCTTGCCGGTGGCTGGGTGGAGCGGATCCTCTTTGTACGCCACGGCTCCGACAAATCGGACGCCGGGGGCGGCGGGAGTGTCGGGCGGAGGGCCCACGCTAAAGCGCCGGACGCCCTTGCGCCAAGGCGGTTATCCACAGGGGGTGTGGATGAGCGGCCCCGTCCTGTGGAGAACTGCCGCAAAGCTGTGGACACCCCTGTGGACGTCCCTGTGGATAACCGGACGATCGATCCACCGTCAACCTGTTGACCTGGGATTACCTCATTCCGGGCCTGTGCATGAGAAATTCTTCACACACCTCCGAACGGCTGTGGGCACAGAGCGGGCGAACCGCGTCGCTCAGGGTTTCGAGTAATAGGCATCTGGCTCTTACATCCATTACCTGTGGATGAGTAGCCTGGTGCCCATGACCGCCTCGCCCCCGACCCCGGCCCCCTCGCGCCGCCGGCACGACCGGGAGATCCTCGCCCTGGCCGTCCCGGCCTTCGGCGCGCTCGTCGCCGAACCGCTCTTCCTGATGGCCGACTCGGCGATCGTCGGCCACCTCGGCACCCCCCAGCTGGCCGGGGTGGGCGTCGCCTCCGCCGCGCTCTCCACCGCGACCGGCGTGTTCGTCTTCCTCGCCTACGCCACCACCGCGGCGGTCGCCCGCCGGATCGGCGCCGGGGACCGCCGGGGCGCCGTGCAGCAGGGCGTCGACGGCATCTGGCTGGCGCTGGGCCTGGCCGTCCCGGTGGTCCTCCTCACCCTGCTGCTGGCCCCCTGGGCGGCCGACGCGCTGGGCGCCTCGGCGACCGCCGCGCCGCACGCGGTGACGTACCTGCGGATCAGCTCCCTGGGCATCCCCGCGATGCTCATCGTGCTCGCCGCCACCGGGGTGCTGCGCGGTCTCCAGGACACCCGCACACCGCTGGTGGTGGCGGTCGCGGGCTTCGCCGCCAACATCGGCCTGAACGCCGGCCTGGTGTACGGCGCCGGGCTCGGGGTGGCCGGCTCGGCCTGGGGCACCGTGCTCGCCCAGACCGGGATGGCCGCCGCCTACCTGGTCGTGGTGGTCCGCGGCGCCCGCCGGGAGGGGGCCTCGCTGCGGCCGGACCCGGCGGGCATCCGGGCCGGTGCCAGGGCCGGCGGCCCGCTGCTGGTCCGGACGATCAGCCTGCGCGCGGTGCTGATGACCGCCACCGCGGTGGCCGCCCGGCTCGGCGACGACCAGGTGGCCGCCCACCAGATCACCATGACGCTGTTCAACTTCCTGGCCTTCGCGCTGGACGCCATCGCGATCGCCGGCCAGGCCATCATCGGCCGCTACCTGGGCGCCTCGGACGCCCCCGGCGCCCGGGCCGCCACCCGGCGGATGGTCGAGTGGGGCATCGTCTCCGGGCTGGTCCTCGGCCTGCTGGTGGTGCTCGCCCGCCCGCTGTACGTCCCGCTGTTCACGCCCGACCCGGTCGTCCGGGCCCAGCTGGACACCGCCCTGCTGCTGCTCGCGCTCACCCAGCCGGTGGCCGGCCTGGTCTTCGTGCTGGACGGCGTGCTGATGGGGGCCGGCGACGGCCCCTACCTGGCCTGGGCCGGGCTCGCCACCCTGGCGGTGTTCGTCCCGGTGGCCCTGGCGGTGCCGGCCACCGGCACCGGACTGGCCGGGCTCTGGTGGGCGATGAACCTGTTCATGCTGCTGCGGGCCGGCTTCCTGGTCTGGCGCGCCCGCGGCGGCAAGTGGCTGGTCACCGGAGCGGTGCGCGGCTGAGGGCGGGGCCAGGCCGGAAAAGACCGAGGGCCGGACTCCCGGAGGAGTCCGGCCCTCGGGCCTGGGCTACGGAGCTCAGGCAGCCACGACGGCGACGTCGAGGTTGGCCACGACGTCCGAGTGCAGCTTGACCGAGACCTTGTGGGAGCCCACGGTCTTGATCGGCGAGGCGATCGCGACGGCGCGCTTGTCCACCGCCGGGCCGCCGGCGGCCTTGATGGCCTCGACGACGTCGGCCTGGGTCACCGAGCCGAACAGACGGCCGGCGTCGCCCGAGCGGACGGCCAGCTTGACCTGGACGCCCTCGAGCTGACCCTTGACCTCGTTGGCGGCCTCGAGGGTCTGGATGGCGTGGATCTTCCGGGCGCGACGGATGGCGTCGACGTCCTTCTGACCACCCTTGGTCCAGCGGATGGCGTAGCCACGCGGGACCAGGTAGTTGCGGGCGTAGCCGTCCTTGACCTCGACGACCTCGCCGGCGGAGCCGAGACCCGGCACCTCGTGCGTGAGGATGATCTTCATTACTCGGTCACCCTCTCTTAGCGCGCGGTGCTGGTGTAGGGCAGCAGCGCCATCTCACGGCTGTTCTTCACGGCCGTGGCGACGTCACGCTGGTGCTGGGTGCAGTTGCCGGTCACCCGACGGGCACGGATCTTGCCGCGGTCGGAGATGTACTTCCGCAGCAGGTTCGTGTCCTTGTAGTCAACGTAGTTGACCTTGTCCTTGCAGAAGACGCAAACCTTCTTCTTCGGCTTGCGAGCAGGCGGCTTCGCCATTGTGTGCTCCATTTGGGGTTCACGGTCCGGCGGGCGTCCGGGGACGCCGGCTGCCGGGCCGCACGAAATCTGTCAGCTCTTAGAACGGGGGCTCTTCCGAGTAGCCGCTGCCACCGGACGGGGCACCCCAGCCGCCGCCCTGGTTTCCACCGGACGGGGCACTGGAGGCCCAGGGGTCGTCGGAGGGGCCGGACTGGCCGCCGCCGGAGTTTCCACCCCAGCCACCGCCGCCCTGCTGGCCGCCACCGCCGCCGCCCCAGCCGCCACCGCCCTGGCCGCCACCCTGCTGGCCGCCGAAGCCGCCACCGGGGCCGCCGGACCGGTTGGCCCGGGTGACCTTGGCGGTCGCCGAGCGCAGGCTCGGGCCGACCTCGTCGACCTCGACCTCGAAGACCGTCCGCTTCTCGCCTTCCTTGGTCTCGTAAGACCGCTGGCGCAGTCGGCCCTGCACGATGACGCGCATGCCGCGCTGCAGCGACTCGGCCACGTTCTCCGCCGGCTGCCGCCAGACGTTGCACGTGAGGAAGAGGCTCTCGCCGTCCTTCCACTCGTTCGTCTGACGGTCGAAGGTGCGGGGGGTGGACGCGATGCGGAACTTCGCGACCGCCGCACCCGACGGGGTGAAGCGCAGCTCGGGGTCGTCGACGAGATTGCCGACGAGGGTGATGACGGTCTCGCCTGCCATGGTGGTGATGACCTCTCGGGAAGATGTCCGTTCACCGCTGTTTCACGTGAAACAGCGGACGCGAGCTACCCGAGACCCGAAGGCCTCAGAGGTGGCTCAGTGGGTGTCCGGGCGCAGGACCTTGGTCCGCAGAACCGACTCGCTCAGGCCCAGCTGGCGGTCGAGCTCCTTGACGACCTCAGGCGTGGCCTTGAGGTCGATGACCGAGTAGATGCCCTCGGACTGCTTGTTGATCTCGTAAGCCAGACGGCGGCGACCCCAGGTGTCGACCTTCTCCACCTTGCCGCCGGCGTTGCGGACGACAGCGAGGAAGCTCTCGATCAGGGGGGAGACAGCGCGCTCCTCGACCGAGGGGTCGAGGATGACCATCAGCTCGTAGTGACGCATGAGTAACCCACCTCCTTTGGACTCAGCGGCCACGGTCTCTCCGTGGCAGGAGGGTTGTGCGTAGCGTCGGCACCGGAGCAGTGACGACTCCGGCCCACCGTAACGGCAGGGTCGGACAGTCGGCCCCGTTCCACCCGGAACGGGTGTCACCCGGAAGAGGGTGCAAAGGGGGCACAACTACACCAGTGCAGACGGCACAGCCTACCCGCACCCGGACGGCCGAACAAAACGCATAGGGGTTGTGAGAGCGACCCAAGCACCGCAATCTGGACGGAACGGGATCCCTGCCCGTTCGTCTCCACGCCAGGAGGTGGGACCCATGGCCCAGTCCGTCCACCGCATGCCCGCCCTCACGCTGAACACCGACGGCCACCCGCACCCCCGCGAGAACGCCCTGGTGGGCATCACCGCCCTGCTGGGCGTGATCGCCTTCACCACCTCGTTCTTCCACAACCTGCACCTGCTGACCTCGTGGACCGGCCTGTTCGGCATCATCACGGGCCTGTGGGGCATGTTCGTCTCGGTCACCACCGCCGAGCGCTTCGTCCTGATGATCACACTCGGTGCCGCCGCCATCGGCTTCTACCTCGGCATCGCCCGCGGCGGCCTCTGGGGCTGATCCGCCCCCGGACCGCCCCCGCGCCGCCGCCCCCGCGTCGGCGCCCCCGCCTGACCCCGTCCCACCCCGTCGCCCCACTGGGACCGAGCCCACAGGGCCCGCCCGGAACCCTCGCCGCCCCCGTCGCGTATCTGCAAGAGGAGACAGGTACCCGACGGGGGCGGCGCCGTGCCCGCAGCGGCGGGCGCCCGAGCCCCGGACGATAAGGTCAGCCCAGAACCTGGGGCCACCGCAGCCCGACCGACGAGGAGCACCGAGCACATGAGCCTGCGCCTGAGGACGATCACCCGCGAGGAGCACCTCGCCTTCATCAGGAGCCGCGCCTCGGCCAGCCACATGCAGGTGCCGTCGTGGGGCGACGTGAAGGCCGAGTGGCGGTCCGAGTCGATCGGCTGGTTCGACGACGCCGACCAGCTCGTCGGCGCCGGCCTGGTCCTCTACCGCCAGCTGCCCAAGCTCAAGCGCTACCTCGCCTACCTGCCCGAGGGCCCGGTCATCGACTGGTTCGACCGCGACCTCGACCGCTGGCTCTCCCCGATGCTGGCGCACCTCAAGTCGCAGGGCGCGTTCTCGGTGAAGATGGGCCCGCCGGTGGTCATCCGCCGCTGGAACGCCCCCACCATCAAGGAGGCCATCGCCGCCAAGCAGGCCAAGCGGCTGCGCGACGTCGAGGCCGACTGGTACGAGGCCCGCGCCTTCGAGGTGGCCGACCGGCTGCGCAAGGCCGGCTGGCTCCAGGGCGAGGACGGCGGCGCCGGCTTCGGTGACGTCCAGCCCCGCTACGTCTTCCAGGTGCCCCTGGCCAACCGCTCGCTGGACGACATCCACAAGAACTTCAACCAGCTCTGGCGCCGCAACATCAAGAAGGCCGAGAAGAGCGGCGTCGAGGTGATCCAGGGCGGCTACGACGACCTGCCGATCTTCCACCAGCTCTACCTGGTCACCGCCGAGCGCGACAAGTTCACCCCCCGCCCGCTGGCCTACTTCCAGCGGATGTGGAAGGCCCTCGTGGCCGAGGACCCGAACCGCATGCGGCTCTACATCGCCTACCACGAGGGCGAGCCGCTGGCCGCCACCACGATGCTGGTGGTCGGCGAGCACGTCTGGTACTCCTACGGCGCCTCGGCCAACCACAAGCGCGAGGTCAAGCCGTCCAACGCCATCCAGTGGCGGATGATGCGCGACTCCTACGCCCTGGGCGGCGGGGTGTACGACCTGCGCGGCATCAGTGACACCCTGGACGAGAACGACCACCTGTTCGGCCTGATCCAGTTCAAGGTCGGCACCGGCGGCCAGGCGGCCGAGTACCTCGGCGAATGGGACTTCCCGCTCAACAAGCTGCTGCACAAGGCCCTCGACCTCTACATGTCCCGCCGCTGAGGAGGCTGACCCGATGACGCTGTCGCTCTACCTCGACACCGAACGCTGGCGCACCCACCAGCGTTCCGTCCTCGCCGAGTTCCCCGGCCTGGTGCCGGTCGCCAAGGGGAACGGCTACGGCCTGGGCAACCACCGGCTGGCCGAGGAGGCGACGCTGCTGGGCACCGGGGTGCTCGCCGTCGGTACCGCGTACGAGGCGGCCGACGCCGCCGAGTGGTACGGCGGCGAGCTGCTGGTGCTCACCCCGTACCGGGTCGGCGAGGAGGTGCTCCCGCTGCCGCACGCCCGGGTGATCCGGACGGTGGCCTCGGTGGACGCCCTCCGCACGCTGCACGGCGCCCGGGTGGTGGTGGAGTGCATGACCACCATGCGCCGGCACGGCGTGAGCGCGGCCGACCTGCGCACCGTCGCCGCCGAGCTGGAGGGCGTCGCCTTCGAGGGCCTGGCGCTGCACCTGCCGATGGACCGGCCGGACGGCTCCAGCCCGGTCGAGGAGGTCGCGTACTGGGTGGACACCGCCCGGGCGGCCGGCATCCCGGTGCACACGGTGTTCGTCAGCCACCTCGGCGCCGCGGGCATGGACCAGCTCGCCCAGCAGTACCCGCAGACGGTCTTCCGGGCCCGGATCGGCACCCGGCTCTGGCTGGGCGACCACGCCGCGCTGGAGGTCCGGGCCACCGTCCTGGACGTCACCCCGCTGCAGAAGGGCGACCGCTACGGCTACCGCCAGCACCCGGCGCCCGCCGACGGCCACATCCTGGTGGTCGCCGGTGGCACCGCGCACGGCATCGGCCTGGAGGCGCCCAAGTACGTGGCGAGCATGGGGGCCCGGGCCAAGGGCATCGCCCGGGCCGGCCTGGCGACGGTCAACAAGACCAAGTCGCCGTTCCACTGGGCCGGCAAGCAGTTGTGGTTCGCCGAGCCGCCGCACATGCAGGTCTCGCTGCTGTTCCTGGACGGGGACACCAAGCCCCCGGCGATCGGCGAGGAGCTCGGCCTCCAGGTCCGCCACACCACCACGCACTTCGACCGCGTGGTGGACCGCTGAGCACCGCCGTCGGCGCTCGGCTCGCTCGCAGCAGCGCCTAGGCCTTCTCGGCCGGCTCCGGCGGTTCGGGCTCGTCGAGCCACTGCTCGGGGCCGGCCGGCGCGTACGCGGCGTAGCTCTCCTCCTCGCGCAGCCGGCGGGCGGTGCCCAGCACGGCCACGTCCGGAGCCCGGTCCAGCACCCCGCCGGAGGGGTCGTCGCTGCCGTCCCAGCGGACCGGGTCGCGGTCCGGGTGGAGGATGTCGCGGACCACCAGGGCGACCAGGTAGAGCGTGCCCAGCAGGTGCAGCCCGATCGCGAAGTGGTACCAGCCCTCGCTGATCCCGTGCTGCTTGGAGCCGGTGACCAGGCCCAGGTGGGACCAGATGCCCAGGGTGTAGAGCACCTCGCAGGCCTGCCAGATCAGGAAGTCCCGCCAGCGCGGCCGGGCCAGCACCGCGAGCGGCAGCAGCCAGAGCGCGTACTGCGGCGAGTACACCTTGTTGACCAGCACGAACAGCGCGACCACCAGGAAGGCCAGCTGGGCGAGGCGCGGCCGGCGCGGGGCCGAGAAGCCGAGCCACGCTATGGCCAGGCAGCCCAGCACCATCAGCACGCCGATGTAGACGTCGAGGTCGGCCAGCCCGGAGCCGCGGCGCTGCATCAGGATCAGCCAGAACGAGCCGTAGTCCTCGCCGCGGTGCTTGCTGAACACGTAGAAGGTCGACCAGCCCCGCCAGTTGGCCAGCATGATCGGCAGGTTGACCACCAGCCAGGAGCCGACCGCGCCGCCCAGCATCACCCGGAACTCGCGCCACTTGCCGGCCCGCCAGCAGAGCACCAGCAGCGGGCCGATCAGCAGCAGCGGGTAGAGCTTGGCCGCGGTGGCCAGGCCGATGAAGACGCCGGCCCAGCCCGGCCGGGCGCCGGCCCACCAGGCCATCGCCACGGCGGCCAGGGCGACCGCGAGCAGGTCCCAGTTGACGGTGCCGTTGAGCAGCAGGACGGGGGCGAGCGCGAACAGCAGCGCGTCCCACGGGCGGCGCCGGTGGGTGCGCGAGAGCGCCACCACGGCGACCACCGCGCAGGCCATCAGCATCCCGGCGTTGATCGCCCAGAACCACTGCTCCTGGCTCTGCCGGTCCCCGCCGCCGGGCGTCAGCCAGGCCGCGACCTGCATGAACAGGCCGGTCAGCACCGGGTACTCCAGGTACTGGAGGTCCCCCGAGGAGCCCGGGATGCGGTCCACGTACGGGTGCAGCCCGGCCGCGAAGCCGCGCCCGGAGAACAGGTGCGGGATGTCGCTGTAGCAGGCGTGGATGTACTGCGGTGAGCCCGGTTGGAACCAGGCCTGCTCGTAGCAGGGCAGCTTCTGCACCATGCCGAGCACCGAGACCACGATCACCGCGAGCGCCAGGAAGCGCGCCGGGATCCACCAGGAGACGCCGAGCAGCGCCCGGCGGCCGGGGGGCCCGCCGAACACCTCGCTGCCGGCCGCCGCCACCGGGTCCTCGTCGGCCGGGACGACGACGGTGTTGGCCGCCGGCGCGGCCGTGGCGACGGCAGCCGGGAGGGGCCCTGCGGCGGCGCCGGACCCGACCGGGCCGGCGGTTTCGTCACGATCGCTCGACGTCATGCCGGACATCCTGCCGCACCGACCCCGCCGGGACGAGGAGGCCCCCGCAACGGTCCGCGCCCCGGTACGGCGGGCGGGTGTGCCAATCGTGACGAATCCGGCAGCGGTCCCGTCGTCGGCGGCGGCCCCCGACGGAAGGCGACGGAGGACGGCGAAGGGGCGGCGGAAGACGGCGAAGGGGAGACGGAAGACGGCGAAGGGGAGACGGAAAGGCGACGGCTCCGACGGAAAACGGCGGTGGCGGCCCTCCTCGGAGGACCGCCACCGCCGTTCCGGGTTCCACCCGTCCCGGGCTACTGCCCGGCCGGGCCGCCCTGGAGGCCACCGGTGCTGCTCGGCGTCGGCTTGCCGCCGCCTCCGCCGTTGTGGCCGCCGCCGTTGCCACCGCCCGGCGTGGTGCTGTCCGTCGGCGCCGGCGGCGTCGGACAGCCGACCACCGGCAGGCAGGTGTTGCTCGGGTGCGGGTCCTTGGTCGGCTTGGTGCTCGGCTGGTCACCGGGGCAGTCCACGCCGGGCACGCAGGTCTGGGTGGGCTGCGGCTGTACCGGCGGCTGCGCCGGCGCCTGGGTCTGCGCCGGGGCCGACGGGGTGTCGGTCGCGCTCGGGCTGGTGGTCGGGCTGTTCGTGGACGGCGCGCCGGAGGAGTCCACCTCGGTGCCGACCGGCTGCGGGGTCGGGAAGTCCATCTTCTTCTCGTTGGCCAGCGCGGCCTTCATGTACCGGGTGAAGACGTCGGTCGGGATGTCACCACCGTGGATGGACTCCTTGCCGCCGGTGCCGTTCAGCGACTGCCGCTCGTGCTTGGCCGGGTCCTCGCGCCACATGGCGACGCTGGTCACCAGCTGCGGGGTGTAGCCGACCCACCAGGCCGACTTGTTCTGGTCGGTGGTACCGGTCTTGCCGGCCACCGGGCGGCCCAGGTCCTTCGTCTTCTTGCCGGTGCCGTTGGCGGCCACGTTCACCAGCACGTCGGTGACGTTGTCGGCGACGGCCGGCTCCAGCGCGACCTTGGGGTCCTTCTTGCCGAAGCCCGGGCGCTCCACGCCGCTCACCTCGACCTTGGTGACCGAGTACGGCTCGGACTCCTTGCCGCTGGCCGCCAGGGTGCCGTAGGCGGTGGCCATCCGGATCGGGCTGATGGTGGAGGTGCCGAGCGGGAAGGTCGCCGTCTTCGGGTCGGCGAGGCTCTCCTTCTTGATGCCCATCTGCACCGCGATGTCGGCCACGTTCTGGCCGCCGACGTCCTGGTTGAGCTGGACGAAGGGCACGTTGTACGAGAACTGCATGGCCTGGCGCAGCGAGACGTAGCCGCGCTTGCCGGAGTCCTCGTTCTTCTGCCGGTACGGCTTGCCGTCGTCGCCGATCACCAGCGAGCCGTCCGGCTTGCGGATCTCGGACATGTCGTCGGCCAGGTAGCGGCTGTCGGCGTTGATCCGCTTCGGCTTGCCCTTGTCGTCCTTCGCGGTGAGCACGCCGGTCTGCATCGCGGTGGCCAGCACGAAGGGCTTGAAGGTCGAGCCGACCTGGACGCCGGTGGCGTCGGCGTTGTTGTCGAAGTGGCCGTTCTCCACACCGTCACCGCCGTAGAGGGCGACGATCGCACCGTCGCCGGGGCGGATGCTGGCGGAGCCGAACTGGATGTTGGTGTCGTTGTCCGGCCGCTTCTGCGGGTTGAGGTTCTCCGCCTTGACGTCGTCGACGGCCTTCTTCAGGGCGTCGACCTTGTCCTTCTCGAAGGTGGTGTAGATCTTCAGGCCGCCCCGGTCGATCATCTGCTGGGTGATCGTCTTGTCGGTGGCCATCACGTACTTGTTGGCGGTGTCGACCAGGTAGCTGATCTCACCGTTCATGTTGGAGCTTGGCTTCTGCGGGATCGGGTCCGGGAACACGTTGCACTTGGCGCGCTCGTCCGGGGTGATGGCCTTGGTGTCCACCATCTGGTCCAGGATCCAGTTCCACCGGCCCTGGGCCCGTTCCTTGTTGGCCGGGTTGGTGGGGTCGTAGTACGTCGCGCCCTTGAGCAGGCCGGCCAGCATGGCGCTCTGGCAGACGTTGAGGTCCTTGGCGTTGACCCCGTAGTACGCCTCGGCGGCCGCCTGGGCACCGTTCGCACCGCGGCCGAACCAGCTGGTGTTCAGGTAGCCCTTGAGGATCTCGTCCTTGTCCTTGTCCTGGTTGATCTTCAGCGTGATGAAGAACTCCCGCACCTTGCGGGTGAGGGTCTGTTCCTGGCTCAGGTAGGCGTTCTTCACGTACTGCTGGGTGATCGTCGAGGCGCCCTGGGTCTCGCCGCCCTTCGCCATGTTGTACACGGCGCGGAGCATGCCCTTGGGGTCGATGCCGCTGTCGGTCCGGAAGCTCTTGTTCTCCGCGGCGATGACGGCGTTCTGGAGGTTGGGGCTGATGTCGTTGAGCTCGACGATCTGACGGTTGGTCTGGCCCTTGCGGGTCATCTCCGTGTTGTCGGCCCAGTAGTAGATGGTGTTCTGGTTGTTCACCAGGGCGTTCAGCTCGGGGACCTGGGTGGTCTGGTACAGGTAGAACACCAGGCCCACGAAGCAGCCGAAGACCAGCAGGAAGCCGCTCAGCCACTGCTTCCAGGACGGCAGCCAGCGCCGGACGCCGGTCTTGCCGAACCTCGGGTAGTCGATGAAGCGCTTCTTGCCGGGGCCGGCGGCCGCGGCCGCGGAGGCCGCGGCGGGACCGCGCTTGCCGCCCCCCTTGCCCTTCTTCTGGGCAGCCTTGCGCAACTCCGCACGGGTCATCCGGGGCTGCTGTGCGGTCTCCCTGACCCCCGAGGGGCGTCGCCGGCCGACACCGTCCGAGCGCAGCTCGTCGGGCCCCTGGCCACCGCCCCGACGGCCGCCGCCTCCCGGGGGCTGCTGCCCGTCACCGCCCGGGTCGGGCGTCCTTCGCCGTCGCTCGCTCATCTTCCAGCTACTCCTCGCCAGGCGTTTCCAGCCTGAAGGCAGGGTTCACGTCCGATGCCCGCAAACCGCCCTGCTCCCGGAGGTGGTCCTCGTGCACACGCGACAGCGTACGCAGCACTGAAATACAACTAATCGGACATCAGTTGCCAATGGGCACAAAACAACGACAGATCATTACACGCCCGTTGCCAACCCCACCCGCGCGTCGGCTTGTGATCACATTCACGCGTGCCCCTCTTGCCCCCGTCCGGGGCCGGGTTTACTGTTCTCGATATATCGAGCCGATACATCGAAGCGGAATACCGCCGAATGCGACGGCCGGACGGACGTCGAGCGGGAGGAGGACGGCAATGGGCAGGCGCTCAGGAGTGCTGGAGTTCGCCGTGCTCGGACTGCTCCATGACGCCCCGATGCACGGCTACGAGCTGCGCAAGCGGCTGAACATCCTGCTCGGGACGTTCCGCGCGCTCTCCTACGGGACGCTCTACCCCTGCCTGAAGAACCTGGTCGCCCAGGGCTTCCTGGTCGAGGACAACCCGGACGTCGAGTACGTCCCGGCCACCGCGCTCAACGGCAAGCGGTCCAAGATCGTCTACCGGCTCTCCGCCGAGGGCAAGCAGCGCTTCGAGGAGCTGCTCGCCGACTCCGGCCCGGACGCCTGGGAGGACGAGCACTTCGGCGTGCACTTCGCCTTCTTCGGACAGACCGACCGGGCCGTGCGGATGCGCGTCCTGGAGGGCCGCCGCAGCCGGCTGGAGGAGCGGCTGGAGCGGATGCGCAGCTCGCTGGCCCGCGCCCGCGAGCGGTTCGACGACTACACCGTCGAACTCCAGCGGCACGGACTGGAGTCGGTGGAGCGCGAGGTCCGCTGGCTCAACGAGCTGATCGAGACCGAGCGGTCCAACCGCACCGGCCGGACCGGCCCCGATGCCGCCGGCCCCCACAAGACTTCGGACGGCCGTGGCCAGGAGGGCGGGTCCCAGGACCCGTCCGGTCCACCGTACGACCGCCCGGGGCGCTCCGCCCAGGAGCGCTGACACCGCGCCAGCCCTGTGCCGCGCGGCAGGATCGGGCGCCTCGCGCCCGCACATGCAGTCATCGAAGAAGCAGGACGAGTTCCGCCGACCCCGGCGGTCCTCATGAGATCACAGGGAGCAACCGGAATGGGTTCGGTTCGCGTAGCCATCGTGGGCGTGGGCAACTGCGCCGCGTCGCTGGTGCAGGGTGTCGAGTACTACAAGGACGCCGACCCGGCCGGCAAGGTCCCCGGGCTGATGCACGTCCAGTTCGGTGACTACCACGTCGGTGACGTGGAGTTCGTCGCCGCCTTCGACGTCGACGCCAAGAAGGTCGGCTTCGACCTGGCCGACGCCATCGGCAACAGCGAGAACAACACCATCAAGATCTGCGACGTGCCGCCGACCGGCGTGACCGTCCAGCGCGGCCACACCCTCGACGGCCTGGGCAAGTACTACCTGGAGACCATCGAGGAGTCGGACGAGGCGCCGGTCGACGTCGTCCAGGTCCTCAAGGACCGCCAGGTCGACGTCCTGGTCTGCTACCTGCCCGTCGGTTCCGAGGACGCGGCCAAGTTCTACGCCCAGTGCGCCATCGACGCCAAGGTCGCCTTCGTGAACGCCCTGCCGGTGTTCATCGCGGGCACCAAGGAGTGGGCGGACAAGTTCACCGAGGCCGGCGTGCCGATCGTCGGTGACGACATCAAGTCCCAGGTCGGCGCGACCATCACGCACCGCGTGATGGCCAAGCTGTTCGAGGACCGCGGTGTCATCCTCGAGCGCACCATGCAGCTGAACGTCGGCGGCAACATGGACTTCAAGAACATGCTCGAGCGCGAGCGCCTGGAGTCCAAGAAGATCTCCAAGACCCAGGCCGTCACCTCGCAGATCCGCGACCGCGAGCTGGGCGCCAAGAACGTCCACATCGGCCCCTCGGACTACGTGGCCTGGCTGGACGACCGCAAGTGGGCCTACGTCCGCCTCGAGGGCAAGGCCTTCGGCGACGTCCCGCTGAACCTGGAGTACAAGCTGGAGGTCTGGGACTCCCCGAACTCCGCCGGTGTCATCATCGACGCCGTCCGCGCCGCGAAGATCGCCAAGGACCGCGGCATCGGCGGCCCGATCCTCTCGGCCTCCTCGTACTTCATGAAGTCCCCGCCGGTTCAGTACTTCGACGACGAGGCCAAGGAGAACGTCGAGAAGTTCATCCGCGGCGAGGTCGAGCGCTGAGCGCTCGAGCACTGAGGGGCGGTCCGAAGTCTGACGTTTGAGATCTGAGCTGCCCCGTAGCTCGCAGGAAGGGCCCACGGTCTGCGGACCGTGGGCCCTTCACGTTCTCGCAGCCAATGTTTCACGTGAAACGGCGACCGGTTCCGTGGCACCCTGGGCAGGTGGCGATCACCGAGAACGGCAGCACCCACCGGTCCGCGCACCGGGCCACGCTCCTCGACCTGTTGAAGGGCCGCGACTTCCGGCGGCTGCTGACAGCCCGGGTGCTCTCCCAGCTCTCGGACGGCGTCTTCCAGGTCTCGCTCGCCGCGTACGTGGTCTTCTCCCCCGAGAAGCAGTCCTCCCCCGCCGACATCGCCTCGGTGCTGGCCGTGATGCTGCTGCCGTTCTCGGTGATCGGCCCGTTCGCCGGCGTGCTGCTGGACCGCTGGCGCCGCCGCCAGGTGCTCTACTTCGGCAACCTGGCCCGCTTCGGGCTGGGCCTGGGCACCGGCGCGCTGCTGCTGGCCGAGGCGCCGACCTGGCTGTTCTTCGCCTCGGCCCTGCTGGTCACCGCGCTCAACCGGTTCATCCTGGCCGGCCTGTCCGCCGCCCTGCCCCGGGTGGTGGAGCAGGACCAGCTGGTCACCGCCAACGCCCTCTCCCCCACCCTCGGGACGGTCGCGGCCGCCTCGGGCGGGGGCATCGGCTTCCTGCTGCACCAGCTGATGGCCCCCGGGCCGAAGGCCGACGCCGCGCTGGTCTCGGTGGCCGCGCTGCTCTACCTGTCGGCCGCGCTGGCCGCCCGGCGGATGGACCGCGACCTGCTCGGCCCGGACCGGCACGAGGACCGCCCCGGGCTCGGCCAGGCACTGGTCCGGGCCGCCGTCGAACTCGGCGCCGCGGTGCGCCACCTGGTCCGGGACTGCCGGCCCGCCGTGCACGCGCTGGCCGCCGTCACCGCGGCCCGGTTCTGCTACGGCGTGCTGATCGTGGTCGTGGTGATGCTCGCCCGCTACACCTTCAACGACCCGACCGACAGCGCGGCCGGGCTGGTCACCCTCGGCCAGGCGGTCGGCCTGTCCGCCGCCGGGTTCTTCGTCGCCGCTCTGGTCAGCCCCTGGTGCACCCGCCGGCTGGGCCTGGCCGGGTGGATGACGGCCTGTCTGGTCGCCCCGGTGCTCTTCGTCCCGGCGCTGGGCCTGAGCTTCACGCTGGTGCCCTGTCTGATCGCCGCCCTGCTGCTCGGGGTGGTCACCCAGGGCACCAAGATCTGCGCCGACACGGTGGTGCAGGAGTCGGTCGAGGACGAGTACCGCGGCCGGGTCTTCGCCATCTACGACGTGCTGTTCAACGTCGCCTTCGTGGCCGCCGCCCTGGTCACGGCGCTGGTGCTGCCGCTGTCCGGCCGCTCGGTCGGGGTGGTGATCGGGGTCGCCGGGGTATACGCACTGACGGCGGTGCTCTACCTGCGCTCCGCCCGTCGGCGCCCGCTCCCCCACTGACCAGGCCTCCTGGGAGCCCTCGGGGGTTCGCGGCCGAAGGTGCCCCACCGACTCGCTAAGGTATCGGACCTGTCGGATCGACAGAACTCTGTCTCGGGGGACGAACTGATGAGCACACCACCCAATCCGTACGGACCGGCCCCGGTGGGGCCGCCCGGGGCACCGCCGTACGGGGCACCCGTTCCCCCGCCGGTCGCGCCGTACGGACCGCCGCCGGCCTACGGGCAGCCGCCGGCCTACGGGCAACCCACGCCGCCGGCCCCGCCCGGCTACGGCCCGCCACCGGCCTACGGACAGCCGCCGCACGGCCAACAGCCCTACGGGCAGCAGCCGTACGGACAGCCGGGCCCCAACCCGTACGGGCAGCAGCCGGGCCCCAACCCGTACGGCCCCCCGCAGCCAGCCCCCGCGATGCCGCCCACGGCGCCCGCACCGGCCGCCAAGCGCGGCATCCGCTCCAAGCTGCGGGTCGTCGGGCTGGTCGGCGGCTGCGTCGCACTGGCGGTGGGCTACTTCGTGGCCGGGCCGAGCGTCAGCAGCGCCAAGCCCGGCGACTGCGTGCGGGCGAGCGGCTCGCGCGACGTCGAGATCGTCAAGTGCACTGACAGCAAGGCGAATTACCGCGTCCTGGCGAAGTTCGAAGGCACCACGGACGTGACCCGCTGCCAGCAGACGCCGCAGACCACGAGCGCGGTCTCGGGCAAGAGCGGCCGCCGCTGGAACAAGAAGCGGTACGTGCTCTGCCTCGGCCCGCTGGCGCCCGCCACCGCCGGTGTCCCGCCGGTGAAGAAGTCCTGAAGCGACTCGACCGGCCCCGCACGACAGAGGGGTGGCCCCGGCGCTCGGCCGGTGCCACCCCTCTGTCGTGCGGGGCTCCTGGCTCAGCCCTGCTGCTCGGCCCACCAGGCCCGCAGCGCCGAGACCGCTTCCTCGTGCTCCAGCGGGCCGTGCTCCAGCCGGAGTTCGAGCATGTGCTTGTACGCCTTGCCGACCTGCGGGCCGGGCGCGAGGCCGAGCAGTTCCATGATCTGGTTGCCGTCCAGCGCCGGGCGGATGGCGTCCAGTTCCTCCTGCGCCTTCAGCTCGTCGATCCGGGCCTCCAGACCGTCGTAGGTACGGGAGAGCGCGGCGGCCTTCTTCTTGTTGCGGGTGGTGCAGTCGGAGCGGGTCAGCTTGTGCAGGCGCTCCAGCAGCGGCCCGGCGTCGGTGACGTAGCGGCGCACCGCGGAGTCGGTCCACTCGCCGCCGCCGTAGCCGTGGAAGCGCAGGTGCAGCTCGACCAGGCGCGAGACGTCCTCGGTCAGCTCCTTGGAGTACTTGAGCTCGCGCATCCGCTTGCGGGTCATCTTGGCGCCGACCACCTCGTGGTGGTGGAAGGAGACCCGGCCGTCCAGCTCGAAGCGGCGGGTGCGCGGCTTGCCGATGTCGTGCAGCAGCGCGGCCAGCCGCAGGGTGAGGTCCGGGCCGTCCTGCTCCAGGTCGATGGCCTGCTCCAGGACGGTCAGCGAGTGCTCGTAGACGTCCTTGTGCCGGTGGTGCTCGTCGCGCTCCAGCCGCAGCGCGGGCAGTTCGGGCAGCACGTACCCGGCCAGGCCGGTGTCGACCAGCAGCCGCAGGCCCTTCACCGGGTGCTTGGCCAGCAGCAGCTTGTTCAGCTCGGCCTGGATCCGCTCGGCGGAGACGATGGTGAGCCGCTCGGCCATCGCGGTCATCGCGGCGACCACCTCGGGCGCCGGGTCGAAGTCCAGCTGGGCCGCGAAGCGGGCGGCCCGCATCATCCGCAGCGGGTCGTCGGAGAAGGACTCCTCGGGGGTGGCGGGGGTGCGCAGCACCCGGGCCTCGAGGTCCTCCAGGCCGTGGTGCGGGTCGACGAAGCCGCGGCCGGGCAGGTCGACGGCCATCGCGTTGACCGTGAAGTCCCGGCGGACCAGGTCCTCCTCGATGGTGTCGCCGTAGCTGACCTCGGGCTTGCGCGAGGTGCGGTCGTACGCCTCGGAGCGGTAGGTGGTGATCTCGATCAGGAAGGAACCCTCGGGGGTGTCCTTGCGGGCGCCGACCGTGCCGAAGGCGATGCCGACGTCCCAGACCGCGTCCGCCCAGCCCTTGACCAGCTTGAGCACCTGCTGCGGGCGGGCGTCGGTGGTGAAGTCCAGGTCGTTGCCCAGCCGGCCGAGCAGCGCGTCCCGGACGGACCCGCCGACCAGTGCCAGCCGGTGACCGGCCGCCTGGAACCGGCGGGCGATCTCGTCGGCGACCGGCGACACCCGCAGCAGCTCTTGGAGGCCGAGGGTCTGGGCCTCGCTCAGGCCTGGTACGACCTGGACGGCGGTGCTGGAACGGTCGGTGCGCGCGGTGGGCTCATTGGCAGTGGACACGGCTCACAAGGGTACGTGGCCGGACAGGTCAACCGCCCGCGCGTTCTGGGCGTCTCACCCCACAGCCCGCAACACTGCACCACGGGCTGCATCGTTACCATGCCGGTGGACGAGTCTCGGGCACCGGACAGGGGATGCGGTGTCGCGCGCCGCGACCACCGCGGAACCTACCTGCGGCAACGGTGCGGCTACGGCGTCGGGCGAAGGGTTCCAGGCGTCGGGCGAAGAGTTCCAAGAGGGTCAGGCGAAGACCGTCGGGCGGACCGCGCCGGACGGACAGCATCAGCAGCGAACGATCGAGAACGGCGAGGGCGAAGCGAGTGAGTGAGCCGGCACGGCACTCGGGCCTGGGGGCGCACCGACAGCCTGGACGGGCCGAACGCCCGGCCGAGGGGCGTCATCCGGCCCGGCGGGCACGCCGTGCGGGCCTGCGCCTGGCCGCGGCCTGCGCGGCCGTCCTGACCCTCTTCACGGCCTCCCCGGCCGGTGCGCTGCCGGCCGGCGGCAACGTCCGGCCGGCCGGCGACTCCACCGCCACGGCCGAGTACCCGGTGGTGGTGACCATCGACACGCTGAACCCGCAGGTGGCCGTCCCGAACGGCACCGTGACGATCACCGGTCACGTCACCAACGCGGGCAAGTCGGCGATCAAGGGCGCCCACGCGGCCGTCCGCAAGCCGAACACCGGCAGGCCGCTGGACCGGCGCAGCGACCTGGCCAACGTGGCCGCCCGCTCCACGCCGGACAACAGGGACGGCGTCGAGCTGGACAGCCCGCAGTACGCCCTGCCGGAGCTGGGCCCGGGGCAGAGCCAGCCGTACACCCTGAGCGTCGCGGTGGGCGACCTCGGGCTCTCCGCGAGCGGTGCGTACGAGCTCGCGGTGGACGCCTGGGGCGGCACGGCCGACAACCCGCGCGACCGCGCCCTGGGCATCGCCCGGACGTTCCTGCCGTACAACGCGGGTGCCGAGGCGCAGCCGACGAAGGTCGCCACGATCTGGCCGCTGGTGCACGCGCCGGTGGTGGCCGCCCAGACCAGCACCGACGGCAACGACCAGACGATCGCGGTGTTGCGCGACGACAGCCTGTCCGCCGAGTTCGCCCCGGGCGGCCGGCTGTACGAGCTGGTCGACACCGGTGCCAAGCTGAACGGCCTGACCTGGGTGATCGACCCGGACCTGCTGGACGCCGCGCTCGCGATGACCAGGCCCTACCGGGTGCAGAAGCCGGGCACCGAGGCGTCGGGCAAGTCGGCCAAGGACGACAACACCGTCCAGGTGCAGCCCTCGGCCGCCGCCGTCGCCTGGCTGGACAAGCTGCGGGCCGCCGTGGCCAAGCCGGGCAGCCAGGTGGTCTCGCTGCCGTACGCCGACCCGGACCTCGCCTCGATCGCCCACAACGGCTCCGACCTGACCGGGATGACCACCGCGTTGGGCAAGGCGGCCACGGCCGGCCGGCTGACCGTCGAGGGCCGGCTCTCGGTGGACACCCGCTCGGACGTCGCCTGGCCGTACCAGGGCTACCTCGACCAGCAGATCGCCGCCCTCGCCCAGCAGGCGGGCAGCGGGACGGTGCTGGTCAACGGCGGGAGCATGCCGGAGGCGGACTCGCTCAACTACACCCCGAGCGCGGCCCGTCCGATCGGCAACGGGCAGACCGCCGTGGTCGCCGACGAGACCGTCTCCGCGCTCTTCGACCGGGACCTGAGCAGCCCGCAGGCGCAGACCGAGTCCACCCAGCGCTTCCTCGCCGAGACCTTCGCGATCACCCACGAGCAGCCGCAGAACCAGCGCGGGCTGCTGGTCATGCCCCCGCGCGAGCTGAGCGCCACCGGCGCCAAGGCGCTGGCGAGCGCCCTCCAGACGGCGGACGGCAAGTGGATCTCCTCGGTCAAGCTGGACGCGGTGGCCCAGTCCGCGGCCGACCCGAAGGCCAACACCGCCGTCCCGGCGCCCACCGACTACCCGACCCAGGCCCGTGCCTCCGAGCTGCCGGCCGACGACCTGAGCAGCACCGACGGGATCCAGCACGACCTGGACACCCTGATGCGGGTGCTCACCCTGCCGCAGCGGGTGCGCGGCCCGTTCAGCGCCGCGATGGTCCGCTCGCTGTCCACCGAGTGGCGCAGCCAGCCGGCGGCCGGGAGCACCTACCGCACCGGCGTCCAGAAGTACCTGAAGGAACTGACCGGCGCCGTCCAGGTGCCGAAGAAGAACGTGGTCACCCTGTCCGGCGACACCGGTCTGCTCCAGGTCAGCGTCCGCAACGACCTGACCCAGACGGTCACCAACCTGAAGCTGGTGCTCACCTCGGCCCAGCCGAACAGGCTGCGGGTGAGCAAGGAGGAGGAGCTGGTCCTCCCGGCCTCGCAGAGCGTGACGCTCCGCTTCAACGCCGAGGCGCACAACAACGGGTCGGTCGCGATGACCGCCCAGCTGTGGACCACCGGCCCCGACTCCCGGCCGTACGGCGAGCCGCAGCAGTTCCGGGTGGAGGTCACCTCGGTCACCAACGGGGTGCTGTACATCTTCGCGGGTGCCGGCGTCCTGCTGCTGCTGGCCGCCCTGCGCTTCATGCGCCAGCGCAAGCGGCGCGGCGGGCAGCCGCACGAGGACGGCGACCAGCCGGTCGGGGACGGCCCGGCGACGGACGGCGGCGACGCGGAGCAGGACGCGCCGCGGGACGCGGAGCAGGACGCGGCGGAGGCCTCCTCGAAGGACGGGCCGGCGGATCCCGCCGGGCCCCCGGCACCGGACGGGACCGACGGCCCGGACGGCGCCCCCGGTGACGGTCCCGCGCAGACACCGCGCGGCAGCAGCCCGGATGGCCGGGATCGGGCCGCCAGTGATGAGAAGGTTGGTCCTTGATACCGCCGATCCCCCGCACCGCCGGGCCGGCCTCCCCCACGACAGCGAAGAGGTGACATGACCGGGCGCAGCGAGGAGCGGCCGCCGGGCCGCGGTGAGAGCCGGCCGGGCGCCGAGTCGCCGTCCGGCGACTGGTACGTGGCCGACACCTACGCCCAGGACCCGTACGCGGCGGACGCGTACGGGCACCCGCAGGACGGCCAGGACCCGTACGGTCTGCGGGCCGGTCGGCCCGCCGCGCCCCAGCCGCCGGCCGCCGCGTACGACGTGCCGCCGCAGCTGCCGCCGCAGGGCGGCGGCTACCCGACGCCGGTGCCGCCGACCCCGTACCAGGCCGCGGAGCAGTTCTCGGCCCCGGTGCCGCCGGTGCAGCCCGGCTGGGACACCCCGGCCCAGGCCGCCTGGCCGCAGGAGTCCGCCCCCGCGCAGGCCGCCGGCGGGCACTGGGGCGGCGCCGAGCAGCCCCGGCCGCAGTGGGAGCCGGGCCCGGCGCACTCCGCCTGGGACACCGAGACCACCGAGTACGTCGGGGTGGACGCGCTGTTCGGCGGCCGCCCGGCACAGGCCGCGGCCCAGCCGCCGGTCCCCCAGCCCGCTCCGGCACCCCAGCCGGTCCAGCCGACCGCCCCCGCGGCCGGCCCCGCGCCGTACCCCCCCGCGGCCGGCCCCGCGCCGTACCCCCCGGCGACCGGCTACCAGGGGCAGCCGCCACACGGCGGCGCCCCGGGCGGACAGCACCACTTCGTGCCGCCGATCGAGTTCGACCCGCCGCTCTCCGAGGAGGAGGCCACCATGCAGGTGGCCGCCGTCGCGGTGCCCCCGGCGGTCGAGCCGCTCGCGGACGTCGCCGCCGAGGAGCGGGCCGCCCAGCAGGCGCCCGCCCCCGCCGCCGAGCCCGCCGAGCCCGCCAGGGCGGCCGGCGGCGGCAAGGTCTCCAGCCTGCTGAACTCCAGCGCGATCATGGCGGCCGGAACGCTGGTCTCCCGCGGCACCGGCTTCGTCCGGACCATGGTGATCACCGCGGCCATCGGCGTCGGCGTGATGGGTGACTCGTACAACGCCGCGAACACCCTGCCGACCCTGCTGTACATCCTGATCGGCGGCGGCGCGCTGAACGCGGTCTTCGTGCCGCAGCTGGTGCGCAGCATGAAGAACGACGAGGACGGCGGCACGGCGTACGCCAGCCGGCTGCTCACCCTGGTGATGGTCGGGCTCGGCGGCGTGGTCTTCCTGGCCGTGCTCGGGGCACCCGTGCTGGTGCAGATGATCGCCCACTCCACGATGGCGACTCCGGAGAGCGCCGAGACCACGGTGGCGATGGCCCGCTACTGCCTGCCGACCATCTTCTTCATGGGCATCCACGTGGTGATGGGGCAGATCCTCAACGCCCGAGGCCGCTTCGGCGCGATGATGTGGACCCCGGTCCTGAACAACATCGTGGTGATCTTCACCTTCTCCGCCTACATCTGGGTCTACGGCGGGTTCGGCACCACCCACGTCACCCCGGAGGGCATCTCCCCGGAGGGCGTGCGGCTGCTCGGCCTCGGCACCCTGATCGGTCTGGCCGTCCAGTCGCTGGCGATGATCCCGTACCTGCGGGCCGCCGAGTTCCGCTTCCGGCCTCGCTTCGACTGGCGCGGCCACGGTCTGGGCAAGGCCGCCCGGCTGGCCAAGTGGACGTTCTTCTTCGTGCTCGCCAACCAGGCCGGCTACCTGGTGATCACCCAGCTGTCCACCAAGGCGGGCGCCGCCGCGGCGGCGGCCGGCCACAACGGTGTCGGTCTGGCGGCGTTCTCCAACGCGCTGCTGATCTGGCAGCTCCCGCAGGCCGTGATCACCGTGTCGATCATGAGCGCGGTGCTCCCCCGGCTCTCCCGGGCGGCGGCCGACGAGGACGCCGGAGCCGTGCGCGACGACATCTCTTACGGTCTGCGCACCACCGCGGTGGCGGTCGTCCCGGCGGCCTTCCTGTTCCTGTCCCTCGGCCCGGTGATCGGCCGGGCGATCTACGCGGTCGGCGGCAACGACATCGTCCTGAACGACGCCACCAACGTCGGTCTGATGCTCTCCGCGTTCGCGCTGGGCCTGATCCCGTACTCCGCCCAGTACGTGATGCTGCGCGGCTTCTACGCCTACGAGGACACCCGCACCCCGTTCTCCAACACCGTCTGGGTGGCGGCCTGCCAGGCCGGCTTCGCGCTGCTGTGCTGGCTGGTGCTGCCCGCCGAGTGGACGGTGACCGGCCTCGCCTTCGGCTACGGCCTGGCCTACGCCATCGGAGTGGCGGTCGCGATGCCGAAGCTGAAGAAGCGGATCGGCGGGCTGGACACCAAGCGGATCGGCCGGACGTACAGCCGGCTGGCCGCCGCCGGCGTCCCGGCCGCCCTGGTCGGCCTCGGCGCCAGCCTGGGCGTCCAGCAGGTGCTCGGCGGCTGGGCGGGCAGCGTGGCGGCCCTGGTCGTGGCCGGCGGCCTCCAGCTGGCGGTCTTCGTGCTCATCGCGAAGCGCCTGCGGATCGAGGAACTGAACTCCATGCTGGGCATGGTCCGCGGCCGACTGGGCCGCTGACCGTCCGACCACCGGCCGGACGAGCGGGCGCCCTGACCGGGCGTCAACGGGAGCGGCACGCTCCTCCGCTCGTCCGGCCGAGTGCTGCGTCACCCGTCGGTCAGGGTCCGTCCGACCGCCGGATGGCGACCCGGTGTCGGATCTGCACCACATCTCTCCACCCGCGTGCAACCGCGCGGACGTCCCAGCGGTCGTACCCGGTGGAGAAGAGTGGGCACAATTGTCCTGGAGCACAGGGCCGCCGACCCTCGGGCTCCAGCGACTCTCTCAGGCCGGGGCGACACAAGGGGAGGCAGGACCACGGTGGCTGATGGCACCAAGGCCGTCGTCGACACGTCAGCAGCTGACGCGGCGACGGACGAGGCCGCGCTGGCCGCGGCGATCGACGAGCTCGCGGGCTCGGAGGACGCCGGCGAGGGCGCCTCCGCGGGCGCCCGCCGCAAGGGCGCCACCACCGCTGCCGCCGCCGCGCGCACCGAGCCGGACGAGGCCGTGGACGGGGCCGCGGACGACACGCCGGAGGCCGCACCGGAGGCCGCCTCCGGCGAGGAGACCTCGGAGATGACCGCCCCGCTCTCGGTCCAGGAGCTGCGCGCCGAACTGGCCGCCGGCTCCCCCCGGAAGAAGCCCGCCCCCGAACCCGCCCGACCCGCGCGCCGCCCCACCGACCCGCAGCCCACGGTCGACCCGCGCGACACCGCCACCCTCCCGCGCACCCTCCCCGCCCCGCAGCGCCGCAGCGGCGACATGATCGGCCACCGGTACCGGCTGGAGGAGTGCATCTCCCAGACCGAGACCTTCAGCAGCTGGCGCGCCGTCGACGAGAAGCTGCGACGGGCCGTCGGCGTCCACCTGATGGCCTCCGGCCACCAGCGGGCCCGCAAGGTGCTCGCCGCGGCCAAGTCCGCCGCACTGCTCGGCGACCCGCGCTTCGTCCAGGTGCTGGACGCCGTCCACGAGGGCGAGCTGGTCTACGTCGTGCGGGAGTGGCTGCCGCACTCCTCCGACCTGGCCAAGCTGCTCGCGAACGGACCGATGGAGCCGCACGAGGCGTACCAGATGGTCCGCCAGGTCGCCGACGCCGTCGCGGCCGCCCACCGGCGCGGGCAGGCCCACCTGCGGCTCACCCCGCGCTGCGTGCTGCGCACCGACAGCGGCCAGTACCGGATCAACGGCATCGCGGTGGACGCCGCGCTGCGCGGGCTGCCCGAGGAGGGGGCCGAGGACGCCCAGCGGGCCGACACCCGTGCGATCGGCGCGCTGCTGTTCGCCGCGCTCACCCACCGCTGGCCGTACCCGGAGGACCGCTACGACCTCCAGGGCCTGCCCAAGGGCCTCCAGAACGCCGCGCCCGACCAGGTCCGCGCCGGGGTCCACAAGGGCCTGTCCGAGCTCGCCGCGCGGGCGCTGTTCGACCAGCCGCCGCACCACGCCCGGCCGATCAGCACACCGGAGGAGCTGGTCCGGGCGATCGCCCAGATGCCCCGGATCCGCCAGCCCGAGCCGGAGCTGCCCGCCTTCCCCACCCCGCCCCGGCACAACACCCACGCGCTGCCCACCGCCCCCAACCCGACCCGGGTCGCCGACACCACCGTCGCCCCGCTGCCGGCCTCCTCCCGCCCCGTCTCCTCCCGGCGCGCCCGGCGGCGGCTGCGCCGGGTGATCAAGGCCACCGCCTGGACGGTCGCGCTGGGTGCGATCGGCGTCGCCTCCTGGCAGTTCGTCGACACCCTGCGGCACACCGGGGGGGCCACCGCGCCCCCGGCCCCGTCGATCAGCAGCACCGCGCCGAGCCCGCAGGCCAGCACCCACACCCCGGTGCAACTCACCGTCAAGGGCGCGCAGTCGTACACCCAGCCGGGCGACGGGACCGAGGGCAGCGACAACCCGGCGAAGGCCGTGGACGGCGACCCGAACACCGCCTGGAACACCCAGTGGTACAACGACCAGTTCGGCCTCAAGGCCCCCGCCCTCAAGTCGGGCACCGGCCTGTTGATCGACCTCGGCTCGCCGCAGGCGGTCTCCTCGGTGAGCGTCCAGTTCGGCGGCGAGCACACCGCGGAACTGCGGGTGCCCACGGCGGCGGCCGCCGCCAACCCGATGTCGGCCAGGCTCGACGGCTTCACGGTCGTCGGCAAGAAGAACGGGGGCAACGTCGAGTACACCCTCGACACCCCGGTCACCACGCGCTACCTCTTGCTCTGGCTGACCGCTCTGCCGAAGGATGGCGCCGGGAGGTTCGCCGGCCAGGTCGCCGAGGTCAAGGTCTTCGGCTGACCGCGGTTCGGTGGATCCGGCACGAGGGCAGGGGGTCGAGGCGTGACGGTGGCGGACGACGACGCGGCACTGCTCGCCCGGCACGTCGCCGGCGACCCGGCGGCCTTCGGCCTGCTGGTGGACCGCCACCGCGACCGGCTCTGGGCGGTCGCCCTGCGCACCCTGGGTGACCGCGAGGAGGCCGCCGACGCCCTCCAGGACGCCCTGGTCTCCGCCTTCCGCGCCGCCGCCGGTTTCCAGGGCCGCTCGGCGGTCACCACCTGGCTGCACCGGATCGTGGTCAACGCCTGCCTGGACCGCGCCCGGCGCAGCGCCACCCGCCGCACCACCCCGCTCGACGAGGACCCGCAGCGGCTGGACACCCTGGTCGGCGCCGCCGAGCCGGCCGACTCCCCGGTGGTCCGGGCCGAGCTGCACCGCGAGCTGACCGCGGCGCTCGCCGAGCTGCCCGCGGAGCAGCGGGCCGCACTGGTGCTGGTCGACATGCAGGGCTACCCGGTGGCCGAGGCCGCCGAGCTGCTGGGCGTCCCGGTGGGCACCGTGAAGAGCCGCTGCGCGCGCGGCCGGGCCCGGCTCCTCCCCCTCGTCCGGCACCTGCGCGAGCCGGATGTTTCACGTGAAACAGCGCCCACGCCCGGCTCGGCCCCGCCGCGCCGGGGCACCACGGGGAACCCGAAGCGCCCCGGAGCCGTCACAGGGACGGGCCCGGGCGCCGGCCGGACGGTCCTGGAAGGAGACGCGAGCACCCGATGAACGCCCACCCCTCCTTCCCCGACCCCGCCGACGGCCACCCCCCGGTCGAGCAGCTGGCCGACCACGCCGAGGGGCTGATCGACTCCCCGGACACCGCCGCGGCGCTGCTGCGCCACCTGGACGGCTGCGCCGAGTGCCGGGAGACCGTCGACGCGCTCGCCGAGGTCCAGGCTCTGCTGGGCGACGTCGAGACCCCGCCGATGCCGGCCGACGTCGCCGCCCGGCTGGACGCGGCGCTGGCCGGAGCCGCCGCGGAAGCGGCCGCCGGGAGCGGACCCGAAGCCGACGAGCGGCCACAGGAGGCCTCCGCGGCGGGCCGCCGGACCGAGGCCCCGGCCGGGCCCCCGCACGCCGCCACGGCGCCCGTCACGCCCTCCTCCGCCGCCTCCCGGCCCGCGGCGAGGCCCGGGGACCGCCCCTCCGGACGGCCCGGACCGGCCACCGGCCCCGGTCGTGCCCGCCCCCGTCGGCGGCGCTTCGCCCTGCTGCTCGGCACGGCCGCCGCCCTGGCCGCCCTCGGGCTCGGCGGGGCGCTGCTGCTGCACCCCGACGACCGGTCCGACCAGGTGACGGCCACCGCGGGAGGCGCCCCGAGCACCGCCGCCGCGGGAGGCGCCCCGAGCACCACCGCCGACGGCCACGGCACCCCGCACCTGTCGGGCGCCGGCACCGACTACCGCGAGGACGAACTCGCCACCCAGGTCCAGCAGTTGCTCGCCCGTTCGGAGAACCTCCCGGGGCTGCGGGCCACCGGGCCCGCCAAGTCCGAGGCCCCCCTGCCCGCCGACGGCGCCCGCCCGCAGCCCGACTCGCCCCCGCCCGCCGCCTCCCCCACCGGTTCGGGCTGCCCGGCCCCCGCCGACGGCACCCCGCTGGCCACCGACCGCGGCAGCCACCACGGTGCCCCGGTCGACGTCCTGGTCTACCCGCTGCCCGGCCGACCCGGCTTCGTCGACGTGTACCTGCGCTCCCCCGACTGCGGTCCGGTCGTCCTCCACCAGGCCGTTCCCAGCCGCTGACCGGCGGTTCCCATGCGATCCACGCCGATGGCGCCACGCCGCTTCCGGACCCCGGGCGCCTGGTACTGATCCGCCTGGGAATGCGAGACACTGGTCAGTCGTTGTCCCGGGCGGCGGAGCAGGACCGCCCTCCCCGCAGCAAACGCGGGTCGCGATGCGAACCAGGAGAAGCAGTGAGCGACGTCCGTAACGTGATCATCATCGGTTCCGGCCCGGCCGGGTACACGGCTGCGCTCTACACGGCCCGTGCCTCCCTCAAGCCGCTGGTCTTCGAGGGGGCCGTCACCGCCGGTGGGGCGCTCATGAACACCACCGAGGTCGAGAACTTCCCGGGCTTCCGGGACGGCATCATGGGCCCCGAGCTGATGGACAACATGCGGGCCCAGGCCGAGCGCTTCGGCGCCGAGCTGATCCCCGACGACATCGTCGCGGTCGACCTCACCGGTGACATCAAGACCGTCACCGACTCCGAGGGCAACGTCCACAGGGCGCGCGCCGTGATCGTCACCACCGGCTCCCAGCACCGCAAGCTCGGCCTGCCGAACGAGGACAAGCTCTCCGGCCGCGGCGTCTCCTGGTGCGCCACCTGCGACGGCTTCTTCTTCCGCGACCAGGACATCGCGGTGGTCGGCGGCGGCGACACCGCCCTGGAGGAGGCGACCTTCCTCTCCCGCTTCGCCAAGAGCGTCACGATCATCCACCGCCGGGACACCCTGCGCGCCTCCAAGGCGATGCAGGAGCGCGCCTTCGCCGACCCGAAGATCCGCTTCGAGTGGGACAGCGCGGTCGAGGCCATCCACGGCGACCCGAAGCTGAGCGGCGTCACCCTGCGCGACACCACCACCGGCGAGACCCGCGAGCTGGCCGTCACCGGTCTGTTCATCGCGATCGGCCACGACCCGCGCACCGAGCTCTTCAAGGGCCAGCTGGACCTGGACGCCGAGGGCTACCTCAAGGTCGAGGCCCCCTCCACCCGGACCAACATCCCGGGCGTGTTCGGCGCCGGCGACGTCGTGGACCACACCTACCGCCAGGCCATCACGGCCGCCGGCACCGGCTGCTCCTCCGCCCTGGACGCCGAGCGCTACCTGGCCGCGCTGGACGACCTGGAGTCCAAGGCCGCCGCCGTCGCGGTCTGAACCCTCCCCGATCCACCCCCGCGGGGGTGTTCCACGTGAAACACCCCCGCCCCGGCCGGGCAGAAACAGAACGGGCCCATCCGTTGTTCTTCCGGCAGCAGTCCCCTCCGTCCTAACCCGAGGAGTTCCCGTGGCCGGCGCCACCACCACCGTCACCGATGCGACGTTCGAGAACGACGTCCTGAAGAGCGAGAAGCCCGTACTGGTCGACTTCTGGGCCACCTGGTGCGGCCCGTGCCGCCAGGTCGCCCCGGTCCTGGACGACATCGCGGCCGAGCACGGCGACAAGCTGACCATCGCCAAGCTCGACGTGGACGCCAACCAGGCGACCGCCGCCAAGTACGGCGTCATCTCGATCCCGACCCTGATCGTCTACAAGGACGGCGAGCCGGTGAAGTCCATCACCGGTGCCCGTCCGAAGGCCGCGCTGCTGCGCGAGCTGGCCGAGTTCATCTAGGCCTTCCGGTCGTCGACCGCACGGCGGGGGGGGGGGGGGGGGGGGGGGGGGGGGGGGGGGGGGGGGGGGGGGGGGGGGGAGGGGGGGGGGGGGGGGGGGGGGGGGGGGGGGGGGGGGGGGTTC
>NZ_JBVILX010000002.1:151512-273601 GCF_055580145.1 Kitasatospora sp. NPDC032121 | reverse complement strand
GGCGGGGCTCCCCTCGGTGGGGAGCCCCGCCGCCGTCGTTCTACCGGGACCCGCCGGACGGGTTTCAGAACGGCCGCAGTGCCGGCTCCTTGCGCCCGCCGCCGAGCAGCCGCTCCAGCGCCCCCTCCACGTCCCCCCGCCAGGAGAGCGTCGTCCTCGCCTCCAGCCGCAGCCGCGGGTAGCGCGGGTGCGGGCGGACGGTCTTGAAGCCGACCGCGAGCAGGTGGTCGGCCGGCAGCACGCAGCTGGTCGGCACCCGCCCGGACGAGCCGAAGGCCTCGATCGCCCGCACCCCGCGCCCGATCAGGTCCTTGGCCACGGTCTGCACCAGCACCCGGCCGAGCCCCTGGCGCTGGTAGCCCGGCAGCACCCGGCTGACCATCAGCTGAACGGCGTCCGGCGAGACCGGACTGGTCGGGAAGGACTGCGAGCGGGGGACGTAGGCGGGTGGCGCGTACAGCACGAACCCGGCCGGCTGGTCGTCCACGTAGACGATCCGGCCGCAGGAGCCCCACTCCAGCAGCACCGTGGAGATCCACCCCTCCTTCTCCAGCTCCGGCTTGCCCGCCTCCACCGCCTCCCTCGCGCTGACCGGGTCCAGCTCCCAGAACACGCAGGAGCGGCAGCCGGTCGGCAGGTCCCCGAGGTTGTCCAGCGTCAGCGGAGCGATCCGCCGTCCCATGGCCCCACCTCCTCCTCCCTCTCACGGTCGAGCATTCCCCCACGAACGCCGATGGGTGCATGTTTCACGTGAAACAGCGCTCACGTGGAACACGCACCCATCGGGTCGTTCCCCTCGGCCGGCCGGTCCGGCTCAGCCCTGCGACAGCCGCAGACCGTCCTCACCGGGGGCCATGCTGTCCAGGATCCGGTTCAGGTCCTCCACCGAGCCGAACTCCAGCACCACCTTGCCCTTGCCCAGCTTGCCGCCGCGCTGCGACACCTCGACCTTGACCCGGGTGTCGAAGCGGTCCGACAGTCGGCTCGCCAGGTCGTTGAACGCCGGGGAGTTCAGCTTGCCCGCCTTCGGCGCCTGGCGCTTCGGCTTCTGCTCCAGCTTCATCACCTTGACGATCTCCTCGATGTTGCGCACCGTGAGACCCTCCGCGATGATCCGCTTGGCCAGCCGCTCCTGCTCGTCGGAGTCCGGCACACCGAGCAGCGCCCGGGCGTGCCCGGCCATCAGCGTTCCGGCCACCAGCCGGCGCTGGACGGACGGCGTGAGCTTCATCAGCCGCAGGGTGTTGGTGACGTGCTCGCGCGAGCGGCCGATCCGGTCGGCCAGCTCCTCGTGGGTGCAGGAGAAGTCCCGCAGCAGCTGGTCGTAGGCGGCCGCCTCCTCCAGCGGGTTCAGCTCGGCCCGGTGCAGGTTCTCCAGGAGGGCGTCCAGCAGCAGCTTGTCGTCCTCGGTGGCCCGGACGATCGCCGGGATCCGCTCCAGCCCGGCCTCCCGGGAGGCACGCCAGCGGCGCTCGCCCATGATCAGCTCGAAGCCGTCGGCACCGACCTGGCGCACCACGATCGGCTGGAGCAGCCCGACCTCCTTGATGGAGGTGACCAGCTCGGCCAGCTTGTCCTCGTCGAAGACCTCACGCGGCTGGCGGGGGTTGGGGGTGATCGCGTCCAGCGGCAGCTCGGCGAAGTAGGCACCGGCCGGCTGCACCTGCTCGGCCTGCTTCTCCGCGGCCACCCGGGCCGCCACCGTGCCGCGGCCGCCCGGCAGCGGCCGCACCGGGGCCGGTGCGGGTGCGGCTGCCGCCCCGCCGTCCACCGGCGCGGCGGGGCGGATCAACGCCTCCAGCCCTCGACCCAGACCAACCTTGCGAGCACTCACTGATGACCCTCCGTCGTGCCGTGCTGTGCCACCGAGGCTCCGTGCCCCGTCTGGCCGTCCCGCTGCTGACCCACCAGCGAGCCGCCCCGGCCCACCGCACGCAGCGCGAGCTCGCGGGCGGCCTCCAGGTAGGAGAGCGCCCCGGTCGAGCCCGGATCGTAGGTGAGCACCGTCTGCCCGTAGCTGGGCGCCTCCGAGATGCGCACCGAGCGCGGGATCGCCGTGCTCAGCACCTCTTGCGGGAAGTGGGTCCGGACCTCCTCGGCGACCTGGGCGGCCAGCCTGGTCCGGGCGTCGTACATGGTGAGCAGGATGGTCGACACGTGCAGTGCGGGGTTGAGGTGCGCGCGCACCAGCTCGACGTTGCGCAGCAGCTGGCCGAGGCCCTCCAACGCGTAGTACTCGCACTGGATCGGGATCATCACCTCCTGGCCGGCGACCAGGGCGTTGACCGTCAGCAGGCCCAGCGAGGGCGGACAGTCGATCAGGATGTAGTCGAGCGGCTGCTCGTAGGCGGCGATGGCACGCTGGAGCCGGCTCTCCCGGGCCACCAGGGAGACCAGCTCGATCTCGGCGCCGGCCAGGTCGATGGTGGCGGGGACGCAGAACAGCCCCTCGACGTCGCGCACCGGCTGCACCACGTCGGCCAGCGGCTTGCCCTCCACCAGGACGTCGTAGACGGACGGCACCTCGGCGTGGTGGTCGATGCCGAGCGCCGTGGAGGCGTTGCCCTGCGGGTCGAGGTCGACGACCAGGACGCGTAGGCCGTGCATGGCGAGCGAGGCGGCCATGTTCACGGTGGTGGTGGTCTTGCCCACCCCACCCTTCTGGTTGGCGACCACGATCACCCGGGTGGCGGCGGGCCGGGGCAGTCCCGCACCCGCTCGGCCGATCGCCTGAACCGCAGCCTGGGCAGCCCGTGCGATGGGCGTGTCATCGATCTGGTCGACGGTCTCCGAGTCCTGCATGGGGGTCAGTGTTTCACGTGAAACCGGAGCGGCAACAGTCGCCGCCCGGTCACGGCGGAGGATGCCCGAGAGCAAGGAGCGACGTTTCACGTGAAACACCATGCCCGCTATGCCGGAATTCTGACGTTGCGACACTCCGGTGTTCCGGCGTCGGCCGGGCCGTCACCTGAACGACGACGGGCGGACGCCCCTCCCCTTCAGGAGGCCCGTCCGCCCGTCGTCGTCACGTGTCCGGAGTCCCGGATCAGCGGCCGCGGCGCCGCCCGGCCCGGCCGCGCTCACCGTTGCGGACGCTCGCGTTGCGGCCCGCCCGGGCCGCCTTGGCGCGCCGGGTGGCCGCCTTCACCCCGCCGGGGCTCTCCCCCGCCTTCACCTGGATCACCCGGGTGGAGGTCTCCAGGGTGCCCTCGCCGACCGCGATGACGCTCGACTCCACCGCGCCCAGCTTGGCCAGCCCGGCCCGCGAGTCGGCCAGCTCCTGCTCCGCGCTGTCCCCCTTGAGCGCCAGCATCTGCCCGTGCGGACGCAGCAGCGGCATGCCCCAGCCGGCCAGCCGGTCCAGCGGCGCCACCGCCCGGGCGGTCACCACGTCCACCGCGAGCTTGCCGACCATCTCCTCGGCGCGGCCGCGCAGCACCGTGACGTTGTCCAGCCCCAGCTCCCGGACGACCTCCTCCAGGAAGGTGGTCCGGCGCAGCAGCGGCTCCAGCAGCGTCACCGAGACGTCCGGACGGGCCAGCGCCACCGGGATGCCCGGCAGACCGGCCCCGGAGCCGACGTCGCACAGCGTGATGCCGGAGGGCAGCAGCTCGGCCAGCACCGCGCAGTTCAGCACGTGGCGGTCCCAGAGCCGGGGCACCTCACGGGGCCCGATCAGCCCGCGCTGCACACCCGCCGTGGCCAGCAGCTCGGTGTAGCGGACTGCGGCGTCGTAGCGCTCCCCGAAGACCTCCCGGGCGACGGCCGGCGCCTCGGCCAACTGCTCCGCCTCGGTGGCCCGCCCCTCAGCGGCCGGGTCCACGTCCGCCCCCGGCCGGCCGGCGGCCGCGTTCTCCGTGTCCATCTCGACCTCTCCGATCCCCGGATCCACCGACCCGCTCAACGCACTGTTTCACGTGAAACATCCCAGAAGGGACGACGACCCCGCCCGCACGAGGCGGACGGGGTCGCGTCCGGTGAAGCTCTCCGGCCGCCGTGGCGGCCGGTCGTCGACCTGTCGGCCTCAGACCGGCAGCACGACCACGCACCGCTGGGGCTCTTCGCCCTCGGACTCGCTGCGCAGCCCCGCCGCGGCGACCGCGTCGTGGACGACCTTGCGCTCGAAGGGCGTCATCGGCCGCAGCTTGACCTGCTCGCCGGTGCTCTTGGCCTGCTCGGCGGCCTTGGCGCCGAGCGCCGCCAGCTCCTCCCGCTTGCGGGCCCGGAAGCCGGCAATGTCCAGCATGAGGCGGCTGCGCTCGCCGGTCTCCCGGTGGACAGCCAACCGGGTCAGCTCCTGGAGAGCCTCCAGCACCTCGCCGTCCTGGCCGACCAGGCGCTGCAGCGCACGGTCGTTGCCGTCACTGACGATGGAGACCAGGGCGCGGTCGCCCTCGACGTCCATGTCGATGTCACCGTCGAGGTCGGCGATGTCGAGCAGACCCTCCAGGTAGTCCGCCGCGATGTCGCCCTCCTGCTCCAGGCGGGAGATGAGGCTCTCGTCGGCGCTGGCGGCGGCCTCGGCCTCGACGGCGGAGGTGGTGCCTTCCGTCACTGATGGACTCCTTCGGAGATGGGCCCGTCTGTCGGGCCGGGGACGAAGCTCTTCGCGGCTGTCACAACGGGCTCGGGACCGGTCAGGACTTCTTCTTCGGCCGCTGGCCGCCGCCGCGCTTCGGCTGCTGCCGAGTGCCCTGCTTGGTACCGGCGGGCTTGGCCGCGGCCTGCTTGGCGGCCGCCGGCTTGCCCTCGGACTCGGCGGGGGCGGAGTCGGCCGGCTCCTCGGCCGGGGTGTCCTTGTCCAGCTCGACGGTCGGCTGTCCGGCACCGCCCTGCTGGCGCTGGGACTTGCTCTGCCGACGGGGCTGCTGGCGGCGCACCTGCGCCGCCTCCTCGACCACCGCGGCGGCGCTGGCCGCCTCGCTGACGGCCGCCTTGGACGGGGGCAGCATGCCCCAGAGCGCGCCCTTGATCTCCGTACCGTCCGGACGCAGTCGGCCGGCCTTCTTCAGGCGCTCCTGGCGCTCCTGGAAGGCCTTGCTGCCCGGGGTCGGGTTGTTGTGGATGACGACCAGCTGCTGGCCCATCGACCAGACGTTGGTGGTCAGCCAGTAGACCAGGACACCGACGGGGAAGTTGATGCCCATCACGGCGAACATGATCGGGAAGACGTACATCAGCATCTTCTGCTGCTGCATGAACGGCGTCTTCACCGTGAGGTCGACGTTCTTCGTCATCAGCTGGCGCTGGGTGATGAACTGCGACAGCGACATCAGGATGATCATCACGGCGGTGACGATCTTGACGCTGGTCTCGGGGCTGCTGACGAAGGTCGCGGAGAGCGGGGCGCCGAAGATGTGCGCCTTGCCGGCGCTCACCAGCAGGTCACCGTGGATGACGCCGATGTCCTGGCCCTTGGCGACCTTGGCGAGCACACCGTAGAGGGCGGTGAAGAACGGCGCCTGGACGATGATGGGGAGGCAGCTGGAGAACGGGTTGGTACCCGCCTCCTTGTACAGCTTCATCATCTCTTCGGACTGGCGCTGCCGGTCGTTCTTGTAGCGCTCCTGGATGGCCTTCATCTTCGGCTGGATCGCCTGCATGGCCCGGGTCGCCTTGATCTGCTTCACGAAGAGCGGGATCAGGCAGATCCGGATGACGACCACCATCGAGGCGATGGCGAGGCCCCAGGCCCAGCCACCGTCCGGATTGAAGATGTGGCTGTACAGCGAGTGGAACTGGACGATGATCCAGGACACCGCTGTGTACAGGGGATTCAGGAAGGAGAAGGTCACCGGTCAGGCTCCTTGGACAGGTGGATTGGCCGCACGGGGCCAATGGTCGCCGGGCCCTCGGGGTCCGGACCGGCGGGGGTGGCGGTCACCGGGTCTCCGGTGGCGGACCGGCTGTTCAACCAGTCTCGCAACCGCCGGTGCCACACCGGATGCTTGCGCGGCGGGACGTGATCGACCCCGCCGGGCGTCCACGGATTGCAGCGCAGGATTCGCCACGCGGTCAGTCCGCCGCCCTTGACCGCCCCGTGCACCTTCACGGCCTCGTAGCCGTAGTGCGAGCAGGAGGGGTAATAGCGGCAGACCGGACCGAGCAGTGGGCTGATGGTCCACTGATAGACCCTGATCAGACCCATCAGCAGGTACTTCATCGACCTGCTCCCGTCGGCGCCGTGGCGGCGGGCTCCGTCCTCAGCAACCGCTTCAGTGCCGCGTCCAGGTCACGTTCGAGGTCCTGGTACGAGGCGGTCGCGGCCTGGGGCAGCGCACGCACCACTATCAGGCTACCGGCGGGCAGCCTGAAGAGACGATCACGAACGAGGTGGCGCAACCGGCGCTTGACCAGGTTGCGGACAACCGCCGGGCCGACGGCCTTGCTCACGACGAAACCCGCACGCGCCGAAGGAGTCCCCTCGGCGACGTGCGGGCGGGAGTCGCTGGTCCGGTCGGTCTGCCCCTGCGGGTCACCCTCTCTGCTGAGATGGACGACCAGAAGGGGCCGGCCGGCCCGACGACCGCGTTTCACCGCGGTCGCGAAGTCCTGGCGCCGCCGCAGCCGATTCTCGGAGGGCAGCACAACAGACTCTGGCGCGGATCAGGCGGACAGGCTGGCGCGGCCCTTGCCACGGCGGGCGGCCAGGATGGCGCGGCCGGCGCGGGTACGCATACGCAGCCGGAAGCCGTGGGTCTTCGCGCGACGACGGTTGTTCGGCTGGAAGGTGCGCTTGCTCACTCGGGGGCTCCTGAGGTGAATCGTAGGATGACGGGGAGTCGCTTGGCCGTCACCGTGCGTCCGCGTGATCTCCCCTGATTTCGGAAATCCGGCCCATCGCCCCAGTTCGGCTGGGGTCTGAGGCAATCCACGGCGCCCGTGCTGCGCGCCTTATGGAGCGGGTGGACCCGCGGACATGCGGCAGCGGCCATCGACAACTCGACCTGGTTACGGTACGCGGGACGGGGCGCGAGGGTCAAACCAGCCGCTCCCGACCCGTCTTACCCACAGCCTGTGGACAACGACTTGATCCCACCCTGTTCGCTGACTACCGTTGCAGAACTTGTCTGGTTTGTTCTTGGAAAGCGTGCACCAGTGGCTGATGTCAACAGCGACCTCGTCCCGGTCTGGGCCAGGGTCGTCGAGCGGCTGGTCAGCGACCCCGATGTCGCGGAGATGGACAAGCAGTGGGTGCAGCGCACCCAACCGATGTGGATGATGCACGACACCGCCCTGCTGGCGACCCCGAACGAGCGGGCCAAGCAGGTGCTGGAGGGCCGGCTGCTGCCGCAGCTGACCGAGGCCCTCAGCCGCGAGCTCAGCCGCCCGGTCCGGATCGCCGTGATGGTCGACGCCAACGCGGTGCCCACCACCCCCGCGCCCGCACCCCAGGCCCCCGCCGAGCCCTACCCCGGCCCGGCCGAGGAGGACGACTCCGACTACGGCGGCCAGGGCTACCAGCAGCCGTACGAGCACGGCCAGCCCTACGAGAAGGCGCAGCCGTACGAGCAGGACTACGAGCGCCCCCGCTACGACACCGGCGGCTACGAGCAGCGCCAGGCCCCGTACGGCGGCCCCGGCGGCGGACCGGGCTGGCAGGGCTACCAGGAGCAGCCGCCGGCCTACCGCGACCCGGAGGAGCACGCGCCCCGGCCGCCGCGGCCCGTCCCCGGCCCCCCCGCCACCACCCAGGGCGACCTCTTCGGCGGCGCCTACGGCCCCGGCCCGAACGAGCAGCCGCGCACCGGCGCAGGACGCCGGGCCAGCGGCTCCCGCCCCGCCGGCGGACGCCCGGCGGAGAAGTCCGCCCCGGAACGCTCCGCCGAGCGGCCCGGCGTCCCCGGCGTGCCCGCCCCGCCCGGCGCTCCCCCGGCCGGCGGCTCCCGCAAGGACGAGCCGGCCGCCCGGCTGAACCCCAAGTACCTGTTCGACACCTTCGTCATCGGCGCCAGCAACCGCTTCGCGCACGCGGCGGCGGTGGCCGTCGCCGAGGCCCCGGCCAAGGCGTACAACCCGCTCTTCATCTACGGCGAGTCCGGGCTGGGCAAGACCCACCTGCTGCACGCCATCGGGCACTACTCGCGCAGCCTCTTCCCGGGCACCCGGGTGCGCTACGTGTCCTCGGAGGAGTTCACCAACGAGTTCATCAACTCGATCCGGGACGGCAAGGCGGACACCTTCCGCCGCCGCTACCGGGACATGGACATCCTGCTCGTGGACGACGTCCAGTTCCTCGCGAGCAAGGAGTCCACGCAGGAGGAGTTCTTCCACACCTTCAACACCCTGCACAACGCGAACAAGCAGATCGTCCTCTCCTCGGACCGGCCGCCCAAGCTGCTGACCACGCTGGAGGACCGGCTGCGCAACCGCTTCGAGTGGGGTCTGATCACCGACGTCACCCCGCCGGAGCTGGAGACCCGGATCGCGATCCTGCGCAAGAAGGCGATCCAGGAACAACTCAACGCTCCCGCCGACGTGTTGGAGTTCATCGCGTCCCGGATCACCCGGAACATCCGGGAGCTCGAGGGCGCGCTGATCCGGGTGACGGCCTTCGCCAACCTCAACCGGGCCCCGGTGGACCTGGAGCTGGCCGGGATCGTCCTCAAGGACCTGATCCCGGGCGGGGACGAGGACGCGGGACCGGAGATCACCGCACAGGTCATCATGCAGCAGACGGCCGCGTACTTCGGCCTGAGCGTGGACGACCTCTGCGGATCCTCGCGCAGCCGGGTGCTGGTGACGGCCCGGCAGATCGCGATGTACCTCTGCCGCGAGCTCACCGACCTCTCGCTGCCGAAGATCGGCGCGCAGTTCGGCGGCCGCGACCACACCACGGTGATGCACGCGGACCGCAAGATCCGCTCGCTGATGGCCGAGCGGCGCTCGATCTACAACCAGGTCACCGAACTCACCAACCGCATCAAGAGCTAGCCGGCGCGGCGCAGCGCCGCCACGAGACGGGCCCCGGGGCGTCAGGAGCGAATCCTGACGCCCCTTTCGCGTGTCCACAGGTGTGCGCCGCGCCCCGACGGGGCAGGGATGCGGTCGACGGACGATCCGCCAGTCCACAGCCCGCGCCGAACAACTGACCGGTGATTCGAAAACCGAGGGCGCGCAAGGCCGTTGTCCACAGGACCGGCCCCTTCTCCACCGTCCACAGGGTGGAGGGTGCGGAGTTATCCAGAATTCGTCCACAGGCCCGTCACCGCTACGCTCTTCCGCGCAGGTCAGGTGCCTGTGGACTTGTGCACAACGGTTATCCACAGGGTGTGGACAGTTGACCGACCGCCAGTGGGCCGTCCGGGTTATCCACCGGTTGTCCCCAGGGGCGGGCCGGTTATCCCCAGGTTGTCCACAGCGGCGTCCACAGTTCGACAACCGTGGACTGGCGTTCATACCCTGGTGTGAAAGGCGTCACGAAAAGTTGACCGGCGCCCGTGGATAACCGGGCCCGGATCTGGGGACAGCCCTGGGGATAACCTGTGGATACCGAGCGTGGCCTGTGGGTAACGCTCGGCTGTCCACAGCGCGGCCTGCCCGTCCACAGCCGCCGTCCACAGTCACTGTGGACAAAATTCGGGCCCTGACCTGCGGAAACGGGGTTATCCACGGTTTCCACAGGCCCTACTACTACCACTACACATTTAGACCCCGGACTTGCTTTCAAAGTGGGTGGGCCCCGAATCTGTGGACAACCGGCCTCCGACAACCGTTCGGGAAGCTTCCGCCCGTCTGCCCCGTCTGTCGGCGGAGTACGTCAGACTGTCCTTGCGACTGGAAGCGGAGCGACCGAGCTCGGCGGACAGCCGAACCGACGATCAAGATCAGACGAACCAGAGTGCGAGCGGGAGCGCTCGATCCAGGAGGCGGTTACCGGTGAAGTTCCGGGTGGAGCGTGACGTCCTCGCGGAGGCGGTGGCCTGGGCTGCCCGCAGCCTCCCGGCACGGCCGCCGGTGCCTGTGCTGGCCGGCCTGCTGCTGACCGCGCAGGAGGGCAGTCTGGCGCTGTCCGGCTTCGACTACGAGGTGTCGGCCCGGGTCGAGCTGGAGGCGGACGTCGAGGAGGCCGGCACCGTCCTGGTCTCCGGCCGGCTGCTGAACGACATCTCCCGCAACCTCCCCAACCGCCCGGTGGAGATCTCCACCGACGGCCAGCGGGTCAGCGTGGTCTGCGGCAGCTCCCGCTTCACCCTCCCCACCCTCCCGGTGGACGAGTACCCCGCGCTCCCCCAGATGCCGACCGCCACCGGCACCGTCTCCGGCGACGTCTTCGCCTCCGCCGTCAGCCAGGCCGCGGTCGCCGCCGGCCGGGACGACACCCTCCCGGTGCTCACAGGTGTCCGGGTCGAGATCGAGGGCGACCGGATCACCCTGGCCGCCACCGACCGCTACCGCTTCGCCGTCCGCGAGCTGCTGTGGAAGCCCGAGCAGTCGGACATCTCCGCCGTCGCGCTGGTCCCGGCCAAGACGCTCCAGGACATCGCCAAGTCCCTGGGCAGCGGCGACAACGTCTCCATCGCGCTCTCGTCGGGCGGCGCGGGCGAGGGCCTGATCGGCTTCGAGGGTGCCGGCCGCCGGACCACCACCCGGCTGCTGGAGGGCGAGTTCCCCAAGTTCCGCAGCCTGTTCCCGACCGAGTTCAACGCGGTCGCCGCGATCCAGACCCAGCCCTTCCTGGAGGCGCTCAAGCGCGTCTCGCTGGTCGCCGAGCGCAACACCCCGGTCCGCCTGAACTTCGAGGAGGGCGTGCTGACGCTGGAGGCCGGCTCGGGCGACGACGCCCAGGCCACCGAGCGGATCGAGGCCTCCCTGGAGGGCGACGCCATCTCGATCGCCTTCAACCCGGGCTACCTGGAGGAGGGCCTCAAGGCCATCGACTCCCCCTTCGCCCAGCTCAGCTTCACCACCCCGACCAAGCCCGCGCTGCTCAGCGGCAAGGTCTCGGTGGACGCCGAGGAGGACAAGGCCTACCAGTACCTGATCATGCCGGTCCGCCTCTCCGGCTGATCCCGCCACGTCCGACCGTCCACAGGCTGTGCACACCCGCTGTGCACAGCCTGTGGACGTCTCCCCCGCCCGGCCCGACCCCAGACGGCCGGGTCCGCTCCAGCGCGTAGGCTCAAGGAGTGCGGCAACGGCGCCGCCGGCAGGCACGTCACCACAGGTAAGGACTTGGTCATGGAGCTCGGCCTCATCGGTCTCGGCAAGATGGGCGGCAACATGCGCGAGCGGATCCGCCGCGCCGGCCACACCGTCATCGGCTACGACCGCAACCCGGACATCTCCGACGTCGAGAGCCTCCAGGAGCTCGTCACCAAGCTCCAGGGCCCGCGCGTGGTCTGGGTCATGGTGCCGGCGGGCGCCGCCACCCAGGCGACCGTCGACGAGCTCGCCGAGCTGCTCTCCCCCGGCGACGTGGTGGTCGACGGCGGCAACTCCCGCTGGACCGACGACGTCAAGCACGCCGAGGCGCTGGCCGCCAAGGGCATCGGTTTCGTGGACTGCGGCGTCTCCGGCGGCGTCTGGGGCCTGGAGAACGGCTACGCGCTGATGTACGGCGGCGACGCCGAGCACGTCGCCAAGGTCCAGCCGGTCTTCGACGCCCTGAAGCCCGAGGGCGACTTCGGCTCGGTGCACGCGGGCGCGGTGGGCGCCGGCCACTTCGCCAAGATGGTCCACAACGGCATCGAGTACGCGATGATGCAGGCCTTCGCCGAGGGCTGGGAGCTGCTGGAGGCCGCCCCCGAGGTCACCGACGTGCGCGAGATCTTCCGCAGCTGGCAGGAGGGCACCGTCATCCGCTCCTGGCTGCTGGACCTGGCCGTCCGCGCCCTGGACGAGGACGAGCACCTCGACAAGCTGCGCGGCTGGGCCGCCGACTCCGGCGAGGGCCGCTGGACCGTCGAGGCCGCGATCGACCACGCCGTGCCGCTGCCGGCGATCACCGCCTCGCTGTTCGCCCGCTTCGCCTCCCGCCAGGAGGACTCGCCGCAGATGAAGATGATCGCCGCGCTGCGCAACCAGTTCGGCGGCCACGCGGTCGAGTCCAAGTAACCAGCAGGTCCTCCCCAAGAAGGCGGGCGCAGTCCACAGCCATGCACGTCGCGCATCTGTCGCTCGCCGACTTCCGGTCGTACGCCCGGGCCGAGGTTCCCCTCGACCCGGGCGTGACGGCCTTCGTCGGGCCCAACGGCCAGGGCAAGACCAACCTGGTCGAGGCGATCGGCTACGTCGCCACCCTGGGCAGCCACCGGGTCGCCACCGACGCCCCGCTGATCCGGCTGGGCGCGGAACGCGCGGTGGTCCGCACCTCGGTGGTGGACCGCGGCCGCTCCACCCTGATCGAGCTGGAGCTCACCCCGGGCAAGGCCAACCGGGCCCGGATCAACCGCTCCGACAACGTCCGCCCGCGGGACGTGCTGGGCCTGCTGCGCACCGTGCTGTTCGCCCCCGAGGACCTCAGCCTGGTCAAGGGCGACCCGGGGGAGCGGCGGCGCTTCCTGGACGAGCTGCTGACCGCCCGGGCCCCCCGGCTGGCCGGGGTCCGGCAGGACTACGAGCGGGTGCTCAAGCAGCGCAACGCCCTGTTGAAGACCGCCGCGATGGCCCGCCGGGCCGGCGGCGGCAAGGGCGCCGACCTGTCCACCCTGGAGGTCTGGGACGGCCATCTGGCCCGTGCCGGAGCCGAGTTGACGGCCTTCCGGATCCAGCTGGTGGCCGCCCTCCAGCCGCTGGTGGCGGCCGCGTACGGGCAGCTGGCCCCCGGCGGCGGCGAGACCGCCCTGGAGTACCGCAGCTCCTTCGAGGGGGAGTTGCCGAGCAGCCGCGAGCAGGCCGAGGAGCAGCTGCTGGACGCGCTGCGGGCGGTCCGCAAGCAGGAGGTCGAGCGCGGGGTGACCCTGGTCGGCCCGCACCGCGACGAGCTGGTGCTCAAGCTCGGCCCGCTGCCCGCCAAGGGCTACGCCAGCCACGGCGAGTCCTGGTCCTTCGCGCTGGCGCTGCGGCTGGCCTCGTACGAGCTGCTGCGTGCCGACGGCGGCGAGCCGGTGCTGATCCTGGACGACGTGTTCGCCGAGCTGGACGCCGCCCGCCGGGACCGGCTGGCCGAGCTGGTGGCCGACGGCGAGCAGGTGCTGGTGACCGCGGCGGTCGCCGAGGACGTGCCCAAGGCGCTGGCCGGCGCCCGGTTCGCGGTCTCCGACGGCGCGGTGCGCCGGATCGACGCCTGACCGCGCCCCTGCCGGCACCGCCCCGCCGGCACCGTACCCGCACCACCGCACCACCGTCACCGCACCTCGGTGCACCCCGGCCCCGGCCCGCCGGGCCCGGTCGCTCCCGTAGGCTGGACGGCTCAATGGCGCGCGACCGCGACCGTTGTCCACAGGCTGGGGAAAGGAGATCGCCGTGAGCGAGCCGGCGGAGCGCTCCCCCAGGCCCGGTGCCCCTGAGCCCGGTGCCGCCGAGTCCGGCGCCCCCGCGCCGACCGGTGCCGACCTCGCCCGCTCCGCGCTGCGGGCGGCCCGCGCCCAGGCCCGCCAGCGCGGCGACCAGGTCCGGGAGAAGCGCGAGGCGAAGCGGCACGGCCTGCGCAGCGGCGCCCGCTCGGACGGCCGTGACCCGGTCCCGCTCGGCGCGGCGCTCAACCGGCTGCTGACCGAGCGCGGCTGGGAGTCCTCGGCCGCCGTCGGCGGGGTGATGGGCCGCTGGCCGCAGATCGTGGGCCCGGACATCGCCGCGCACTGCCACCCCTCCTCCTACGACGAGGCCGCCGCGGTGCTCACCGTGCAGTGCGACTCCACCGCCTGGGCCACTCAACTGCGCTGGCTGGCACGGCAGTTGGTGGCCCGCCTGAACCACGAGCTGGGGCACGGGACGGTCCGGACCATCAAGGTGCTCGGCCCGGCGGCGCCCGTCCGCGGTTACGGCCGGCTGCGCGCGCCGGGGAGCAAGGGGCCGGGCGACACCTGGGGCTGACCGGGAAGTCGGACGGCCGCCCGGGGTCCCGGAACGGATGGCGATCTTCCGGAACCCCTGACAGCCCTTCCAGGCGCCCTGGGCCCCCCGGTCGAGTATCGGGACATGTGCAGAGGGGATTCAGGGCGGCATATCTGCCCTCAAGGGCTGCCAAACGCCCATCTCTGTCAGTCGTACCGGTAGACTGAGAGCCAAACACTGTTGCTAGTGGCAACCGAGTCGAAACGCTGTGGTCGCACGCCCGCCCGCACGGGGTGGGCATGCGGCCCGTGCTGTGCCAGAGAGGGCGCTTCGTGGCCGATTCCGGCAACCCCAGCCAGACCCCAGACCAGTCCGACCAGTCTTCCTACACCGGTAGCAACATCCAGGTGCTGGAAGGCCTCGACGCCGTCCGCAAGCGCCCCGGCATGTACATCGGTTCGACGGGCGAGCGCGGCCTGCACCACCTGGTGCAGGAGGTCGTGGACAACTCCGTCGACGAGGCGATGGCCGGGTACGCCGACACCATCGACGTCACGATCATGGCCGACGGCGCGATCCGCGTCGTCGACAACGGCCGAGGCATCCCCGTGGACATCGTCCCCGGCCAGGACAAGCCCGCCGTCGAGGTCGTGCTCACCGTCCTGCACGCGGGCGGCAAGTTCGGCGGTGGCGGCTACGCCGTCTCCGGCGGTCTGCACGGTGTCGGCGTCTCGGTGGTGAACGCGCTGTCCACCCGGCTCTCCGTGGAGATCCACAAGGACGGCCACATCTGGACCCAGGACTACAAGATGGGCGCGCCGACCGCCGCCCTGGTCAAGGGCGCGGAGACCGACCGCACCGGCACCACGGTGACCTTCTGGGCCGACGGCGACATCTTCGAGACCACCGTCTACTCCTTCGAGACGCTCTCCCGCCGCTTCCAGGAGATGGCCTTCCTCAACAAGGGCTTGTCCATCTCGCTGACCGACGAGCGCCCCGAGCACGTGGACGAGGAGGGCAAGCCGCTCTCCGTCACGTACAAGTACGACGGCGGCATCGCCGACTTCGTCGCCCACCTCAACTCCCGCAAGGGCGAGGTCATCCACCCCTCGGTGATCGACTTCGAGGCGGAGGACAAGGACAAGGCGATCTCGGTGGAGGTCGCGATGCAGTGGAACTCCTCCTACACCGAGGGGGTCTACAGCTTCGCCAACACCATCCACACCCACGGCGGCGGCACCCACGAGGAGGGCTTCCGCGCCGCGCTGACCGGCCTGGTCAACCGCTACGCGCGGGACAAGAAGCTGCTCCGGGAGAAGGACGACAACCTCTCCGGCGAGGACATCCGCGAGGGCCTGACCGCGATCATCTCGGTCAAGCTCGGCGAGCCGCAGTTCGAGGGCCAGACCAAGGACAAGCTCGGCAACACCGAGGCCAAGACCTTCGTCCAGAAGGTCGTCCACGAGCAGCTCAACGACTGGCTGGACCGCAACCCCAACGAGGCCGCGGACATCATCCGCAAGTCCATCCAGGCCGCCACCGCGCGCGTCGCCGCCCGCAAGGCCCGCGACCTCACCCGCCGCAAGGGCCTGCTGGAGTCCGCCTCGCTGCCGGGCAAGCTCTCCGACTGCCAGTCCAAGGACCCGTCCGAGTGCGAGATCTTCATCGTCGAGGGTGACTCCGCGGGCGGCTCGGCCAAGCAGGGCCGCGACCCGCGCACCCAGGCCATCCTGCCGATCCGCGGCAAGATCCTGAACGTCGAGAAGGCCCGGATCGACAAGGTCCTCCAGAACACCGAGGTCCAGGCCCTCATCTCGGCCTTCGGCTGCGGCATCCAGGAGGACTACGACGAGTCCAAGCTGCGGTACCACAAGATCGTCCTGATGGCCGACGCCGACGTCGACGGACAGCACATCCGCACCCTGCTGCTCACCCTGCTGTTCCGCTTCATGCGGCCGCTGGTCGAGTCCGGGTACGTCTACCTCGCCATGCCCCCGCTGTACAAGATCAAGTGGGGCAAGGACGACTTCGAGTACGCCTACTCCGACCGCGAGCGCGACGCCTTGGTCGCCGCCGGGGTGGAGGCCGGGCGCCGGCTGCCCAAGGACGACGCGATCCAGCGCTTCAAGGGTCTCGGCGAGATGAACGCCGAGGAGCTCCGGGTCACCACCATGGACGCCGAGCACCGCCTGCTGCTCCAGGTCACCCTCGAGGACGCCGCCCGTGCCGACGAGCTGTTCTCCGTGCTGATGGGCGAGGACGTCGAGGCCCGCCGCTCCTTCATCCAGCGCAACGCCAAGGACGTCCGCTTCCTGGACGTGTGACGCCTGCACCCCAGGCCCCGCACGTTCCAGTCCGCGTGAAAGGAAACTGACCACCAGTGGTCGACGACAACCGTCCCGAAGGCGACCAGCCCGAGACCCCCGACACCGCCGAGGCCACCGCCCAGGCGACGATGCGGATCGAGCCGGTCGAGCTCGAGACCGAGATGCAGCGCTCGTACCTCGACTACGCGATGAGCGTGATCGTCAGCCGTGCGCTGCCCGAGGTCCGCGACGGCCTCAAGCCGGTGCACCGCCGCGTGCTCTACGCGATGTACGACGGCGGGTACCGCCCCGAGAAGGGCTACTACAAGTGCGCCCGCGTCGTCGGCGACGTCATGGGCAACTACCACCCGCACGGTGACACCTCGATCTACGACACCGTGGTCCGCCTGGCCCAGCCGTGGTCGATGCGGATGCCGCTGGTGGACGGCAACGGCAACTTCGGCTCCCCGGGCAACGACCCGGCGGCGGCCATGCGCTACACCGAGTGCAAGATGATGCCGCTGGCCATGGAGATGATGCGCGACATCGACGAGGAGACCGTCGACTTCGCGCCGAACTACGACGGCCGCTCGCAGGAGCCCACCGTCCTGCCCGCGCGCTTCCCCAACCTGCTGGTCAACGGTGCCACCGGCATCGCGGTCGGCATGGCCACCAACATCCCGCCGCACAACCTCCGCGAGGTCGCCTCCGGCGCGCTCTGGTACCTGGAGAACCCGGAGGCCTCCGCCGAGGAGCTGCTGGACGCCCTGGTCGAGCGGATCAAGGGCCCGGACTTCCCGACCGGTGCGCTGATCGTCGGCCGCCGCGGGATCGACGACTACTACCGCACCGGCCGCGGCTCGGTCACCATGCGCGCCGTGGTCGAGGTCGAGGAGATCCAGGGCCGCCAGTGCCTGGTGATCACCGAGCTGCCGTACCAGGTCAACCCGGACAACCTCGCGCTGAAGATCGCCGACCTGGTGAAGGACGGCAAGATCGCCGGCATCGCCGACGTCCGCGACGAGTCCTCGTCGCGCACCGGCACCCGCCTGGTGGTCGTGCTCAAGCGCGACGCCGTGGCCAAGGTCGTGCTGAACAACCTGTACAAGCACACCGAGCTGCAGACCAACTTCGGCGCCAACATGCTGGCCCTGGTCGACGGCGTGCCGCGCACCCTGTCGCTGGACGCCTTCATCCGGCACTGGGTCAACCACCAGGTCGAGGTCATCGTCCGGCGCACCACCTTCCGCCTGCGCAAGGCCGAGGAGCGCGCCCACATCCTGCGCGCCCTGCTCAAGGCCCTGGACGTGATCGACGAGGTCATCGCGCTGATCCGGGCCTCGGCCAGCGCCGACGCCGCCCGCACCGGCCTGATGGGCCTGCTCGACATCGACGAGCTCCAGGCCAACGCGATCCTGGAGATGCAGCTGCGTCGCCTGGCCGCGCTGGAGAGCCAGCGGATCATGGACGAGCACGACGAGCTCCAGCGCAAGATCGACGAGTACAACGCGATCCTGGCCGCGCCGACCCGCCAGCGGGAGATCATCTCCGAGGAGCTCGCCGCGATCGTCGAGAAGTACGGCGACGAGCGGCGCTCCACCCTCATCCCCTCCGACGGCGACCTCTCCATCGAGGACCTCATCGCCGAGGAGGACATCGTCGTCACCATCACCCGTGGCGGCTACGTCAAGCGGACCCGCTCCGACCTCTACCGCTCGCAGAAGCGCGGCGGCAAGGGCGTGCGCGGTGCCCAGCTGAAGCAGGACGACATCGTCGACCACTTCTTCGTGACGACGACCCACAACTGGATCCTGTTCTTCACCAACAAGGGCCGGGTCTACCGGGCCAAGGGCTACGAGCTGCCGGACGCCGGGCGTGACGCCCGCGGCCAGCACGTCGCCAACCTGCTGGCCTTCCAGCCGGAGGAGCACATCGCCCAGGTGATGGCCGTCCGCACCTACGAGGACAAGCCGTACCTGGTCCTCGCCACCCGGGCCGGCCTGGTGAAGAAGTCCCCGCTCAAGGACTACGACTCCCCGCGCTCCGGCGGCCTGATCGCGATCAACCTGCGCCAGGACGAGGACGGCAGGGACGACGAGCTGATCGGCGCCGAGCTGGTCTCCGCCGAGGACGACCTGCTGCTGGTCTCCAAGAAGGCCCAGTCGATCCGCTTCACCGCGACCGACGACGCCCTGCGCCCCACCGGCCGCGCCACCTCCGGCGTCAAGGGCATGGCCTTCCGCGAGGACGACGAGCTGCTCTCGATGAACGTCGTCCGACCGGGCACCTACGTCTTCACCGCCACCGACGGCGGCTACGCCAAGCGCACCGGTGTGGACGAGTACCGTGTCCAGGGGCGCGGCGGCTACGGCACCAAGGCGGCGAAGATCGTCGAGGGCCGGGGCTCGCTGGTCGGCGCGCTCGTGGTCGACGAATCCGACGAGATCATGGCGATCACCCTCTCGGGCGGAGTGATCCGCACGAGGGTTTCCGAGGTTCGTGAAACCGGACGTGACACCATGGGCGTCCAACTGATCAACCTCGGAAAGCGCGACGCGGTCGTGGGCATGGCCCGCAACGCGGAGGCCGAGGACGAGGAGACGGCGGAGGACGAGGTGGCGGTTACCGAGTCCACCGACACGGCCGAGGGTGCGGAGACGGCGGTCGGCGGAGACGTCGAGGCCTGATCCGAACCGCAGACCGGTGCCGCCGCGTCCGAATGGATGGACGCGGCGGCACCGGACGCCGACCAGTTCCGGGCAATCCCGCCGGGCGCTGGATGACGAGTGACGAAGCAGGGCGGCGCCGCCGTCCTGGTGGAAGTGCGGGAGGACCAGGTGAGTGGAGCCACGGGTGCTGCGGGAGGAACCTCCGGCGGCCGTCCGGGCGCGCAGGGCGGGGGTTCGTACGGTGTGCCGCAGCCGCCGAACGAGCACCCGGCCGCGTCCACCTCGCTGATGCCACCGGCCGGCGGAGCGGGCCAGAGCGGTGCGACCTACGGCGGGCAGATGCCCACGTCGTCGAGCAGCCCGGCCTCCGGCTCGGGCGGCTTCTCGCAGCCGACCACGTACGCCAAGGGGCAGCCGACCCCGCCCCGGGGCACCCGGACCGGGGGCAACACCCCGGCCGGCGGAACCCCGGTGGGCGGCGCCCCCGCCGGCGGAGCGGCGCGTCGGCCCGCACCCGCACCCGCCGCCGCGGCGGCAGGCGGCCCCGGTCTCGGCCGGACCCGCAAGGCCCGGCTGCGGGTGACCAAGGTCGACCCGTGGTCCGTGATGAAGGTCAGCTTCCTGCTGTCGCTGGCCGTCGGCATCATCCTCATCGTGGCCTCGGCCGTGCTGTGGATGACGCTGGACTCGCTCGGCGTCTTCGACTCGCTGACCAAGACCCTCAAGGACGTCACCGGCTCGGACAGCAACGGCGGCCTCAACCTGATGGACTACGTCGGCTTCGGCAAGGTGATGACCTTCACCACGCTGATCTCCGTGGTCGACGTCGTCCTGCTGACCGCCCTGTCCACGCTCTCCGCCTTCATCTACAACGCGGCGGCCGGCTTCACCGGCGGCGTCGAGCTCACCCTGGCCGAAGAGGACTGATCCTGGCCGAAATCTGACGTTCGCTCAGTTTCCCGTCCGAGGACGGAATGTACGGGCCCCACCGGCTGTTGTCGCCGGGTGGGGCCCGTCGGCATTTCGGGTGACAGCCGGCCGCCCGCGGCGCGCCGCCCGGAAACCGGGCGGCCGCGGTGGGATTAGCTGCTGCCACCCGTCCCGCGCCTGGGAGTGCCGCAGGCCGCCCCCCGGTCCGCACGACCGGGTCAGCTGAGGTTCCGAAGGACGACTGGACGGAGGCGCGCGGTGGCGAAGCTCGCAGGTCAACTGGTCGAGGCCCTGGAAGGGCTGTTGGGGGTCCCGGTACCACTGCGGGTCCAGGTCTGGGACGGCAGCGTCGCGGGGCCGCCGGGCGCGCCCACCGTGGTCCTGCGCAACCGCCGGGCGCTGCGCCGGCTGATCTGGCAGCCGGACGAGCTGGGCCTGGCCCGCGCCTACGTCGCGGGGGACCTCGAAGTCGCCCCCGGCACCGACCTGTACGAGACGCTCTCCGCCGTCGCCCGCTTCGCCGAGCGTCCGGAGATCCGCACCCTGGCCCTCGGGCCGCGCGACGTGCTCGGCGCCAGGGGCCGCCGGGTGCTCGTCGCCGCGCTGCGGGCCGGGGCGGTCGGCCCGGAGCCCGAGCCGCCCCGCGAGGAGGTCCGCAAGGCCCAGGGGCGGCTGCACAGCCGCAGCCGGGACCGCGCGGCCATCAGCCACCACTACGACGTCGGCAACGACTTCTACCGGATCGTGCTGGGCTCCTCGATGGTCTACTCGTGCGCCTACTGGACGCCCGAGGCGAAGAGCCTGGAGGCCGCCCAGGAGGCCAAGCTCGACCTGATCTGCCGCAAGCTCGGCCTGCGCCCCGGGATGCGCCTGCTGGACGTCGGCTGCGGCTGGGGCTCGCTGCTGCTGCACGCGGCGAAGCACTACGGGGTCACCGCGGTCGGGGTCTCCATCTCCCGGGAACAGGTCGCGCTGGCCCGCGCCCGGGTCGAGGAGGCCGGGCTGTCCGACCGGGTCGAGGTCCGGCTCCAGGACTACCGGGAGATCGCCGACGGGCCCTTCGACGCGATCTCCAGCGTCGGGATGGCCGAGCACGTCGGCTCCGAGCAGTACCGGGTCTACGCCGAGGGCCTGTACCGGCTGCTGGTGCCAGGCGGCCGGCTGCTCAACCACCAGATCGCCCGCCGCCCCGACCACCCCGGTGAGCCGCACCGCACCAGCCCCTTCATCAACCGCTACGTCTTCCCCGACGGCGAGCTCTCCCCCGTCGGTTCCACCGTGGCCCGGCTGGAGGAGGCCGGCTTCGAAGTCCGGGACGTCGAGTCGCTGCGCGAGCACTACGCGCTGACCCTGCGCGAATGGGTGGCCAACTTGGAGGCGCACTGGACGGAGGCGGTCGGGCTGGTCGGCCGCGGCCGGGCCCGGGTCTGGCGGCTCTACATGGCGGCCTCCGCGCTCGCCTTCGAGCAGAACCGGATCGGGATCAACCAGGTGCTCGCCGTCCGCAGCACCGAGGAGGGCTCGGCGGGCCTGCCGCCGACTCGCGAGGAGTGGCTGCTGCGCCCCTCCTCCGGCGTGCCGCAGCTGGTCGTGGGGGGTGCCGCCGCAGCCCCGGCCGACCCGGATTTGGGAGATCGGCCGTCGGTCCGCTAATCTTTCAGTGCGGCAAGGGCCTATAGCTCAGACGGTTAGAGCGCTTCCCTGATAAGGAAGAGGCCACAGGTTCAAGTCCTGTTAGGCCCACCACCGCGAAGGGCCCGGAGTGATCCACTCCGGGCCCTTCGATCTTCCCGATCTCGTCGAGATCGGGCGGAGCGACGGGTCGGCCGGAATCCGGTACGATCTCTGTTCGGCGAGGGCCTATAGCTCAGACGGTTAGAGCGCTTCCCTGATAAGGAAGAGGCCACAGGTTCAAGTCCTGTTAGGCCCACCTCCCCGAAGGGCCCGGAGTGATCCACTCCGGGCCCTTCGGCGTTTTCCGCCGCGGGCCGGGCTGGCTCCGGCGAACGGCACGGCCGTGGCGGTGGTGGTGGCGGCGGCGGTCGCGCCGGAGAGCCCCGCGGACCCGGCGGCGGGACGGACCTGACCTGGGGCGCCGGGCCGCTCCGGGGCCGGTCGGACCGCCCGACAGGAGGTGCGGCGTCAATCCTGGGACCGGACCGCCGGGTTGGCCGCGCCGGTGGCTGGTCACGATTGGGACACCGGTGTGTATCATCGGCCGCAAGGGCAGTCTGGCACCCGGCCGCCCCGTTCGCGCTCGAAACACAACTGGACTCGTCGGCCCGGTCAGTCCGGCCGGATCCGGCTCTTGAGTCCACCAACGCAAGAAGGACGAGGTCCCGCGGTGAAGAAGCTTCTCCTGGTCGCCCTGGTCGCCCTCGGCGGCTTCTTTGTCTACCGTCAGGTCCAGGCGGACCGCGCCGAGCAGGACCTGTGGACCGAGGCCACCGACCCGGTCCCGGCCGGTCGCTGAGCAACCGGCGATCTGACGACCGACGAATTCCGGAGGCGCCCCTCAGCGCCTCCCGGGCCGGCCGGCCCGGTCGAAGAACCGGACCGGCCGACCCCAGGGAACGGCACGGTTCCCGGGGGACGGCGCTGGGAATCGCGCCGGAACCCGGTACGCTAGTGCCCGTTGGCACGCGCGGTGCCGTCGAGGGGCATTAGCTCAGTTGGTAGAGCGCTGCCTTTGCAAGGCAGATGTCAGGAGTTCGAGTCTCCTATGCTCCACAGTTCACAGCGATAGCCGATCGGCCGTCGACCAGGATCCTGGTCGACGGCCGATCGGCGTTTTCCGGTCTTACCCGTCCGGTCCTTCCCGTCCGCTCAGCGCGGCCCGGGGTCGTCCTCGGCGGAGGGGCCGTCGCTCCCGGCGGCCGGGGCCCCGTCCGTCGGTTCGGAGGTGGCCTCCGGGCCGGAGCCGTTCACCGGGCCGGAGGTGGCGTGTGCGCCGGCCGGCCGGGGTTCCTGCGCGGCCGGGGGCTCGACCAGCCACTCCGGGTTGCCGTGCCGGCGCCACCACTGCCAGGCGACGACGCCGCCGCCGATCGCCAGCAGGCCGGCCACGGCGAGGCCGGCGGCCAGGCGGTTGCAGCGCTCCTTCCTGGCGTTCCGGGCGGCCAGCTTGCTGATCTCGGCCGAGCTGACGTGGCCGTGGAGGGCGGTCAACGCGGCGGCGCCGCGGGCCTGGGCCTCCTGGGCGACCGGGACGACCGTGGCGCGGGCCTCCTCGACCGCGTGGGTGACCCTGGGGGCGACGGTGGCGCGGGTCTGGTCCGCGGCCCGGGCGGCGGACAGCCGGGCCGCCAGGGCGGCCTCCTGGGCCCGGTGGAGGGCCTTCAGGGCGTTCTGCTGGGCCTCCGGCGGGAGGCTGGCGAAGGCGTGGCGGAACTGCGGGGCCAGGTGCCTGTCGTACTGGCCGCGGAGGTTGTGGGCGGCCAGTGCGGCCTTCGGACCGAAGGCGTCCAAGGCGGGGCCGAGGCGCTGCTTGGCGCCGTCCGCGAAGTGTGCGGCGGTGTCCCGGGTCCTGGTGGCCGTCTCTCGGGCCGAATCCGAAAAGCTCACGAGTCTCTCCTCCTGGGTGGCGTCCTATATGCGCATATCCACCTGAATGCTGATCATGCATCCTGATTTGCCCGGAGGCATGTCGGGTGGGCCGTGCGTGGGTCCCTTGCGGGGGCGGGTTGGTGGGGAGGTGGGGTGGGGGCCGGGTGCGGGGTTGGGCGTGTCGGGTGGGCCGTGCGTGGGGTTCCTGTGGGGCGGGCCGGTGGAGAGGTGGGGTGGGGGCCGGGTGCGGGGTCGGGCGTGTCGGGTGGGCCGTGCGTGGGGCCCCTGCGGGGCGGGCCGGTGGGGAGGACTGGGGAGTCCGGTCCGGGAACGGGGGGTGCGGCAGTAGGCTGGCGGCTTTGAGGTCGTGTACGGGAAGGGGACCCCGCTGATGCTCCCGGACGAGCCGCGGCCGACGGCCGATCGGTCCCCGGAGGCCGGACTGCCCGGCTGCTACCGGCACCCGCAGACCCCCACCGGGGTCTCCTGCTCCCGCTGCGAGCGGCCGATCTGCCCGCACTGCATGGTGACCGCCTCGGTGGGCTTCCAGTGCCCGGAGTGCGTCGGCAACGGCCACGCCGGGGCGCGGCGGGCGACCACCCGGTTCGGTGGGGCCCTGGCCGCCGACGGCGGGCTGGTCACCCGGGTGCTGATCGGGATCAACGTCGTGGTCTGGGTGCTGGCGGCCTACGTGCTCACCCCGCGGCTCGGCCAGATCTGGTTGCTGATCAGCGCGGGGGCGGACACCCTCGGCGGCCCGGCCGGCATCGCCGACGGCCCGCACCAGTGGTACCGGCTGCTGACCGCCACCTTCCTGCACCTGGAGTGGTGGCACGTCGGGATGAACATGCTGGTGCTGTTCTGGCTCGGCCCGGCGCTGGAGCAGGCGCTCGGCCGGCTGCGCTTCCTGGCCCTCTACCTGGTCGCCGGCCTGGGCGGCAGCACCTTCGCCTTCCTGGTGGCCGGCCACGAGATGAGCTCGCTGGGCGCCTCCGGGGCGGTCTTCGGGCTGATCGGCGCCACGATCGTGATGCAGTTGCGGGACAAGGGCCCGCTCGGCCCGGCGATGGCGTTCCTGGTCTTCAACCTGATCGTCACCTTCTCCCGCCCGGGCATCGACTGGCGGGCGCACATCGGCGGCCTGCTGCTCGGCTCGCTGACCGCGGCCGGCCTGATGTACGCCCCGCGCGAGCGCCGCGGCCTGGTCCAGGCCCTGACGGTGGTGGGCGCGCTGGCGGTCGAGGCGGGGATGCTGCTGGCCGGGATGGCCCTGTACGGGGCGTGACCCTTCGAGCGTTTGTCCACAGCGGGTGCGGGGTTGTGCACAGGCTGTGCGACCACCCGGCTGTGGACTGCTGTTCTACGCGTGTCCTGCTGTGCGGTTCTCCCGTTTCCGAGGAGTTGTGCACAGCTGTGGACGGCTCTGTCGGGGAAAGTTATCCACAGGCTGGGGGGACTTTTCCCCAGTGTGGATAACCATGTGGATAAGCACGCCAGTCCGATGGTGGGAACAACCGACCGGATTCCCGCCCGGCTGCGGGCACGCCTGACCGCCGTCCCGGGACGAACGATCCGGAACGGCGGGGAGTGGCTCGGGATCGAGCCTCAGGACGGTCGGGCCGTCACTTCCACTGGGTGGAGACGCCGAACCCGGCGGCGATGAAGCCGAAGCCGACCAGGATGTTCCAGTTGCGCCAGCTCTCGACCGGGTAGGTGCCGCTGGTCACGTAGTAGGTGACGATCCACACCAGGCCGATCAGGAACAGTGCCAGCATCAGCGGCGCGACCCAACCGCGGCCCGAACTGATCTTCACCGCGGCCGTGGTCGGCGGGGTGTAGTCGGACTTCTTGCGGAGTCGAGACTTCGGCACGAGGAGCTCTCCTGTCGATGCGCTGTGAGACCGCGCGGGGTGCAACGGGGGGAATCGGCCGGGTCTGCTGCGGAGGACGGCCCGGGGACCGCTCCGCCGCATGCCACCGGCGTCCGTTAGCGTAGTGGCTCGGCGGGTGTTGAGGAGATAAGGGTACGGTGACTAATTTGTCGATTCCCCCTGAACCGGCCCGTACCCGCCGCTCCGGCACCCGAATTGTCGGTCGTGCCCTGACCTGCGCCGTCTTCGCGCTCGCCGGCCTGCTCTTCTACATCAGCGCGCAGACCGCCCGCGGCACCGACCTGCGGACCGACAACTCGCTGCTCAGCCTCGGCGACGTGATCCGCCAGCGCAGCGGGCAGAACCAGCAGGCGCAGTCCCAGCTCGCCGACCTCCAGACCCGCGCCCAGCAGCTCACCGAGCAGCAGGGCCACGACCCGGCCGACGCCGCGCAGCTGGACGGCCTGCGCGCCGGCGCCGCCCTGGAGCCGCTCCAGGGCGGCGGCCTGACCGTCACCCTCAACGACGCCCCGCCGAACGCCACCGCGCGCATCCCCGGGGTGCCCGAGCCCGGCGTCAACGACCTGGTCATCCACCAGCAGGACATCCAGGCCGTGGTCAACGCGCTGTGGCGCGGCGGCGCCGAGGGCGTCCAGGTGATGGACCAGCGGCTGATCTCCACCAGCGCCGTCCGCTGCGTCGGCAACACGCTGCTGCTCCAGGGCCGGGTCTACTCCCCGCCGTACGTGGTCAAGGCGGTCGGGAAGACCGACGCCCTGCGTTCGGCCGTCGACGCCGACCCGACGATCCGCAACTACCTCCAGTACGTCCAGGCGTACGGGCTGGGCTGGAAGGTCCAGGAGAGCGGCGAGCTGACCCTGCCCGGCTACTCCGGCACCACCGAGCTGCGGTCGGCGGGCGGACAGCAGTAGCGGACCGGCCCCGCGGCCGTGCACCGCGGGTCTACTCTTTAACCCAGTCCGCTGCGTCGAGGGAGCACCATGTACGGCTGGATCTGGCGTCACCTTCCGGGAAACACCCTGGTCCGAGCCGTCGTCTCGCTGCTCCTCGTCCTGGGGATCGTCTATCTCCTCTTCACCTACGTCTTCCCGTGGGCGGAACCGCTGCTCCCCTTCGGCGACGTCACGGTGGACGGCGGCGACGGCGCCGCGACCGGCTGAGCCGGCGGGCCCGGCACCCCTTCCAGCACCGCACCCCACGGAGACCACGCGCGCATGACGACCCGGCCGACCACTCCGCCCCGCATCCTGGTGGTGGACAACTACGACAGCTTCGTCTTCAACCTGGTCCAGTACCTGTACCAGCTCGGTGCCACCTGCGAGGTGGTGCGCAACGACGAGGTGACCGTCGAGCACGCCGTCCGCCGCTCCGGCGAGGAGGGCTTCGACGGCGTGCTGCTCTCCCCCGGGCCCGGTGCCCCCGAGGAGGCCGGGGTCTGCATCGAGATGGTCCACCACTGCGCGCGGATCGGGCTGCCGGTGTTCGGCGTCTGCCTGGGCCTCCAGTCGATCGCGGCGGCGTACGGCGCGGTGGTCGACCGGGCGCCCGAGCTGCTGCACGGCAAGACCTCGCCGGTCGAGCACGAGGACGGCGGGGTGTTCGAGGGCCTGCCCTCGCCGCTGACCGCGACCCGCTACCACTCGCTCGCGGTCGAACCGGACACCGTGCCGGCCGAGCTGGTGGTCACCGCGCGCACCGACAGCGGTGTGATCATGGGCCTGAGGCACCGTGAACTGCCGGTCGAGGGCGTGCAGTTCCACCCCGAGTCGGTGCTCACCGAGGGCGGTCACCGGATGCTCGCCAACTGGCTCGCGGAGTGCGGCTTCCCGCAGGCGGTCGACCGGTCGGCCGGGCTCGCCCCGGTGATCGGCCGGGGCTGACCGGCGTGACCGCGCTGCGTCCGGAGGGACGTTTCCAGCCGGAGGCGGACCCGTACGGCACCGTGCAGCAGTTCCCGGTGCAGACCGCGCCCGAGGACGCCTGGGGCGTGTACGAGCAGGCCCAGGAGCCCCTCGTGGACGGGCCCGAGTACCCGTGGCTGCCCGACCAGACCCTCCAGCTGCGGCTGCCCGCGGACCTCGGCGCACCGGCCGCCGAACCGGTCCCCACCGGCGGCCGGGCCGAGCGCCGCCGCGCCGCCCAGGGCCGCACCTCGCTGCGCTCCGGCAGCGGTCGGCGCCGGGCGGGCGGCCGCGCCGCCGGGCGGGCGCGCCCCAAGGAGTCCGTGCTGGTGGTGGCCGCCCGGGGCATCGGCGAGCTGTGCATCACGCTCGGCCTGGTGATGCTGCTCTTCGTCGCGTACCAGCTCTGGTGGACCAACGTGCAGGCCGACGAGGCCGCCGACGGGGCCCGCAACCAGCTGGAGCAGCAGTTCGACGCGGCGCCCGCCGCGCCCGCCCAGCCGGGGCAGCCGGCCCCGGACCCGAACAAGCCCGAGGTGTTCGAGCCCGGCAAGGGCTTCGCCATCATCTACCTGCCCAAGCTGGGGCTGAAGTTCCCGATCGCCGAGGGCACCTCCAAGTCGGCGGTGCTCGACAAGGGCCTGGTCGGGCACTACGCCAACACCGGCATGCCGGGCGACAAGACGGGCAACTTCGCGCTGGCCGCCCACCGCAACACCCACGGCGAGCCGTTCCGGTACATCAACCAGCTCGGCAAGGGCGACAAGATCGTGGTGGAGACCTCCGCCGGCTACTACACCTACGAGGTCACCGGGGGCATCCCGGAGACCTCCCCCAACAACGTGAGCGTGATCAAGCCGGTGCCGAACGGCGCCGGGTACGCCGGTCCCGGCCGCTACATCACGCTGACGACCTGTACCCCGGAGTTCACCTCCAAGTTCCGTCTCATCGTCTTTGGCAAGATGATCGACGAACGGCCGCGTGCCCAGGGCAAGCCGGCCGCCATCACGGGCGGGTAGCCGCCCGGCCGCCCGGCCCGGAGGGGGAGCACCGCAGATGCAGGACGAGACCGAGCTGTCGGCCGAACCGGCGCAGGAGGCCTTTCCCCCGCCAGAGCCGCGGGCCGGGCGGGGGCGGAGCCGGGCGCTGGCCGCGCTCGGGGTCTTCGGCGAGCTGCTGATCACCCTGGGCCTGGTGCTCGGCCTGTTCGTGGCCTACTCGCTGTGGTGGACCAACGTGCAGGCGGACCGCGCGGCCTCGGCGGCCGGCGACCGGCTGCGCAGCGACTGGGCCGCAGGACCGGCCGCCGGCCCCTCGGCCGGGCCCGGTGCCACCCCGGCCCCCGGTGGGTCCGCCGCGCCCGGTGGGTCCGTCGCCCCGGGCGCCCCCGGCGCCGCGCCGAGGCAGTTCGCGGTCGGGGACGACGTCGGCTTCCTGCACGTCCCGGCGATGGGCAGGGGCTTCCAGGTGCTGATCCGGATGGGCACCTCCACCGAGGTCCTGGACGAGGGCGTGGCGGGCGTCTACGAGCAGCCGTACAAGGCCGCGATGCCGTGGGACGAGCAGGGCAACTTCGCGCTGGCCGCCCACCGGGACGGCCACGGCGCCAAGTTCCACGACCTGGACGCCGTCCACAAGGGCGACGCGGTCGTGGTCGAGACCCGGGACAAGTGGTACGTCTACAAGATCGACAACACCCTGCCGGAGACGACCAAGTACGACACCGGCATCGTGGCGCCCGTCCCGCCCCGCTCCGGCTACGCCGGCCCCGGCCGCTACATCACCCTGACCACCTGCACCCCGGTGTACACCTCGCGCTACCGGATGGCCGTCTGGGGGAGCCTGGTGCGGGTGGACGACATGGACGCCAAGCGCACCCCGCCGCCGGAGCTGCGGCACTCCTGAGCGCCTTCCCGGGCCTCCTGGGGCCAGGGAAGGGAAAACGCCCGAGGGCCCGCCGCGACGAACTGCGGCGGGCCCTCGGGCGTGCTGGGGAGTCACCCGGGCTCCGGCCCCCGGTTCAGCCGAACCAGGGGAATATCGGAGGCTTAGTGGTCCCCTTTGGGGGGTGTGGTGGTGGGGTCTCCCCCTTTGGGCGGCTCGGCCGCCTTGATGTACAGCTGGATCTGGGTGTTCGGGTCGACCGGGGTGCCGGCCGGCGGGTTGCTCGCCTGCACCGTCGCGTTCGGGTCCGGCTGGCCGTTGACCACCGTGTAGGTCAGACCGAGCGCCTTCAACTGGTTCGCGGCGTCGCTCAGCTTGACGTTCGCCAGCGGCGGGACCTGCGGCTTGTCCTGCGCCTTGTAGATGGTCAGCGTGATCTTGGTGTTGGCCGGGGCCTTGTTGTTGGCCGGGACCGACTGCGCGGCGACGGTGTTGACCTTGGAGGGGTCGGGGGCCGGCGTGGTCTTCGAGGCGTCCACCTGGAAGCCGAGGCCCTGGAGGGTCGCCGTGGCGTCCTCCTTCTGGGAGCCGACCACGTTCGGGACGTTCACCTTGGTCTTGCCCTGCGACACGGTCAGCTTGATCGGGGTGCTCGGGTCGACGGCGGCGTTGGCCGCCGGGTCCTGGGCGGTGACGGTGTCCTGCGCGGCGGTGTCGTCGTCCTTGTACTCGGTGGTGACGTTGGCGAAGCCCGCGTCGGCGAGCGCCTTGGTGGCCTGGTCCTTGGGCTTGCCGACCACCGCGGGCACCGGCGCCTTGGCCGGGCCCGAGGAGATCTGCACCGTGATGGTGGCGGTCTCGACGACCTGCCCGCCCCCCGGCGGGTTCTGGGTGCAGACCTGGTCCTTCTTGATGTTGGCGTCCGGGCAGGCGACCTTCTCGCCCTCGGTCACCACCAGCTTGGGACCGACGCCGGCGGCGGCCGCCTTGGCCTCGGCCAGCGTCTTGCCGACCAGGTTCGGGGCGGTGACCTTCGCGGCCTCCTTGTCCTTGTCGGAGAACATCGCCTGAGCGACGAAGAAGGTGCCGACCAGGACCAGTACGGCGGCGACCGCCAGCACGATCCAGGAGGTGTTGCTCTTCTTCGGCGGTTCCTCGCCCCGGCGGCCGCCGCGGCCGTAGCCGTCGTCGTAGCCGTCGCCCGCTCCGCCCGGGGCGCCGGCGTAGGTCTGGCCGTAGCCGTCGTCCTGGTAGCCGCCCTGCTGCCCGTAGCCGGGCTGCCCGGAGGCCTGCGGCAGGACGGTGGTCGGGCCGCCGGGCTGCTGCGGCAGCACGTTGGTCTGGCCGTACGGGTCGTGCTGCTGCGGGTAGCCGTTCTGGTCGTAGCCGTAGCCGGCCGGGCCCATGCCGTACCCGGCCTGCTGGGCGGCGGCCACCGGCAGGCCGTCGAGGAAGCGCTCGATGTCGTCGCGCATCTCGTCGGCGGTCTGGTAGCGGTAGTCGCGGTCCTTGGCGAGCGCCTTCAGCACGATCGCGTCGACCTCGGGGCGCACCTCGGGGTCGAAGACGGACGGCGGCTGCGGCTCCTCCCGGACGTGCTGGTAGGCCACCGCGACCGGCGAGTCGCCGACGAACGGCGGGCGGACGGTCAGCAGCTCGTAGAGCAGGCAGCCGGTGGAGTACAGGTCGGAGCGGGCGTCGACCTGCTCGCCCTTGGCCTGCTCGGGGGAGAGGTACTGGGCGGTGCCGATGACGGCCGAGGTCTGCGTCATGGTCATCCCGGCGTCGCCCATCGCACGGGCGATGCCGAAGTCCATGACCTTGACGTTGCCCTGCCGGGTCAGCATCACGTTGGCCGGCTTGATGTCGCGGTGCACGATGCCGGCCCGGTGCGAGTACTCGAGGGCCTGGAGGATGCCGATGGTCATCTCCAGCGCGCGCTCGGGCAGCAGCCGGCGGCCGGAGTGCAGCAGCTCGCGCAGCGTCGACCCCTCGACGTACTCCATCACGATGTACGGAATGGAGATGCCGTCGATGTAGTCCTCGCCGGTGTCGTACACGGCGACGATCGCGGGGTGGTTCAGGGACGCCGCCGACTGTGCCTCGCGGCGGAAGCGGGCCTGGAACGACGGATCCCGGGCCATGTCGGCCCGGAGCGTCTTCACTGCGACGGAGCGGCCGAGCCGGGTGTCATGGGCGAGGTAGACCTCGGCCATGCCGCCGCGTCCGAGGACGCCGCCGAGCTCGTACCTGCCGCCGAGGCGACGAGGCTCTTCCATAGATCCGACCCTCTCCCTCACCCGCCGGTGAGGTTGTGACGTAGGTGTCCCCGCACGCTCTGGGTGACGCCGCGCCGTGCGCGACCGGTTCTCCGGCCGGGCCGTGCGGTGCCTCGCGGGCGGCAACGGGCACACCCGCTGCTGGCGGATACGCTACCGGTCGTACCGCATCGGACCGGAGTCAGCCGTCGGCCGATATCAGACCGGTATCCGGACGGGGCTGCCGATCGTGACTTTTCCCTCACCCCTGATCCGCGCTCCTACTTGCCGAGTGCGGCCTGCATCACCGCCTTGGCGATGGGGGCCGCGAGCCGGCCACCGCTGATGCCGTCGCGGTTCTGGGAGCCGTCCTCGACCACCACCGCGACCGCGACCGACTGGCCGTCCGGGGTCTTGGCCCAGGAAGTGAACCAGGCGTACGGCAGCCCGGCGTTGTCCTCGCCGTGCTGCGCGGTGCCGGTCTTGCCGCCGACCTGGAGGCCGGGGATCTTGGCGTTGGTGCCGGTGCCGTTCTCGACCACCGAGACCATCAGGTCCTGCATCTTCTGCGCGGTGGCCGGGCTCATCGGCTGGGAGAACTGCTTCTCGGTGTGCTTGGAGACGGTGGTCAGCGAGGCCGAGCGCTCCTGGTCGACCAGGTACGGCTGCATCAGGCTGCCGTTGTTGGCGATGGCGGCGGAGACCATGGCCATCTGCAGCGGGGTGGCGCGGGTGTCGTGCTGGCCGATCGAGTCCTGGGCGGTGCCGTCCGGGCTCGGGCTGTCCGGGAAGACGCTCTTCTCGGAGCGGATCGGGGTGTCGATCGTGCTGTTGAAGCCGAACTTCTCGGCCTGCGCCCGCATCCGCTCCTTGCCCAGGTCGGCGCCCATCTTGGCGAAGACCGTGTTGCAGGACTGGTCCATCCCGGACTTGATGGTGGCGTTCTCGCAGCGCTCGTTCGGGCTCTCGTTCTTCAGCTGGGTGTTCGTGCCGGGCAGGATGTACGGCTCGGGCGTCTCCGTCGCGTCGTCGATGCTCTGGTAGCGGCCGTTCTCGAACGCGGCGGTGGCGGTGACCAGCTTGAAGGTCGAGCCGGGCGGATAGGTCTCCTTCAGCGCCCGGTTGAGCATCGGCTTGTTCGGGTCCGCGTTGAGGTCCGTCCAGGCCTTGGTGTCGGCGGCCTCGCCACCGGCGAAGGTGCCGGGGTCGTAGGACGGGGTGGAGACCAGCGCCAGGATCGCGCCGGTCTTCGGGTCGACGGCGACCACCGCGCCCTTCTTGTTGCCCATCGCGTCGAAGGCCGCCTTCTGGACCTTGGCGTTGATGGTGGTGACGACGTCGCCGCCGCGCTTCTGCTCGCCGGTCAGCATGTCCAGGGTGTTGCGGAAGAACAGCCGGTCGTCGGTGCCGGAGAGGATGCCGTCCTCCAGGTTCTCCAACTGGTTGGAGCCGTAGGCCTGGGAGGAGTAGCCGGTCACCGGGGCGTACATCGGGCCGTCGACCCAGGAGCGCTTGTACTTGTAGCGCAGGCCGTTGACGAAGTCCGACTTCGTGACCGGCTGGCCGCTGACGATGATGTTGCCGCGCGGGTGGGCGTACCGGTCGTACAGCTGGCGCTTGTTGTTCTTGTTGGTGGCCCAGGCCTCGGCCTGGACGCCCTGCACCCAGTTGGTGCGCACCATCAGGGCCAGGATCAGCACGAGGCAGAAGATCGAGACCCGGCGGATCGGCTTGTTCATCGGGCGGGTCCTCCCTGGCCCTCGGGGGCCGGGGCCGGTTCGGCCCCGGGGCGGCGGGCGCTGTCGCTGATCTTCAGCAGGATCGCGACCAGCGCCCAGTTGGCGACCACGGACGAACCGCCCTGGGCGAGGAACGGCATGGTCATACCGGTGAGCGGGATCAGCCCGGTGACACCGCCGGCCACGACGAACACCTGGATCGCCATCGCCGAGGAGAGGCCGACGGCGAACAGCTTGCCGAACGGGTCGCGGGCGGCGAGCGCGGTGCGCAGGCCGCGCTGGATCAGCAGCGCGTACAGCAGGAAGATCGCCATCAGGCCGGTCAGCCCGAGCTCCTCGCCGAACGAGCCCAGGATGAAGTCGCTCTTGGCGGCGAAGGCGATCAGCCAGGACCGGCCCTGGCCCAGGCCGGAGCCCGTGACCCCGCCGGAGCCGAGCGCCATCAGCGACTGGCCGATCTGCTCGGTGGAGCCCTTCGGAGGGTTCGGGCCGAAGGCGGCCATCGGGTCGAGCCAGGCGTCGATGCGGACCTTCACGTGGCTGGCGGTCGAGGCGACCGCGACCGCGCCGCCGACCGACATCAGCAGGCCGAACAGGATCCAGCTGGTCCGCTCGGTGGCGACGTAGAGCATCACCACGAACAGGCCGAAGAACAGGAAGGACGTGCCCAGGTCGTTCTCGAAGATCAGGATCAGCAGGCTGAGCAGCCAGATCACGATGATCGGGCCGAGGTCGCGGCCGCGCGGCAGGTACAGGCCCATGAACCGGCGGCTGGCCAGCGCGAGGGCGTCCCGCTTGACCATCAGGTAGCCGGCGAAGAACACGGTCAGGACGATCTTGGCGAACTCGCCGGGCTGGATGGAGAAGCTGCCCATCCGGATCCAGATCTTCGCGCCGAAGTCCTCAGCCCTGGCCGGGAAGAAGGCCGGCGCGGCGAGCAGGACGAGGGCCACCACCATCGAGATGTAGGTGTAGCGCTGGAGCACCCGGTGGTCCTTCAGCAGCACCATCACCCCGATGAAGCCGGCGATCCCGAGGGCCGACCACATCAGCTGGTTCTCGGCCGCCGGGTAGTTGCCCTTGAGCAGCTTGCCCGCCTTGTCCAGCCGCCAGATCATCACCACCCCGAGCCCGTTGAGCAGGGTGGCGATCGGCAGCATCAGCGGGTCCGCGTACGGCGCGAAGCGGCGCACCAGCAGGTGGGCGACCACCGCCAGGGCGCCCATGCCGAACCCGTAGCCGAGCATGCCGGCGGGCAGCTTGCCGTCCATCGCGAGGCCGACGTTGGCGTACGCGAGGACCGGCAGCAGCACCGCGAAGACCAGCATGGCCAGCTCGGTGTTGCGTCGGTTGGGCGTCTCCTGCGGGGAGATCGTGGTGTTGCCGCGCCGGCGGGGGACGGCGCGTTCGGCCGTCGCCCGGCGCCGGCCGGCCCGGGTGGACTCTTCGCTCAGGTCGTAGCTGCTCACGTGGTGACCGCTCCCTGACGGCCGGCAAGACCGCTCGGGGCGGTCCTATGTCGGATCACGGACGTCACTGCTTCGGGCAGGAGTTGGCCCGGCTGAGTTCCTCTTCGCTCAGCGGGGCCTGGTCGCCCTGCGCGGCGCCGGCCGGAGGGGTTGCGTTCGGTGCCGGGGTGGGGGCCACCGGGGTGGTCGGCGTCGGGGTGGTCGAGGGTGACGCGGTCGGAGCCGCGGCCGGGCCGCGGTTCTTCTCGGTCGGGGTGGGCGTCGTGGCCAGGTACACCGCCTGGGTGGCCGGCGGCGTGGCCGGGGTGTTCGCCCGTGCGGCCCGCTGGCAGAGCTGGACCCAGCCGTCGAGCTCGTTGACCGTCGACTGGGCGTCCTTCATGCTGCCGACCGAGATGGTCTTCTTCACGTGGGCCTGCTGGTCCTCGGGCAGCCACTTCAGCTGGATCTTGCTGTACGAGGAGTGCACCGAGGACAGGCTCAGACCGGCCAGGTTCTGGTTGATGCCCTGGTAGATCGCGACGTGGTCCTCCTGGGTGCCCACGTAGTACTGGTCCTGGGTCCACTGGTAGCCGAACCAGCCGGCGCCGCCGAGCAGTCCGAGCGCGACCAGGGCGGCCAGCGAGATCGTCAGGCCCTTGCGCTTGCGCTTCCTGGGCCGCCCCTCGTCGAAGTCCTCGGTGCCGTACACGGAGGGCTCGCCGGAGCCGTAGCCGTACTCGCCCTCGTACCCCTCGGCGGGGCCGAAGCCGCCCTGCGCGCCGTAGCCCTCCTCGTAGCCCTCGGCCGGGCCGAAGGCGCCCTGCGGGCCGCGGCCGAGGCCGGCGGCGCGGCCGGCCGGGGTGTCCGCGATCGAGCGGTCGGCGGCGGCCGAGGACGGCGGGGCGTCGGCGACCGCGCCGACCACCACCGGGACGTCGTTGAACTGGCCGCTCATGGTGTCCGTGGCGCCGACGTCGATGACGTCAGCCACGATGCAGGTGATGTTGTCGGGACCGCCGCCGCGCAGCGCGAGCTGGATCAGCTCCTGCACGGTCTGCTCGGGCGCGTAGTAGCTGCCGAGGGTGTCCTGGAGGGTCTGGTGGCTGACCGGGCCGGAGAGGCCGTCGGAGCAGATCAGGTAGCGGTCGCCGGCCCGGACCTCGCGGATCGACAGGTCGGGCTCGACCTGGCCGCGGCCGTCCAGCGCGCGCATCAGCAGGGAGCGCTGCGGGTGGGTCTCGGCCTCCTCGGGCGTGATCCGGCCCTCGTCGACCAGGCGCTGCACCCAGGTGTGGTCCTGGGTGATCTGCACCAGGGCGCCGTCGCGCAGCAGGTAGGCGCGGGAGTCGCCGACGTGCACCAGGCCCATCCGCTGGCCCGTCCACAGCATGGCGGTCAGGGTGCAGCCCATGCCCTCCAGCTGCGGGTCCTCCTCGACCATCTGCCGGAGCCGGTCGTTGGCGCCCTGGACGGCGTCGCCCAGCAGGGTCAGCAGGTCCGCGCCCGGCACGTCCTCGTCCAGCCGGACGATCGAGCCGAGCACCTCGGAGGAAGCGACCTCGCCGGCCGCGGCGCCGCCCATGCCGTCGGCCACGGCCAGCAGCCGCGGCCCGGCGTAGCCGGAGTCCTCGTTCCCCTCCCGGATCAGTCCCTTGTGGGAGCCGGCGGCGAAGCGCAGCACCAGGGTCATGCGACCTTTGCCCCCCTCTGGGTCATGGACGGGATGCTGTCCCTCATGCGCTACTACTTCCGCAGTTCGATGACGGTCCTGCCGATACGGATCGGCATGCCCGGCTGGAGCGGAGTCGGCGCGGTCAGGCGCTGCCGGTCCAGATAGGTGCCGTTGGTGGAGCCTAGATCCTCGACCGTCCACTGCCCAGTCTGATCCGGATAGATCCTGGCATGCCGGGAGGACGCGTAGTCGTCGTCCAGCACGATGGTGGAGTCGTGCGCGCGGCCGAGCGTGATGGTCTGGCCCTGCAGCGCCACCGTGGTGCCGGCCAGCGAGCCCTGGACCACGACGAGCTGGGTCGGGCCGCCGCGGCGGCGCCCGCCGCCGCCCTGGGTCTGGCCCGCCGCCGGGCCGGCCTGCGTCGGCGCCGCGGCCCGCGCGGCGGTCGCGGTGGCGGCGCCGCCACCGGTCGTGGCGCCCGCGCCGCGACGGGAGGACCGCGGGTTCACCTTGGTGCCGAACAGGTCGCTGCGGATCACCTGGATCGCGACGATGACGAACAGCCACAGCACTGCCAGGAAGCCCAGCCGCATGACCGTGAGGGTCAGTTCTGACATGACCGTCCCGCCAGTCGGTGAGCGAGGCGCGCGAACAATTCGGACACTACCCTTCGACCTGCCGGTAGACGATGGTGGTGGAGCCCACGACGATTCGCGAGCCGTCGCGGAGCGTAGCGCGCTGGGTGTGCTGTCCGTCCACCACGATGCCGTTGGTGGACCCCAGGTCGAGCACCATCGAAGGGGTGCCGGGGCGGATCTCGGCGTGCTTGCGGGAGACCCCGGGGTCGTCGATCCGCACGTCCGCCTCGGTCGACCGGCCGAGCACGCAGGCCGAGCCGGTGATCTGGTGCCGGGAGCCGTTGACCTCGATCCAGCGGCGCACCGCGGTGCCGCCGTGGCCGGCGCCCGGGAAGGCCCGGACGTTGCCGCCCGCGGGCGGACCCGGGGGCATCGCGGGGGGCGCGGCCGGCGGCGGGGGCGCGTTGTACTGGCCGGCGCCGGGCTGCTGCCACGGTGCGCCGGGGGCCGGAGCGGCCGGCGGGCGGTCGTACCCGGGCTGCGGCGGCGCGTACTGCTGCTGCGGGGGCTCCTCGGCGGCGAGGGTGCGGCTGCGCACCCGGTACAGCCCGGTGTCCAGGTCGTCGGCCTTCTCCAGGTTCACCTGGAGCGGGCCCATGAAGGTGTACCGCTGGGCCTCCGCGTACTCGCGGACCATGCCGGCCAGCTCGGTGCCGAGCTGCCCGGAGTAGGGGCTCAGCCGCTCGTGGTCGTGCGGGCTCAGCTCGACGATGAAGTCGTTCGGCACGACGGTGCGGTCGCGGTTCCAGATGCTCGCGTTGTTGTCGCACTCGCGCTGCAGCGCGCCGGCGATCTCCACGGGCTGGACCTCGGACTTGAACACCTTGGCGAAGGTGCCGTTGACGAGACCCTCGAGCCGCTGCTCGAACTTCTTCAGCACTCCCATGGGGCACCCCCTTCCAGGGTTCGTTCGCCTGCCTGCCGGCCGGATCCCGCCCGGGACCCGGTCGCGCCTCCTACTTGCGGTACTTCCGTACTGATCGTATCCACGCCGGGCCCTTCCGTACGGTTCCCGGACCGTGTGGTGCCCGGGGGTGGGCTCGGACACACAGGGTGACGCATTTCGGGTACGGCACGCCAGACGTCCCCGTCGGAGCACCCTTACGGCAGTCGTGCGGGTGTTCGTCGGCATCGGTTCGGATGCCGTAGGCCTCCCCGGACAACGGATTCGGAGTAGTCCCCCAGGTCGTGCTAATGTTTTCCACGTCGGAAGGGCCGCCCGGAAGGGAGGCCGGTCCAAGGAAGCGCGAAGTACCGATGGTACCGAGCGGTTCGGAAGATCGGTCGGCAACGAAGACGACACCCATGCGCGGGTGGCGGAATAGGCAGACGCGCTGGATTCAGGTTCCAGTGCCCGAAAGGGCGTGGGGGTTCAACTCCCCCCTCGCGCACAGCGAAGCCCCGCAGATCTACGGATCTGCGGGGCTTTCTCGTTTTCGGCCGAACGGGCCGGGCCCGGCCGCACCGGCTTCGGGGGCGGGCCGGATCAGCCGTGACCGGCCGGGAGCTCGGCGCGGACCTCGAAGCCGCCGTCCGCGGTCGGCCCGGCGGTGAGGGTGCCGCCCAGCAGCTGGGCGCGCTCGCGCAGGCCGACCAGGCCGTGGCCGCCGCCCGGCAGGGTCTCGGCCGGGTGCACCGGCGGGGCCTCGTTGCGGACCTCGACCCGCAGCCGGCGGCCCTTCGCCCGGACCCGCACGTGCACCTCCGCGTCCGGGGCGTACTTGGTGATGTTGGTGAGCGCCTCCTGGACGGTGCGGTAGGCGGCCCGCTCCACCGCCTCCGGCCACGGGCGGTCGCCGGGGACCAGCTCGGTGTCGGCGGCCAGGCCGCTCTCCTCGATCAGCCGGGGCAGGTCGGCCAGCCGGGGCTGCGGGGCGAGCGGGGCGTCCGGCAGTCCGCCGGTGCCGCGCAGCACCCCGACCATCTGGCGCAGCTCGTCCAGGGTCCGTACCGACAGCTCTCGGATGGTCCTGGCGGCGGTCACGGCGGCCGGGTCGGGGCTGCTCACCTGGAGCGCGCCGGCCTGGATGCTGATCAGGCTGACCTGGTGCGAGACCACGTCGTGCATCTCCCGGGCCAGCCTGCCGCGCTCGCTGATCAGCACCCGCTCGGCCAGCAGCCGGCTCTCCCGCTCCTGGCCGCGGGTCAGCTCGTCCAGGCGGACGGCCAGCTCCCGCCGGGTGCGGGCGAGCAGACCGGTGGCGGCCGGGCCGGCCGCCAGCATCACGGCCTGGATGGCGTCCAGCGCGGTGGCCCGGCTGAGGTCGATCAGGTTCGCGGGCAGCGGCCAGTGGAAGAACTCGACCAGGGCGAACAGGATGCCGCAGGGGATCACGATCCGGGGGCGGGGGCGTTCGGCGGCCACCGAGTAGACGGCCGTTATCGGGGCCAGCCAGATCTCGTCCACCCAGCTGCCCGGCATGGTGAGCAGCAGTGCCGTCACCGGGAAGCGGCGGCGGAGGAACAGCGCGACGGCGGCCAGCGTGGACAGCGCCACCTGCCACCAGGCGGCCTCCCGGGCCACCAGCGCGGCGTCCAGCAGGGAGTACAGGACGGGCAGCAGCAGCATCAGCCAGGGCGCGGTGCACCAGGCCGGCAGCCGTCTGGACGGCAGGTGGTCGGCGGCCGTCATGCCCCGTCGCCGGGCTTGGGCCGGACCAGGCCGGCCCGGTGGGCCAGTACGGCGGCCTGGACCCGGTTGGCGGCGCCGAGCTTGCCGAGGATCGCGCTGATGTGGTCCTTGACCGTGCCGGTGCCGAGGAAGAGCCGGTCGGCGATCTCGGCGTTGGACAGGCCCTCACCGAGCAGCGAGAGCACGTCGAGTTCCCGGCCGGTGAGGGTGCGGGCGAGCGCGGTGGCCTCGGCGTCCGGGCCGCCGCCGTCCACGTAGCCGCCGATCACGGTGCGGGTGACGGTCGGGGAGAGGATGTTGCCGCCGGCCGCGAGCACCCGGACGGCGTGCACCAGCTGGTCGGGGGCGGTGTCCTTGAGCAGGAAGCCGGCCGCGCCGGCCCGCAGCGCGGTGCCGATGTACTCGTCGGTGTCGAAGGTGGTGAGCATCGCCACGGCCGGCGGGTCGGGCAGGGCGCGCAGCCGGCGCAGCACCGAGATGCCGTCGAGGTCGGGCATCCGGATGTCGAGCAGCACCACGTGCGGGCGCAGCCGTTGGACGTGCTCCTCGGCCTGCCCGCCGGAGCAGTCGCCGACCACCTCCAGGTCGGCGGCGGAGCCGACGATCAGGCCCAGGCCGGAGCGGACCAGGATCTCGTCGTCGACGATCAGCACGCGGGTGGTGGTGATGGTGCCTCCTCGGTTCGGGCGGCCGGGTCGGGGCGGTCCGCGTGGGTCGTCTCGAGCGTAGGGGCTACGGAGGCGGGGTGCCGAACGTCCGGGGGGTGTGCACCCCCGCCGTTCGGCGGGGGTGGGAATCCGCTACCCGGTTCACGCAATTTTCAGCTTCGGTGGTGAACCATGGAGTTGGCTGACTCTTTTCCGGCCGCTTCTCCAATCGGGCGGTCGGCCGGGGGAGGTCACCGGTCAGTCCGTCGGGCCCGAGCGGGCGCCCGGCGCCGGGCCGTTCGCGGATGCGCCCCACCATCTGATCGTTTGGAATTGAGCTGTGTCGTCCACTGTGAAGTCGGAGCCGTCCGCCACGTCCCATGGGCCCCGTACCGGAGACGTGCTCGACCGCTGGCGCCCGAGGGCCGCCGCGGCCTCCGTCTGGTACCTGCGGCTCATCGCGCTGCTGAACGTGGCGACGGTGCTGCTGGTGCCCTTCCGCGACCAGGTCTACGAGCACAACGAGGGTGAGTACTTCACCCCGTACCTGATGACCGCCGGCCTGGGCAGCGCGGTGCTGTCGGTGTTCCTCGCGATCGCGATGCGGCGGCGCAAGCGTGCCGCGTGGATCTTCAACACGGCGCTCGGCGGGATGTTCGCGCTGCTGTACCTGGCAGCCATGCTGGTGCCGTCCGAGCGCTTCGACACCCACCCGCTCAACTACATCTCCACCGTCCTGACCTGCCTGTTCGTGCTGGCGCTGCTGATCGGGCGCAGGGAGTTCACCTCCAAGGGCGACAGCTCCAATCCGAAGACGGCGGCGGCCACCTTCGTCGGCGGCCTGGCGTTCGGCGGCGGCGTGGGCGCGCTGCTGGTCTGGCTGACCAACGAGCTCTCCGGCGCCGGCTTCTGGGACCTGTTCCGGTACTCGGTCGGCCGGATGATCACGATCACCCCGTCCGAGCACCTGCGCTCGGTGATCGCCGCACCGACCTGGGTGAACGCCGCGATCAACGCGATGGGCGCGGTGCTCTTCCTGCTGGTGCTGTACGTGGCCTTCCGCAGCCCGCGCGGCAAGGAGCTGCTCACCGCCGAGGACGAGGCCAGGCTGCGCGGCCTGCTGGACAAGCAGGGCGAGCGGGACTCGCTCGGCTACTTCGCGCTGCGCCGGGACAAGGCGGTGATCTTCTCCCCCAGCGGCAAGGCGGCCGTCACCTACCGGGTGATCGGCGGCGTCTCGCTCGCCTCGGGCGACCCGATCGGCGACCCGGAGGCCTGGCCGGGCGCGATCGACGCCTGGCTGTCCGAGGCCCGCGAGCACGCCTGGGCGCCGGCCGTGATGGGCGCCTCCGAGGAGGCCGGGGTGATCTACGCCCGGCACGGACTGGACGCGCTGGAGCTGGGCGACGAGGCGATCGTCGAGCTGGACGAGTTCTCGCTGGACGGCCGCGCGATGCGGGTGGTCCGGCAGGCGTACAACCGGGTCAAGCGGGCCGGGTACACGGTGCGGATCCGCCGCCACGAGTCCATCTCCGATGCGGAGATGGCCGAGCTGGTGGCGAAGGCCGACGAGTGGCGCGACGGGGCGACCGAGCGCGGCTTCTCGATGGCGCTCGGCCGGCTCGGCGACCCGGGCGACGGCCGCTGCGTGATGCTGGAGTGCCACGACGGGGACGGCGAGCTCAAGGCGCTGCTGAGCTTCGTGCCGTGGGGCCCGGACGGGCTCTCGCTGGACCTGATGCGCCGGGCCCGGGACACCGAGAACGGCCTGATGGAGTTCATGGTCATCGAGCTGCTGCAGCGGGCCGACGAGGTCGGGCTGAAGCGGGTGTCGTTGAACTTCGCGATGTTCCGCTCCGTTTTCGAGCGCGGTTCCCGCCTCGGCGCCGGTCCGGTGCTGCGGCTGTGGCGTTCGACCCTGGGATTCTTCTCGCGCTGGTGGCAGATCGAGTCGCTGTACCGCGCCAATGCCAAGTACCGGCCGATCTGGGAACCGCGCTACCTGCTCTTCGAGAAGAGCAGCGAAATTCCCCGGATCGGCATCGCGAGCGCGCGCGCCGAGGGATTCATCGTCGCGCCGAGCCTGCCCGCCCTGTTCCGCCGCCGGCACGCCCGGGCCGCCGTGGTGGCGCCCCGGGTCCCGGTGACGGCCCGGGACGGGAAGGGGTAGCCCTCCGTCGGGGGGCGGAGGGAACCGGTCGGTCGAAATGGGGGGCCGATGGGGGTATTGCCTCCCCCCAGAGGATGACGCGGCTCCCCATCCGTGCCGATGTGGCTTTGTCAGCGGGCTTCTAATGTTGGAGTAGTCGAGAGTCCGGGGATGCGGAGAAACGGTTGTGATTCACAGGACCCACGCGGGGGGCGTGCGAAAGGGGCCGCTGGCAATCGTCAGATCGGCCGCTGTCGCCGAGTGGGGAACGTTGTTCGTGACGGTCCGGGACGCGGTGGTGCGAAGGAAGTTCGCCGCCGCCCCGCTGGCCACGGTGGCGACGTTTCTGATCCTGCTGTTCAGCATCGTCCAGCACCTGCCGGGCGGCGAGCGTTTCGTCAACAACATCGGGGTGGTGCGGGCGGCGCTGCCGCTGGAGGTCTCGCTGCTGCGGACCCCGCTCTCCCTGTACGTGCCGGCGCTGGACCTTCCGGTCTGGGGGGCGCTGGCCCAGGTGTTCGTGGTCTTCGCGATCGCCGAGATCGTGCTCGGCCGGCGGATGACGCTGGTGGTCGCCTACACCTGCACCCTGGCGGGCACGCTGTTCGCCCGGGTCGGCGTGGCGATCGGCCCGCACCACCTGTTCGGCTTCCCGAAGTGGGTCGCCTACGTGCGGGACACCGGGCCCTCGGCCGCGGTGGTGGCACTGGCGATCTGCGTCGCGTTCCGCAGCCGGGCCTGGTGCACCGCCGGCCTGGTGGTCGCGGTGATGATCGGCGAGGCCGTCGTGCTGCCCAACCTGGCGGGGCTGGAGCACGTGGTCGCGGTGATCACCGCGCTGCTGATCGCCGTCTCGGTCGAGGTCTTCGGGGACTTCTGGCCGAGGGTGCTGGCCGGGGTCGGCGCCGCCACCTCGGTGGCCGCGGCCGCCTCCCGGGAGGTCGCGGTGGAGGCCCGGCGGCGCCGCTCGGCGGGGGCCGTCATCCCCTGACGGGCGTTGATCGCGCTTCGCCGGCCGCGTACGGGTCCCGTACGCGGCCGTTCGGCGTTCCGGACGGGCCCCCGCTCCTAGGCGTGGGGGAGCGGGAGTTCGAACCAGACGACCTTGCCCACCGCCTTGCGGGCGGTGCCCCAGCGTTCGGCGAGCTTGGTGACCAGGGTGAGGCCGCGGCCGGTCTCGCCGAGCTGCTCGGCCGGTTCCAGCGAGGGCAGGTTGTGGTTGTCGTCGCTGACCTCGACCAGCAGCTTGTCCACCCGGATCAGCTGGAGCTTCACGGTGTCCCGGGCGACCCGTACGGCGTTCGTCACCAGCTCGCTGACCAGCAGTTCGGTGGTGTCGCTGAGTGCCTCCAGGTGCCAGCCGGCCAGCTGTTCGCGGACCAGCGAGCGGGCCCGGCCGACCTCGCGGTGGTCCACGGTGAGGTCCCAGGTGGCCACCTCGGACGGGGCGACCCCGTCGAAGCGGGCCACCAGCAGGGCGACGTCGTCCTTGCGGTCGTCCGAGTGCAGCCGTCGCAGCACCTCGTCGCAGGCCTGCTCGGGGCTCTGCTGCGGGTCGATCAGGTTGCCGCAGAGCGCGGCCAGGCCGGCTCCTATGTCCCCGCCCCGCACCTCGACCAGGCCGTCGGTGCAGAGCACCAGCATCGAGCCGTCCGAGACGTCGATGGTCTTGGCGACGAACGGCACCCCGCCGACGCCGATCGGTGCGCCGGCCGGGATCTCCAGTAGTTCGCCGGTGCCGTCCGGGTGCACCAGGACGGGTGGGACGTGGCCCGCGCTGGCCAGTTCGCAGGTCCGGTTGATGGGGTCGTAGACCGCGTACAGGCAGGTCGCGAGGTGGTCGTCGCCGAGTTTGTGGGCCAGGTTGTCCAGGTGGCGCAGCAGCTGGCCGGGTGGGAGGTCCAGGGCGGCGAGGGTCTGCATGGCGGTGCGGAAGCGGCCCATCGCGGCCGCCGAGTGCAGGCCGTGGCCCATCACGTCGCCGACCACCAGGGCGACCCGGCTGCCGGGCAGCTGGATCGCGTCGAACCAGTCGCCGCCGACCTCGGCCTTGGGGTCGCCGGGCAGGTAGCGGTGGGCGACCTGCACGCCGGGGATCTGCGGCGGGCGGGTCGGGATCATGGAGCGCTGCAGGGTGGTGGCGACCCGGGCCTCGGCGCGGTGCAGCCGGGCGTTGTCCAGTGACAGCGCGGCGCGGACGGCCAGTTCCTTGAGGGTCGCGGCGTCGCTCTCGTCGAAGGGGGCGCGGTCCGGCAGCCGGAGCAGCTTGAGGATGCCCAACACGGTGCCGCGGGCGGAGAGCGGGACGACCAGCATCGACCGGCCGGTCACCACCGGCGCCAGCCGGGCGCCGCCGAGGGCGATCGCGTAGTCGACCGCGACGTCCGGGCTGACCACCGGGACCAGCACCGGCTGGTTCAGCTGCAGGGCCATCCCGGGCGGGGTGCGGCGGGGCATGCTGACCAGCGAACCCTCGGAGAGCACGTGGTCCCAGGCGCCGCCGGTCTCGTTGTAGACCAGGGCGACCCGGCGCAGCATGGTGTCGTCGTCCGGGCGGGCGGCCGGCAGTTCGGAATCCGAGATCAGCCCGTCCACCAGGTCCACGCAGGCGAAGTCGGCGACCCGGGGGACCAGCACCTGGCACAGCTCGTGGGCGGTGAAGCCGAGGTCCAGGGTGGTGCCGACCTTGCCACCGACCTCGTTCAGCAGGGCCAGCTGCTCGCCGGCCTGCCCGTTGGTGAGGAAGGGGCCTAGTCGGCCGCCGGGCGGGCCCTCGCCAACGGCGGGGGCGGGGACCGGGACGGTGGCGGGCGGGCGGCCGTCGGTGGTGGACGGCTCGACGGCGGTGTACTCGATGGCGACGGCTCCTGCGGTGGGCGGTGGCACCTCCCGGCCGGTGGCGGGGGGAGGGACGGTCGGGCCGCCGCCCGCCGCGCCGGCGACGGCGGGCACCGGCCGGACGGCGGACTGGACGGCGGGGCGTTCGGCGGCCTCGCGCTGGACGGGCAGCGGGCCGGTCGGCCGGCGGCCGGGGGCGCCCTGCTCGGGCTGCGGCGGCGGTCCGACCCGGGCGGCGCGCTGCTGCGGCGTCGGGTAGCGGCGACCGAGACCGGCGGCCGCGTGCGCCGTACCGGTCTGCGCGTCGGCGGGCAGGACCGGCAGCACGGTGGCCGGGTCCAGCCGCAGGGCGGGCAGCCCGCCCCGCTCCAGCGCGGTCAGCAGCGCCGTGCGGTGGGCGGCGGGCAGCAGTCGGGCCAGGTGCTCCGGCACCGGCCGGCCCGCCGGGGTGAGCGCCGCGGCCAGGGAGTGGAAGCCGCCCCGGGCGCCGGGTGCGGCGGTGAAGGGGAGCAGCCGCTCGCCGAGCGCCAGCCGCGGTCCGGTGGAGCGCAGCGGGCGGGCGTCGGCGGCCAGCGCCAGCAGTCCGCCGGCCGGGCCGGGCAGCGGGTAGGCCCACCAGAGCACGTCGCGCTGGTGTTCCTCGCGGTCGGTGACGGTCAGCCGGCCGGTCCAGGGGCGGCCGTCGGCGGTCCGTTCGGCGAGGGTGCCGAAGGTGTCGCAGTGGCGGCGTACGGAGCAGCGTTCGCGCACCCGGGACTCCAGGGCGGGCAGCAGGCCGAAGGCCGGGCGGTCGTGGGCGACGTCGGCACGATGGCCGAACAGCTCCTCGGCGGCCCTCCCCCACTGCGTGATCCGGCCGGACCGGTCGACCAGGACGGGGGCCAGCCTGACCAGGGCGGCCACACCCGTCGGGTGGTCGCCCGGCGCGGTTCCGTCGCCCGCCGGCCGCGGTGTGGAGTTGGACTCGGCCACCATGGATTCGCTCTGCTCCCGCCTGGCCGCCGCGCCCGGGGGCGGCCGTATCTCCGGAGGAAGGCACGCTGTGCGGATACCAGCGAAGCACGGACCGGGCCGGGCTCGACACCGAAACGGGGAGATTCCTCAGGATCGGTTGCGTGTCGCGTGCCGCGCGCCGGTCCGCACCTCCGGTTCATCCGGACGAGGCCCGCGAACACGACGGTAGGGTGGCAGGCCGGACCGCCCGTACGAGTGGTCCGCAGGACGCATCCGCCCGGACGAGACAGAGGCGAGAAGTGAGCGCGCAGAGCCCCGCCCGCTGGACGGACCCGGAGCAGCAGGCACTCGAGGAGCGGGTCGCCGCCGCCGAGCTGGCCTGGCTCAGCATGGACGTGGACGTGCAGACGCTGCGGGTCGAGATCGACAACTTCGCGCTGATCCACCACCAGCTGCTCGGCCCGCTCTATGCCCGGCTGGACGAGCTGGACGCGCTGGTCGCCGAGGCCGTGGCGGCCCGCACCGGCCGGCCGGAGGACCTGCGCCGGGCCGCCGAGGCGCGTCGGCAGGTCGAGGAACTGCCCGACCTGGACGCGCTGTTCGACTCGGTGCGGGAGCAGTCGGGCCAGGAGGGCGAGGCGGCCCCGCCGCCGCCCGCCGCGCCCGAGCGGGTGCGGCCCGGCAAGGAGGCCCAGCGGATCTACCGCGAGCTGGTCCGCCGCGCCCACCCCGACCTGACCACCGATCCGGACGAGCAGCAGCGCCGGGCCGCCTTCCTGGCCCGGGTCAACGAGGCCTACGCGTACGGGGACGCGACCGCGCTGGGCGCCCTGGCCGCCGAGTGGTCCACCGCGCCGGAGGCCGCGCCCGCCGTCGACGCCCCCGACCGCGCGGACTGGCTGCGCCGCCGGCTGGACTGGCTGACCGCCAAGATCGCCGAGACCGCCGCCGAGCAGGTCCGGCTGGAGCAGACCCCGATGGGCGAACTGCTCGCCCTCGCCCCGCAGGACCCGGACCGGCTGCTGGAGCAGCTCGCCGAGGAGTTGCTGGCCAAGGCCGCCGAACGGCAGGCCGAGCTGGAACGGCTGCTCGGCGGCCCGGCCTCCGGCCGCCACGGTGCGGCGCCGGTGGGCGACAATGGCACGCACCCCACCGAACCCCAGGAGAGCCACACGATGTTCCCGCAGATCCCCTCCTCCGACGCCGCCGCCGTGCCCGCCGACGCCGCCCTGCTGGACGTGCGCGAGCAGGACGAGTGGGACGCCGGCCACGTGGACGGCGCGCTGCACATCCCGATCGGCGAGGTGATCGCCCGCCTCGGCGAGCTGCCGGACGAGAAGCTGTACGTGCTGTGCCGGGTCGGCGGCCGCTCCGCGCAGGTCGTCCAGTACCTGGTGCAGCAGGGCCGGGACGCGGTGAACGTGGACGGCGGGATGTACGCCTGGCAGAGCGCGGGCCGTCCCATGGTGAGCAGCACCGGCCAGGAGGCCTTCGTCCTCTGACGGCTCCCCGGCGGCCCGGCGCCCGCCGCCCGCGCCGTGCGCCCGCGCCGTGCGGCAGGATGGGCGCGCGAGCGCGCCGGCACCGGGCCGGCGGCGCCCGCCGACCGGGCGGGGAGGCCATGACCGAGACGACGCACCGGCCGGCTGCCGGGCGGGCCTGGTCCGGGCCCGCGCAGCTGGTCCTCGGCTTCGCCGGGGTGGTGCTGGCCGGCGGCACCGGGCTGTTCCTCGCCGCGGTGTTCCTGCACGTCGCGCCCGCCAACTCGGTGTCCCGGCAGTACCGGGACGAGGTCGACGGCGTGGTGTACCCGGAGTTCGAGCAGAACTGGAAGCTGTTCGCGCCCAACCCCCTCCAGCAGAACGTGGGCGTGGACGCCCGGGTCCGCACCGTCGGGGCCGACGGGGCCACCCGTACCGGGGACTGGATCGGGCTGACCGCGCAGGACGTCGCCGCGATACGGGGCAACCCGGCGCCCAGCCACGTCGAGCAGAACCTGCTGCGCCGGGCCTGGGACTTCTACGACGGCACCCACAACCCGCAGGACGAGACCCCGGCCTCCCCGCGCGGCCGGCTCGCCGAGCAGTACCTCAAACGGATCGCCCTGCAGCGGATCGGCCGGGAGACGGACGGCGGGCGGATCGTGGAGATCCGGTTCCGGTCGACCGCGACCACCGTCCCGCCGCCGTCCTGGAGCGGCGAGCCCGCGCCGCCGGCGCCCCGGGTGCGGGAGCTGCCGTGGTGGTCGGTGTCGGACGAGGACTACCGGGGGCTGCTCGGATGAACGAGGCGACGGTGCGGGCCGACCGGGCGGACGGGGCCGCGACGTCCGGCGGGGCGGGGCCGGCCGCCGGTGTGCCGCGGCAGGCCGGGGCGGTGCCGGAGGCACGTGGGCCGCGGGCGCCGCTGGGGCGGGCGATGGCGGCCTTCACCGGGCGGCCGCTCGGCCGGCACCAGGCCGCGGTGGTGCGGATCGGCTTCGGACTGGTCTGGCTGGCCCACCTGCTGCGCGAGTGGCCCCACCGCCGGGTGCTGTACGGCGACCGCTCCCCCTGGTCGATGGAGCTGGCCGAGCGGCTGCTGACCGACAACGGGGCGTTCACCGTGCTGCCCTGGTTCGGCGGACGGCTCTGGTCCGAGCTGGTCTACCACCTGGCGGTGCTGGCGGCGCTGGCCGTGCTGCTGGGCTGGCGGACCAGGGCGAGCACGGTGCTGTTCCTGGTCACCGTGCTGTCCCTGCAGAACCGGGACGTCTTCCTCGGCGACGGCGGCGACAACGTCGTCCACCTGATGGCGGTCTACCTGGTCTTCACCCGCTGCGCCGAGGTCTGGTCGCTGGACGCCCGCGGGCCCGGGCCCGGGCGGACCGGGGTGGTGCTCTGGGCGGTGCTCGGGGCCGCCCTGGCGGCCTGTCAGTTCGGCGGCTTCGCGGGCGACAGTCTGACCTGGACCGACCGGGCCTTCCCGTACCTCGGCTGGTCGCCGCTGTTCTGGGGGCTCTGGGCGGTGGCCGGGCTGTGGTGGACGCTCGGCCGGCTGCGGCCGGACGGCGAACCGCGGGCGGTGTTCGACGCGCTGGCGAACATGGTGCACAACTGCGCGATGCTGGTGATCGCCGTCGAGGTGGTGCTGATCTACGCCACGGCCGGCTGGTACAAGGTGCAGGGCTCGCGCTGGCAGGACGGCACCGCGCTGTACTACCCGCTGCACCTGGACTACTTCACCCCCTGGCCGGGGCTGTCCGCGCTGGTCGGCTCGGCGCTCCTGCCGGTCTTCCTGATCTCCTACGGCACCGTGATCCTCCAGGTGGCGTTCCCGTTCACGCTGGTCAACCGGCGGGTCAAGAACGTCCTGCTGGCCGTCATGATGCTGGAGCACGCGGGGATCGCGGTGGTGCTCGGGCTGCCGGTCTTCTCGCTCGCGATGATCGCGGCGGACGCGGTGTTCCTGCCGACCGGGGCGCTGCTGTGGGTGGCGGCGCGGCTGAGTCGAATCCGGCGGAGGTCTCCCGCCTAGGATGTCGCTATGTCCTGGTTCGCCGCACTTCGTGACACCGCGCGGACCGGGCTCACCCTGGACCGGGCGCTGACCGACCCCAAGCGGGCGCTGCGCGGGGCGGTCGCGGTGGCACTGGTGCTCTTCCCGACCCTCGCGCTCGGCGGGGTCGCGCTCGCCACCTCGGCCGCGATGGGCGCGTTCATCGCCGGCTCGGCCACCTTCCAGCGCAGCTTCCGGCCCCGGGCCAGCCTCGCCGTCGCGGCCGGGGCCGGACTCGGCATCAGCACCTTCCTCGGCTACCTGGCCGCCGGCGTCCCCGGGCTGTTCCCGGTGCTGCTCGCCGTGTGGGCCTTCGGCGCCGGGCTGGCCTGGGCGATCGGGCCCACCGCCGGGGTGGTCGCCACCAACACCGTCTCGGTGATGCTGATCGTCGTGCAGCTCCCGGTCAGCGTGGGCACCGCGCTCGGCCACGGGCTGGTCGCCGCCCTCGGCGGGGTCGTCCAGGCTACCGTCATCACCGTCTGGCCGATCGGCAGCTGGACCGCCCAGCGCGAGGCCCTCGCCGACACCTACGCCGAACTCGCCGACTACGCGAGGAGGTTGCGGCAGGACCCGACCGCGCACGTGGACCCGGAGCCGTTCATGACGGCCCGCCACGCGGCCGCCCTCACCCCCTGGCAGGACCGCCACCGGCCGCCCGAGCTGCGCGGCCTGCGCGGCATCGCCGAGCGCATCCGGCCCACGCTCGCCGCCCTCGCCGACCCCAAGGTGGGAGCCCCCGAGGAGGGGCCGGGGCGGGACCGGGCCCGGGAGGTGCTGGCGGCCGCCGCCGAGGTCATGGACGCCCTCGCCCGGGCGATCCGCACCGGCGACCCGGTCCGGCTGCCCCGCTCCGCGCCCTCGCTCACCCTGGTCGGCCCGGGCGACGAGGGACCGCGGCTCCAGGGGGCACCCCGGCGCTCCGCCCGGCGGCTCGGCGGGCTGCTGCGCAAGGCCGCGGACACCCTGGACCGCAACGACGAGGACACCATCACCACCCCCGTGGTCGGGGCCGGGGGAGCTCTGCACAAGCCGACCATCGCCCGGATGCTGCCGGTCGCGGCGCGGGCCGTACGGCGGCAGCTGCACCCGCGTTCGGCGATCTTCCAGCACGCCGTCCGGCTCGCCGGGGTCGTCACCGTCGCCTACCTGCTGGCCCGGCTCATCGGGTTCCACCACGGGTACTGGGCGCCGATGACCGCCGCGATGGTGATGCGGCCGGACTTCGCCCAGACCTACAGCCGGGGCGTCGCCCGGCTGGCCGGGACGGTGGTCGGGGTCGCGGTCTCGACGCTGGTGGTGCAACTCACCCACCCCGGGGAGTGGGTGCTGGCCGCGCTGGCGGTGGTCTGCATCGGCGGGTCGTACCTGGCGTTCCGGACCGGGTACGCGCTCACCACCGTCGGCATCTCCACGTACGTGGTGTTCCTGCTCGGGCTGCAGGAGGGCAACCCGCTGGTGACGGCGGTCGAACGGGTCGGGCTCACCCTGCTCGGCGGATCGATCGCGCTCGTCACGTACGCGCTGTTCCCGACCTGGCAGACCGCCCGGCTGGGCGAACGGCTCGCCGAGTGGCTGGCGGCGGCCGGACGGTACGCGGGGGCGGTGATCGCCTGCTACGAGAAGCCGGCGGCGCCGCGCGGGCGGGCGGTGCGGAGCGCGCTGCTGGACTCGCGGGAGGCGCGCTCGGAGCTGTACCAGGCGATGCAGCGGGCCGACGCCGAGCCGGGGCGGCACGAGTCCGGACTGGAGGGGGTGAGCCGGCGCCAGATCGACCGGGCCCGGGCGGCGGTGGGGGCCCTCGGGCGGGCGGCGGTGCTGCTGGAGGCCCACCTGCCGGCGGCGGACGCGGAGCCCGTCCCGGGGACGGCGGCGTACGCGGAGGAGCTGCGGCTGGCGACGGCGCTCGCGGCGGCGGCGATGCTGACGGGGCAGCCGGTGGAGTTCCGGGCGGTGCGGGATGCGCAGGTGTGGCTGGAGGAGGGGTTGGCGGTGGCTCCGGCGGGGGTGCAGCGGGATGTGGTGAGGGCGGGGACTCGGTTGGTGGGGCAGGCGCTTCGGGATCTGGAGCGGGCTCTGCGGGGGTCGGCTGGGGAGGGGGGCTCTCGGGAGGGGGGCTTTCGGGAGGGTGGGGGGCCGGGGGCGGCTCCGGGGGTGGGCGCTCCGGGGGCTGGATGATTTTCAGACTGCCAACCCTGGCGGTGGGGTGTTGAGACCGTTGGCAGTCTGAAAATCACCCGCCACGCCCCTCTCCGCACCCACCCCCTCCGCCGCCCCCTCCCGCAGCGCGTCCCTCTCGCTGGGGTGGGGAGGGGTGGGTGGGTGGTTGCTGTGGGTGGGGATGTTTCCCCTCGCTGGGGGCGGGGTGGGAGGGGTTGGGGGTGGGTGCTGGGGGTGGGGACGGTTTCCTCGCTGGGGGTGGGGTGGGTGGTTGCTGCGGGTGGGGATGTTTCCCTCGCTGGGGTGGGTGAGTGGTGTCGTCGATCTCGGGTTGGACGGGTTGGCCCGCGGTGCGGGCGGGCCGTTGGGGCGGCCCGGGGAGCAGGTGGGAGAGTGAACGGCATGGACGAGCTGGTGCGTGGGTGGCGGGCGGCCGAGCGGGAGCCGGGGGCGGTGCTGCTGGACGGGTTCCACGCGCTGAAGCACGCGCTGCGGTTCGGCGGCGAGGTGCGGTGGGTGCTGACCGTCGACCGAAAGGCCCTGGCGGCGTTGGCGGGTGAGTTGGCGCCGGATGTCGCTCCGGCGTTGGAGGGGCTCGCGGTGGAGGTGCCGGAGCCGGTGCTGCGGGGGCTGGTGCCGCGGTTGCATCCGACGGGGGTGGCGGCGCTGGCGGTGCGGCCCGGTGCGGAGGCGAACCGGGAGGTGCTGGGGCGGCGGCCGCGGAAGGCGCCGGTGGTGCTGCTGGAGAACCCGCGCAACCTGGGGAACGTCGGGGCGGTGATCCGGCTGGCGGCCGGGTTCGGCGCCACCGGGGTGGTGACCACCGGGGACCTGGACCCGTGGCATCCGAGCGTGCTGCGCGGGAGTGCGGGGCTGCACTTCGCGACCGCGGTCGAGCGGTTGAGCCTGCCGGAGCTGCCGGACGGGCCGTTGTTCGTGCTGGATCCGGAGGGCGAGGACATCCGGGACCTGCCCTTCCCGGACGACGCGCTGCTGGCCTTCGGTACGGAGCGGCACGGTGTGTCGGACGAACTCAAGGCGCGCGCGGACCGGTTGGTGGCGGTGCCGATGCAGCCGGGGGTGTCCAGCTTCAACCTGGCGACCAGTGTCGCGATGGGCCTCTTCCACTGGATGTCGGGGAAGCGCTGAGGCGCGGCGCCCCGGGTGGGCACCGCGCCTCGGCGGGGTGTCAGGAGAAGAGCCGGCGCCAGGTGTCGGGGCCCGGGTAGCCGTCGGCCTCGCCGCCGCGCCAGCCCTGGGCCTGCTGGAAGGCCTGGACGGCGCGGCGGTCGCTGTCCGTCCAGCGCGGGCCGGGGCCGACGCTGTACGAGCCGCCGAAGCCCTTGCGGACGAGTTGTTCGCCGAGGCGCCGGACGTGGTCGTTGTTCTGGCCGGGGCCGAAGTACTGGGCGCCGGGGAAGCCCTCGGTGGTGGGCGGCGGCGGGGTGCCGCCGTTGATGTCGCGGCCCTTGCCGTTGACCAGGTAGTCCCAGGTGTCCTTGCCGGGGATGCCGTCGGCCTCGCCGCCGCGCCAGCCCTGGGCCTGCTGGAAGGCCTGGACGGCGCGGCGGTCGCTGTCCGTCCAGCGGGGGCCGGGGCCCGTGGAGTAGAACGCGGCGCCGCCGCGCTGCACCAGCATCTGGCCGAGCCTGGTGACGTACGCGTTGTCGGCGCCGGGGCCGAACCTGTCCGCGCCGGGGAAGGCGGTGGAGGAGGTGCCGCCGCCGTTGCCGTTGCCGCCGGCGGACAGGCCGGTGTAGCGGTACGGGACGTACGCGCCGGAGTTGTTCCAGTACGCGTACGGGGTGGAGCGCTTCTTGGTGGAGGGCCCGGTCTGCTCGTAGGCGACGTACTTGGTGCGGGAGGAGTCGGTCCAGCCGCCGAAGATCGTCACGTGCGACCCGGCCTGGGGGCTGGCCGGGTTGTTGTAGAGGAGGATGTCGCCGGGCTGGAGGTCGTTCTTGCCGATCCGCTCGGCGAAGCCGGGCAGCGTCCAGGTGGTCTGGCTGCTGTTCAGGCCCCAGGCCATCGAGACGAAGCCGGAGCAGTCCTGGCGGTAGCCGTCCGACCAGTAGCGGCTCATGCTGTACGGCACGCCCTGGTCGACCCAGCTCTGGGCGCGCTGGATGATCTGGGCCCGGGTGAGCGGCGTCGCGGCGGCGCGCGGGGCGGCGAGGGAACGGGCCCCTGGCGCCTGGCCGTAGAGGCCGCTGATCTCGCCCTGGGGGTTCTGCGAGCGGGTGGCGCTGCTGTCGCCGGGCGTGGGGGCGGGCGCCGCGGTGGCGGCGGCCGTCCCGCCGCCGATCGCGGTGCCCATGGCGGCCATCAGCACGGCGGCCCGGCGGCGGACGCTGCGGGCGGCGGCGTGTCCGTCCTCGTGGACCGGCGCGGCGTGCAGCCGGGCGCGTCTGCGGGCGTTGCAGCCCCCGCATATGCAGTCCTCCGCCGGTTCGACGTCGTCGAACTCCATGAGCGGGGACAGGTCGGTCAGGGTCATGCTCCGCCTCTTTCCTGCGGTCTGTCCGGTCACCGCCTGACGGCGGGACAGGAGTGGCCTTCCCTGGCCGATTCCGCGTGTTACCGGGACCAAAGTCCCAAAGCGGGCGGGATGCGTCACGGTGGGTTGAGCCGAACGGGTGAGACTGGTGCGACTCCCGGGCGTGGCGGGGCGTTCGGGGCCGGCCTCGCCCGTGACAAGCGGAGCCCCGCCGGATCCTGACGGTCCGACGGGGCTTGGGGACTTCGGGCTTTGGGCGCGGGGAGGGCTACGCCCACTCCCAGCGGATGCCGATGTGGCCCGGCTGCTGGTCCGGGGCGAGGACGTGGGCGCTCGCCGAGGCGCCGATCCAGAGCTGCTCGCGGCGGTGGTCGACGTCGGCGCCGGGTTCGCGGTCGTAGCGCTCGCAGTGCGCCGGGACGGCGGCCGGGTCGAAGTGCACCTGGAGCACGTACTCGCGCACCGGGGTGGCGAAGCGACGGCTGTACTCCGTGGTCGGGCCGCCGGGCGGGATCTCCACCTCGTACTCGAAGACCGTGCTGTCGCCGAGGCCGAGCGGGCGGTCCAGCATCAGCTCGGCGACGATCAGTCCGGCCTCCGGGCGGCGGCGCACCCGGCCCAGCCGGCCGTGCCGCACCGAGGTGATCTCCGGGCAGCCGGCGGCCTCCTCGTCGGCCATGTGCACCACCAGGCAGCGGCCGACGCCGCCGACCGTGGCGCGCACCACCTGGCGCATCCGCAGCAGGTTGCCGCGTCGCTCGGCGTCCACGTAGTAGGAGTCGTGGATGCTCAGCCGCTCCAGCTCGCCGGCCGGCGGGGCGTTCAGCTCGGCGAAGATGTCGGCGATCTGCTGTTCGCCCGGCCAGACGTCCTCCAGCCCGAGGTGGCAGGTGTTGGCCGCGGCGGCCCAGCGGCCGCGCGGGCGCGGCGGCCCGAGCAGCGAGGAGAGCGCGCTGTGCGGCAGGCCGAGCAGCTCCTCCAGCAGGTGGACGGCGCGCAGCGAGCTGGCCCGTTCGGGCTGGCTGCGGCCGCGCCGCCAGTAGCTGAGGGTCGTGACGCTGACCCGGACGCCGCGCCCGGCGAGGGCGGCGCGGATGCGGTCCAGGCTGAGGCCGCTGGCCTCGATGGCCAGGTGCAGGGTGTCCGCGAAGCCGCCGACCGGGGTGAGCCGGCCGGGCGCCGGGACGGGGGCGGCGGCGGGGGGTGGTCCTGGACGCTCCGTGTGCGATCCGACCAGCCGCAGCCGCGCGGCGTCCTGAGGTTGCTGTGCGGCCATGCGGTGACCCTCCCCACCAGGTGAGTTCGGTGGGACCGGGCCGGCGCCGGGGCGCGCCGCCAGCGGCTTCACCGAGCTTTGGGGAACCCTATGCACGGTCGAGAGGCTACGTCATCAGTCGTGCGTATGACAGTGGTCACGGCAGGTGGACCGAAGGATTAGCGATCTTGAAACAGTCCGGAAACACGGGCCGCCGATCCGGGCCCGCGCACCCTTGCGGCGGGCCGGGACGGACACCGCCGGGGCGGGCCATGACGGCGGCCGCCCCGGCGGGGGTTCGGTGGTGCTACCTGCGGGTGATCAGCTGACGTTCAGTGCGACGTCGTCGATCACGAAGCTGGTCTGCAGCGAGGAGTCCTCGGTGCCGGTGAACTTGACGGTCACGGTCTGGCCGGCGAAGGAGGTCAGGTCCAGGGTGCGCTGGACGTAACCGGCGGCGGCGTTCGCGTTGGAGTAGGTCGCCAGCGTGGTGCTGTTGGCCTGGACGGTCAGCTTGTCGTACGCGGTGGTGCCGGTCTCCGCGGTGTCGATGTGCAGCCAGAAGGTCAGCTTGGCGGAGGTGCAGCCGGCCGGGATCGAGACGGTCTGCGACATGGTGTCGGTGTGGGCCGAGCCGTAGCCGTTCATCCAGGCCTTCCAGCTGCCCGAGTGGGCGGCCTGGGAGGAACTGTTGTCGACCACGCCGCTGGAGGTGGTCCACGGGGAGGCGGTGCCGGTCTCGAAGCCGCCGTTGGTGATCAGCTGGGCGGCGGTGCAGCCGCCGGACGGCGGGGTGGTGCCGCCGCCGAGCAGGGCGGTGGTCAGCGCGTCGGCGACCGGGGAGCCCCAGCCGGTGACCTGGTCGTAGCCGGCCTTCGCGGAGAAGTCCTGGTTGGCGCCGGTGGTCACGTCGTGGAAGGTGCTGCCGTAGCCGCTGCTGTTCGCGACCGAGTACAGCCGCGGGCTCGCCTCGCCGAGGACCGGCTGCCCGACGGCCTTGGCCTTCTGGTTGAACTGGGCCGCGTAGCCGGACCAGAGCGGCGCGGCCGCGCTGGTGCCGCCGTAGACCTGCCAGGCGCCGGCCGTGTAGATCGCGAAGCCGCTGGCCGGGTCGGCGTTGGAGGAGACGTCAGGGACGGTGCGCATGGTGCCGCTGACGCCGGTGCCGGTCTGCCAGCTCGGCTTGGCGAACACGGTGGAGACGCCGCCGCCGGCGGTGCTCCAGGCGCTCTCCGAGGAGTAGGCGTTGCCGCTGGACACCTTGAGGTTGGTGCCGCCGACGCCGGTCTGGTGCGGGCTGGAGGCCGGGAAGTCGACCGCCTTGACGGAGGAGCCGCTGGTGGAGCGGGTGCAGTCACGGGAGCCGTCGTCGCCGGAGGCGGAGAAGATCGAGATGCCCTGGGCGGCGGCCTGCTTGAAGGCGTTGTCGACCGCCGTCATCGAGGAGGCGGTGGTGTCCGGCTCGCAGGAGCCCCAGGAGATCGAGATCACCGAGACCCTGTTGTCGGCCACGATCTTGTTGGCCATGTCGATCTCGCCCTGGTCGCTGTTGGGCGCCTCGTAGACCAGCTGGGTGGCCTTGGGCGCCGCGCCGCGGACGATCTCGCTGTCCAGCTCGACCTCGCCCTGGCCCTGGCCGGGGGCGGAGTCGTAGTTGGCGCCGTCCACCGAGACGGTGGAGACGGCCGGGCCGGACAGGCCGTACTGGGAGTCGTAGGTGGTCAGGTTCGAGGACTGGTAGCCGTCGAACTCCCACAGCGCGACCGTGGTGCCGGTGCCGTCCGCGCCGGTCTTGTTGAGGTTGTACGCACCGGTGTACTGGGCCGGGGCCATGCCGCTCGGGGTGGCGCTCGCGGTGTTCGGGGTGACGGCCTTCGGCGTGGCCAGGCGGTTCTTGCGCACCGCGTGGTTGTCCAGGCCGCTGACGCCCTGGACCACGGCGGCGAGGTCGGAGGGGATCGAGGCGGCGGCGTCGTTGGCGAAGAAGGCGCGCTGGAGCTGCGGGTCCAGGTACGAGCTCTCGTGGGTGCCGAAGGCCTGGGAGACCTGGGCGGCGGTGCCGTGGGCGTTGACGACCTGGCGGTTGGCGCTCACGTCGGTGACGGTCAGGCCCTGCTGGGCCAGGTACGTCCTGACCTGGTCGACGGCGGCCTGGGTCGGGCCGAACCGCGCGGTGAACTGCTCCGGCGTCAGGTAGTGGCCGTACTCCGGGGTGCCAGGGGTGGCGACGGCGGTGAGGAAGCGGTCCAGGGCGTCGGCGTCGCGCAGCTTCAGGCTGACGGACACCGCGATCTGCTGCGCGGCCGGGACGTCGCCCTTCTTCTCCGAGTGGGCCACCGCCGGGTTCACGGTGTTCGGCAGGGCGACGCGCGGGGTGGCGTTGGGAGTGGCGGCCTGCGCGGTGGAGACACCGAGCGAGACGGCGGTCAGCGGCAGCACGGCTATCGCCGCGGCGAGGGCAAGGGAGCGGGGGCGCAACGGATCCTCCTCTGGCCGGCTGTGGGGGCCGGCAAGGGACCAGGCGTTCAGGGGGTCGAGAACGCTGGCTCGAACATGACAGAACCCGTGTGCGAAGTGGCTCATGGTCGAGCAATTCGTTGCTAAAAAACAGTCAACTGTGGAAGGTGGGGAACTCGGCGGTTCCATACAGTGAATGACGGTGATTCCGGAGCCGGTCCAGACCGGTTCGGGCTGCTGGGAGCGGGCGTGGAATCGGACCGCACCGGGGGAGAGCGCTGACTGACGCGCGGCAGGACCCGCGGGGCCGGCGGCCGCTGACCGGCGGGAAGGCTCGGCCGACGGGCCTGCGGCGGGCCGGAGTTGGGGCGAGGCGCCTCGGCGGGCCGGAGTTGCGGCGAGGGGCCCTCGGCGGGCGGGCGCGCGGTGGACCGGGCGCCCGCCCCGGGGACGGTCAGGCCGGGGTGCCGAGCCAGTCGGTGAGGGCGGTGCGCAGTTCGCCCTGGCCCGGGTCGACGGCGGCCCAGGCGACGTAGCCGTCCGGGCGGATCAGCAGGACGGTGTCGCGCAGCTTGCCGTGCGGGTCGGCGGGGGCGGCGGAGACCATCCGGTCGACCCAGGGTTCGGCGGCGGCCAGCTCGTCATTGCTGACCAGGACGAACTTCCCGGCGCGCAGCGCCTCGTAGAGCCGGTCGGGGCCGGCCGGGGCGCCCTCGGCGGGCTTGCTCAGCGCGGTCAGCCGCAGGTCCGGGACGCGCTTGCCGACCTGCGGGTGGCTGTCCTTGGGCGCGGGGTAGGAGATGCCGATGCCGGAGACCAGCCTGGCGCCGCGCTCGGTGACCGGGTCGAGGTGGCCGCCCAGCGCGGTGAGCGCCCCGCGCAGGGCGCGGGTGGGGGCGGACTCGGCGAGCGCCAGCCGGATCAGCGCGCCGGAGGTGCGCAGCACCGTCTTGCCGACCGGGTGCCGCTCGGTCTGGTACGTGTCCAGCAGGGCGTCGGTGGCGTGGCCCCGGACCGCCGCGGCGAGCTTCCAGGAGAGGTTGGCGGCGTCCTGGAGGCCGGTGTTCATGCCCTGGCCGCCGGCCGGGGAGTGGCAGTGCGCGGCGTCGCCGGCCAGGAAGACCCGGCCGGAGCGGTAGTTGGGGGCCTGCCGTTCGTCGCTGTGGAAGGTGGAGCTCCAGCGCACCTCGTGCAGGCCGTAGTCCTCGCCGAGGATGGCCCGGACGAGGGCGGTGAGCTGCTCGGCCGAGGGGGTGGTGCCGTCCGGGTACCGCTCCTCGCGGTCCCAGGCGATGACCCGGAACCAGCCGTCGCCGAACGGGGCGATGAAGGCGAAGCCGGCCTGGTTGGCGCCGACGGTGATCGCCTGGGCGGGCTCGCGGTCCAGCCGGACGTCGGCCAGTACCACCGAGTCGACCACCGACTCCCCGGGGAACGGGATGCCCAGCAGGTCGCGGACGGTGGAGTGGACGCCGTCGGTGGCGACCGCGTAGGCGGCGCGGTGGCTCTGCCCGTCGCGGGTCTCCAGGGTCACGCCCTCGGCGTCCTGGCGCAGCCCGGTGACCTCGGCGCCGCGCAGCACGGTGGCGCCGGCCTGCTCCGCGCGTTCCAGCAGCAGCCGTTCGACGTTGTACTGCGGGGTGATCAGGACGAACGGGAAGCGGGTGGGCAGCGAACCGAGGTCGATCCCGAAGCGGTCGAACATCCGCAGCTCGGAGAGCGGCCGGCCGGTGGCGATCAGTTCCTCCGCCAGGCCCCGGGCGTCCAGCAGCTCCAGGCTGCGGGCGTGCACGGCGAAGGCCCGGGTGAGGTTGGACTCGGCGGCCCGCTTCTCCAGTACGGTGACGCCGACTCCGGCGGCGGCGAGATCGCCGGCCAGCAGCAGTCCGGTCGGTCCGGCGCCGACGATCAGGACGTCGGTTTCGCTCGTCGGCTTCACGGCCATGTATCAGCTCCCGTTGTTCGGAGGGCGGTCGTACGCCGTTCCCGGCGTTCTCCCAGCCTCCATCATCGCGGGCGCCGTCGGGGCTGTGAACCGCCGGGCCCCGGCGGTGGGTGACCGTCGGGGCCCGGGAGATGCCGCCACGGGGCTCAGGAGTGCCGGCGGATCTCCACCGTGCGGAACCGGTTGGCGACGAACGCGCCGTCGCAGTAGGCCGAGTTGGCGGCCGGGTTGGCGCCGGTGCCGTGCAGGTCGGAGAAGGCGGCGGTCTGGTTGGGGTAGACCCCGCCGGTCAGGTTGAGCGAGAGCGAGACGCCGGAGTCCAGGGCGGCCTCGACCAGCAGCGCCTCCACCTCGGGCGAGGTGGTGTAGCCGGAGGCCGTCATGGCGCCCTTCTCGCGGACCGTGGTGCGCAGCAACTCGACCGCGGCGGGGGTGGATTCGACGGCGACGGCGAAGGAGACCGGGCCGAAGCACTCGCTGCGGAAGAGCGCGCGGTCGTCCGGCTTGTCGGCGTCCAGCCTGACCAGCGCGGGGGTGCGGACGGTCGCGCCGGGGAAGTCCGGCGAGGTCACCGCGCGCGGGGCGAGGGCGAGTTCGCCGTACTCGCCGCCTGCGGCGGCGGCCGAGCGCTGGAGCACCCCGGGGTTGACCACGGCGCCGAGGATCGCCGCGGCGCGGGTGTCGTCGGAGAGCAGGCCCTCGATGGCGCCGGCCAGGTCGTCGACCACCTGGTCGTAGGACTTGTCGCCCTGGTCGGTGGCGATGCCGCCGCGCGGGATCAGCACGTTCTGCGGGGTGGTGCACATCTGGCCGCTGTAGAGGGACAGCGCGAAGGCGAGGTTGCCCAGCATGCCCTTGTAGTCGTCGGTGGAGTCGATCACCACCGTGTTGACGCCGGCCTTCTCGGTGTACACCTGCGCCTGCTTGGCGTGCTCCTCGAGCCAGTCGCCGAAGGCGGTGGAGCCGGTGTAGTCGATCAGCTTGATCTCGGGGCGGACCGCGAGGGTCGCGGCGACGGTGCCGCCCTCGTGCTCGGCGGCCAGGCAGACCAGGTTGGGGTCGAAGCCGGCCTCGGCGAGCACCTCGCGGGCGATCCGTACGGTCAGCGCGAGCGGCAGCACGGCCCGCGGGTGCGGCTTGACCAGCACCGGGTTGCCGGTGGCCAGCGAGGCGAACAGGCCCGGGTAGCCGTTCCAGGTGGGGAAGGTGTTGCAGCCGATCAGCAGCGCGAGGCCGCGCGGGACGACGGTGAAGTCCTTGGTCATCACCAGCGGGTCGCGCTTGCCCTGCGGCTTGGTCCAGCCGGCCTGCCGGGGCAGCCGGGTCTGCTCGGCGTACGCGTAGGTGACGGCCTCCAGCCCGCGGTCCTGGGCGTGCGGGCCGCCGGCCTGGAAGGCCATGCCGTAGGCCTGGCCGGTGGTGTGCATGACGGCCTGGGCGAACTCGTGGGAGCGGGCGTTGATCCGGTGCAGGATCTCCAGGCAGACGGCGGCGCGCTCCAGCGGGGTGGCGGCGGCCCAGCCGGGGCGGGCGGCGGTGAGCGCGGCGATCAGCGCGTCCGGGCCGGCGTGCGGGTAGGTGATGCCGAGCTCGACGCCGTACGGGGAGGCCTCGCCGCCGACCTGGTCGCCGTCGGTGGGGTGGCCGTCGAGGGTGAAGGGCTTGCCGAGCAGGGCGTCGAAGGCGGCCTTGCCGTCCGCCGGGCCGCTCTCGCCGTACGCCTTCGGGAACTCGGGGTAGGGCGACCAGTAGTCGCGCTTGGCGGCGGCGGCGAGCGCGGCGTCCAGGGTGGCCTGGTGGCGCTCGACCAGCTCGCTGACGAGGGGGTGGGTGACCGCTGCGGACATCTTGTGCGCTCCTGGGAGGGCCTCGAAAAGCAGGACGGGACACGTCACAGGGTAACCGAACGATCGGTCGGCTCAAGAGGGTGTGGCGAGGGGAATCCGGGGAGACGGAACGGGGGCGCGTCCGGGTCGGACGCGCCCCCGCGGGCTCGGGTGGTCCGGGGTTACGGCACGCCCAGTTCGAAGATCACGTACCCGGCGTACCAGCCGGAGGCGATGGCGCCGGTGCCCAGGACGGTGGCCAGCACCGGCAGGCTCAGCTTGCGCATCCCCACCGCCAGCGCGATGAACAGCGGGAACGCGGGCAGCAGGTAGCGGGAGACGTTGCCGAAGATGCCGAGGCTGCCGAGCACCGAGACGATCGTCGCCACCGTGTAGGCGGTCAGCACCAGCGGCGGGCGCAGCCGGACCAGCAGCACGATCAGCATCGGCAGGCTGAGCACGATCAGGGTGGCGAACAGGTCCGGCAGCGGGAAGGCGAAGGGGTAGTCGCTGCGGCCCAGCAGGACCCCGCGGATCGCGTGCCAGGTGCCCTGGCCCCAGTCGAAGTAGTGCAGCCAGGCGTCGTGCTGGAGCCGGAAGTAGCCGCCCCACTCGCCCGTCCGCCAGCCCACCCAGCCGACGTAGCCGAGCAGGCCGAGCGGGGCCATCAGCATCGCGGCCAGCGGGCGCAGGACACCGCTCTCCCGGCGGTACAGCTCGACCAGCGCGGCCAGGCCGACGGCGCCTATCAGCGCCGCCGAGGTCGGCCGGTTGAGCCCGGCGACCAGGGTGACCACCCCGGCCGCGATCCACTGCTTGGTCATCACGCAGTAGCAGGCCCAGGCGGCCAGCGCGACGAAGAGGGAGTCCGAGTAGACGGCCCACTCGGCGCCGGAACCCGGGGCGATCGCCCAGATGCCGGCCGCGATCACGCCCGAGCGCACGTCGCCGGTCAGCTTCTCCACCACGGCGTAGATGCCGGCCGCGGCGAACAGCGAGGCCACCACCGAGACCAGCATCCCGGCGCCGTACAGGCCGAGGCCGGTGACGTCCGAGGTCAGCCGCATCAGGCCCGGGTAGAGCGGGAAGAAGGCGGCCGAGTTCTGCTCGATGCTGAAGCCGACCGGGCCGTTCGGGATCGGGACGAGTGCCGGGTGGTAGCCGTACTGGGCCACCTGCTGGTACCACCAGCCGTCCCAGCTGGCCACCACGTCCCAGGGGTTGGCGCCGCCTCCGAACCGGGCCGGCTTCTTGGCGTACTCCCCGGCGAAGGCGAGCAGCTTCATGAAGACGGTGAAGCCCACCAGCTTCAGCACGGCGTAGCACCACACGGCCGGTCCGAACCGGACCACCAGGGCGCGGCCGCGCTCCTGCCAGGTGCGTGAGGTCCCCTCGGGATCCTCGCTGCGCTGCTCTGGCACGTCGGAGGCGACTGCCGGTATTGCGTTCATCAGCCGTGGACCCCAGTGCTCTGGACGTGGACGGATCGTCCGGAGAGTCTAGGGCCTGCCCCCGTCCGGCACCCCTGGTTGGTCCGGACCAGTCGGACCCGATCGCGTACCGCCGCGTACGGCCGGGGATACTCGGAGGATGGCCGATCACACCACGCGCACCGCCTACACCGTGGAGTCACTGCTCGCGGTGACCGTCGACGTCTTCAACGAGCGCGGCTACGACGGCACCTCCATGGAGGACCTGTCCCGGGCGGCCGGGATCTCCAAGTCCTCCATCTACCACCACGTGCGCGGCAAGGAGGAGTTGCTGCGGCTGGCGGTCGGGCGGGCGCTGGACGGGCTGTTCGGGATCCTGGCCGAGCCGGCCGCGGTCGAGGGCCCGGCGGTGGAGCGGCTGGAGCACGTGGTGCGGCGTACCGCCGAGGTGCTGCTGGACGAGCTGCCGTACGTGACGCTGCTGCTGCGGGTGCGCGGCAACACGGCCACCGAGCAGTGGGCGCTGGAGCGCCGGCGGGACTTCGACCACCAGGTCGCCGAGCTGCTGCGGGCGGCGGTCGCGGACGGCGCGCTGCGCGCGGACGTGGAGCCGCGGCTGGCCACCCGGCTGCTGTTCGGGATGATCAACTCGATCGTGGAGTGGTACCGGCCGGGGCTCAAGGCCGCCGACGGGGTCGCGGACGCGGTCGTCCACCTGGCCTTCGACGGGCTGCGGGCGCGCTGAGCCGGCTCTAGAGCGGCGGCACCTGGTCCGTCTCCTCGAAGACCAGCATCGTCCGGGTGCCGAGCACCTGGGGGATGGACTGGATGCTGCCCAGCACCAGCTCCCGCAGCGCCTGGTTGTCGGCGGTGTGCACCAGCAGCAGGACGTCGAAGTCCCCGCCGACCAGCGCGATGTGCGCCACCCCGGGCAGCGCCAGCAGCTGCTCGCGCACCGTCCGCCAGGAGTTCTGGACGATTTTCAGGGTGACGTACGCGGACGCGGTCTGGCCCGCCCGTTCGTGGTCCACCCTGGCAGTGAAGCCGCGGATGACACCGTCCTCGACCATCCTGGAGATCCGGGCGTACGCGTTCGCCCGGGACACGTGCACCCGCTCGGCCACCGAGCGGATGGAGGCGCGACCGTCCTGCTGCAGCAGCCGCAGGATCGACCGGTCGACCCGGTCGAGTCTGGACATCTGTTCAGCCGACATGACCCCCCACCCCCACCGATTGGACGCACTGCCACCAGTCGACCGCCGAACGGGCCGAATGTCCACCACCTTGTCACGCTTCTGGTCAAGATGAACAGACGACCGAACAATCGGTAGGGAGCCCCCGCCACCCCTGGAGGTGCCCCGAGATGACCGTTCTCGACCACAGACACCACACGGGCGTGCCCGGTTGGATGCCCGGGGCCACCGCCCCGCGCACCGATCCGGCACCCCTCCTCCCGGACCCCTCCCCGGTCCGGACGTTCGGCACCCCCGCGCTGGAGAAGTACGATCCGGCCCTGCTGCGCGAGCTGTACCGCCGCCTGGTCGTCGGCCGCCGGTACAACCAGCAGGCCACCACCCTGACCAAGCAGGGCAGACTCGCCGTCTACCCGGCGTCCACCGGCCAGGAGGCCTGCCAGGTCGCCGCCGCGCTGGTGCTCGACGAGCACGACTGGCTCTTCCCCAGCTACCGCGACACCCTCGCGGTGGTCTCCCGGGGCGTCGACCCGCTGGAGGCGCTGACCCTGCTGCGCGGCAGCGCCCACACCGGCTACGACCCGCGGGCCAGCCGCACCGCCCCGCTCTGCACCCCGCTCGCCACCCAGGCCCCGCACGCCGTCGGGCTGGCGCACGCCGCCCGGCTGCGCGGCGAGCCGGTGGTCGCGCTGGCGATGCTCGGCGACGGCGGCACCAGCGAGGGCGACTTCCACGAGGCGCTGAACTTCGCGGCCGTGCTGAGCGCCCCGGTGGTCTTCCTGGTGCAGAACAACGGCTACGCGATCTCCGTCCCGCTCAGTGCCCAGTCCGCCGCCCCGAGCCTGGCCCACAAGGCCGTCGGCTACGGCATGCCGGGCCGGCTGGTGGACGGCAACGACGCGCCCGCCGTGCACTCGGTGCTGACCGAGGCGGTCGAGCGGGCCCGGGCGGGCGAGGGCCCGACCCTGGTCGAGGCGCTGACCTACCGGATCGACGCCCACACCAACGCCGACGACGCCACCCGCTACCGCACCGAACCCGAGGTGGCCGCCTGGCGCGAGCACGACCCGATCCTGCTGATGGAGCGGGCGCTGCGCGGACTCGGCGTGCTGGACGACGGGCTGGTGCGGGACGCGGCCGAGGAGGCGGAGGCGCTGGCCGCCCGGATGCGGGCCGAGTTCCACGCCGACCCGGACCTGGACCCGATGTCGCTGTTCGCCCACGTCTTCGCCGAGCCGACCCCGCAACTGCGGGAGCAGGCCGCCCAGTTGGCCGCCGAGCTGGCCGCCGAGGCGGAGGTGGCGGACCGGTGAGCCCCGCAGTTCTGTCGAACACCGCCTCCATGGCGCAGGCGCTCAACTCCGCGCTGCGGGACGCGATGCGCGAGGACCCGTCGGTGCACGTGCTGGGCGAGGACGTCGGCGCGCTCGGCGGTGTCTTCCGGATCACCGACGGGCTCACCGCCGAGTTCGGCCCGGAGCGCTGCCTGGACACCCCGCTGGCCGAGGCGGGCATCCTCGGCACCGCGATCGGCATGGCGATGTACGGGCTGCGCCCGGTGGTCGAGATGCAGTTCGACGCCTTCGCCTACCCGGCACTGGAGCAGTTGTTCTCGCACGTCGCCAAGATGCGCAACCGCACGGCGGGCCGGCTCCCGCTGCCGATCACCGTCCGCATCCCGTACGGCGGCGGCATCGGCGGCGTCGAGCACCACAGCGACGCCTCCGAGGCGTACTACACCAGCACCCCCGGCCTGCACGTGGTCACCCCGGGGACGGTGGCCGACGCGTACGGGCTGCTGCGCGCCTCGATCGCCTCCGACGACCCGGTGGTCTTCCTGGAGCCCAAGCGGCTCTACTGGGGCAAGGCCGACTTCGACCCGGCGGCGCCGGTCGAGCCGATCGGCCGGGCGGTGCTGCGGCGCACCGGCACCTCCGCCGTGCTGATCACCTACGGCCCCTCGCTGCCGGTCTGCCTGCAGGCGGCGGAGGCGGCGCGGGCCGAGGGCTGGGACCTCGCGGTGCTGGACCTGCGCACCCTGGTGCCGTTCGACGACGAGACGGTCTGCCGGGTGGTGCGCTCGCTCGGCCGGGCCGTGGTGGTGCACGAGGCGAGCGGTTTCGGCGGCACCGGCGCGGAGATCGCGGCCCGGGTCACCGAGCGCTGCTTCCACCACCTGGCCGCGCCCGTGCTGCGGGTCACCGGCTTCGACGTCCCGTACCCGCCGCCGATGCTGGAGCACCACCACCTGCCCGGGGTGGACCGGATCCTGGACGCGGTCGCCCGGCTCCAGTGGGAGGACCGAGGATGATGCCCGTCGTGCGGGAGTTCCGGCTGCCCGACCTCGGTGAGGGACTCACCGGGGCGGAGGTGGTGCGCTGGATGGTCGAGGTCGGCGAGGTGATCGCGGTCGACCAGCCGGTGGTGGAGGTGGAGACCGCCAAGGCCGTGGTGGAGGTGCCGTGCCCGTACGGCGGGGTGGTCACCGCGCGGTACGGCGAGGAGGGCGAGGAGATCGCCGTCGGCGCTCCGCTGGTGACGGTCGCGGTGGCGCCGGCGGAGGGGAGCGCCGGGCAGGCTCCGGCCGAGCCGGGCGTCGTGACCGCCGAGGTGGAGCGGCCGCTGGTCGGGTTCGGGGTCGCCGAGCCGGGCCGGGGCGGGCGGCGTCGCCGGGTCGGGGTGCCGGCTTCGGCCCCGGCTGCGGCTGCGGAGCCGGTCTCGGCCTCGGCTGCGGCGGTGGCCGGTGCGGTTGGCGGTGCCGTGGCCGTGCAGGCTCCGACGGTGCGGGCTCCGGTGGTGGTGCCGGTGATCTCGCCGCTGGTGCGGCGGCTGGCCCGGGAGCAGGGGGTCGACCTGTCCTCGCTCACCGGGAGCGGGCCGGACGGGCTGATCATGCGTGCGGACGTCGAACGGGCGGTCGCGGCCAAGGTGGCGGCTCCGGCGCCCGCCGGGCCCGCCGCGCAGGACGGTGTCGTCCCGCTGCGAGGGCTGCGCAAGGCGGTGGCCGAGAAGCTGAGCCGCAGCCACCGGGAGATCCCGGCGGCGACCTGCTGGGTGGATGCGGACGCCACCGAACTCATGGCCCTGCGGCGGCAGTTGAACGCGACGCCGGGGCCGAAGGTGAGCGTGCTGGCGCTGCTGGCGCGGATCTGTACGGTCGCGCTGGCCCGCTTCCCCGAGCTCAACTCCTCGGTGACCGAGGACGGTTCGGGAATCGTCCGGCATGCGGCGGTGCACCTGGGCTTCGCCGCGCAGGGCGAGCGCGGGCTGGTCGTCCCGGTGGTGCGGGACGCGCAGAGCCGTAGCACCGAGCAACTCGGCGAGGAGTTGGGCCGGTTGACCGAGACGGCGCGCAGCGGTGCGCTCACCCCGGCCGAACTGACCGGCGGCACCTTCACGTTGAACAACTACGGCGTGTTCGGCGTGGACGGATCCACCCCGATCCTCAACCACCCGGAGGCGGCGATGCTCGGGGTCGGCCGGATCGTCGCCAAACCCTGGGTCCACCAGGGGGAGTTGGCGGTGCGCGAGGTGACCCAGCTGTCCTTCACCTTCGACCACCGGGTCTGCGACGGCGGGACGGCCGGCGGTTTCCTGCGGTTCGTCGCGGACTGCGTGGAGCAGCCGGGGATGCTGCTGCGGCAGCTCTGAGCCAGGCCGTCGACCGCCGGGCCTGGTCGCCCTGGGTGCGCGGAGAGGCGCCCAGGGCGACCGCGGCCGGGGAGAGTAGCGCGTTCCGGGCCCGGCTGTCAGGGCTTCGTGTGATTCGTCGGACGGGCGGTCCGGCCGTGCCACGCTGCCCTGGCGCCAACAGGGACAAGCCAGGTGGTGGCGCAGCCGGCCGGAGGCGAAACGATTCACTTGGGTACTCGAAACGTAGCGGTGAAGTCCCGCGGGACAGTCCTGGTCCGCGCCGGGCACGGCTCGGCGGGGGTCGCCTCCGTCCCGGGCCTGTCGACGGCCGCACCCGAGGCGGACGAGCCGACGGCGGTGCTGCCTCCGGTGGTGTCGGTGCCTCCGGTGGCGTCGGTGCGCCCGGTGTCGCTGCTGGAGCCGGTCCGTCCGGTGATCCCGGCCCGGCCGACCCAGCCGCCGACCGTCCCGGTCCACTCGCCCGCTCCCGCCCCCGCGCCCGCTCCCGCCCCCGCTCCCGTTCCTCTCCCCGGCCACGCCTTCCGCCCGCCGTTCGCGGACACGCCCGGCCGCAACTGGGCCGGCCCGGGCGACCGGTGGAGCGAGGCCTGGGGCGTGCCGACCCCGGTCGGGCAGCTCCCGGCGACGCCCCCGTCCGCCGCGCTGCCGACCGCCGGGCCGGGTCGGGCCGCCGAGCAGGCGCCGCTCACCGCCCGGGAGGTCGAGCTGGTCCGGGCCGGCGTCGCCGCTCTGCAGCCGGTCGCGGACCGGGCCACCGCGCACTTCTACGCGCTGCTCTTCCTGCGCCACCCCGAGCTCCGCGCGCTCTTCCCCGCCGCCATGGACGTCCACCGCGACCGGCTGTTCCGCACCCTGCTGGCCGTCGTGCGCGAGCTGGACCGGCCGGCGGCCCTGCGCGCCACGCTGGCCGAACTCGGCCGCGGCCACCGCCGGTACGGCCCACCGGCCGGCCACTGCGCCGCGGTGGAGGAGTGCCTGGTGCGGACGCTGGCCCGGTACGCGGCCGGCTGCTGGGACGCCGAGGCCGAGTCGGCCTGGCTCCGCGCCTGCCGGATGATCTCCTCGGTCATGATCGAGGCCGCCGAGGAGGACGCCCGCACCTCACCGCCCTGGTGGCAGGGCGAGATCGTCCGGCACGAGCGCCGGACCCGGGACGTCGCGGCGATCACCGTCCGCCCGGACCAGGTGTACCCGTTCCGGGCCGGGCAGTACGCCGCCCTGGAGACGCCCTGGTGGCCGCGGGTCTGGCGGCACTACTCCTTCGCCGGGGCGCCCCGCCCGGACGGGCTGCTCACCTTCCACGTCAAGGCCGTCCAGGCAGGCTGGGTGAGCAACGCGCTGGTCCACCGGGCCGTGCCGGGGGACGTGCTGCGGCTGGGCCCGGCGGCCGGCTCGATGACCGTCGACCACGCCGCCGGCCCCGACCTGCTCTGCCTGGGCGGCGGTACCGGCATCGCGCCGATCCGCGCCCTGGTCGAGGAGGCCGTCGTGTACGGCGCGTCCGGCCGCCGGGTCGAGGTGTTCTACGGGGCCCGCCGGGCCGAGGAGCTCTACGAGCTGGAAGGGCTGCGCGAACTGGCCCTTCGGCACCCGTGGCTGACAGTCCGTCCGGTGCTGTCCGGTGTCGCCCTCGGCGCGACCGGGGGCCTGCTGACCGGTGAACTGCCCGAGGTGGTGGGCCGGTTCGGCCCGTGGGGCGGCCGCGAGGCGGTGCTCAGCGGGCCGCCCGCGATGGTGCGCCGGGGCGTGGGCGTGCTGTTGCGCGCCGGGGTGCCGGCCGGGCGGATCCGGCACGACCCGGTCGGCGAGCCGGCCGTCGGCTGATCACCCGAGGTCGGGGGCGAGGAGCGCGCGGATGCCCTCGATGTTGGCCGCCAGGTACGCCCGCAGCCGGGGCGGGACCAGGTTGACCGAGGTGACCCCCTCGCGCGTGAACGGCAGCCGGACCACCTCGTACTCGCCGTTGGGGTCGGTCACCTCGGGCCCGTGCCGCCGGCTGAGGTCCATCGAGGCGAGCCGGCAGACGAAGAAGTGCTGCACCTTGACCCCGTGCGGGTGCGGCGGGGTGCCGTCGTCATGGTCGGTGTGGCTGATGGTGTCGACGAAGGCGGGCACCACGTCCACGACCTTGCCGCCGAGCTCCTCGTCCACCTCGCGGTGCAGCGCCTCGACCACCGTGCGGTCCTCGCGCTCGACCCCGCCGCCGGGGGTGATCCAGTACGGGTGCGGCGCGCCCGGCCGGACCCGCCGGATCAGCACGATCGAGGCCGGGCCGTACGGATCGTCCGGATCCAGTTCCAGCAGGATCGCCCGCGCGGTGCGCTTCACGACCGGGCGCGGCGACGGGGTGTGCTTCGGCGGCGGGGTGTGCTTCGGTGGCGGGGTGTGCTTCTCGGGGCCCATGGCGACCTCCGGGGCTGGCGCGTTGTGCGTGAGTCTCCCGCGCCGGGGAGCGGGCGAAACCAGGGGAACGGGTCGAAACACGCCGGGATCGGGTCGAAACGCCGATCCGGGCAGGTGCATCCGTTCGGGGGTCCGCTGTGCTGCAATGAGCAGCCATCGGGCAAATGGGAGGTTTCGTTCCGCCTGCCCGCTCTGGGCACGGACCTGCACGAGGGACTCGGGCTGCTGGGGGTCGGGTGACATGGATCGGATCGCACAACAGTTCGAGATCACGCGGGGGGCCGTGCCACAGCGGCCGGCGGCGGAGCGCGGACCCACCCTGATCGGTTCCGTCCGGCGGGCGCTGCGGCTGCTGGAGGCCGTCGGGGACTTCCGGCAGGGCGCCACCGCCAAGCAGCTGGCCCGCGCCGCCGAGCTTCCTCTCGGTACCGCCTACCACCTGCTGCGCACCCTGGCCCACGAGGGCTACCTGCGGCGCTCCGAGGGGCGCTTTTTCCACGGCGAAAAAGCGCTCGACGGCATCGCCGGCCCCCGCGCCCGGTCCGGCGATCCCGACCTCCGGGCCCGGATGCAGTGCTTGCGGGACGAACTCGGCGCCGCCGTCTACTTCGCGCTCTACCGGGACGGCGAGGTCCAGGTGGTGGACGTGGTCGAGGACCCGAACCGCCCCGCCGTCGAGCCCTGGGCCGACTTCCGGGCCACCGCCCACGCCCACGCCATCGGCCAGTGCCTGCTCGGCCAGCTGCCCGAGGAGGCGCGCCGTGACCACCTCGCCCGCCACCCGCCGGCCGGGCTCACCCCGTCCACCCTCACCGGCGAGAGCGCCGTGCTGCGCCGGCTCGCCTCGCTGCGGCCGACCATGCCCGTGCTGGAGCGGCAGGAGTACGCGCTCGGCACGGTCTGCGCGGCGGTCCCGATCACCATCGGCCCGGTGGTCGCCACCATGGCCCTGTCGCTGCCGGTCGAACAGGCCGACCGGTTGGGACCGGCGGCCCGTCAACTTCGCTGCGGGGTGGGGGCGATGAGCCCGACATTCATCTTCTGACGCCACTTGGTCTGGACCTGCTGCGGCTCGTTCACCATTTGAAAAAGCACACCTTGTCCACTACATCCCCAAACGGGGACGATGATGATCGAACGTGGATTGGTTGCATAAACCGTCACAAAAACCGTCGAAAGGATGTCCGGCCGCCATCGGACCAGGGACCGACGGCGCGGGCAGAACGAGAGGTACTGGCGCCATGCAGCACAGCACAGTCCAGGGTCACCTGGTGATGAACCTCGTGGTCTCGCACGAGCTCTCCTTCCGTCTCCCGGTGGACCTGGCGTACGAGGCCGACGACCCGTACGCCGTCCGGCTCACCTTTCACCTGCCCGGCGACGCCCCGGTCACCTGGTACTTCGCGAGGGAGCTGCTGCTCGACGGGATCAGCGGACCGGCCGGCGAGGGTGACGTGCACGTCCGCCCGGTCGGCGAGGAGCTCTCGGAGGTCTCCATCGTGCTGCGCTCCCCCGACGGCGACGCCCTGCTGCGGGCCCCGTCCGCGCCGCTGATCGCCTTCCTGGCGCGCACCGACCGGCTGGTGCCGATGGGGCAGGAGTTCTCCGGGCGGGACATCGACGCCCAGCTCGCGGACCTGCTCAGAGGGCGTGAGAACGCGGGTTGAACGCTGCACGGGAACGTCGAAGGGGCCCGTACCCGGTGGAACACCCGGGTGCGGGCCCCTTCCTGTCGTCCTCACGACACCGGTCAGTCGTCGTCCAGGGCCAGGTGCAGACCCCACGCGACCAGGCTGATGATCAGTGAACCCACCAGCGCGGCACCGAAGTTGACCACGTGGAAGTCCAGGTTCAGCTTCCCGGAGGCCCAGGAGGTGAGCATCAGCATCAGGGCGTTGATCACGAAGGTGATCAGGCCCAGCGTGAGGATGAACAGCGGGAACGAGAACAGCTTGACCACCGGCTTGATCAGCCAGTTCACCACGCCGAAGACGACGGCGACGCCGAGCACCGTCAGCGTCTTGTGCTGCCAGTCGGCGTCCCCCTGGGCGAGTCGGATGCCGCTGACGATCCAGGCGGCGACCCAGATGGCCGCCGCGTTGATCAGTGTCTTGATGACGAAACCCTTCATGCCGCCCAAGCCTGACAGGAACCACGGTCCCGGCGGAACCACCGGACGGCGGGGTGGTGTTGAATGCCCCTGGTCCGCGAGGTGGACGGACGGCTCCGAGGACGAGGGAGGACGGCGGCGGTGAAGCTCTTCCGGCTGGACGAACTGGACGCCGAACGGGCGGCCAACGACGGTGCCTACCTGCGGTTCCTGCGCGAACCCCGGATGTCCGCCGGGCTGTACGCGCTCGCCCCCGGCGACACCGACACCCAGACCGCGCACGACCAGGACGAGATCTACCAGGTGATCAGCGGCCGGGCCGAGCTGACCGTCGGCGCCGAGACCGCGACGGTCGGGCGGGGCACCGTGGTGTACGTGCCGGCCGGCACCCCGCACCGGTTCCACCACATCACCGAGGAACTGCGGGTCCTGGTGGTCTTCTCCCCGCCCGAGGACTGAGAGCTCCGGCGCTCGCCGAGAACCCCGGCGGTTAGGGTCGCGTCATGAGCACCAAGACGCTGACCGAAGAACTCTGGGCGGCCATCGAGCCGGTGTACGCCGAGATCCTCGCCCACCCCTTCCTGGCCGGGCTCACCGACGGCACCCTGCCGCGCGAGGCCTTCCGCCACTTCGTCGTCCAGGACTCGCACTACCTGCGCGACTACGCCCGCGCCCTCGCCGTCTGCGCCGCCAAGGCACCCGGCGAGGAGGACGTCCGGGCCTTCGCCGACGACGCGGTCGGCGCGCTGGCCGCCGAGCAGGGCATGCACGCCGAGTTCCTCACCGCCTTCGGCGGCAGCGCCGAGCAGGCCGCCGCCGAGCCGGTGCTGCCCACCACCCGGGCGTACACCAGCTACCTGCTGGCCACCGTCTACGGCGGCTCCTTCGCCGAGGCGGTCGGCGCGGTGCTGCCCTGCTACTGGATCTACGCCCGGGTCGGCGAGACGCTGCTCGCCCAGGGCTCGCCCGACCCGCTGTACGCCAAGTGGATCGCCACCTACGGGGACGAGGCCTTCCAGGCGGTGGTCCGCCGGGTGCTGGCGCTCACCGACCGGCTGGGCGAGGAGCTGTCCGTGGCCGAACGCCGCAAGGTGGTCGAGCACTTCGTCACCACCTCGCGCTACGAGTGGATGTTCTGGGACGCCGCCTGGCGCGGTGAGCGCTGGCCGGTCTGAACTGCACGGGAGCCCCGTCGTCCCGGCCGTCCGGGGTGGTTCGGGCCGCGGGCCGGGCGGATTCTCGGGGGTCACCCGGGGGTCCGGGCTCGGGGTGATCTCGGGGTTCTCTCCGGGCCGTCGGGCCTCGTTCCGGCACTCGCGCCACCGTACGATCGAAGTACGAAAGCAAGCGGGATGCGGCACCGGACGGCGGCCGACCCGAGGGGAGAAGAGGAACCGACATGGCTGAGCTCTGGAAGTCGCTGCCCTCCTGGGTGCGCAACATCGTCATCCCGGTGCTGGTCCTGGTGCTGGCCTGGAACATCGTCGCCTTCGTGTTCGGCGTCGTCGGCGCACTGCTCTCGATCGTGATCAAGCTGCTGGTGGTGGTCGGCATCGCGGCCGCCGTGGTGGTCCTGGTGAAGAAGGCCGCCAAGAGCTGACCGTTCGCCCCGTACCGCCGCCCTGAGGCCCGGCCCCCCGCGAGACGGGGGGCCGGGCCTCGGCCGTTCCCGCACCTCGCGGGGGTCCGATCCCCCGGGGAGGCCGGCCGGCCCGGCCGTTGCGCTCTGGACCTGCGGCGATCGGCTCGCTACGGTGTTGGGCGTCGTGTGCAGGCAACACCGCCTGCGACGCGGGAGCTCGGAGCACCGGGCTGAGAGGACGCTGACCGGGACGTCGACGGACGGACCGACGGCTGCGTCGACCGCAGGAACCTGACCGGGTAATGCCGGCGTAGGGAGTAGAGGTCAGATGACCACGTTCGAAGCACAGCCGCAGTCTGCCCAGGGCGCCCCCAGCAGCGAGCGCACCGGCTACCCGACTCCGGCCTGGCGCAAGGCGTACCGCGAGGGATCGCGCCCCGACCTGCGCGTCCCGTACCGCGAGGTGCGGCTCACCAACGGCAAGTCCGTCCCGCTGTACGACACCTCCGGTCCGTACACCGACCCGTCCTACGAGCCCGACGTGCGGCGCGGCCTGCCCGCGCTGCGGGACGCCTGGATCCGCCAGCGCGGCGACGTCGAGGAGTACGACGGCCGCGAGCCGCGCCCCGAGGACGACGGGATCAAGCACACCTCGCCGCGCGGCGGGAACCTGCGCAACCTGGACGCCGTCTTCCCCGGCCGGCCGCGCCGCCCGCTGCGCGCCCGCGGTGGCGCCGCCGTCACCCAACTCGCCTACGCCAAGCGGGGCGTGGTGACGCCGGAGATGGAGTTCACGGCGCTGCGCGAGGGCCTGGCGCCCGAGTTCGTGCGCGCCGAGGTGGCCCGCGGCCGGGCCGTCATCCCGGTCAACGTGAACCACCCGGAGGTGGAGCCGGCGATCATCGGCACCAACTTCCTGGTGAAGATCAACGCCAACATCGGCAACTCGGCCGTCACCTCCTCGATCGAGGAGGAGGTGGAGAAGATGACCTGGGCCACCCGCTGGGGCGCCGACACCGTCATGGACCTCTCCACCGGCCGCAACATCCACACCACCCGTGAGTGGATCCTGCGCAACTCGCCGGTGCCGATCGGCACCGTGCCGCTCTACCAGGCGCTGGAGAAGGTGGACGGCAAGGCCGAGGAGCTGAGCTGGGAGGTCTACCGGGACACCATCGTCGAGCAGTGCGAGCAGGGCGTCGACTACATGACCGTCCACGCCGGCGTGCTGCTGCGCTACGTCCCGCTCACCGCCCGCCGCAAGACCGGCATCGTCTCCCGCGGCGGCTCGATCATGGCGGCCTGGTGCCTGGCCCACCACCAGGAGAACTTCCTCTACACCAACTTCGAGGAGCTCTGCGACATCCTCGCCTCCTACGACGTCACCTTCTCCCTGGGTGACGGTCTGCGGCCCGGCTCGATCGCGGACGCCAACGACGAGGCGCAGTTCGCCGAGCTGCAGACCCTCGGCGAACTCGGCCGGATCGCCCGCGAGCGGGACGTCCAGGTGATGATCGAGGGCCCGGGGCACGTCCCGATGAACAAGATCAGGGAGAACATGGATCTCCAGAAGGAGATCTGCGACGAGGCGCCGTTCTACACCCTCGGCCCCCTCACCACGGACGTCGCGCCCGGCTACGACCACATCACCTCGGGCATCGGCGCCGCGATGATCGCCTGGTGGGGCACCGCGATGCTCTGCTACGTGACTCCCAAGGAGCACCTGGGCCTGCCCAACCGCGACGACGTCAAGACCGGCGTGATCACCTACAAGATCGCCGCCCACGCCGCCGACCTCGCCAAGGGCCACCCCGGAGCCCAGGCCTGGGACGACGCCCTCTCCGACGCCCGCTTCGAGTTCCGCTGGGAGGACCAGTTCAACCTGGCCCTCGACCCGGAGACCGCCCGCGAGTTCCACGACGAGACCCTCCCCGCCGAGCCCGCCAAGACCGCCCACTTCTGCTCGATGTGCGGTCCGAAGTTCTGCTCGATGAAGATCTCCCAGAAGATCCGCGACGAGCACGGCGCCGGATCCACCGCCGTGAACACCGAGTTCGACGCCGAGGCCCTGGCCGGAATGGCCGAGAAGTCGGCCGAGTTCGCCGCCCAGGGCAACCGGGTCTACCTCCCGCTCGCTGACTGACGTACCCCATCTGAGCGCCGCCCCGATCGAACCGGGGCGGCGCTCAGGTGTTGGTCGACGCCTCGGCGCATTGCCGAGTCTTTGCATCTCACTTGGGTCACGCGCGGGTTGGTATCACCGTGAATGCCGGAAACGCGCAGGTCGGGCGCCGATAGTGTGCGGCGTCCCCACCAGCTACGTTGCGCACATCAGAGGATTTCATGACCACCCCGCAGACCCCCCAGGCCCCGTCGTCCCCCGAGGCGGTTGCCGCGGCTCCGTCCCCGTACGCCGAGGCCGCGCAGGCGCCGGCGCCCGCGCCCACGAAGAGCAAGCGCAAGAAGGTGCTCTCCGTGCTCGGCACGCTCGTGGTGATCGTCATCGTGGCGATCGTCAAGGTCGCCGTCCTCGACGCGGCCGACGGGCCGGTGCGCGCCAAGGTCGGCGACTGCGTGCAGGTCACCGGGAGCGAGAACCACCCGAAGGTCGACACGGTCGGCTGCGGTGACAGCAAGGCCACCCACACGGTGTCGAAGGTCGTCGACGACACCTTCGACGTGAACGCCTGCGGCGGCGACTTCGACGCGCTCGCCCAGCAGATGGACAGCGAGAAGTTCGTGCTCTGCCTGACCCCGAAGAAGTGACCTGACGCCGAGAGGCCCGCCCGGGGTCGCCCCGGGCGGGCCTCTCGGGAGCGGGCCGTCGAAAAAGTTTCGCGGGGAGCGATGAGTTCTCGCCGCCGTCCCGGTCTACCCCTGTGCAAGCGATCACCCGACACGCAGGAGACACCGAGATGACCGAGAACCTGGGCGAGCTGACCATCACCCGCGAGCTGCCCGGCACCCCGGCGGACGCGTTCGAGGCGTACTTCGAGCCGGAGCGGTTCGTCTGCTTCTGGGGTCCGGTCGGTACCCACGTGCCGCTGGAGAGCGTGACCGTCGAGGCCAGGGTGGGCGGTCGCTACGACAGCACCATGGTGGTCGACGAGACCGGCGAGCAGTACCCGGTGAAGGCGGAGATCGCCGAGTTCCGGGCCGGCGAGTCCTTCACGATGGTGGAGGAGGGCTCGGGCATGCGCTCCACGCTCACCTTCACCGAGCTCGGCGGGGGCCGCACCCAGGTGGTGCTGCACCAGACCGAGGTGCCGGAGATGTTCCGCGGCCCGGAGGCCGAGGCCGGGCTCAACTCCAGCTTCGACCGGCTGGTCGAGCACCTCGCCGGCCGGAACTGACCGGCGGGCAGGGCGTTTCGGTGCCGTCCCGGTCCACCCCCGTGGGTCCGGGACGGCACCCGTTCAGGCGGTGGCGTCCTGCGGGTACCAGCGGAGCTCGACCGTGTTGCCGTCCGGGTCCCGGACGTAGACCGAGGTGGCGGTGCCGCGGGCGCCGAAGCGGGGTACCGGGCCTTCGAGGACGTCGAAGGTGCCCGCGTCGATGACCTCCTGCCAGTCGAGGGGCTCGACGGTGAGGCAGATGTGGTCGACGTTGGACGCGTGCCGGGGGCCGTGGACCAGGTCGATGATCGTCTCGGGGGTGATCCGGACGGACGGGAACGACACCTGTCCGGCCCGCCACTCGTCGACCCGCACGGGGGCCAGGCCGAGGAGGCCGGAGTAGAAGGCCAGCGAACGCTCGACGTCGGCGACGTTCAGGACGAGGTGGTCGAAGGCTACGACGCGCATGGGTGACCGGCTCCGCTCGGGTGCGACTGCTGGGGACGGGTTCCACGATCCTCCGGGCCGCACGCGTGAACAATGCCGGATCGCCGTACGATCGTTGAGCCGGATTCAACGATCGAGGGGCGGGGTCGGGATGCTGGAACGGCTGGAGGTCGAGGTCTTCCTCGCGCTCGCCGAGGAGCTGCACTTCGGCCGGACGGCCGAGCGGCTGCACCTGACCACCGGGCGGGTCAGCCAGGTGGTGCGGAAGCTGGAGCGCAGGATCGGCGGCAAGCTGTTCGACCGCACCAGCCGTTCGGTCCGACTCACCGCGGTGGGGCGGCAGTTGGCCGACGACCTGGTCCCGGTGGTGGCGGCGATGGAGGCGGCGCTGCGCCGGGCGGAGGACGCCGGCCGGGGCGTCACCGGGGAGCTCCGGGTGGCGTTCCTCGGCGAGTGGACGGCGCCGGTGCTGCTCAGGGCGGTCGCGCTGTTCGGCGAGCGGCACCCGGAGTGCCGGGTGGACGTGCGCGAGGTGCAGCTCGCCAACTCCCGTTCGAGTCTGGAGGACGGCTCGGTCGACGTCCTGATCGCCTCCTACCCGTTCGACGGCATGGCCCGCGGCCCGGTGCTGCTGACCGAGCGGCGGGTCCTCGCGGTGGCCGCCGGGCATCCGCTGGCCGCGGAGCGGTCGGTGTCGCTCGAAGTGCTGGGCGACCACCCGGTGGTGCAGTACCCGGCCGTCACCTCGGCGGCCTTCAAGCGCGACCGCACGCCCGAGCGCACCCCGTCCGGCCGTCCGGTGCCCAAGGGGCCGTCCGGCGCGACCTTCTCCGAGCTGCTGAGCCTGGTGGCGCTGGGCCGCGGCGTCCTCCCGGTCGGCGAGCACTCCCGCCGCTACTACCCGCGCCCGGACGTCGCGTACGTGCCGATCCACGACGCGCCGCCGATCGAGCGCGGCCCGGTCTGGCTGGAGAGCAACACCACCGCCCGGGTCCGCGCCTTCGTCAGGGCGGCGGCGGACGTGGTCCCGGAGGCGACCGCCGAGGCGGCGCCGCTGTGCGTGGTGGCGGCGACGGACTGACCGGAAGCTCCCGGGGAAGCGGCTCAACTCACCCTGCGGCGACGGTAGTAGTGCACGGTGAGCACGGCGAGCAGCGGGCCCCAGGCGGCCAGCGGCAGGTAGCCGGCCCAGAACGCGACGGTCTGCCAGCCGTGGGTGATCAGCCCCGAGGCCCGGTCGCCCCGGAGGGTCAGGCCGAACGCGAACATCACCATCGAGTACGGGAAGACCATCAGCGCCGCCGAGCCCAGCCCGGCCGGGAGCACGGCGGCGAGCACCGGGACCGGCCTGCCGCCGAGGACGGGGATCCAGCGCGGCCACACCTCGCCCCAGCGGGCGACCAGGCCGAAGCAGAGGAGGGCCAGCGCCTCGCTGACCACGCTGAGCGCGAGGATGTACGCCCAGCCGCCGTCGAAGGAGGTCGGGTCCTGCTCCGGGGGCGTCGGGCCGGGTTCGAACAGCGGCAGCCCGAGGATGAAGCCGCCGATCCGCCAGAGGCAGGAGGGCAGGACGGCCAGGGTGATCGCGTACCCGGTGCGGACCGCCCAGCGGGGCACGCCCGGGGCGGGTGTGCCGTGCAGTCGTGCCCCGATCGTCCGTGCGCCCATGGTTCCGCCTCCCGCCCCGGGCGGACGCCGTCCGTCCGCCACCGGCTTCGACGTTCCCGGAATCCGCCGGCGGGGGCGTCCTCACCCGGGCTGAACCCGCTCCCCCGGGCGGGGGAGCGGGACGCCCCCCTTGCGGGAGAAGGCTCAGCCGACCTCGTCGGGCCCGGTGAAGTCGGGCGGCGTGTACCCGGGCCCGGTGAAGTCGGGCGGGGTGAAGGCGGCAGGGCGGGGCGTACGGCCGTGGGGGTCGGTCAGCCCCTCGGGGCCGGGGCTGGTGAACCCGGGGGAGGTGTAGCCGGGCCTGCTGAAGTCGGGGCTGCTGAAGTCGGGCCCGGTGCCCGCCGCGGTCCGGGCCGCCGAGCCGGGCACCGGCGGCAGCGCGTCGAGCAGGTACGGGACGAGTCCGCGTTCGCGCAGCGCGGTGCGCCACTCGCGGTGGGCGTCGCCGAGTTCGGCGGCGAGTTCCGGGTCGGTGCCGGCCGGGGCGGTCGCGGCGCCCTCGCGCAGGGCGGTGAGCAGCAGCCCGACGATGCCGATGGCCATCGCGGCGACGCCGGCGGCGAGCGCCACCCAGCCGGCCGTGACCAGGGAGTGGGCGAGCGCGAGGTTCGGGCTGGTGGCGCGCAGCAGGTAGCCGATCAGCAGTAGGAACAGGGCGGCGGCCCAGGCCAGGATCGGGGTGAGCACGGTGAGGGCGGGGAACAGTCCGGCGCCGCCCCCGGAGCGCAGTTGGCTGAGCAGCCCGGGTGCCGCGCTGTCGCTGCCGGGCGTCGGCGGGGGCGCGCTGTGCAGGCTCTCGCGCAGCCGGGTGTAGTGGGTGTACTCGGTGGCGGCCGCGGCGTTGATCCGGTCGGCGTCGCGCAGGGCGCTGATGCGCAGCTGGTCGGTGGTGAGCGCGCCGGGCGCGCGCAGGGCGGTGAGGACGGTGCGGTCGCGCAGGGCTTCCGTGAGGAGGCGCTCGTACTCCGCGCGGTCCTCGGCGAGCAGTGGCGGGGGGTTGGACATGGGGACCCCGTTCGTGCGGACCCCGTTCGCCGCGCCCCGGGGGCGCGCGGCCCTCAGGGCGCCGGAACGGGCGCGGAGGCGGGCCGCCGGACGGGCGGCCGGGTGTGGTGTGCCTCATGGTAGGGGCGGGCGCGCCTGGGCTGACAGTCGGTTTCCGGAATTTCGCGCCCCGGGACGCGCGCGTGCGACGGCCCGAGCGCCGGGAACAACTGTTCTGCGGCGACGGTGGGTTGACGACCGGTCGGTGGACGTGTCCGGTTCGGCGGCCGCCCGGCCCACGCGCCGCCGCTCAGCCGATCGGCAGCCGGGCGACCAGCAGCCGCCCCTCCATGGTGACGCCGCCGTCCATCGCCACCGCGAGGTCGTCCGCGTACACGTACGGCCCGGGGATGTGCGGCGGCTGGCCGTCGTCGTTGTGCACCGCGCCGGTGAGGTACGGGATCGGGCTGTGCCCGTGCACGATCCGGGTGCCGCCGTAGGTGTCCAGCAGCTCGTGGACGGCCATCGGCCCGGCGTCGCCGCGGAAGGCGAAGCGCTTGGTGAAACGGCGGAAGCAGTCCCACCAGTCGTCCACGCTGCCGTCGGCGAGCAGGCCGTGCACGGCGTCGTTGACGTCGGGGATGGACTCGCCGTACTCCAGGTACGCGGTGGTGTCGGAGTGCAGCAGCAGGTGGCCGTCCTCCAGCGCGATCGCGGGCAGCCGGGAGAGCCAGCTGATGTGGTGCGCCTCCAGCCGGTCCAGGTCGTTCTGCTGGCCGCCGTTGAGCCGCCAGGCGGCGAGGAAGGAGGCGGTGCCGGCGGTGGACTGGACGGGCTCGTCGCCGTACTTGGCGGCGCCCAGGAAGAGCAGTTCGTGGTTGCCCATCAGGGCGCGGCAGTAGCCGCCGGCCGCGGCGGCCTCGGCGGCGAGCTGCATGACCAGGTCGATGACGCCGATGCCGTCGGGGCCGCGGTCGGTGAAGTCGCCGAGGAACCAGATCCGGGCGCGGCCGGCGGACCAGTGGCCGTCGTCGTCGATCAGGCCCTGGTGGCGCAGTTCGGCGCGCAGCTCCTCCAGGTAGCCGTGCACGTCGCCGACGACGTAGACCGGGCCGGGCGGCTCACCGGGGCCGGGGGCCGGGTACGGGTAGGTCGGTGCGGCGGGGTCGGGCAGCGGCGGGCCGAGTTCGATGGTCGGCGGGTCGTCGCGGCCGGCGAGCTGGAGCGCCGGGGAGGGCTGGTCGGGCAGGGTGGGCTCGTAGCCGCTCTGCTCGCGGCCGTCGTACCCGCTCTGCTCCTGGCCTTCGTAGCCGCTCTGGTCCTGGCCGTCGTACCCGCTCTGCTCCTGGCCTTCGTAGCCGCTCTGGTCCTGGCTGTCGTAGCCGCTCTGCTCCTGGCCTTCGTAGCCGCCCTGTTCCCGCCCCTCGTACCCGCTGCCCGGGTGCGAGAAGTTCGGGTTGTGGTCCATGCCGATCCCCTGGGCGTGCACGGTATGCCCCTGGCCGTCGGCGGGCCAGTGCTGCTCCAGGTAGCGGGCTCCGCCGTAGCCGCTGTAGGTCTCCCCGTCGTAGCCCTCCCCCTCGTAGGGGGCGGCCTGGTAGCCGGGGGCGGGGTCGGGTTCGTAATAGGTGCCGTACGGCAGCACGTCGAGGTCCGGCTGGTGGCGGGGGCCCGGGTGGGGGTGCTCGGGCCCGGGGAAGCGGTCCTCGGGTGTCATTCGCCCATCATAGGAAGACCACTCTCCCGGCGTCGTCACCTGGTGGGTATCCAATCCTCCGGAGCGTCAGCCGGGCGGACCCGCAGGGTCCGTTTTGTCCCGGCTCGGTACGGTCTCGTCGGCCCCGGCCGGGTACCGTGCTCCGGCGTCGGGGCTGCTGCTGCGCGGTGGTCTAAACCTCGCCCGGGGGGCGGGGCGGGCTGACGGTGGTGCGCGGACTCCGGCGCTGGGAGGACGCGCGGACGATCAGCTCGGTCGGCATCAGGGTGCCCGGCGGCGGCCCGGTGCCGGCGGTGCGGAACCGCGGTGGGAAGAGCCTGGCGATGTCGACGCCCGTCCCGGAGTCCACGCCCTCGATCGCGTCGATGAGCAGGTTGACCACGGTGGTGCCGATCTTGCGCGGCTTGAGCGAGAGCGTGGTGATCGGCGGTTCGGTGGTCGCGTAGACGTCGCTCTCGCTGCAGCAGACCAGCAGCAGGTCGTCCGGCACCCGCAGGCCGTAGCGGCGGGCGGCGGCCAGCAGGTCGGTGCCGTTGGGGTCGAACAGTCCGTAGACCGCGTCCGGTCGGTCGGGGCGGGCGAGCAGCCGGTCGGCGGCGACGGCGCCGGCGGCCGGGTCGTGCGCCGGGTAGGTCTCGTACACCGGCTCCTGCCCGACCTTGGCGCACCAGCCGAGGTAGGCCTCGGTGGACAGCCGGGTGTAGGTGTCGGTGCTGGTGCCGGTGAGCAGGCCGATCCGGCGGGCGCCGGCTTCGGAGAGGTGGTCGAGGATGCCGAGCACGGCGGCCTCGTGGTCGTTGTCGACCCAGGCGGTGACCGGGCAGTTGCCGGGTTTGCCGTCGCTGACCACCGGGACGCCGGACCGGTACAGCTCGCTCACCAGGGGGTCCTGGTCGGGCGGGTCGATCACCACGGTGCCGTCCAGGGCGATGTTGCCCCAGACGTCGTGGCGGGAGGAGGCGGGCAGCACCACCAGCGCGTAACCGCGGCCCAGGGCGGCGCTGGTGGCGGCCCTGGCCATCTCGGCGAAGTACGCGAACTCGGTGAAGGTGAACGGCTCCTCGCCGTAGGTCGTGACGGTCAGCCCGATCAGGCCGGACCGGCCGGTGCGCAGGGTGCGGGCGGCCGCGGAGGGGCGGTAGCCGAGGCGCTCGGCGACCTCGCGCACCCGGCTGCGGGTCTCGTCGGGCAGGCGGCCCTTTCCGTTCAGCGCGTCGGAGACAGTGGTGATCGACACTCCGGCGGCTGCTGCCACATCCCGGATGCCGGCCCGCTCCAGACGCCGCGAGGTGGTGGGACGCCGACCGCTCTGGTTGGCTGCTGCTGTCATGGCGGACCGATCGTATGGCTCCTGACAAGGGTCTGTGACCGGCGCATCGGGAGCCCTCGGAGATACGTTTCTCCAAGAGTGAGCCGGGGTGCGCCCCTTCGATACCCACCTGGAACCGGTCCTCTTACCTCTGACATGTGCCCAAGGAACGCGGCAGAATGGCTGATCTGCGCCTGTAACCCGACCGGGCATCTCACTCCTACGGGTGAGGGGCGATCGGTATCGTGCAAGACACCCGACCGGGGTGGTCCGCGTGCGACACGAGGTCCCGGGCACGGAGGCGAACCCGTCCGTGGCGGGCGAGCGCACCGGAGAGTTCCGCAACTGGAAACGGAGTACGACCGTGAGCAGTGGTACGTCAGCGCAGGGCCCGCGGCTGCGGCCGACCCTCGACGGCATCCCCACCTACAAGCCCGGCAAGCCGGCCGGCGCCGACGCCTACAAGCTGTCCTCGAACGAGAACCCCTACGAGCCGCTGCCCGGCGTGCTGGAGACGGCCGTCCAGGCGGCCGGTTCGTTCAACCGCTACCCCGACATGGGCGTCACCGAGCTGACCTCGGTGCTGGCCGAGCGCTTCGGCGTGCCCGCCGAGCACATCGCCACCGGCACCGGCTCGGTCGGCATCGCCCAGTCGCTGGTGCTCGTCACGGCCGGCCCGGGCGACGAGGTGGTCTTCGCCTGGCGCTCCTTCGAGGCGTACCCGATCGTCGCCACCGTCTCCGGTGCCACCCCCGTCCCGGTGCCGCTCAAGGCGAACGGCGACCACGACCTGGACGCGATGCTCGCCGCGATCACCCCGAACACCCGGCTGGTCTTCGTCTGCAACCCCAACAACCCCACCGGCAACGTGATCCACCGCGCCGAGCTGGAGACCTTCCTGGACGCCGTCCCGAGCGACGTCCTGGTCGTGGTGGACGAGGCCTACATCGAGTTCATCCGCGACCCCGAGGTGCCCAACGGCATCGACCTCTACCGGGACCGCCCGAACGTCTGCGTGCTGCGCACCTTCTCCAAGGCGTACGGCCTGGCGGGCCTGCGGGTCGGCTTCGCGATCGCGCACGAGCCGGTGGCCGCCGCGCTGCGCAAGGTCGCCACCCCGTTCGGCGTGAGCCAGCTCGCCCAGAACGCCGCCGTCGCCTCGCTGCGCGCCGAGGAGGCGCTGCTGGAGCGGGTGGAGGCGCTGGTCGCGGAGCGCACCCGGGTGGTGGCCGGGCTGCGCGCCCAGGGCTGGGAGATCCCGGACTCGCAGGCCAACTTCGTCTGGCTCTGGCTCGGTGAGCGCTCGTTCGAGTTCGCCGCCGCGTGCGCCGAGGCCGGCGTGGTCGTGCGGCCGTTCCCGGAGGGCGTGCGGGTGTCGATCGGCGAGGCCGAGGGCAACTCGATCTTCCTGTCGGTGGCGGAGGCCTTCCGCAAGTCGCTCTGACGTTTCTGACGTCCTGCTGTTGATCGCAGGGGCGCGCCGGTTCTCCGGTGCGCCCCTGCGGCGTTCCGCCCGGGTGCTCGACAGGCCCCCTCGGCCCTCGACGTCCGCCGAGTCTCCTCCCGGAAGGCTGTGGGTCGCTGGGAGCCCGCTGGGAGTTCGGCCAACGGCTGGCCAGGGAGCGGCCAAGGCGCCGACGGAGGCCGGGGCATCTGTCCGGAATGCCCGGATCCGGTCGGTCAGTCTTCTCCCAGTCGGTGCCCAGGGCAGCGCAAGAGCGCACCGGGAAGCTGTCCGGCATGAAGGTGCTCCCACGGCGGCGAGGCGCCGTCCTCGTCAACTCCGCGCTCGGCGTGGCCCTGCTGGGCGGGGCCGCCCTGGTGTACGCCACGGTCAGCGGCAGCTCAGGCCCGGCCTCCGCCAAGCCCGCGGCCCGTACCGCGACGGTGTCCAAGGGCACCGTCCTGGCCACCGTGTCCGGAACCGGCACCCTGGTCTCACCGACCGACGCCGCCCAGGACTTCACCACCGGCGGCCGGCTCACCGCGCTGAAGGTGGCGGTGGGGGACGCCGTGAAGAAGGGGCAGGTGCTCGCCACCGTCGACACCACGGCGGCCCAGCAGCAGGTGGACGCCGCCCAGGCGTCCCTCACCACGGCCCAGGCCAACCTCGCCAAGGCTCAGGCGGGTGTCACCACCACGACCACCGAGCCGCTGCCGGGTGCCACCTCCGACGCCTCTCCCGGCGCCGGTGCCGGCGGCGGTGGTGGCGGCCGCGGGGCGGGCGGGAGCAGTACGCCCGCCCCGCAGACCACCACCATCACCACCACCAAGGTCGACGACGCGGCCGTGGCCCAGGCCCAGCAGCAGGTCACCACCGCCCAGACCAACCTCGCCAACGCCCGGGCGGCGCTGGCCGGGACCACCCTGACCGCCTCGGTGGACGGCACCGTCGCCTCGATCTCCGGCAAGGTCGGCGACACCGTCGGGGCCACCGGCTCCGGCTCCGGGACCTCCTCCTCCGGCAAGTCCACGGGGACGGGCGCGAGTTCGACGGCCGCCCCGAGCGGCTTCATCGTGCTCACCAACCCGACCGGGATGCAGGTCACCGCCAACTTCTCCGAGCTGGACTCGCTCAAGCTGAAGAAGGGCGAGGCGGCCACCGTCACTCTGAACGCCCAGTCCGACACCAAGCTCAACGCGACCGTCCTGTCGGTCAGTTCGCTGCCCAGCAGCAGCGGCTCCGGCGGTGCGGCGGGCTCCGCCGCCGTCCAGTACGCGGCCACGCTCCAGCTCTCCGGCGACACCAGCACGCTGCGCACCGGCCTCAGCGCCACCGTCCAGGTGATCACCGGCGAGGCCGACAACGCGCTCTCGCTGCCCACCTCCGCGCTCTCGGGCACCGGCGCGTCGCGCACCGCGACCCTGGTGCGGCCGGACGGTGCCTCCGAGCGGATCACCGTCACCGTCGGGGTCGAGGGCGACAGCACGGTGCAGGTGGTCTCCGGGCTGAAGGAGGGCGACAAGGTCGAACTCCCCACCACCAGCGGCGGGAACGGCTTCCCGAACGCCTCCTTCCCGGGGATCGGCGGCAACCGCGGCGGCAGCGGCGGCCAGGTCTTCCCGGGCGGCAGCGGCGGGGCGAGCGGGGCCGGTGGGGCCGGTGGCGGCACCGGCCGCGGCGGCAGGGGCTGAGACCAGGTCATGCGTCACGTCATCGACAAGCGCGTCCCGGCGCACCCCGTCCCGGTGATCCGGCTCCGCCGACTCGCCAAGGCGTACGGGCACGGCGACGCCACCGTGCACGCGCTGCGCGGCCCGTCCGACCCGCGGAGCGGCGAACCGCAGGGCGTCAGCCTGGACATCGAGCAGGGCGACTACGTCGCCGTGATGGGCAGCTCCGGCTCCGGCAAGTCCACCCTGATGAACATCCTCGGCTGCCTGGACGTCCCGACCTCCGGCCAGTACCTGCTGGACGGCACCGACGTCGGCCACCTGGACGAACACCAGCTCGCGCTGGTGCGCAACCGCAAGATCGGCTTCGTCTTCCAGTCCTTCAACCTGGTGCCCCGCACCACCGCCCTCGCCCAGGTCGAGCTGCCGCTCGCCTACGCGGGCGTCCGCACCGCCGAACGGCGCCGCCGGGCGATGGCCGCGCTCTCCCTGGTCGGGCTCGCCGAGCGGGCCGGCCACAAGCCCAACGAGCTGTCCGGCGGCCAGCAGCAGCGCGTCGCGGTGGCGCGGGCGCTGGTGACGGCGCCCGCGATGCTGCTCGCCGACGAGCCGACCGGCAACCTCGACAGCCGTTCGACGGAGGAGGTGCTGGCCCTGATCGACGGGCTCAACGCCACCGGCCGCACGGTCGTGCTGATCACCCACGAGGACGAGGTCGCGCGGCACGCCAAGCGGGTGCTGCGGCTGGTGGACGGGCAGATCGTGAGCGACCTCCGGCAGGCGCCCGTGGAGGGCCCGCCGCCCTTCCTCGACGAGGCGGGGATGTCGTACGAGGCAGGGGCGTCGTACGGGGCGGGGGTGTCGGCGTGATCCTCTGGCAGACGCTCCGCTTCGCGGTCGGCGGCCTGGCGGCCAACAAGGTGCGCTCGGCGCTCACCATGCTCGGGGTGCTGATCGGCGTGGCCTCGGTGATCCTGCTGCTGGCCGTCGGCAACGGCTCGTCGGTGGCGGTGAAGGAGTCGATCACCTCGCTCGGCACCAACGCGCTGACGGTCAGCTCCGGTTCGGCGAACGGCGGCTCCCGGGCCACCTCCTCGGTCAAGAAGCTCACGGTCGCCGACGCCAAGGCGCTGGCGAGCGACTCCTCCAGCGGGGCGATCAGGTCCGTCGCCCCGGTGGTCATCACCAGCGCGACGGCGCTCTACGGGAACATCTCGTACAACCCGGGCTCGGTCGTCGGCACCTACCCGTCGTACTTCGAGACCGCCAACCAGAAGGTCGCGCACGGCGAGTACTTCACCGACGACGACGTCCTCGCCTCGCGCAAGGTCGCGGTGCTCGGCGCGACGACGGCCAAGCAGCTGTTCGACACCGAGGACCCGGTCGGCAAGTCGGTGGTCCTGGGCGGCACCCCGTTCACCGTGGTCGGCGTGCTCCAGGCCAAGGGCGGCAGCGGCTTCACCGACCCGGACGACGTGGTGATCGCCCCGCTTCCGACGGTGCAGAACGCCTTCACCGGCTTCGGCTCCGTCAACCAGATCCTGGTCCAGGCCTCGTCCGCGGACAGCACCACGGCGGCCCAGTCGGAGATCACCCGGGTCCTGCTCGGGACGCACGCGATCGCCGACCCGGCCAAGGCGGACTTCCGGATCACCAGCCAGGCCTCGCTGCTCACGGCGAGGGAGAGCACGACGAAGACCTTCACCGTGCTGCTCGGCGCGGTGGCGGCGATCTCGCTGCTGGTCGGCGGGATCGGGATCACCAACATCATGCTGGTGACGGTCACCGAGCGGACGCGCGAGATCGGCATCCGCAAGGCGCTCGGCGCGCCGCGCGCGGTGATCCTCGGGCAGTTCCTCACCGAGTCGACCCTGCTGTCGGTGATCGGCGCGGGGCTGGGGGTGGCGGCCGGGATCGCCGGCTCGCACTTCAGCATCGTCGGCATCAAGCCGGTGGTGATCCCCGAGTCGGTGCTGGGCGCCTTCGCCATCGCCGTCGCCATCGGGCTGTTCTTCGGCAGCTACCCCGCCAACCGGGCCGCCTCGCTGCGGCCGATCGACGCCCTCCGGCACGAGTAGGAATCCATCCATGAGCAGCAAAGAGATCGCCACGGTCGCCACGACCGAGGCCGGTACGCCGGCCGAGCAGGTCGCCCTGCTGGCCACCCCGCCGGACGCGCGGGACGTGAGCGCCGAACTGGCCGCGCCGCCGAGGAGGAAGCTGCCCTGGCTCAGCCTGGTGCTGGCGGGTGGCGTGATCGCCACCGGCGCGTTCGCGGGCGGGGTCTGGTTCCAGCAGAACCAGGGGTCCTCCTCGGGGGGTGGGAAGTCCTCCGCCTCCCGGCCGGCTGCGGCTCAGGCTGCTGCCGGCGGTTACGGGCAGAGCGGCTCCGGCCGTAGGGGCCAGGGGCAGGGCGGACAGGGCCAGGGTCAGGGCGGTTTCGCCCGGGGCACGGTCAAGGCGGTGGACGGCAACACCGTCTACCTGACGGACACCAACGGCAACACCATCAAGGTCACCACCGGCGACGCGACGAAGGTCCAGCTCAACAAGGAGGGCAAGGTCGCCGACCTCCAGCCCGGCCAGAGCGTGACCGTCGTCGGCACCCCCGACGCCAACGGTGGCTACACCGCCAGCCAGCTCGTCGAAGGGTCTGCCGGCGCGGGCGGCTTCGGCGGTGGCGGCTTCGGTGGCGGTGGCTTCGGTGGCGGTGGCGGTGGCGCGCCCAGGAACCCGTCCGGCGGCTGACCCGGAGCCGACGGACGACCGCGAGGCCCTCGCCCCTTCCCCGGGCGAGGGCCTCCGCATGTGCCCAGCGCGGTCGACGTCAGCGCGGTCGGAGGAAGGTCACCGCTCCCACGCCGCCTCCCGGTCCAGGTCCCGGAGCAGGTGGAGGAGGTTGAGGAGGGTGGAGACGGGCGCGTTGCCGAAATCGACGAGGAGGCGGCCGTCGAGGATGGTCTCGCCGGCCGAGGCGGAGCCCCAGAGGAGCCCGTACGGGAGACCGCGCCGGTGGAGTTCGCCGAGGAGGGCGGTGATGTGGGAGGGGGTGAAGTCCCGCATCCGGGGGTCGTCCGGCGCGATCGGCTCGCGGGTCACGCGGCCGAGTCCAGCTCGTACCAGACCGATTTGCCGCGCTTCTGGGGGTCGACGCCCCAGCGGTGGGTGAGCCCGGCGACGAGCTGGAGGCCCCGGCCGGACTCGGCGAGGAGGTTGCGGGACTGCTCGTCGGGGAGCATGGAGCTCTCGTCCGCGACGCAGACCCGGAGGGTGTGGCCGAGGAGGGAGAAGTAGACGACGGGCGAGGCGGTGTCGGCGTGCCGCCAGGCGTTGACGATCAGCTCGTCGAGGGCCAACTCGGCGGCGATGATGGTCTCGGAGTCCCAGGCGGCGCGGGTCAGGACGTCCCGCAGGGCCTGCCGGGTGAGGGTGATCGAGGGGGTGTTACGGGTGCACACGGGAACCTCCGCGAGGCTGTGGTGTGGGGAGGAGAGGGGAGCCGTGAGCCAGGCCGGGATGCGGTTGCTCTTCGGCGGGAGGGCGGCAGGCGCCTACTGCCCGGAAACCATGGGATGCTGACGATCCGTCGGATCGATCTGGGAATGACGATAGCGCGGATCGCCACAAACTTGTGGCGATCCGCAAGAAGTTCACCCGGACGTGGCTACCGCTCTGAGGCAGACTGATCCCATGGCCCTACGATCGAACCCGACCCTCCGTCAGCTGCGGTTGGGCGCCGAGCTGCGCAGGATGCGGGAGCAGGCCGGTCTCGGCGGCAGCCAACTCGCTCGCGCTCTTGGTATCAACCCCGCCCACGTGACCCAGATGGAGAGCGGGAAGACCGGCATCAGCGTCGAACGCCTGCGGACGATCGCCGCGTTGTGCATGTGCGTGAACGAGCCCTTGATCGATGCGCTGGCGGACATCATCACGGACCGTGACAAGGGCGGTTGGTGGGAGGAGTACCGCGGGCGCCTCTCGCAGGACTTCCTTGAGATCGCCGAGATCGAAGGTCACGCACGACGGCTCTCGGCCTACACGATGGCCTTCATCCATGGGTTGCTTCAGACAAACGACTACGCCTCTGCCATCTTTGCTCGCTCCTATCCGCATCTTCCGGGTCACGAGGTCGACTTGAGGACGGCCTTTCGCTTGCGGCGTCAGCACATCGTCCAAGTCGAATCGACCCCGTTCACCGCATACATCCATGAGGCAGCGTTGCGCATGCAGTTCAGCGGGGCCAGGGCCCAAGCGGAGCAGCTCGGCGCCCTTGTCGAAGCCTCCGAACGGCCCAACATCTCGATTCGAGTCGTACTGTTCGACGCCGATACGCTCCCGCTTCCCAACGAGAACTTCACGTATGCCGAAGGACCAGTTCGGGAGCTCGATGCAGTCCAGGCGGACTCGGGTGTAGGCAACCTGCTCTTCGACGCACCAGCCCACACGGCCAGATTTCGGTCACTGCTCGCCCAGATCGGTTCGGCTGCTCTCTCGGAGGAGGAATCCCGAGAGTTCATTCGATCCATCAAGAAAGACATGGAAAGTAAATATGCCTAACTCTACCTGGCAGAAGTCAAGTTACTCCGGTTCGAACGCCGACTGCGTTGAGGTCCGTGCGCTTGACGCCGCGATCGAACTCCGCGAGTCCGACGAGGGCGACGTCATCGTCCGCACGACTGCCCCCACGTTCGCCGCCTTCCTCCAGGGCGCGAAGGCCGGCGACTTCGACCATCTGACCACCGCCGCCGCCTAGCAGCCCGTGCTTTGGCCTGTCGCTCCTGCGCGACAGGCCAAAGCGTGAGGCTCACTGTCCCACGTAGCTGAAGATCCACAGCTGAGTGCTGGTGGGCGGGCCGACGGTCGAGACGAGCGTGACATCGTTGCCGGTCCCATTCGATCGCAGTGCGGTGTTCTTGAACTTCATGTTCACGATCGCGGTGTGCTCCTGGGCCGTTGTCACCGCCCATTGCTGAGCTAGGTCGGCCTTGTCGCAAGGTGCCAGGATGGCGCGGCTGCCGAGACCGTTGTTCGTGATGCACGACATGGTTCCACGTGACCTGATTTCATAGATCCCGGTCCCTCCATCCGTTTCTCCGACGTATTGGAAGTCCCAGGTCACATCCAACGGGTGGGCGGTCGAAATCGAGTCCAAGGTTTGGACGTAGTTGCCAATGGGGTGGTAGAGATATGTCCCGTCCCCCTCGTTCCGGACGTTGGCGAAGAATCTCGCCCGGGCGGCAGTCGGCGGATCCTCGCAGTCGGCTGCGGCCGGTACCGCAGTGGCGGCCATGACGGCCGAAATCAGGGCCGCTCCTGCGGCTGCGACGGAAACTCTCCTGGTCATGGCCACTGCTTTCTCCCTGGGTGTTCAGTTGTGCGACCTCATGCCATCGAATGGTTCCCGTGGTGGGCTGCGATCGCATGTTCTCGCCCGGTAATGACCCGATTGAATCAACCGGCTAGGTCATCCGAGTTGTTCGTCGACGATCTCATGTCCGGAAAGACTCTGTACGAACCTTGTGCTGCTACGTTCCCGTCGGCGCCCATGGCCGTGGGTGCGGGAAATGTCAAGGAGAGAACGAGTGAGCATCACCAGGAAGATCGCCGTAGCCGCGATGGGGGCAGTAATGCTCTCGGGTGCCGTGGTCGGCACCTCGTCCGTGGCGGCCGCCGCAGACACGGTGGGCTTCTGGGCGCGATCCCAGAACGAGGCGGACGACACCAACCTCGCCTACACCAGTACCTGGGCAGTCGTGACTCAGAAGCCGGGGGCCAACTCCATGGACGGCTGGTACTTCACGAAGGTCGATGAAACCGCCGAAGGGACTGGGATCTACACGATCGAGGGAGACAACAGCAAGAACTGCATCACGGACAAGGGGACCGAGCAGGACGTCCGGCTGGAAGCCTGCGAGCCGGGGAAGCTGTCGCAGCAGTGGGTCGTGGACACCGGCCAGGAACACACCACGATCGCGAGCAGGAAGAACCTGAACGAGGTCCTGACGGCGGAAGGTGTCGGCAAGAACGTCAAGCTCGTCCAGACGTACGGCAAACCCTCACTCAACCAGCTCTGGACCCTCATCTACTTCTAGGCCCGCAGCACTTCGCCCCGTCGAGCAACCGCTCGACGGGGCGAAGTCGTTCGAGGTGTCCGCTACCCCGCCAGCTCCACCAGCCACGGATGCCCGGGGTGGATCTGCTCCAGCCACCCTCCGAGGGCTTCCCGCCTCGCCCGGCTCAGCAGCGGCAGCACGGTGTCGAAGTCCGCCCGGTCCTTGGGCCGTGTCGCCTTCGCCTTGAACAGCAGCACCAACTCCGGTGCCAGGTAAGGAATCCCGTCGGGCGTCCGCTCGATGATGTCCTCGTACGGCAGCCGCAACCGTTCGTCCCGTCGGCAGACCCAGGTCCCGCCGTCGTGCGGCTCGCGGAAGACGTCGAGCAGGAACCGGCCGCTGTCCGGGTCCCGCAGCCAGGTCTGGTGGGTGGCCGCCAGGGCCTCCGCACCGGCCGCCGGCCAGACCCGTCCCGAGCCGGCCGCGTCGAACACGTACTCCGGGAAGCGGCTCCGGACCTCCGGGAATCCCGCCGTGGGCACCGCGATCTCCAGGTCGCCGTGTGACCGCGACTGTCGCCCGAGGAACAGGTCGAGCGCCCACCCCGCCGCGACGCACCAGGTGGTGCTCACGCCGGCCAACCGCTCCGCGACCTGTTCCGGCCGCCACGGGCTCGCCCACAGGGCTGCCAGTTCGTTCGCATCGAGTACGACGCCGCCGGGCGGCAATGAGTCGGTCACCATGCCAACCTACGTGCCGCACCAGCCGAAGCGCGCCGGCCCGGCTGCCACGGCTCGGGGCCGCTCCGAAGGCTCCCCGCGCGGGAGGTCGGCCGGGCCGACTTCCCGCGCCGCCATGCGTGGACGCCGGCGTGGTGCGTTCCGGCGGCCCCTTGCTCTCCGCAAGGGGCCGCCGAAAGATCGGACGATGCCTTGTCCATTCCCGGTGCCTACGGGCCACAGGGCATGTACAAGGGTGGTTTCGCCGGGAGGGCGCTCTATACGTACCGCTACTCCTCCACACCTCGTAGGTGGGTCAGCCTGCTCCTGCGAAGTGGATTCGAGTCGGCGGAAGCTGCGGTTCTCGACGCCCCGGCCGAGGGGCACATCGGCACTCTGATCGTCACCGTCAAGGCCGTGTAGGTCAGCCGCAGCCGATCGTCCCGTCAGCGCCGGCGCGCCGGGTTACTCGTTCGGATGAACACGGTGCACGTCAGCAGTGGTTCGTCCTCGATCGCTGCTATCACTTTCCTTGCGCTCGGGCCCGAGCAGGGAAAGAACCCACATGGCCGTGCGCGAACCGCATGGCCGCCAGCGAGAACGGAATCTGCCTCATGGTTATCGCGCTCCGCAAGACGCTCGCCGTCGCCACGCTGGCCCTGACGGCCTCCTTCCTGCCGGCCGGCGGGGCCGGGGCCGCCGACACCACCCACCGCGCCCCGCGCACCCCCGGGCACTACTGCCTCGCCAACGCCTGGGGCACCCCGAACGTCTCCACGAAGCCGTGCGACGCCAACGACAACGGCCAGCACTGGAAGCTCTCGGGCGAGCAGATCTCCCTCGCCAAGGCGCCGGCCTACTGTTTCGCCAACACCTGGAACGCCCCGGACGTCTCCACGAAGGCCTGCAACCCCAACGACCAGGGGCAGTACTGGACGGTCAACGGCCAGCAGATCTCGCTGACCTTCGCCCCGGCCTACTGCCTGGCCAACGCCTGGGGCACCCCGAACATCTCCACCAAGCCGTGCGACGCCAAGGACCCGGGCCAGCACTGGGTGGTCTTCAACGAGCAGATCAGCCTGGCGCTCGCCTGATACCCGCCGACCCTCCCGACCCTCCCGACCCGCCGCTCCCGAGCGTCACCCCGTAGCAGTGGACGCCGTTACGGGGTGGTCCGGGCGCGAAACCACCTCCCCTGAAAGGAAGATCATGACCAGCGAAGCCGAGAAGAAGGCCGCATTCGACCAGATCGACACCGACGGCGACGGATTCATCAGCGCCGCCGAGCTCAAGGCCCACGTCCAGCAGGACCCCAAGGTGAGCGACGCCAACGCCGAGGCGATCTTCAAGTGGGCGGACGACAACAGCGACGGCCAGATCAGCTTCAAGGAATACGCCGAGTTCGTCAGGTAATCAGACTTGTCGGCCGGTCGCCTCGCTCCGTGGGAAGTCGACCGGCCCGACTTCTCGCGCATTTCGGCGGCCCCCTGCTCTCCGCAAGGGGCCGCCGGTGCGTGGATGGGGTACCGGAATTCGGCCGCGCCAGTCCGATTATTGGCTCGATCGGGCCCCTTGTGAGTGACGGCGCGTGTGCATGGCGTCATCACCCTCGTGGCACCACTCCCTCACCGAGACGTGGAGGCGATCAGCCGTGTCCGTCCAGACCGAGCCCACCGAACCGATCGAGCCCACCCCCGCCGTCGCCGAGGCCAACCGGAAGGCCGCCGAGGCGGCCGGGGCCGCCGACGATCAGCACGGCCGGGACTTCGCCGACGCCGGCAGGTCCCTCATCGCCCCGCCGGACGTCCCGGTCATCGTGTCCCGCAAGGACCCGGAGAAGGTGGTCTGGGACTTCACCGCGTACGCCTTCCTCGACCCGGAGCTGCGCTCCGAGATGCCGACGGTCAACGGCAGTCTGCACCGGCAGGGCGAACTGACCGCCTTCGCCGGGCTGTTCCAGGTCACCAGCTGTCCCGAGTACCGGATCTACCAGGTGCGCGGCTACGACCTGTCCAACATGACGATCATCGAGAACGGCGAGGGCCTGATCGTCATCGACCCGCTGGCCTGCTACGAGACCGCGCAGGCCGCGCTCCAGCTGTTCCGGGACAAGACCGAGCTCACCAAGGAGCAGCGGCCCGTCAAGGGCGTCCTCTACACCCACTGCCACGTCGACCACTTCGGCGGCTCCCGCGGCCTGTTCGCCGAGCAGGGCGACCCGCTGGAGCCGGGGGTCCCCGTCGTCGCGCCGGAAGGTTTCCTCGAACACGCCGTCAGCGAGAACATCTACGCGGGCCCGGCGATGGCCCGGCGCGCCCAGTACATGTACGCGGCCCAGCTGGACAAGAGCCCCTCGGGCCAGGTCGGTGCGGGCCTCGGCCTGACGATCTCCACCGGCGAGGTGACCCTCGTCCCCCCGACCGTCTACATCGGCGGGCCGGAGCACCAGCCGGTGCCGAAGGCGAACTGGCAGAGCTCGTACGTCATCCCCTGGCGGCCGGGGCTGTACGAGTTCAAGCTGGCCGGCGTCCAGATGCTGTTCCAGCTCACCCCGGGCACCGAGGCCCCCGCGGAGATGAACATCTACCTCCCCGCCGCCCGGACCCTGTGCATCGCCGAGAACGCCACCCACACCATGCACAACATCCTCAGCCTGCGCGGCGCGCAGGTGCGGGACGCGCACGCCTGGTCGAAGTACCTCACCGAGGCGATCCAGACCTTCGGCAAGGACACCGACGTCCTGTTCGCCTCGCACCACTGGCCGATGTGGAGCGAGGAGGACGAGAAGACCGGTCAGCCGACCAACCTGCGCATCCTCGAATTCCTCAACAAGCAGCGCGACATGTACGGCTACCTCAACGACCAGACGTTGCGTCTCATCAACGCCGGCCAGACCGGGATCGAGATCGCCGAGGAGCTGAAGACGCTCCCGCCGGGCCTGGGGGACCACTGGTACAACCGGGGCTACTACGGCTCGGTGAGTCACAACCTCAAGGCGGTCTACCAGCGGTACATGGGCTGGTACGACGGCAACCCCGCCCACCTGTGGCAGCTGCCGCCGGTCCAGGCGGGCGCGGACTACGTGGCGGCGATGGGCGGCGCGGAGGCGGTGGTGGCCAAGGCGTCCGAGGCGTACGGCAAGGACACCCCGGAGGGCTTCCGCTGGGCGGCCGAGCTCCTGAACCACGTGGTCTTCGGCGCGGCGGCGGAGGACAGCGGGATCTCCGCCGAGGCGCTCCGGCAGGCCAAGGAACTCCAGGCCAGGGTGCTCACCCAGCTCGGCTACGGCGCCGAGAACGGCACCTGGCGCAACGCCTACCTGGTCGGCGCCCAGGAGGTGGTCAACGGCCCGCAGCCGCTGATCGTCAGCCAGTCCTCGGCGGACCTCATCCGCAGCACCACCCTGGAGCAGTACTTCTCCGCCCTCGCCCGCAGCGTGGACGGGCCGACGGCCGCCGAGCAGTACCGCGTGCCGATCACGCTCGACTGGGTCTTCACCGACGAGACCGGCGTCGAGACCGGGGTCAGGTGCACCACGACGCTCCGCAACGGCGTGCTGGTGTTCGTCGACGGCGGCGACCGGCTCGTCGACGTGCCGGACGCCGTCATCAGGCTGACCCGCGAGAGCCTCAACGAGCTGGCCGAGCGCCCCGGGTTCAAGCACAACTTCGACCAGGCGGTCGCGGACAAGGTGATCCTGCTGGAGGGCGACCACGCCCAGGAGGCGGCGGACCGGGTCTTCGGCACGCTGACCCTCCCCGACCCGCAGTTCCCGATCGTCACCCCGTAGCGGCCCGCACCCGCCGGCGGCTCCCCGCTCCCCCGGGGAGCCGCCGGCCGGGGCCCGTTCAGACGGCTCGGCCGGCGACGTCGGAGGCGGACTCCAGGACCGCCTCGACGTCGACCTCGACGTCGACCATGTCGCCGACCACCACACCGCCCCGGTCCACCACGTCGTTCCAACTCACGCCGAAGTCCTGCCGGTTGACCCGGGTGGTCGCGGTGAAGCCGGCGCGCCGCCGCGGGCCCAGGTCGCGCCCGTCCTCCCACCACGGGGTGTCCCACTGCCCGAGGTACGTCACGTCGAAGGTGACCGGGCGGGTCACACCGCGGATGGTGAGCTCCCCCGTGACCTCGAAGCAGCTCGCGCTCACCTGGTGGACCTTCGACCCGACGAACGTCCAGGTCGGGTGGTGCTCGACGTCGAAGAAGTCGGCGCTGCGCAGGTGCGCGTCCCGCTCGGGCGCGCCCGTGTACACCTGGGTCGCGTCGATGGTCGCCTCGACCCGGGCCTTCTCCGGGGCGTCCGGATCGACCTCCAGGAAGCCCTGCACGTTCTTCAGCTGGCCACGCACGTAGGTGACCATCATGTGCCGGGCGCGGAACTCCGCGCCGGTGTGGCTGGGCTCGAAGAACCATTTCGTGGTGGCCATGGCGACTCCGTGAGGTGGTGCCGGTCGGTGCCGGCTGCCGGTGATGCCGGTGGTGCCCCGAGCCCCCTCAGCCAGCGTAGGACCACGCCGGACTGGCAGCACCACCACGGCGGGGCCACGCTGGTGGGGACGGACCGCCCAGCCGAGGAGGCAGGCATGACCGGCGACCCGATCCCCGGAATCGACCCCACCGCGGTGCCCAGCGGTGACGGCTGCGCGGAGTGCCTGGCCGGCGGCGGCTGGTGGTTCCACCTGCGCCGCTGTGCGGCCTGCGGCCACATCGGCTGCTGCGACTCCTCCCCCGCCCAGCACGCGACCAAGCACGCCCGCCAGGCCGGCCACCCCTTCCTGGTCAGCTTCGAACCCGGCGAGGACTGGTTCTGGAACCTCGACACCGGCGCCTACTACGAAGGCCCGTCCCTGGCACCCCCGACCGCCCACCCCACCAGCCAACCCGCCCCGGGCCCCGCCGGCAAGGTCCCCGCCGACTGGCAGTCCCAGCTCCACTGACGCCCCGTGTCCGCGTTCGGAAGGCACCCGCGGTGCTCTCGATTTCACTGAGAAGGAAATGGGACTCGAGGGCACGTGCCATCCGTTTTCGCGAGCGCCTTTTCAGGGGTGCTACTCCTCTGTGTGATGGTGCAGGATGAGCGAGAACCAAGCGACCAAGAAGAGCGGCCTGTCAGGGAAGATAGGATGGCTGGCCGGAATCGTGGCGGCGATCGCGGCGGCCCTGACCCTCTATTTCACGCTGTGGCCGAAACCGCCTTCGATCGGTGAATGGACGTCAAAAGCTACAAGTGTGTGCAACGTGGACGCCAGAGACGTCAACAAGGACCTGAGAAGTACGCAGGAAGTGATCGCAGTGGTGGCTCAGGACGCCCAAACGGGGTTGGTCCCGCAGGGCGATTTCAACAACCTCGTAGACGCGGTCAACTCTCTTGCGGGGGACCAGCAGAAGCTCGTGGGCGACCTCCAGGCGATACCTCGCCCGGGAAGTGACAAGTCGAATGTGGATGCGGTCATCAATGAGCAGGCGGCTGGCTCGCAGAGCGTTTACAAGGCCTCTGCGGACCTCGGCTCCGCCAATGTGGCCGATCTGGACAGCGTGATTCTGGCGGTTGCGGCAGCGAATTCCGACCTCGGCGGCGCCGTTTCACACTGGCAGAACGCCCAGCAGGCCGCCGACCGGCTCGGCGTCAGCTGTTCCGTTTGACCCGGCCGAGGGCGGGGCTCTCGTCTTCCATCGGCCCTCAGGGAGCGGCCCGATTTGTGGACCGCCTTCGTTCCGGCGGCCCCTTGCGCCTCGCAAGGGGCCGCCGGCGAGTGAACAGAACCCAGCTCGGGGCGGCGCTGCGGGAACTTCGGCAGGCTTCCGGTAAGGAAGCGAAGGCCGTAGCCCGCAGGGCCGTCATGTCTCCCGGCAAGCTGAGCGAGATCGAGAGCAGCAAGGTGTCGCCCACTGTCGGGAACCGGCCCCGCCGGGAGTGGTTCACCGTGGAGGCCGGGCCGGAGGGCCAGTTCGTCGGCTGCACGGCGCCGGACGGCACGCGGAGCAGGTGGGGTCTCTGACACACGGGGGAAAACGGGGCGACTCGTACGGGCTTGATCCCCTACGGTGATCTCGCCCAGGGCGGCCGTTTACCGCCCGTCGACGTGGCGCGACCAACGCGCCCGCAAACCCAGGGAGTTCCCTGTCATGACGCGCACCCTTGTCGCCGAGCTGCCCGAGCACCTCGAGGAGACGGTCACCGTCTACGGGTGGGTCAACACGCTCCGGCTCCAGCGGCGCATCCAGTTCGTGCTGGTCCGGGACCACACCGGGCTCGTGCAGGTCACCCACCTCCGTGGTGGGGAGGGCGACGCCGTCGAGGCGGCCTTCGAGGGCGTGACGGTCGAGTCCGCCGTGAAGATCACCGGGAAGGTGGTCGCCAACCCGCAGGTGAAGCTGGGCGGGCTGGAGATCGTTCCGTCCCGGGTGGAGATCGTCTCGCCGGCCGAGCCGAAGCTGCCGATCGACGAGAAGACCGGCATCGACCAGCGCCTGGACTGGCGGTTCCTCGACATCCGGCGCCCCTCCCAGCACCTGGTCTTCGACGTCCAGACCACCGTCGAGCGCGCGATGCGCGAGGTGGCGGGCGAGGAGGGGTTCACCGAGCTGCACACGCCGAAGCTGATGGGGACGGCCTCCGAGTCGGGCGCCGAGGTGTTCGAGGTGGGCTACTTCGGCCGGACCGCCTACCTGGCCCAGTCCCCGCAGTTCTACAAGCAGATGGCCATCGCGGGCGGCATCGACAAGGTCTTCGAGATCGGGCCGGTGTTCCGCGCCGAGCCGTCGTTCACCTCGCGGCACGCCACCGAGTTCACCGGGGTCGACGCCGAGATCGCCTGGATCGACGGGGTCGAGGACGTGATGGCCTTCGAGGAGCGGATGCTGCACCGCGTCCTCGCCGCCGTGGCCGAGCGGCACGGCTCGGCGATCGCCGAGCATTTCGGCACCCCGGTGACGGTTCCCGAACTGCCGTTCCCCCGGATCACGATGGCCGACGCGCTGGCCCGGCTCCGCGCCACCGGCTGGGACCCGGAGGGCGTCAAGGACGACCTCGACCCCGACGGCGAGCGCAGGCTGTGCGCCCTGATCGCCGAGGAGACCGGGCACGAGTTCGTCTTCGTCACCCGCTTCCCGGCCGCCGTGCGGCCGTTCTACCACCTGCGGCCGGAGGACGACCCGACCGTCACGGAGTCCTTCGACCTGCTGTGGAAGGGCGTGGAGATCACCACCGGCGCCCAGCGCGAGCACCGGTACGACCGCCTCGTCGCCCAGGCCGGGGAGAAGGGCATGGACACCGCGCCGCTCTCCGGGTACCTCGACTGCTTCCGCTACGGCACTCCGCCGCACGGCGGTTTCGGGCTCGGACTCGGCCGGCTGCTGATGCTCGCCCTCGGCCTGCCGTCGATCCGCGAGGCGACTTTCCTCTTCCGGGGCCCGCACCGCCTCGAACCGTAGGAGGAACGGACGGCCGGGAAGACGGAAAGGGCCGCGTGCGAGGAGATCGGATCCTCGGACGCGGCCCTTTTCCGTCGTGCTCCGTCAAGCCGGGTTCCGTCAGCTGCGGCGGAGGGCCTCGGTGAGCCGGTTGGCGGCTTCGATGATGGCCTGGGCGTGCAGCCGGCCCGGGTGGCGGGTCAGTCGCTCGATGGGGCCGGAGACGGAGACGGCGGCCACCACGCGGTTGGAGGGCCCACGGACGGGGGCGGAGACGGACGCGACGCCCGGCTCGCGTTCCCCGATGGACTGGGCCCAGCCGCGGCGGCGGACGCCGCTGAGTGCGGTGGCGGTGAAGCGGGCGCCCTGGAGGCCTCGGTGGAGGCGCTCGGGTTCTTCCCAGGCGAGGAGGACCTGGGCGGCGGAGCCGGCCTTCATCGGCAGGGTGCTGCCGACGGGGACGGTGTCGCGCAGGCCGGAGAGTCGTTCGGCCGCGGCGACGCAGATGCGCATCTCGCCTTGGCGGCGGTAGAGCTGCGCGCTTTCTCCGGTGACGTCGCGCAGGTGGGTGAGGACGGGGCCCGCGGTGGCGAGCAGTCGGTCCTCGCCGGCGGCGGCGGAGAGTTCGGACAGGCGGGGGCCGAGGATGAACCGGCCCTGCATGTCACGGGTGACCAGGCGGTGGTGTTCGAGTGCGACGGCGAGTCTGTGGGCGGTGGGGCGCGCCAGACCGGTGGCGGCGACCAGCCCCGCCAGCGTGGCGGGGCCCGACTCCAGTGCGCTGAGCACCAGAGCGGCCTTGTCGAGAACGCCGACGCCGCTAGTGTTGTCCATACCATGATATTGCAGTCTCAGTTGGCGAGACGCAAGTCTGTTTCGATGTTCGCCATCCTCTCAGATCCCCGCAAAGCGGCTCTTCCGGGACCCGACGTCTCACATGCCGGATGCGCCGGAGCGTGCGCCGCGGCGCGAGGGGCAGCGGGAAAGCGAAATGGCGGAGGAAATGCCGGGAAATGAAAAAAGCCCCTGCCGTGTCTCTGTCGGACACGGCAGGGGCCGTAAGAAGAATTCGGCGGCGTCCTACTCTCCCACAGGGTCCCCCCTGCAGTACCATCGGCGCTGTAAGGCTTAGCTTCCGGGTTCGGAATGTGACCGGGCGTTTCCCTCACGCTATGACCACCGAAATGATCGGGCCGGGCAATTGCTCGAAAGCACTGCCTTCGCCTCGACGCAAATCATAGCAGGGGGAAACGGAGGGATTCCGCCCCTCAGAAGCCGATGGCCTCGCGCAGCAGGATCACGGTCCCCGGGGTGAGCCGGGCCGGGGCGTTGAGCACCAGGAGCTGGTTCACGGCGCTCGGCCCGCCGTACGCGGCGCGGGCGCGGTCGGACTCCAGCGGGAGGACGTGGTGCTCCAGGCGGCGCAGGGCGGCGGGGAGGTCCGGGACGACCTTCTGGGCCCCGACGACCCAGATCGCCCGCCCGGCGCCACCGGCGTAGCCGGGCAGCTGGCTGCCGGTGGCCGAGGCGACGACCAGGGCACCGGTCTCGGTGACGGCGGCGACGCTGCCGAGCGCGACATCGGGAGTGGCGACCGTCCGGCGGATGTCGTCGCCCTCGGTGGCCCGGTCCATGGCCAGCGCGCGGGGCTTCACGGCCCGGTAGCGGTCGCCGCCGTTGACGTCCTCCTCGATGCCGGAGAGCCGGAGGGTCTCACTGGCCCCGGTGAAGACGGCGGCGCCGGCCGGGATCAGCTCCGCGACCCGGGTGCGCGCGGCGGCGGCGTCGTCCAGCAGCTCGACGGTGAAGCCGTTCGCCGCCAGCGCGGCGGCCGCCCGTTCCAGGTGGTCGGCGGGCGCCGGGTCGGTGTACGTCGGGTCGGTGGGCGCGGACGGACGGGTCGAGCCGGGCGCCGAACCGGTCGAGCCCGGCGCCGAGCCGGTCAGCGGGCTGCGGTCCAGGCACCGGGTCTCGTAGACCCGCTCGGTGAACCGCCAGCCGTCCGCCGTACGCCGGTAACGGTCGTGGTAGACGGCGTAGTTGAGCCCCTGGAAGCCGTTCTTCAGGCGGGCGATCTCATGCATGTGGGCGCGGCCGGTCGCGGTGTCGCCGTCGATCCGGATCGCGCCCGGGTGGGTGTTCTGGATGAAGAAGTCCCACTGCTCCTGGAGCTTCTCGCCGCCGACGCGGATCTGCTCCGGGCCGGTCAGCTCGACGGGGACGTCGGGCATCCGCAGCACGCCGTCCGGGGTGAACAGCGCGGCGAGGCGGGCGCGGTCGCGCATCATCACCGCGTCGGTGAACTCGGCCTGCAGGGCCGTGATCTCGACGCGGTCGGCGATCGCCTGGAAGTCGTTCATCGGGTTCTCCGTTCCGTGTGACCGGCGCGTGCGTACGACCGGTGCGTGCGTATGACCGGTGCGTGCGTATGACCGGTGCGTGCGTATGACCGGTGCGTCCGTACGACCGGTGCGACGGGTACGACAGGACAGCCGCTCGGATCGTGAGGTGGCGGGGAAAGGGCGTGGGGGAGGCGTCACATTCCGGGCCCCCGCCCTGTCACAAGGGGAGCGGGGAACCGTCGAGTCGAACGAGTCGAACGAGGCGAAGGGGTGGGACACGGTGCGGGAAGCAGAGGGCGGCACCACGACCGAGCCGGGCCCGGGCGCGATCCTGGGCGAGCAGCGCCGGCTGACCAACCTGGCGTACCGGATGCTCGGTTCGCTGGCCGACGCCGAGGACGTGGTGCAGGAGGCCTACGCCCGCTGGTACGCGCTGCCCAGGCGCGAGCGGGAGGCGATCGTCTCGCCCGGCGGCTGGCTGACCACGGTGGCCAGCCGGATCTGCCTCAACCTGCTCGGCTCGGCCCGGGTGCGGCGGGAGCGCTACGTGGGCGAGTGGATCCCCGAGCCGCTGCCGGACAGCCGGGAGTGGACGGATCCCGCCGGCGGCCCGGGGACGGATCCGGCGGACCGGATCACCCTGGACGAGTCGGTGAGCATGGCGTTCCTGGTGGTCCTGGAGGCCATGACCCCGGCCGAGCGCGTCGCCTTCGTCCTCCACGACGTCTTCCGCTACCCCTTCGCCGAGGTGGCCGCGATCGTCGGCCGCACCCCGGCGGCCTGCCGTCAGCTGGCCACCTCCGCCCGCCGCCGGATCCGGGCCGGGCGGGCCCCGGCGGCGCCGACGGGCGCGCAGGCCGGCGTCGTCCGGGAGTTCAAGCGGGCCTGGGAGGCGAAGGACCTCAGGTCGCTGATGGGCGTCCTGGACCCGGAGGCCACCGTGATCGCCGACGGCGGCGGTCTGGTCGGCGCGCTGCCGCACCCGCTGACCGGGCGGGAACGGATCGCCGCCGCCCACCTGGACTCCGACCGCTTCGCGCCCGGGATCACGCTGCTGGAGTGCACCGTCAACGGCGGGCCCGGCCTGGTCGCCCAGGTGGACGGCGTCACCGTCACGGTGTTCGCGTTCCGGATCGCCGACGGGCTGATCACCCACATCTGGGCGGTGCGCAACCCGGAGAAGCTCCGGCCCTGGACGGAGGGGCGTTCGAGCGGGAGCGGGCTGCGGCCGAGCGGGAGCGGGGCGCAGAAGTGAGGCGCGTCATGCCCGGCACGCGCCTGCTGGGCGTGTTCACGCCCGTACGCACACCACCGAGCCCACCCCTGCGCGCCTCTCGCCCAAAAACCGACCGATAAGGTGTTAATCCAACATTCATCCATGCCGCATAGCCTCCGGGGGCTAGCCTCATGCTGAACGTCATCGTCCGACCGGGAGGCGAAAGCCCCGTGCAAGGCACTGTCACCACACCAGGCGGCTCCACGGTGGCCGGGGGCCAGGGCGAAGCGTTCCTGCTCGTCGTGGACGACGAGCCCAACATCCGCGAACTGCTCTCCGCCTCGCTGCGCTTCTCCGGCTTCCGCGTCGCCTCCGCCGCCAGCGGCACCGAGGCGCTGGAACTGGTCGCCGCCGAGCGCCCCGACCTGGTCGTCCTCGACGTGATGCTCCCCGACCTCGACGGCTTCACCGTCGTCGAGAAGCTGCGCGAGCGCACCAGCCGCGGACAGATAGCCGGACCGGCCCACGGGCACCCCGGCGACCACCTGCCGGTGCTCTTCCTCACCGCCAAGGACGGCGTCGGCGACAAGGTGCAGGGCCTGGCCGCCGGTGCGGACGACTACGTCACCAAGCCGTTCAGCCTGGAGGAGCTGATCGCCCGGATCCGCGCCATCCTGCGCCGGGCCGGCGGGCCCGCCGAGGACGGCCGGCTGGTCGTCGCCGACCTCAGCCTCGACCCGATCGCCCACGAGGTCACCCGGGGCGGCACCCCCGTCTCGCTCTCCCCGACCGAGTTCAAGCTGCTGCACTACCTGATGGCCAACGTCGGCCGGGTGGTCTCCAAGTCGCAGATCCTCGACCACGTCTGGGCCTACGACTTCGGCGGGGACCTCTCCATCGTCGAGTCGTACATCTCCTACCTGCGCCGCAAGCTCGACTCCGGCCCCACGCACGGCCCCAAGCTGATCCACACCGTGCGCGGCATCGGCTACGCCCTGCGCCGCCCCCCGCAGGGCTGACCGGCCCGCCCGTGCTCGCCCGGTTCTCCTCCCGGCTGTCGCTGCGCGCCCGGCTGCTGGTGCTGGCGCTCGCGCTGGTCACCACCGGGCTCGTGGTCAGCGACACCTTCGTGCTCGGCACCGTACGGAGCCAGCTGGTGCAGCAGCTGGACGAGCAGCTCCAGCGGTACGGGCCGCCGCTCTCCCGCAAGCCACCGGGCCAGCTGACCGCGCCGGCCGCCGGAAAGCCCGCCGTCGCCGGCCGGCGGGTCAGCCTGCCCAGCCAGTACCTGGTGCAGTACCTCTCCTCGGACGGCAAGGTCCAGGCGCTGATGCGCCAGCCCGTCTCGGACAGCGACCCGGCGCCCCAGCTGGCCGGGCTGGACCCGGCCAGGACCGCCCCCGACGTCCCCTTCGACCTGCCCGACCAGCGCGGCCACCACCGCTGGCGGGTGCTGGTGCTGCCGCTCCAGCCGCCCCGCGGGCAGGCCGCCGCCCCCAGCGCGTACGCCGCGCCGGCGGTCACCCCGACCCACGTCATGGTGGCCGTCTCCCGCGAGGACATCGACGCCACCCTCGACAAGCTGAACACCTCCTTCCTGGCCATCGGCGGCGGCGTCCTGGTGCTGATCGCCGCGCTCGGCTTCTTCGCGGTGCGGGCCGGACTGCGGCCGCTGCGCCGGATCGAGGAGGGCGCCGAACGGATCGCGGCCGGCGAGCTGTCGCACCGGATGCCGGAGCTCTCCCCGGGCACCGAGGTCGGCCGGCTGGCGATCGCGCTCAACGGGATGCTCACCCAGATCGAGGCGGCCTTCGCGGCCCGCGCCGAATCCGAGGCCCGGATGCGGCGCTTCGTCGCGGACGCCTCGCACGAGCTGCGCACCCCGCTGGCCGGGATCCGCGGCTTCGCCGAGCTCTACCGGATGGGCGCGCTGCCCACCGAGGCCGACGTCAAGCGGACCATGACCCGGATCGAGAGCGAGGCCGACCGGATGGGCGCCCTGGTCGAGGACCTGCTGGTGCTCGCCCGGCTGGACGAGGAGCGCCCGCTCGACCTCGCCCCGATGGACCTGCGCACCCTCGCCGCCGACGCGCTGCACGACCTCACCGCCCTCGACCCCAGCCGCCCGGTCGCGCTCACCGGCCCGGCCGGCACCGGCGCACCCGGCGCCGCGCCCGTCATCGGTGACGAGGCGCGGCTGCGGCAGGTGGTCACCAACCTGGTCGGCAACGCGGTCAAGCACACCCCGGCCGGCACCCCGGTCCGGATCGGGGTGGGCGCGGGCCCCGGCGGCATCTGCCTGCTGGAGGTCGCGGACTCCGGGCCTGGCCTCACCGAGGAGCAGGCCCAGCGGGTCTTCGACCGCTTCTTCCGGGTCGACCCCTCCCGCAGCCGCGACAACGGCGGCGGCGCCGGCCTCGGCCTCGCCATCGCCACCGCCCTCACCCGCGCCCACGGCGGCACCCTCACCCTGCACACCGCCCCGGGGGAGGGCGCCACCTTCCGCGTCGAACTCCCCCGCCAGCGCTGACCGGATTTCCCGCACCCGTGGCTTTCTTGCGGGGCTTTGTCGATTCATCAATTCCTGCACCGATTCCGAAAACCGGATGAATGCGAAGGGTTTGCGCGCCTATGATCAGCTGCCGCCGAATGGGCAAGAACCCTCGGTGAAACGAACTTTGTTTTCCTGATTCGTCCCGAAAGGGGTCAGATTGAACCTCCGTCGCACGCTGGTTTCGGCCGCCCTCGTCGCCGCCGTGATCTCGCCCGCAGCCGTGCTGTCCGCGGCGCCGGCCTTCGCGGAGTCGGCCCAGAACGACAGCGACTCGCTCGCCGCGCTGGAGAAGGCCGAGCACGACGCCTTCGAGGCCGTTCAGACGGCCCATGGCATGGTGGCCTCCGCGACGGCCAACTACCAGACCTTCAAGAACAACCCGCAGCCGTACCTCATGCGGGTGCAGCGGGCCAAGGCCACGGCGGAGAAGACGGCCGAGGTGGCGGCCGCCGCCGACAAGGAGGCCGAGGCGGCTTCGCTGGCGTACGGGTCCGCCAAGCCGGAGGAACTGGACAGGGCGCGGGAGCGGATGCTGGCAGCGATCAAGGCAGCCAACGAGGCACGTGCTGCCAACACCAAGGCCGAGGCCGCCGTGACCGACGCCGAGAAGGCACTGAACGACGCCGTGGCCACCGAGTACGCCAAGGTCATCCAGGCGGAGGAGAGCCTGACGGCGGCGAAGAAGGCCTACGAGATCGCCAACAAGGCGAACGCCTACGCGCAGGCGCAGGACTATGCCCGGCGGGAGGCCGAGCGGGCCGAGCGGGAGGCCGAGCAGGCCGTTAAGGCTGCTGAACAGCCCGGAGTGGTGACCCCGGTGGTGGAAACCGTCCCGACGACGAGCGTCCCGACCAGTGGCAGGTCCACCACGTCGAAGACGTCGACCTCCTCGGCCACTTCGGCGACTTCGACCACCCGGGCCACCACCGGCTCGGCCACCGAACTCGCCGACACCGGCTCCGGCCCGGCCACCACCTACCTCGCCCTCGGCTCCGGCCTCGCCCTCAGCCTCGGCGCCGCCGCCCTCTACGTCTCCCGCCGCAAGCCGGCCACCCGAACCACCTCCTGACCCACCCGTTCGCGCCCACTCGGGAGGAGGGCGCGACCACCCCGGAACCGCAGGACAGGCCCCGGCCCGTCCTGCGGTTCCGCCGTTCCCGGCCCCCGAACTCCCCGATCGAGTGAACCTGCCCCGTTCACCCGGTCGGCCCCCTCGGCCGTGTGCGACCGTCCAGCCATTGCTTGTGCGGACTCGCGCGGGCTGATCACTGGACGGGAAATGGGGTGTCTCAATGAGCGCGCTCGTCGCCGAGAGGACCGTCGCCGTGAACCTGGATCAGGTGCTGTGGGAGGTGGGGAAGTCCGCAGATGTGCCCGAGGGCTATCGCGTGGAGATCATTGAGGAGAACCTCGCGGTGTCACCCACTGGCGGAACTCGCCATTTCACTGTCAACAGGCGGCTAGGGCGGGCCCTGCACGACTACCTGAGCGGTAGCGGCTACGGGCCGGCGCAGGACGGGAACGTCATCGCCGGTCTCAAGGTGCTCATTCCCCACGTCTTCGTGGCGCCCGACGACATCGACGAGATAGAGCACCCCGAGGGCCTGGGCCTGCTCGCCTCGGGAATCCCACTGGTCGCCGAGACCGTCTCCCCCGGCGCCGAGAACCGGCGTCGTGACCACGTCCTGAAGCGCCGTGCCTACGCCGCCGCCGGCATCCCGGTGTACGTGATCATCGACGACCAGGACGAGGGCGGCGCGGTGATCGTTCTCACCGATCCCGATCCCGAGAACCGTGACTACGCCTGCTCGACCCGGGTCGCCCACGGCAAGGAGGCCGTGATCCCGGAGGGCCCCGCCAAGGGCTTCGTGATCGGCCCCGACATCACCGGAGAGCACCGTGGCTGACCGCGGCGCCTCGTTCCGGCGGGACCTGTCGGAGTGGCGGATCGCGCTGGTCGCCTGGCGGCTGCTGGTGCTGCAGGCGGCGGACCCGGTGGTGTCGGCGGGGATGGCGGAGCACTCGACGTACCGGGCGCACCCGTGGCGGCGGGTGGAGCACACGCTGGGCAGCGGGCGGCGGCTGTTCTACCAGGACGAGGAGACGCTGCGCCGGGAGATCGCGCGGCTGGAGCGGGCGCACAAGCGGATCCGGGGGACGGGGCCGGACGGGCGGCCGTACGACGCCGGGGACGCGGCGACCAGGGCGTGGGTGCTGCTGACGCTCTTCGAGTGCGTGGTCGCGATGCGACGGCTGGGCGGGGACCCGTACGACGCGCGGGAGATGGAGCTGGCGTACGCGGAGTTCCGCGGGGCGGTCGCCGCCTTCGGCTTGCCCGAGGACGAGATCCCCGGCACCGCGGGGGAGTTGCCGGCCTACTTCGCCCGGTACGCCCGGGAGCGGCTGGAGTTCACCGAGGCGGCCCGCTACCTGCTGGGCGATCTGCTGCGCGAGGCGCCGCGGCCGCGCCGGCTCCGGTTCCTCGGCGACGCGGGGTGGCGGGCGGTGCGGCTGGTGGTCGCCGCGGTGATCCGCGAGCTGACGGTGGCGGACCTGCCGCCGGCGGTGCGGGAGCGGCTCGGGCTGGTCCGCACCCGGCGGGCCGCGCTGCTGTCCGCCGTGCTGCACCGCGGCGCCGGCGCCGTCGTCCCCCGCCTCCCGGACCGGTTGCGCTACCGCTCCCCGGAGCCGTCCCGGCCGAAGCGCCGCCGCCCGCACCGGGACGGCCGCGGGCCCCGGCTGGACCGCTTCTTCCGCGAGGTGCTGGACCAGACCGGCGACGGCTCGATCACCGTGCACGACCTGCGGGCGATGGCGCACAACGTGTGCTGGCAGCTGGAACTGGACGAGGCCGGCGAGGCCCGGGTGTACGAGGCCTTCGACAGCTGGTGGGAGCAGCTGCGCGCGGTGATGGACGCCGACGGGGACGGGAGGGTCAGCCGGGAGGAGTTCGTGGCGGCCACCCTGGCCGGATGCGACCGGGACGAGGCCTACCTGGAGCGCGGGCTGCTGCCCGCGCTGCGGGCGGTGTTCGCGGCGGCCGACACCGACGGCAGCGGCTTCCTGGAGCTCGACGAGTACCGCGCGGTGTTCGGCGGGCCGCGGGTGCACCCGGCGGAGCTGTCGCACGGTTTCCGCCAACTGGACACCGACGGGGACGGGCGGATCACCCGCGAGGAGTTCCTGGCCGGTTTCACCGGCTTCTTCACCGCCCGCGCCGACTCCGTCCCGGGCACCGAGCTCCTCGGCCGGGCGTAGGGCGTAGGGCGTCAAGCGCCAGGGCGTAGGGCGTCAATCGCCGGGGCGTAGAGCGCTGGAACGGAGAGCGGTGCGGCCGGCGCGCGCGCCTAGCACGCAGATCGAGCCGGCGCGACCGGCTCGGGAGCCTGTCAAGCGCCGGTTCGGCCAACAACTTCCGGCCATCCGCCCGGTCGTTCGTTGCCCCGGCCCGCGGTCGGTCCGCAGACTGTGCGGACCGCACCGCGGGCCGTGACGCACCGCACGGGGCCGTCAACCGGCTGTCAACCCCACCCCACCTGCAGTTCCTCCGTAAGGATGATGGATACTGGGCCTTGTGAACGTGTTCACGTTCACAAGCAGACAAGCTTGCGTGGTTGCGCAACGGTCTACGGCTATGGATGAAGTTTGTCCGGAAGATGCCCGTCATCACTCGGGCAGGTTGGGAGAGAGGGCGACGTGGAACTGGCAATCGCTCACGAGACCATCGCGCGATGGCAATTCGGCATCACCACCGTCTACCACTTCCTCTTCGTCCCGCTCACGATCAGCCTGGCCGCGATCGTGGCCGGTCTGGAGACCGCCTGGGTCCGGACGAACAAGGAGAAGTACTTCCACGCGACCAAGTTCTGGGGAAAGCTCTTCCTCATCAACATCGCGATGGGCGTGGTCACCGGCATCGTCCAGGAATTCCAGTTCGGCATGAACTGGTCCGACTACTCCCGCTTCGTCGGTGACGTCTTCGGCGCCCCGCTCGCGATGGAGGCGCTGATCGCCTTCTTCTTCGAGTCCACCTTCATCGGCCTGTGGATCTTCGGCTGGGACAAGCTGCCCAGGAAGATCCACTGCGCCTGCATGTGGATGGTGTCGCTGGGCACCGTGCTCTCGGGCTACTTCATCCTGGCCGCCAACTCCTGGATGCAGCACCCGGTCGGCTACGCGATCGACCCGGTCACCGGCAAGGCCCAGCTCACCGACGTCGTCCGCGTGCTGTTCCAGAACACCACCCTCGTGGTCGTCTTCCACACCCTGACCGCCGCCTTCCTCACCGGCGCGGCCTTCGTCGTCGGCATCGCCTCCTTCCACCTCTGGAAGGCCAAGCGCAAGCCCGAGACCGCCGACCCGAAGCGGACCGCCGCGATGCGCACCTCGCTGCGGCTCGGCCTGGTGCTCGCGGTGGTCTTCGGCCTCGGCACCGCGCTCAGCGGCGACACCCTGGGCAAGGTCATGTTCGAGCAGCAGCCGATGAAGATGGCCGCCGCCGAGGCGCTGTGGGAGACCCAGTCGCCGGCGCCGTTCTCGGTCTTCGCGGTCGGCGACGTCAGCAAGGGCCACAACTCGGTCGCCCTGGAGGTCCCCGGGGTACTGTCCTTCCTCGCCCACAACGACTTCAGCTCCACCGTCCCCGGCATCAATGACACCGCCGCGGCCGAGGCCGCCCAGCACGGCGGCAACCCCAGGGACTACATCCCGAGCATCTTCGTCACGTACTGGGGCTTCCGCCTCATGATCGGCTTCGGGATGACCTCCTTCCTGGCCGGCCTGATCGGCCTGTGGACCACCCGGAAGAAGCTCTTCCTGCACCCCGACTTCCGCACCGGCGAGACCGAGGTGCCCCGGCTGATGCTCACCCCCAGGCGCGAGCTGGGGCCGACGCTGACCAAGTGGAGCTGGCGGATCGGCATCCTGACCATGGGCTTCCCGCTGATCGCCAACAGCTTCGGCTGGATCTTCACCGAGATGGGCCGCCAGCCCTGGGCCGTCTTCGGCCTGATGACCACGGCCAGCGCGGTCTCCCCCACCGTCGGCATCGGCACCCAGATCGGGGCGCTGGCCACCTTCACCACGCTGTACGCGATCCTCGCCGTCGTCGAGGTCAAGCTCCTGGTCAAGTACGCCAAGGCCGGCCCGGTGGTGACCGAACAGCCGCCCACCAAGGACCCGTCGCTGCGCGGGCCGTCCTCGGACGAGGACGCCGACAAGCCGCTCGCCTTCGCCTACTGAGGCGCCGGGACCACCGGGGAACTGAGGATCTGACATGCAACTCCACGACGTCTGGTTCGTGCTGATCGCGGTCCTGTGGATCGGCTACTTCTTCCTGGAGGGCTTCGACTTCGGGATCGGCGTACTGCTCAAGCCGCTGGCCCGCAACACCGCCGAGCGGCGGGTGCTGATCAACACCATCGGCCCGGTCTGGGACGGCAACGAGGTCTGGTTGCTGACCGCCGGCGGCGCCACCTTCGCGGCCTTCCCAGACTGGTACGCGACGCTCTTCAGCGGCTTCTACATCCCGCTGCTGGTCATCCTGGTCTGCCTGATCATCCGCGGCGTGGCCTTCGAGTACCGGCACAAGCACGACGGCGCCCGCTGGCAGCGGAACTGGGAGGAGGCCCTCTTCTGGACCTCCCTCCTCCCGGCCTTCCTCTGGGGCGTGGCCTTCGCCAACATCGTGCGCGGCGTGGACATCGACGCGCAGAAGAACTTCGCCGGCACCCTCTGGGACCTGCTGAACCCGTACGCGCTGCTCGGCGGCCTGGTGACGCTCGCCCTGTTCACCTTCCACGGCTCGGTGTTCGCGGTGCTCAAGACGGTCGGCGAGATCCGGGAGCGGGCCCGCAAGGCCGCGCTGCTGTCCGGGCTGGCCACCGCGGTGCTGGCGCTGGTCTTCCTGATCTGGACCCAGGCCGACCACGGCAACGGCCGCAGCCTCGCCGCGATGATCGTCGCGGTGGTCGCCCTGGTCGGTGCCCTCGCGGCCAACCAACTGCGGCGCGAGGGCTGGGCGTTCTCGCTCTCCGGGGTGACCGTCGTGGCCGCGGTCGCGATGCTCTTCCTGGCGCTCTTCCCGGACGTCATGCCCTCCACCCTGAACCCGGAGTGGAGCCTGACCGTCAGCAACGCGTCGTCCTCGGCGTACACGCTGAAGGTGATGACCGTCGTCGCGGCGATCTTCACCCCGCTGGTGCTGCTCTACCAGGGCTGGACGTACTGGGTGTTCCGCAAGCGGATCGGCGTCCAGCACATCCCCGGGCACGACGCGGCCGCCCAGCTCGACCAGGGCTGACGCCGTGAAGCCCGTCGACCCCCGACTCCTCGGGTACGCCCGCACCACCAGGGCCTTCCTCGCCGGATCCGTGCTGCTCGGCGCGGTCGGCGCGGCCCTGGTGGTCGCCCAGGCGAGTCTGATCGCCGAGATCGTCGTCCGCGCCTTCCAGCGCGGGGCCACGCTCGGCGAGCTGACCACGCCGCTGCTGCTGCTCGTCCTGACGGCGGTCGGGCGCGGGCTGGTCGGCTGGCTCACCGAACTCACCGCGCACCGGAGCGTCGCCCGGGTGAAGTCCACCCTGCGGCGCCGGCTGCTCGACCACGCCACCGCGCTCGGCCCGTCCTACCTGGCGGGCCGGCGCACCGGCGAACTCACCACCCTCGCCACCCGCGGCATCGACGCGCTGGACGACTACTTCGCCCGCTACCTGCCGCAGCTGGCGCTGGCCGTGGTCGTCCCGGTGATCGTGCTGCTGCGGATCGTCGGCGCCGACTTCACCTCGGCCGCGATCATCGCCGGGACGCTGCCGCTGATCCCGCTGTTCATGGTGCTGATCGGGATGGCCACCCAGTCCCGGATGGACCGGCAGTGGAACACCCTGTCCCGGCTGTCCCACCACTTCCTCGACGTGGTCGCCGGACTGCCCACCCTCAAGGTGTTCAACCGGGCCCGCACCCAGGCCGCCACCATCGCCCGGATCACCGCCGACTACCGCCGGGCCACCCTGCGCACCCTGCGGATCGCCTTCGTCTCCTCCTTCACCCTGGAGCTGCTCTCCACCCTGTCCGTCGCGCTGGTCGCCGTCACCGTCGGGTTCCGGCTGGTGGACGGCACGCTCGCGCTGGAAACCGGGCTGCTGATCCTGGTGCTCGCCCCCGAGGTGTACTTCCCGATCCGCCAGGTCGGCGCGCTCTACCACTCCAGCGTCGAGGGGCTGACCGCCGCCGACGAGCTGTTCCGGGTGCTGGAGACCCCGCTGCCCGCCGCCGGCACCACCCCGGCGCCGGACCTCGCCGGCGCCGTGATCGCCGCCGACGGCCTGGTCGTCCGGCACCCCGGGCGCACCGAGCCCGCCCTGGACGGCGCCGCACTGACCCTGCGCCCGGGCTCCAGCACGGCGCTCACAGGCCCCAGCGGCGCCGGCAAGTCCACCCTGCTGGCCGTGCTGCTCGGCCTCACCGCCCCCACCGCCGGCACCGTCCGGATCACCGCCGCCGACGGCCGTCCGTACGACCTGGCCGAACTGGAGCCGGAGAGCTGGCGGCGGCAGATCGCCTGGGTGCCGCAGCACCCGCACCTGTTCGCCGGCACGGTCGCCGAGAACCTGCGGCTCTACCGGCCCGACGCCACCGACGAGCAGCTGTGGACGGCGCTGCGGGCCGCGCACGCGCTCGACTTCGTGACCGACCTGGCGGCCGTCCTGGGCGAGGACGGTGCCGGGCTCTCCGCCGGACAGCGCCAGCGCCTCGCCCTCGCCCGGGTGCTGCTCGCCGACGACCGGCCGCTGGTGCTGCTGGACGAGCCGACCGCCAACCTGGACGGCGCCTCCGAGGAGGCCGTGGTGGACGCCGTCCGGGCGCTCGCCGCCGACCCGGCGCGCACCGTGCTGGTGGTCGCGCACCGACCGGCGCTGCTCGCCGTCGCGGACCGGCGGGTACGGCTGGCGGGGCCCCCGTCCGCACCCGCGGAGCCGGTCACCCCGCTCGCCCACAGCGGCCGCCCGACCCCCGCCCCCGCCGCCGCGGAGGAGCCCGGGGCAGAGGGCGGCAGCACCCCCCGACTGGCACTCTCGATCCTGCTCGGCGCGCTCGCCCTCGGCTGCGCCGTCGCGCTGATGGCCACCTCCGGCTATCTGATCTCCCGGGCCTCCGAGATGCCGCCGGTGCTCTACCTGATGATGGCCGTCACCTCCGTCCGGGCCTTCGGCATCGGCCGCAGCGTCTTCCGCTACGCCGAGCGGCTGGTCTCGCACGACGCGGTGCTGCGCACCCTCGGCACCCTGCGGGCCGCCGTCTACCGGCGGCTGAGCGCGCTCGCCCCGGCCGGGCTGCCCGCCTTCCGGCGCGGCGACCTGCTCTCCCGACTGGTCGCCGACGTGGACGCGATCCAGGACCACTACCTGCGCTGGCGGCTGCCGGCCGCGGTGGCCGGGGTGGTCGCCCTGGCCTCGACGGTGGCGATGGCCGCCTTCCTGCCCGCCGCCGGGCTGGTGCTCGGCCTCGGACTGCTGCTCGCGGGCGTGCTGGTGCCCGCGCTGGCCGCCCGCTGGTCGGCCGGCGCCGAGCGGCGCCAGGCCCCGGCGCGCGGACGGCTGGCCACCACCGTGGTGGACGCCTTCACCGGCACCGCCGAGCTGACCGTGGCCGACGCGCTGCCGGGCCGGCTGGCCGCCGTCCGCACCGCCGACGCCGCGCTGACCCGGCTGGCCGCCCGCTCGGCCGCCACCACGGCGCTCGGCACCGGACTGATCGCCCTGCTCACCGGGCTGACCGTGGCCGCCGCGGCCGCCGTCGGCGTCCAGGGGGTGCGCGACGGGGCGCTGGCGCCGGTCTGCCTGGCGGTGGTGGTGCTGACCCCGCTGGCCGCCTTCGAGGCCGTCACCGGGATGCCGCTCGCCGTCCAGGCCCGCCAGCGCAGCCGCGCCGCCCGGGCCCGGCTGGACGAGGTGCTCTCCGCGGAACCCCCGGTCACCGAGCCCGCCGAGCCGGCGGCGCTGCCCGAGCAGCCGCTGCCCGTCGCGGTGCGCGGACTGACCGTCCGGCACCCCGGGCAGTCGGTGGACGCGCTCACCGGGGTCGACCTCGACCTCACGGCCGGGCGGCGGATCGCCGTGGTCGGCCCGTCCGGCTCCGGCAAGACCACCCTCGCCCAGGCGCTGCTGCGCTTCCTGGAGCCGAGCGCGGGGACGGTGCGGTTCGCCGACGGCGGCCCCCGGGCCGTGGACGCCCGAGCGCTGGCGGGCGAGTCCGTCCGCCGGGTGATCGGGCTCTGCGCCCAGGACGCCCACGTCTTCGACAGCTCGCTGCGGGAGAACCTGCGGCTCGCCCGGCCGCAGGCGCGGGAGGAGGAACTGCGCGCCGCGCTGGCCGCCGCCCGGCTGCTGGAGTGGACCGAGAGCCTGCCCGACGGCCTGGACACCATGGTCGGCGAACACGGCGCCCGGCTCTCCGGCGGCCAGCGCCAGCGGCTGGCGCTCGCCCGCGCGCTGCTCGCGGACTTCCCCGTACTGGTCCTGGACGAGCCGGCCGAGCACCTCGACCTGCCCACCGCCGACGCGCTCACCGCCGACCTGCTGGCCGCCACCGCGGGCCGCACCACGGTGCTGATCACCCACCGGCTGGCCGGGCTGGACGACGCCACGGTGGACGAGGTACTGGTGCTGGACGGGGGACGGGTGGCCGAGCGGGGCCGCTGGTCGGAGCTGGTCGCCGACCCGCACGGGCGGCTGCACGCGATGTGGCGGCGGGAGCGGGAGGCGGACGGGCTGCTGGAGGCCGTCCCCTCGTACCGTTAGTCGGGCCGGTCGTCGCGCCGCCCGACGGCCAGCCCGTCCGCCCGGCCGTCGCACCGCTCGTCCGCCCGGCCCTCACGCCGTCCTTCGGCTGAAAAGCGTACAAACTAGGCTTTCTCCATGGACCCCACGCCGGACCTTCCCGAGGCCACTGCCGAGCCGACGCCCCATCGGGTGCCCGAGATCGCCTCGCTCGGGCTGGACACCCTGGTCACCGAGGTCGCCGAGCGCCTGCAGTCGGCCGCCGCGGTCACCGACCGGATGCAGCGGCTGCTGGAGGCGGTGGTCTCCATCGGGGCCGGGCTGGACCTGCACGCCACCCTGCACCGGATCGCCATGGGGGCGGCCGAACTGGTCGACGCCCGGTACGCGGCGCTCGGAGTGATCGCCCCCGGCGGCACCGGCCTGGCCGACTTCATCCACGTCGGGGTCGACGACGAGACCGCCACCGAGATCGGCGAACTGCCCACCGGCCGGGGCGTCCTCGGCGCGCTCATCGACCGTCCCGAGCCGCTGCGGCTGACCGACCTCGGCGCCGACCCGCGCTCCTCCGGGTTCCCTCCGCGACACCCGCAGATGAGGACCTTCCTGGGCGTGCCGATCCGGGTCCGCGCGGAGGTGTTCGGCAACCTCTACCTCACCGAGAAGAAGGGCGGCGGCGCCTTCACCCCCGAGGACGAGCAGGTGGTGCACGCCCTCGCCGCCGCGGCCGGCGTGGCCATCGAGAACTCCCGGCTGTACGAGGAGGGCCGCCGCCGGGAACGCTGGATCGCCGGCGCCGCCGCCGTCGCCACCGCCCTGCTCTCCGCCGAGCAGGCGGAGACCGCGCTGACCGTCGCGGCCGAGCAGGTGCGGGAGCTGGCGGGCGCCGCGCTCGGCATGATCCTGCTGCCCACCGGCCCCGAGGACGGCGGCGAGGAGGACGGGCAGATGCGGGTCGCGCACGCCTCCGGCGAGCTGGCCGAGTACGTCCGCGGCGAACTGCTGCCCAGGGAGAGCTTCGCGGCCCGGCTGCTCGCGGGGGAGAGCGTCTACCTGGACGACATGTCCAGCGACCCGACCGTGGTGATCCGGCTCGCCCGCCGCTTCGGCCCGTCCATGGCCGTACCGATGGTCGCCGCGGGCCGGGTGCTCGGCGGGCTCTGCGTCTGGCGCCCCTGCGGCGCGGTGCCGTTCACCGACAGCGAGAAGCAGCTCGCCGAGACCTTCGCCTCGCAGGCCGCGCTGGCCCTGCGGCTCGCCGAGGGGCAGCGCGACCAGCAGCGGCTGGCCGTCTTCCAGGACCGCGACCGGATCGCCCGCGACCTGCACGACCTGGTGATCCAACGGCTGTTCGCCACCGGGATGATGCTGGAGAGCGCCGCCCGCCGGGCGGTCGTCCCCGAGGTGAGGGTCGGCATCGGCAAGGCGGTGGACGAGCTGGACGCCACCATCCAGGAGGTCCGCACCACCATCTACGCCCTCCAGCACGACAACCACGGCGACGCCCCGGACACCCTGCGCACCCGGGTGCTGCGGGAGGCCAGCCAGGCCTCGGCGGCGCTCGGCTTCAAACCCTCGGTGAGCTTCGTCGGGCCGGTGGAGAGCCTGGTGGGGGAGAAGACCGGACGCCAACTGCTGGCCGCCCTGCGCGAGATGCTCTCCAACACGGCCCGGCACGCACGCGCCTCCCGGGTCGGCGTGGAGATCGACGCGACCGTCCACCTGGACGAGGACGGCCGCCCGATGGGCGGTGACCCGGAGTCGCTGGACCGGGGCGGGCGGCCCGGTGTGCTGCTCACGGTGACCGATGACGGGGTGGGCATCCCGAGGGGCGGGCGGCGCAGCGGCCTGCTCAACCTCACCCGGCGCGCCGAGGCGCTCGGCGGTGACGCGTGGCACGAGAGCGGGCCGTACCGGAAGGGGACGATGGTGCGCTGGACGGCCCGGCTCTGACGGTTCCAGGCCGCTTTCCGCCCCATTTCCGGACCGCTTCCGAGCGGAACAAGTGAAAGTTAAACGAGGGAGAACTTCCCGGCCAACAGCGCAAGTTGTGAACGTTCTGGGCTTTCGGGGCCTCCGTGTGCACACATAGCTTTGCTCCCGCTCGGAGGGGAATCCGGAGGGCAACCGGACGGAGGGGGCAGTGAACGCTGCCGGCCGCGGTCACACCGCAGCAGGGGCAAGTCGAGGGGGGTTCCGCGCCGAACGGGCGGCGGACGGGCGCTACCGCTGGCAACTGAAGGCGCCCAACGGCCGGGTGGTCGCGATCACCCCGGCCGCGTTCGAGACGGCGGGCGACGCCGAGCGGGGCTTCGACGGCCTGCGCGCCACGGCGACCGGACTCACCGCGCGGATCACCCACGTACGGGAGGGCATCGGCTGGATCTGGGTCGTCCCGGGCTCGCGCGCTCTCCCCGAGGTGCGGTCCAGCCGCGCGTACGAGCGGTACGCGACCTGCCAGAACGCCTTCCGGAGGTTCGTGGTGCTGCTCTCCAAGCAGCCGCCGCGCGAACTGCCGGAGCCCGCCGTGACGTCGAGACGCACCGATGGCCGCTGAGCGGCGCGGTCCGCGGCTGCTGATCGTGCCGGCGGGCGACCGCTGCCTCGGCTGGGCGTTGCGGGCCGCCAACGGGCGGCCGCTCGGGGTCGGCGTGCGGACCTATCGCAGCGAGGAGGAACTCGCCGATTCCGTACGGGAGTTGCTGATCGAACGGGCCGCGCTTCGATGTTCGGTCGGCCAGTCCGAAGGGCGTCAGTGGGTCTGGGCCGCCTACCTGCCGGTGCGCAGCACCCGGCCGGGGGCGGCCGACGCCGTTCCGGTCGCCCGCAGCGCGCGCGGGTACCTGCGGCGGGACCAGTGCCAGGCGGGGATCGACGGGTTCCTGGCCGGACTGCAGTGGGTGGGGCAGGAGTTGCGGCGCTCCGGGCGGGACGGCCGCCGGCCGCTGTAGGTGTCCGGATCCATGACGGTCGGTCGTTCGACGGACCGTCATGTCGGCGTTCCCGGAGGCGTTCCCGGAAGCGTCCCGGAGGCGATCCCGGGGGCGGCCGCCGGGCGCGGTGCCGGAAGCGATCCCCCCGCATCGGATCTCCCCGCGTGCTGTTCCGGTGAAGGGGAGGTTTCCGGCAACACCCCGAGCAGCCTCCTGCAGAAGAACGTCGACCGGGTGTCGAGGCCCGGTGGTGCCCCTGCCACGTGCGCGCTGACCAGTGACTAAACCTCGCCGAACCGATGAGTCGACATTCCCCGGCCGGAGTCGACCTCTCTTCCGGCGGAACCTCCCCGCCGGACAGGATCGGCACTGCCGGCGAGGCCGCAGCGGACGCGGCCACACGGCCCCGAACTCCCGGACGGAGTACGGGTTCACGCGATGTACGTCTCTCCCCCGGAGGAAGAGGAACATGCGCAAGACCGCTGCCAAGCTGCTCACCGTCGCCGCGCTGGCGACCTCCGTCGCGACCGTCGCCGGCGGCACCGCCGTCGCCGACCCGGCCGCCGGTGTCACCCCCCGCGCCATCGACTTCGTCGGTGTCGGCTCCGACACGACCCAGGCGCTCCTGAACCAGCTCGCCACCGACTACAACGCGTCGCTGACCAGCTCCACCGCCCCGCGCGTCTACAGCTGGGACGCGATCCCCACCGGCACCATCACCACCAAGACCGGTGCCACCGCGATCACCCGCCCGAACGGCTCCGGCGCCGGCATCAACGCGCTGAACGCCAACACCAACGCCACCGTGGACTTCGCCCGCTCCTCGCGCGGCCCGGTCGCGACCGACCCGACCACCGACAACTTCGTCGCCCTGGCGAAGGACGCGGTGGCCTGGGCCGCCAAGAGCGGTGGCAACGCGCCGGCGAACCTCACCACGGCGAACCTGAAGGACATCTACACCTGCACCGTCACCAAGTGGAACCAGATCAACGCGTCGCTCCCGAACGCCACGATCAAGCCCTTCCTGCCGCAGACCGGTTCCGGCACCCGCTCCTTCTTCCTGACCGCCATCAACGGTGGCGTCACCGCCCTGACCCCGGGCGCCTGCGTCAACAGCAGCGTCCAGGAGAACCAGGGCAGCGACGCCCTGCTGAACGACGTCAACGCGGTGGTCCCCTACTCCGTCGCCCACTACATCGGCCAGGTGTACTTCGGCAAGGGCAGCGGCGCCGACGTCCAGGGCCCGCTGACCATCCGCAACATCGACGGCGTCGTCGGCGGCCCGGTGGACACCACCAACAAGGTCATCAACAGCAACTACGCCGACACCCTGTACGGCCGCGTGGTCTACAACGTCTTCCGCAAGGACGACTGGGCCCCCGCGGTCGACACCACCCGCGCCGCCACCCTGCGCGGCATCTTCGGTGACGGTGGCTGGTTCTGCACCAACGGCACCGCCGACATCAAGAGCTTCGGCTTCCTGCCGCTCGACTTCGGCTGCGGCAGCGTCACCACCTCCTGACCCACCCCGCACCATCCCGGCGGCCGCAGGGGCCCTCCGTCCCTGCGGCCGTCGGCCGCCCGAGCCCGCGTCCGGCCGGCCGTGCCCGCCTGTGGCGGTGTCACCCACGCATGAGCTTCTTCGAACCGCACGACCCCTCTCCCTCTCCCTCTCCCAAGGAGTTCGGCATGTCCCGCATCAGTGCCCGCCTGGCCTCGACCGGTGCCGCCGTCGTCCTCGCCGTGACCGCCGCGAGCGGGGCGGCCGTCGCCGACACCACCCCCACCCCCGCCGGCGGCCAGGCCGTGATCACCGCCGACCTGGACTTCCTGACGAACGCCGCGCTGAACGGCGTCCTGGTCATCCCGCTGCAGCCGGCCGACCCGAACGCCGACCCGGCCACCGGTCTCACCGTGACGCTCCCGGTCACCGGCGGCGCCGCGAACATCCCGTCCTTCTACGGCCACGTGCAGTTCGGCGGCGGCCTGCTGTTCCTGAACCTCAAGACCGGCAAGAGCGTGACCTTCAAGCAGATCGACTTCTCGGTCTCCAAGGGCTACTTCACCGGCGTCCCGAACGGCTCGGACGCCCCGGTGCCGCTGCTGGACCCGCGCAGCAGCGTGATTAACCGCAACGGTGCCGTCCAGAACCTGAAGTCCGACAGCTTCCAGGTGGACCCGGCCGGCGCGAACTACCTGGACACCACCCTCGGCACCACGTACTTCACGGGCGGCCAGAAGGTGGGCTCGCTGGCGCTGACCTTCACCCCGGCCGCCTGATCCGGGCACCGCGTCGCCGCAGTCCGGCGGGGGCGGGGCGCCGGGGGGGGCCGGCCGCACCGGGGGTTTTTCCCCCCCGTGCGGGGGCGGATGGGTTTGGTTTCTTGCACCCTGGCTAAACAGATCCCCA
>NZ_JBVILX010000002.1:132591-151502 GCF_055580145.1 Kitasatospora sp. NPDC032121 | reverse complement strand
TCTTCTCTGCCCCCCCCCCCCCCCCCCCCCCCCCCCCCCCCCCCCCCCCCCCCCCCCCCCCCTCGCCCCCCCCCCCCCCCCCCCCCCCGCCCGCATGCGGATCTTCCAACTCCGGTACGGAGTCGCCGCGTTGTGGTCTCGTACACCTGGCCGACCGGATCCCGCCATGTCCGGCTGGCCGAATAGTACGCACGGAATCGTCCGTCCCCAGCGCGATCCGACGCCCTCGCGCCGCCTCCCTCGGCGGCCCGCATCTCCCGGAGGCCCCGCATGAGAACCCGCGTACCCGACCGAAGAGGTCGGGGAAGGTGGCGCCGTCGACTGCCGGCCCTGGCCCTCGCCAAGGCGGTGGTGGCGGCGCTCGCCGTCATTCCGATCGGGTTGGGCGCGGCGCCGCAGGCTCACGCCGACTCCTCGACGACCGTGACCGGTCCGAAGGTCTGGATCCCGGCCGGCGGGACGTACGGCGACGAGGGCAGTGTGACGGTCTCCCAGACGACCAACCTGACCAACCAGGTCCTCCAGGTCTCCTGGAGCGGCTTCACGCCGAGCGTCACCCAGACCGGTGGTCCGGTGACGAGCACGCCCGTGAACTCGACCTTCAACCTGTACACGGTGCGGGTCTACCAGTGCCGCGGACTCGACCCCGCCGTGACGGACTGCTACGGCAGCACCCTCTACGGCGGTGACCGCGGCCTGGGCTTCGAGCAGCCGGCCCGGCCCGTGCACACCGAGACGCCGGACTTCCCCACCAACATGGTGCTGGCGCCGACCGGACCGGACGGGTCCGGAACCGCGGCCATCGAGGTGTGGAGCTCCAAGGAGAGCCCGTCGCTCGGCTGCGACGCCACCCACCCCTGCTCGATCGTGGTCGAGCCGAACTACGGCGGCGACCCGACGGACCTGTACAACATCCGGGGCGGCAAGGCGGACTGCAACGACCACCGGATGGACCGGGACCGGTTCTACAACGCCGCCTCCGACGGCGTCATGAAGCCCGGCCGGATCAACTCGAAGACCAAGAACCGCACCAGCGAGCAGTGCGCCTGGCTCCACCGCACGGTGGTCCCGCTCTCCTTCGCGCCCACCCCGGACTCCTGCGTCGCGAGCGCCCAGGACTTCGGTGTCGCGGGCCTCGAAATGGCCAACCGGGCGATGCAGCAGTGGCGTTCGGGCCTGTGCCTGGGCGAGTCCCCGATGACCGTGGGCTACATCCCGGCCGGCGGTGAGCCGCAGGCCAGGGCGGCCTTCCTGAGCGGCGCCGCCAGCACCGACGTGGCGCTGACGGCACGGTCGGACACGTCACCGCCGCCGCGCCCCTACGTCTACGCCCCGCTGGCGACGACCGGCATCTCCGTCACGTTCCTGGTCGACGACCCGACCAACGGCCGGCAGATCAGGGACATGCGGCTGAACGCGCGGCTGGTCGCCAAGCTGCTGACCCAGTCCTACGCGTCGCCCGGTGCCGACATCGCCTCCGTGGACGGCAACCCGGTCTGCCTCTTCACCGACCCCGAGTTCAAGCAGCTGAACCCGGAGACGGCCGAGAACGGGGTCCACTGGCCCACCAACTGCGGCGGCGCCCTGACGATCTTCCCCGGCGTCCCCGGCGGCACGACCGACTTCACCTACCTGCTGACCTCGTGGGTCGCGGCCGACCCGGACGCCGCCCGGTTCCTCGACGGCGAGCCGGACCAGTGGGGCATGCACGTCGACAGCTTCTACCTGAAGCCCAGGTTCACCGGCTACCCGTCCGAGGCCTTCCAGCCGCAGGACCAGTCCGGGTCGAGCACGCCGCAGGAGGGCGCGGACACGGCGCACTGGAAGCAGTACGAGTGGGTGCCCTCCACCGAGGGCCTCTCCCGGGTCGCCCGCAACCAGGTGCAGAACCGGCCGAACTGCCAGCTGCCGACCTTCAACGCCAACGGCGGCCACGACGCCTGCGCCGTGCAGCAACCCGGCCAGCGCATGATGCTCGCCATCATGGACACGGCCCAGGCCAAGGCGTTCTCGCTGCCCGAGGCCGCGCTGCTCAACCCGGCCGGCTCCTACGTGACGCCCTCCACGGCCGGCTTCCAGGCGGCCGTCGCCGACATGCCGACGGACCCCACGACCGGGGTCCAGCAGCTGCCGTACGGCACGCCCGACACCGCGTTCACCCGTGACCAGCGGGCGTACCCGCTGAGCTACGTCCAGTACGCGATGGTCCCGACCGGCGGCGTCCCCGCCGCGAAGGCGGCCGTGATCGCCCGGTTCCTCAAGACCGTCACCACCACGGGACAGACCTACGGCATCGCGCCCGGCCGGCTGGCCCAGGGCTTCCTCGCGCTGAACAACGCCCAGCGGCAGCAGGCCGAGCAGGCCGTGCAGCACGTCGAGGCCCAGGACGGCAAGCTGCCCGGCAACCAGACCGCCCCACCGGCCGGGAAGCCCGAGCCGGGCACCCCGGAGAGCGGCAACGGCGGCTCGGGCTCCGGCACGGGCGAGGGCAGCAGCCCGGTGAGCACCTCCGGCACCGGCGGCACCTCCGCGGACGGCAACTCCGGTGGCACCGGCTTCGGTTCCACCGGCGGCTCGACCGGCACCGGTGCGGCGGGCACCACCGGCACCGGTGCGGCCGGCGGCGCGGCTCCCGGCGCGGCCGGCGGCAAGCCCGGCGCGACCGCCGCCCCCTCCGGCAACGCGATCGCCGCGGCCCCCGTCGGCACCCCGGTGCCCGACCGCCCCGGCACCGCCCGGCTGCTGCTGCCCGTCGCGCTGATCGCCGGCCTGGTGCTGCTGGTCGGCGGACCGGCCGCGCTGTTCCTCGGCGGCACCCCGGCCGGGGCGAAGGCCCTGGCCGGCGCCCGTACCCAGTGGTCGCGGCTGCGCCGCAAGTAGGAAACCGCGTTCGGCGGGGCCGCCGTTTTCCGGCCCTGCCGAGCGCTTCCCCGACCACCGAGGCAGCGCCCCGGACCCTCACCGAGCACGCCCGGACCCCTCACCGCGCACGCCCGTTCCCGAGTACGGAGAGCACACATGACATCCGCCGCCGAGCCTGCGGCACCGTACGCCGGGTCGCCAGGCCGACCCGAGCACGGGCCCGACCAGGACACCCCCCGCGCCATCACCGCCCCCGCGACCCCCGGCGACCGGGTGTTCCGCGGCGTGCTGCGGCTGGCCGGCCTCTCGGTCTTCGCGATCATGGGGCTGATCGCCTTCTTCCTGATCCTCCGCGGCACCGACGCGCTGCGCGCGGTCGGCTGGTCCTTCCTGACCGAGCAGAAGTGGCAGACCGCCGCCCACAACTTCGGCATCGCCGCCGTCCTGCCCAACGGCCTGCTGATCGCGGTGATCGCGCTGGTCATCGCCGTCCCGGTGGCCCTCGGCACCGCGATCTTCATCTCCGAGTACGCGCCGGTGCGCCTGCGGGCCGCGCTGATCTCGCTGGTCGACCTGATGGCGGCGATCCCCAGCATCGTCTACGGCCTGTGGGGCCTGTTCTTCCTCCAGCCGCGGATCATCGGGTTCGTCCGCTGGATGGCCAACCACCTGGGGGAGTACATCCCCTTCCTCAAGGTGCGGATCGGTGACATCGGCACCTCGTACACCTCCTCGACCTTCATCGCCGGCGTGGTGGTCTCCCTGATGATCATCCCGATCGTCACCTCGCTCAGCCGGGAGGTCTTCTCCCAGGCCCCGCAGGGCGAGCGGGAGGGCGCGTACGCGCTCGGCTCCACCCGCTGGGGAATGGTCCGCACCGTGGTGCTGCCCTTCGGCAAGGGCGGCGTCATCGGTGCGGTGATGCTGGGCTTCGGCCGGGCGATGGGCGAGACCATCGCCGTCGCGCTGATCATCTCGCCGAGCTTCAAGGCCATCACCCACATCCTGGAGAACGGCGCCAACTCGATCTCCGCGCTGATCGCGCTGCGCTTCGGCGAGTCGGACGCGCTGTCGCTCTCCGCGCTGATGGCCGCGGGTCTGGTGCTGTTCGCGCTCACCCTGCTGGTCAACGTGCTGGCCGGGGTCGTCATCAACCGCTCGCGCTCCGGCGCCTCGACGGCGGACTGAGCATGACGGACCCCGGAGCCGCCCGCAGGGCACGCCGCCACCCGAACCGTGAAGGGACCAACCGATGACCACGCTCGACCTGCCCCCGGTCGCGGTGCCCGGGCCCGCCGGTGAGCCCGCGCCCGCGGAGGCCGCCGCGACCGGGGCCCCGGGCCCCGAGAAGAAGCTCCGGATCGGCGGCGTCACCCGCGACGACGTCCTCACCGTGGCGGGCGCGACGGCCGGCTCGCTCGCGCTGGACTGGGTGCTGTACGAGCGGGTGCTGCCGTTCAGCGGGGCCTTCGGCTTCCTGATCTGCTGGTACCTGCTCTTCCTGGCCGGCTACTACCTGCTCGGCCGGCTCCAGTGGCACCCGATGATGGTGCGGGACCGGCTGGTCTCCGTGGTCGCCTGGAGCTCCGGGCTGCTGGTGGTCGCGCTGATCGCCGACCAGATCGGCTACGTCGCCGGCCGCGGCTGGGAGGCGGCCCAGCACCTCAACTTCTTCACCGAGTCGATGGAGCACACCGGCCCGCTCGACGGGCTGACCTCCGGCGGCGCGCTCAACGCGATCGTCGGTTCGCTCGAACAGCTCGGCCTGGCAACGCTGTTCGCCGTTCCGCTGGGCATCGCGGCGGCCGTCTTCATGTCCGAGGTCGGCGGCCGGATGGCCCGCCCGGTGCGCACCCTGGTCGAGGCGATGACGGCGCTGCCGTCCATCGTGGCCGGCCTGTTCATCCTCGGCGTCGTGATCATCACCTTCGGCTTCGAGAAGAGCGGTTTCGCCGCCTCGCTCGCGCTCACGGTCATGATGATGCCGATCGTCACCCGGGCCGCCGAGGTGGTCATCCGCCTGGTGCCCGGCACCCTGCGCGAGGCCTCGTACGCGCTCGGCGGCAGCCAGTGGCGCACGGTGTGGAACGTGGTGCTGCCCACCGCCCGGCCCGGTCTGGTGACCGCGGTGGTCCTCGGCATGGCGCGCGGCGTCGGCGAGACCTCGCCGGTGCTGCTCACCTCCGGCTTCACCTCGCAGTTCAACGGCAACCCCTTCGAGGGCCACCAGGTCTCGCTGCCGCTCTACATCTGGAACTACGTCAAGCAGCCGTACGACGCCATGATCGCGCGCGGCTTCGCGGCCGGCCTGACCCTGATGGGCGTCGTGCTGATCCTCTTCGTGACCGCCCGCGTGCTCGGCGGCCGCCGGCCCGGGCAGCTGACCCGGGCCCAGAAGCGCCGGATCAGCCGGGAGGCCCGCCGCACGGAGGCGGCCGCCCTGGGCGCCGTCGCCCGCCCGTACGCCCTCCAGCCGCGGGAACGGCAGTGATGACCAGACCAACCACCCTCCGTACCAGAGGAGTTCACATGTCCAGGGGCCTCAGTCGCTCCGTGGCCCGGCTGCTGGCGGGGACGATGTCCCTGATGCTCGCCGCCGCCTCCCCGCTGCTGGGGCAGACCCCGGCAGCCGCGGCCTCCGTCTCGCTGAGCGCGGACGGCTCCAGCTGGGCCGGCCCTGCCATCGACCAGTGGCGGCAGGACGTCTCCCCGCAGGGCATCCAGATCAACTTCAACCCGGTCGGCTCGGCCGCCGGCCGCACCCAGTGGGCGATCGGGCAGGACGACTTCACGGCCTCCGACGTGCCGTTCCGCTCCTCGCCGGACACCGGCCTCGGGCAGGCCGGCCACGCCAACGGCGGCGGTGACCGGGAGAACCCGGTCTACGGCTACTCCTACGTGCCGATCACCGCGGGCGGCACCACCTTCATGTACAACCTGGTGGTCGGCGGCAAGCAGGTCCGCGACCTGCGGCTCTCCCCGCAGACCATCGTGGACATCTTCACCGGCAAGATCACCAACTGGAACGACCCGAAGGTCACCGACGACTACGGCAAGGCGCTGCCCAGCCTGCCGATCACCCCGGTGATCCGCTCCGACGGCTCCGGCGCCACCGCGCAGTTCACCCGCTGGATGGAGCACACCCACAAGGACCAGTGGGACGCCTACTGCTCCTCCGTCAACGGGGTGAGCTGCGGCGACTACACCGAGTTCTTCCCGCCGTCCGGCCGGATGGTCGCGCAGAACGGCTCCGACGTGGTGGCCGGCTACATCAAGTCCCCGGGCAACGTCGGCACCATCGGCTACGACGAGTACGCCTTCGCCAAGCGCAGCAACTGGCCGGTCGTGAAGGTGCTCAACGCGGCCGGCTACTACTCGCTGCCGACCGCCTCCAACGTCGCCGTCGCGCTCACCGCCGCCAGGATCCGCGGCGTGGACGACGGCACCCCGGCGAACGACCCGAACTACCTGCAGCAGAACCTCGACGGCGTCTACACCATGAACGACCCGCGCGCCTACCCGATCTCCAGCTACAGCTACCTGATCGTGCCGCGCGCCGGAGCCTCGGCGCCCCCGCCGCCGCGCTTCAACAACGACAAGGGCTCCGCGCTCAGCCGCTTCCTCGCCTACGTGCTCTGCGACGGCCAGGGCAAGGCGGACGACCTGGGCTACTCGCCGATCCCGCGCGGCCTGGTCAAGGGCGGTCTGCTGCAGACCAGGTCCATCCCCGGCAACGCCAGCCCGGTCGACCCGGACACCCTCTCCAACTGCGCCAACCCGACCTTCAACTCGGCCGGCGAGCTGACCGTCCTCAAGAACGCCCCGATGCCGAGCCCCTGCGACAAGGCCGGCGCCCCGATCGACTGCACCGTGCAGAACGGCCAGCCGGTCAAGACCGGTTCGGGCGCGGGCGGCTCCGGCGGCGCGGCCGGCGGCACCGGTGGTGCGGCGGGCGGTTCCGGCGGCACCGGCGGCACCGGCGGGTCCGGTGGTGCCGGGGGCGGCACGGGCGGAGCCGGGGCCGGCGGCGCCGGTGACCCGAACGCGGCCGGCGGTGCCGGCGACCCGAACGCCGCCGGCGGCGCGGCCGGCGGTGACCCGAACGCGCCGGGCGCCGGCGACGGCACCGGGGACGTGGTCGACCCGCAGACCGGCCAGGTGGTCGCCCGCGGCCGCGGCGGCTCCGCCACCGAGGTGGCGGCCACCGTGGTCGAGGTCAGCGGCAAGCCCGAGGACTGGATGCTGACCTCTCTCACCGCGCTGGAACTGCTCGCCGTGGTGCTCGTTCCGCCGCTGCTCGGCCGCCGGCTGCTGCGCCGCCGCAACGGCTCGGGCGGTACCTCGTGACGGCCCCGGTGCTGGAGAAGGCGGCGGCCGAGCAGGGCACCCCGGCGCGGCCGGCCGTGCCCGCCGCGCCCGCCGCTCCCGCCGGGACCGTCGCCCCGGCCCGGACCGCCGTCTCCCCGAGGCGGCGGCGGTTCCTCCAGGGCGCCTGGGCGGTCAGCCTGGCCGCCGCGCTGGTGCTCGGCTTCGTCGGGTACCTGTTCACGCTGTCGCACATCCAGGAGAACCACTACCAGGCCGCCGCGTACAAGACCTTCCGCGACCAGCTGGCCCGGGCGGTCGCCCCGACCGGCGCGGCCGCCGACGGCGCCCCGGTGGCGCTGCTGGACATCCCGGCGATCGGCCTGCACCAGGCCGTGGTGGTCGAGGGCACCACCGGCCGGGACCTGATGCGCGGCCCCGGCCACCGCCGGGACACCGCGCTGCCCGGCCAGCGCGGGGTCGCCGTGGTCTTCGGCCGCGGCGCCACCTTCGGCGCACCGTTCGCCGAGCTGTCCAGGCTGCGGGTCGGCGACAAGATCGAAGCCACCACCGGCCAGGGCAAGTTCACCTACACCGTCAACGCGTACGGCGACGGCGACCACCCGGTCGTCGACCAGGCCCGCAACCGGCTGGTGCTGGTCACCGGCGACTCCGACTGGATCCCCGGCTCCACCGTGCTGATCGGCGCCCGGCTGGACGGCGACCCGCAGCAGAACCCCGGCGGCCGGCCCGCGACCGTCCCGTACGACAAGGCGCTGGCCGCGGACAAGGGCGCGCTGGCCACGCTCCAGCTGTGGTCGCTCGGCCTGCTCGGCGCGCTGGCCGGCGCCCTGGTGCTGGCCCGGTACTGGCGGCGCTCGGCCGCGTACCTGAGCTTCGCGCCGGTGGTCGGCGCGCTGCTCTGGGCGGTCTACGAGAACGCCGCCGCCCTGCTGCCCAACCTCTACTGACGCGCGCCCGGAGGACCGTTCCGATGACCGACGCACCACTGACCGACACCCAGGCGACCGACCCGGTCGCCGACACCATCACCTTCCCCCCGGTCGCCCCCGCCCCGTACGCCGGCCGGGAGCACGCCGGTGCCCACTCCGGGGCCCACCCCGGCGCCCACGCCGACGGGGAGCCGCTCGCCGGGCTGGAGACCAGGGACGTCTCCGCCTGGTTCGGCAGCCGTAAGGTGCTGGAGCGGGTCTCGCTGGCGATGCCGGCCGGCGAGGTCACCGCGCTGATCGGCCCGTCCGGCTGCGGCAAGTCCACCTACCTGCGGATCCTCAACCGGATGCACGAGATGGTGCGCGGCGCCGCCCTCTCCGGCGAGGTGCTGCTGGAGGGCGACGACGTCTACCGGCCCGGCCGCCGGCCCGCCGAGGTGCGGCGCCGGATCGGCATGGTGTTCCAGCGGCCCAACCCGTTCCCGGCGATGTCCATCCAGGACAACGTCTCCAGCGGGCTCAAGCTGGCCGGGATCAAGGTGTCCAAGGAGGAGCGCCGGCACCTGGTGGAGACCAGCCTGCGCCGGGCCGGGCTCTGGGACGAGGTGTCCACCCGGCTGCACACCCCGGGCGGGGCGCTCTCCGGCGGCCAGCAGCAACGCCTGTGCATCGCACGGTCGTTGGCCGTCTCGCCGGACATCCTGCTGATGGACGAGCCGTGCTCCGCGCTCGACCCGACCTCCACCCGACGGGTCGAGGAGACCATCGCGGAGCTGCGCGGGCGGCTCACCATCGTGATCGTCACCCACAACATGCAGCAGGCCCAGCGCGTCTCGCAGACCTGCGCGTTCTTCCTGGCCAGCCACGACACCCCGGGGCGGATCGTCGAGGCCGGGCCGACCGGGCAGATCTTCGGCAGCCCGGCCGACCAGCGGACCTCGGACTACGTCAACGGCCGCTTCGGCTAGGCCGGTTCGGCCGGGGCGCTTTGGCCGGGGTGCTTCGGCCGGGGTGCTTCGGCCGGGGCGGTTCCTACAGGCCGAGGAGCTGCTCCAGCACCGCCGCGACGCCGTCCTGCTCGTTGCTCACGGTGTGCAGCGGCACCGCCGCCAGCACCTGCGGGTGCGCGTTGGCAACGGCGTACGCGGTGCCGGCCCAGGCCAGCATCTCCAGGTCGTTCGGCATGTCGCCGAAGGCCACCACCTCGCTCCGGTCGATCCCGCGCCCGGCGCACCAGCGGGCCAGCGTGCTGGCCTTGGTGACGCCGGGCGCGCTGATCTCCAGCAGCGGGATCGCCGCGGAGCGGGTGATCTCGGCCAGGTGCCCGGCCGCGTCCCTGGCCTCGGCGAGGAACTTGTCCGGCTCGAGGTCCGGGTGCTTGGCCAGCAGCTTGAACAGGCCCCGGACCGGCCCGCCGGCCCCCAGCAGCTCCTCCGCCGTCCCGACCTCGAGCTCCAGCTGGTCGCCCCACATCGGCACCGCGTACCCGGCCTCGCGGGCCCAGCCGCCCGGGTACTCGAAGGCGAACGCGGTGCCCGGCAGCTTGGCCCGCAGCGCCTCGACCACCGCCAGGGTGGTCTCCACCGGCAGCGGGAAGGTCTCCAGCAGCTCGCCGCGCCGCACGTCCACCACCGCGCCGCCGTTCGAGCAGATCGCCACCCCGTGGCCGCCGATGTGCGGGCTCACCTGCTGCATCCAGCGCGGCGGCCGCCCGGTCACGAACACCACCTGCACCCCGGCCGCCTCGGCCGCCGCCAGGGCCGCGGCGGTGCGGTCGGTGACGGTGCCACCGGCGCAGAGCAGGGTGCCGTCCAGGTCGGTGGCGATGAGGCGGGGTGCGGTACGGGGTGCGGTCACCGGTCCATCTTCGCCCATCGGCGCGGACGGGTCACCGGCCCGTGCCCGCGGCCGCCGCCCGCCCCGACCGTGATCAAGCCCTTCATGCGCCGTTTCCGGCCGATCCGCCCGCCCCCGGGTGCCCGTCCGGCCACGGCGGGCATGACTGCCCACGGCCACCCCGTCGGCAGGAAGAGCCATGCCCACACGCCAGCTCCGCGACCAGCCGCCCCCGACCGCCCGCCCCGACGCCCACGACCCGCGGGCCCCCGACGCCTCGCGCGACCCGGTCCTGCTCGGTGACGTCCTCTTCCACACCCTCGCCGAACTCGCCCGCCACACCTCGGCCCCGTCCCTCCCCGCTCAGCGCACCCGCCCGCACCCGTAGCGCCGCCGCCGCAGCCCGCTGCCGTTCGGTCCGGTCCGGTCCGGTCCGGTTTGGTCCGGTCCGGTGCGGCGCGGTCCGGGCGCGGCGCCCGTGACCGGGACGGCGCTCAGGCCCGGGGCCGGAGCGGCGCGGATCGGCGGGGCCCGACCGCGGCCGGCTCCGGCCGGTAGCCCAGCTGTGCGGCGAGCACGGCCAGCTGGGTGCGGTTGGCCGTCCCGGTCTTCGTCCGCAGGTGCCGCAGGTACGTGTCGACGGTGTGCTCGCTTATGCCCAGTCGGCGGGCGATGCCCCGATAGGTCTCCCCTCCCGACAGGAGGACCAGCACCTGCTGCTCCCGGGGTGTGAAGGCGTGCGGCGAGTCGGTGACGTGGACCATTGCGGTCTCCTGGGGTCGGATCGGGCGGACGCGGGCGAACGGTCGGAGCCTGGCCGGGTCAGCCGCCCCAGGAGGTGTCCTCGCACCAGGGGCACTCGGGGTCGGTCGAGCCCTGCTGGACCTCGTGGGCGTGGCTCTCGACGGCGGTCGCCCGGGCGGTGGAGGAGACCGTGCCCTGGCCCGGCGTCGCCGCGGCGGCCGGGGCGGCCGCGCAGAGGACGAGCAGTCCGGCGGCCACTGCGAGTCGGACGGGCAGGGGCGATCGCGCCATGGTGGTTCTCCTGTTCTCTCCCGGACCTGTCGGCCGGGGCCGCTGGTTGCGGACGAGCACCAGACTGCCTCGTCCCCGGCACCGTGCGAGGACGAACGCCCCGTCAGGAAACCACCTGGCAGCAAGACGCCAGGCCGCATAAGGGACTCTTCGTGACAGAGGAGGCGCCGCCGGGTGCGGCCCGTTCGCGAGGAGTCCGTGCCGGGCGGGACGGCGGCCCGCCGGCGGTGGTTCGCCCCGGATCCACCGCGGGCGTCCGGGCCCTGACCAGCGGCGGCCCGCCCGGCGCGCCTACGTGCCGCGCGCCCCCCGGTGCCTAGGCTGATCGAGTGAACCGTACGGCTCTCCGAAGGGCCCGGCAGACCGGTGGGGGGCAAGGCCATTGGGACCGAACGACATCCTGGACGACGTCCAGGAACTGCAGGACTCCGACATAGCCGTCTACGGCTGGGTGCTGGAGCACGGGAGCGCCGATACGGCCGCGATCGCCGCGGCCACCGGGATCAGCCGGGAGAGCGCCGCCGCCGGCATCGCCCGCCTGCTGCGGGTCCGACTGCTCCAGGGCAGTCCGGACGGGCCGTCCGGGATCTCCGCGGTGGCACCCGGGACGGCCTCGGCCCGGCTCACCGCGCCCATGGAGGCGCAGATCCGCGAGCGTCAGCGGCAACTGGTCGACATCCAGCGGGAGTTGAACCGGTTCGCGCCGTCCTATGACCGGCACTGCTCGCGTTCTGGGGCGGTGGAGGTCCTGGCGAACGTCCAGCTCGTGCGCGACGCCCTCAACCAGGCGTCGGAGCACTGCCGCACGGAGGTCCTGACCAGCCAGCCGGGCGGGGGCTCCCGGGCCTCCGAGGCGATGGAGGAGGCGCTGGTCCGTGACCGGGCGATGCTGGAACGCGGCATCCGGCTCCGCACCCTCTACCACCACACCGCCCGCTTCAACGGCCCCAGCCAGGCGTACGTCGCCGCGGCCGCCGCGCTGGGCGGTGAGTACCGCACGGCGCACGAGCTGTTCGGCCGCCTGATCGTCTTCGACCGCGAGATGGCCTTCATTCCGGCCCAGGACGGCAGTTGGGGGGCGGTCGTGATCCGCGAGCCGTCCATCGTGGCCTATCTGTGCGAGATCTTCGAGCAGACCTGGGAGCGGGCCACGCCGTTCACCACGGCCGTCGGCCGACAGCTGGAATGGGTCTCCCGGGAGATCGACGAGACGATCGTCCGGCTGCTCGCCGCCGGCCTGAAGGACGAAGCGGTGGCCCGCCGTCTGGGCATGTCGCTGCGGACCGCCCGCCGTCACATCGCCGACATCATGGAGGAGTTGGGTGCCGAGAGCCGGTTCCAGGCAGGCTTCCGCGCCGCCGCCCGGGGGTTGCCGGACGGGGCGCCGACCGAGCTGGCCACCGCTCCCTGAGGCCCCCGGCGCGGGCCGGGGAACGGATGACCGCCGCACGAGGGGGCCTCAGCCCCGGAGCGCGACCGGTCGCGGGGCATCGGCACCGGGCGGCGGGAACGCACCCGTGTCCGGCCGGGCGGCGAGGAGTACCTGACGGCGGAACCCGGCCCGGGTGAGGACACCCTGCAGCCGGGTGTGATGGGGTGCCTCGTTGGCGGCCAACAGCTCGATGCCGACGCCGAACGCCCAGCGCGCCAGCAGCCCGACGCCCCGCGCCGCGAGCTCCGGAGCCGTCTCACCCGGGGCGAGGGCAGCCCGCAGTTCGGCGCGGCCGGCCCCGGGATCCTGGTACTCCAGCGTCAGTTCGGCCGCCACCTCGCCCGTTGCGCCCACCACGAGCACCTCCGCGCACTCGCCGGCCAGCCAACGGGCCGGCGCGTGGGCGCAGTGCCGGGCGAGGTCGTCCCGGTCCGGCGGCGTGCCCGGACCTCCGGCGTGGCCCCGCAGCGCGGCGACGGCGGCGGCATCGTCCGGGCCGACCGGTCGCAGGGTGACCACCGCGTCGGTCAGCCCGCCCTCCGGAAGGTCCGGCAGCAGCCGCGGGGTGCGGGTGTCGCCGTCGGCCGGCAGCCGGGACCAGAGACCGGCGTCGTGCCGCTCGGTGCCGGCGCCCGGCAGGACGCCGCGGAGTTCCCCCTCCCGCCGGAAGCCGGCGGCCAGCGCCACCCGCTGGCTGCGGACGTTCTCCCCCCTGATGAACATCTCGGCCCGCTGCAGGCCGTGGGCGAAGCACAGGTCGGTCAGCGCCCGGGTGAGCGCCGTCGCCACGCCGCGGCCGCGGGCGGTCGGGGCGACCCAGAAGCCCAGTTCGGCGCTGGAGCGGCGGCGGGTGACGTGGACGACGGCACCGGCCAGCAGGGCGTCGTCGGCCGGGTCGGCGACGGCGTAACCGAGCCGGTCGGGGTTCTGCCGGGCCCGCTCCGCCGACGCGCCGACCCAGGAGCGCATCGTCCCGGTGGTGATGACGCCCGGGGTGCCGGACATGAAGCGCAGGGTCTCGGGGTCGTTGCCGTTGGCCACCAGGACCGGTACGTCCGAGTCCCGGTAGGGGCGCAGTCGCAGCCCGCGGGCGTCGAAGGTGCTGGGGAACTCCATGGGTTGCTCCGATACGGCTGGGGACGAGGTGTCCGATGAGGTCAGGGGAGTGGGTGGCGGGCCAGGCACTCGGGGGTTCCGCCGGTGACCCGCCACAGGGCGATCCGCCGCGGGCCGCACGGACGCCCCGGGAGGGCGTACCGGTCGGCCGCGTCGCCGACCCGGCCGAGGGGCGTGGCCAGCTGCCAGTGCCGGGCGGCCGCGCGGGCGTCGCGCAGCCGCCCGGTGAGCGCCGCCAGGGGCGCCCGCCAGTCGCCCGCGACCAGCCGTGCCAGGCGTCGTTCGAGCGGGACGGCGATGTCCTCGGCGCGCCAGACGACCATGTCGACGCGCTCGGACCGGCCTTCGACGACGGTGCGGCCGATCGGTCGCGGGCCGTCCTCGGCCGGGTGGCCCACGACCGGCCCCCGGGGGTGCAGAAGGGCGTCGAGGGTGAGTGACGGGGTGTCGCGCGGGCGCAGCAGCGTGACGGCCACCAGGCCGTCGAGACCGTGGAGCGGGAGGTGCCCGCCGGGTTCCGCCGGGCGGCGCGGCGCGGTGGTGTCGCCGCCGGATCCCCGGGGAGGCGCGCAGGCCGGTCGGTGGCGGTCGAGGGCCGCCCGTACGCCGTCGGCGGCGCGGGGCGGACCGGCCAGGAAGAGCCGGGCGCCGGCGCCCGGGTACCCCCGCTCGACCACTCCGCGCACGTCGGCCGGAGTGATCCGGCCGACGGACCGCGTGGTGGTGCGGCCGACGGCGTCCAGACCCGGTTCGTCGGCCGCCGCGGCGGCGAGCGCCGGCCCGAGCCGCAGCATGGGCCGGTGGTCCATGCGGCGGGTCTCCAGGAGCACGGCGTTCCGTTCGCCCTCGAAGACGTCCGGGGCGGTGCGGGGCCCGCGCCCGGAAGCGATGTCGAGGAGGCGGCGAACCAGCCGTCCCGCGTCGTCCGGGTCGCCGGTGCCCCGGAACGTGGTCCGGTCGACGCCGGTCACGGCGTCCAGGGGGACGCCCCCGGCGCCGGCGGCCGGGTCGGCCAGCACCTGGAGGTGTTCGGCCAGGTGGGCGGTGCCCTCGCGGCCCGCCGGGTCGTCGCGGGAGCCGCAGCCCACCACGAGGGCGGCGCCGACCGAGTGGGCCCACGGCAGGGCCTCCCACTCGACGTGGAGCCCGCCGGAGTCGAGGACGGTGCCCCGTGCCGCGGGGACCGCTTCCGTGTCGTTCACCGGATCTCCTCGTACGCTGCGGCGAGTTGCCGTCGGTGTCGCTCGTCGAAGGGGCCGACCGCCGCGACCGCCGGGGGGAGCGGGGCGAAGGACGGCCCGGGCAGGACGTCGAGGTCCGCCACCGCCGCCAGCCGCTCGCCGGTGCAGGATCGACCGAGCACGCGCCGGCGGAGTTCGTCGGCGGGACCGAACGGGCCGTCGACTTCGGCGAGCAGCCCGGCCCGGTACCTCCACCGCGCCGCGGCCGTCTCCTCGGGGCCGACGCCTTCCGCCAGCCGGCGCAGGGTCGCCACCAGCACGCGCACCGCCGCCGCGGCGTGCTGTGGTGCCACCGTGGCGGTGGCGTCGATCGAGGCGCGGCCGTGCTGCCGCGAGCAGGCGGCGGTGAACCCGTAGGCCAGGTGGTTGTGGTGGCGCAGCGCGTGGTGGAGCCGGCCGTCCGTGCCGTTGCCCAGCACCTCCACCAGGAGTTCGAGGACCCCGGGCGGCGGGTCCTGCACGGGGAGGCGGACGGCGACCCGCGCGTCGCTGTCGGCCCGCACGTCGGTGTCGAGTCCACCGTGCCACGAGCGTGCGTCGCCGTCGGCGCGGCGTGCCGCTCCCCGCACCGCCCCTTGCGGCGCCCCGCCGTCGCGCTCCGGCGCCGTGGTGGCGTCGTGCACCCGCGCCCGGTCCACCAGCAGGTCGACCGACCGGGCCAACTCGGCGGGCGTCACCTCGGCCACGGTGTCCCGGGTGGTGATCCGGTCGTGCGGGAGGGCTCCCCAGGAGGCCCGTTCCAGCTGACGCCTGACCAGGACCAGCAGGGGCGCACCGTGCCCCTCGGCCGCCGCCACCACGCGCGCCCGGAGTCGCGCGAGGAGCTCTTCCCCCGCGGCTCCGGCGGGCAGCCGGGTGCGCCGCAGGTCGTCGACGACCGAGGCCAGAGCGGCGGGCCGGTGCGACCAGTACGCGAACGACGAGCTGTGGTCGTCCAGTCGGTGCCGGGTGCGCCAGCCCTCGACGGCGGCGCGCGCCGCGGCGCCGCCGCACCGCGGTTCGTCCAGCACGGCGGCGAGCAGCGCGGCCAGGCCCGCCCGGCCCGGCGGGTCGTCGAGGTGCCCGGCCGGGAGGTCCACCAGGACCGAGCCGCCGGGGCGGGGGGCGGCCGGGTCACCGGCGCGGACGACGGTGGCCGTGCCCGGCGGGACGGCGGTCACCGGGCGCCTCCCCCGGTCGGCGCCGGCACCGGCGCGGCCGTGGCCGCCGGCCGCTGCGGGCGGTAGGCCCGCAGCGCCCGCCACGCCCACGGGGTCGCGGCCGCGGTCGCCAGGACACCGCCGCCGGCCACCACCGCCAGCACCGGTACCCACTGGGTCAGCAGCGCCGCGGCGCCGATGCCGGCGAGCTGCCACACCGCCTTCCAGGCGCGGCGGACGGCGGTGACCCGCCCCCGGAACCGCCGGTCCGGACGCTGCTGGCAGTGCATGGTCGGCCCGATCACGATCAGGTACGCGTGCACGCCCAGGAGCAGTCCGGCGAGCACCACGCGCCAGGTGTCGCCGCCGGCCGCGAGCCAGGCCACCGCGAGGGCCACCGGAGCGGTGCCGAGCACCGCGACCGTGAACAGGGACGCGGCCGGCACGTCGCGGCGGACCCGGGCGAGCACCAGGGTCACCGAGAGGCTGCCCAGACCGGCGCCGAGCCCGAACAGCCCGGGGGCGTGTTCGAGCGCGGACGCGCCGAAGTGCATCAGGACCAGCTCGCTCGCCGCCCCGAAGCACAGGTTCCAGGGCGCCTCGGCGGCCACGGTCGACCGGAGCACCGGGTCGGTGCGGACCGCGGTCAGGCCCTGCCACAGCTGCTCGCGGACCCGACCGTGCGCGGGCGCGTCGGCGTGGGCGGCGCCGGGTGTCCTCGGCAGCATGCACCCGGCCGCCACCAGGTAGGACAGCGCGTTGATCCACACGACCACGGTGATCGAGGAGTGCGCCAGCAGCGCGGTGCCGAGCAGCGGTCCGACGGTCACGGCCGCTCCGGCCGACGCGTTGAGCAGGGAGTTCGCGGCGAGCAGACGACCGCCGGGCACCACGTCGGGGAGCATGCTCATGAACGCGGGGACGCTCAGCGCCGAGAGCACCTGGAGCACGGCGAGGTGCGGGTAGACCCAGCCCAGCCGGTGCGGGTCGACGCTCAGGGCCAGCGAAGCCGCCACCGCGAAGGCGGCGAGGTCGACGGCGATCACCAGGCGGCGGCGGTCGAACCGGTCGGCGAGCACGCCCGCGAAGGGCGCGCAGACGACCTGGGGCACGAAGTTCATCCCGAGGGCGAGCAGCCCGGCGACGGTGGACCCGGAGACCTGCCGGATCCACAGCGGGAGCGCCAGGTACTGGACGTAGCCGCCCAGCAGCGACAGCGACCGCCCGGACCAGATCAGCAGGAAGGCGCCGCCCAGCCGCGCGGGGCGGGCGGCACTACCCACCGGCCCGGCCGTTCCGCTCGGCCTCCCAGGCGCGCTGGGACTTGCTGGTGAGGTCCCGGGGCACGCCGAGCCGTACGTCCAGCCGGTGGGCCAGCCGGTCCAGGCCGGCCAGCACGGCCGGGAGCGAGGAGTTGACCTCGATCTCGACGCAGTCGTAGCTGCGGCGCTCGGCGCGGGGGGTCGCCGGGTCGCCGAACTCGACGTGGTCCAGGCTGCAGCAGACCTCCGTGCCGTCGGCGGTGCGCCCGTGCCACTTGTACCTCCGCTGGACGGCGACACCGGCCGGCCGCAGGGCCCCGGCGACCAGGCCGAGCCCCCTCGCATGGACGACGGGCAGCACCGAGCCGTCCTGGATGCGGGAGCCGACCTCCCGGTGCGGTACGCGCTGGCGCACTTCGAGGCCGTCGCGCCAGCCCCGGCGGTGGATCGTCTGCTTGAGGACGACGACACAGGTCCCGGACGGGGCACCGCTGTTGACGACGATGCTCAGGGAGTGGCCGGCGCGGGCGAGGCTGCCGGAGGCGTCGTCGAGGTACAGCGCCGACTGCAGGTGGTCCTGCGGCTCGGCGGCCGCGTCGACGAGCTCGGCGAACACCGTCGCCTCGACGAAGGCCGCCGGATCCGCCGTGGCGGCCGGCGGGAGCTGCCACTTGCACTCGTGCTCCACGCCGATGTGGATGTCGTCGTCGCGGAGGGGCGTGGCCGCCGGTGCCGTCTCCATCGGTTGACTCACCTTTCAACAGGTCGGGGTGACCGTCGGCTTTCAACAGGTCGTGGTGACCGTCGGTTGCGGCATGGTGAACACGTCGACGTCGACGGGACTGGTCAGCTCCAGGGCGCTCGTCGCGGCCCGGCGGATCTCCGCAGCGCACGCGCGCGGCGGCCGGAAGTGTCCGGACTTCAGGTTGGCGGTGACGAAGACGCGTTCCGGTGACCCCACCACCACCAGTTCGCCGGCAGCCCTGACCCTGAGCCGGTCGGGGACGAGCATGGGGTGCACGGCGCGGGGCCCCTCGGCGGGTCGGCCCGGCGCCCAGCCGAACATCACGTCCGCGAGCCGGTGGGGCTGCGGCCACACCCACAGGTCACCCTCGTCGTCGACCGCGTAGAGGTAGCAGGCCCCGGTGGTGAGCAGCGCGAGCGCCTGGTCGCGGTCCCGGAGCCGAACGGCCCGCCGGCCCAGGTCCCGCAGGGCGCGCCGGTACCGCAGCTCGAAGAAGCCGCGGTCGAACTCGATCACCGTCGGGTCCACGGACACCGTCCGGTGGAACACCTGCGCCGGCTCGACGGCCCCGGCCGTGTCGTACCGGCTCTGGATGTCGGGGACCAGTTCGTCGATCCGGTCTCGCGCGGGGCCACAGCCGGGCTCCCCGGCGAGCAGCGTCCGCATCGAGATCAGTTCCTCGTACAGCAGGAAGGTGACGGCCTGCGAGTCGGGCCCGTAACGGGCCGCCGCGGCCGCACGCACCCGGGCGAAGCGCTCCACCACCGGGTGGGGGTCCGAGCGGACCGGCATCGATCGCACCTCTCTTCGTCGCCTGTCGTCCGGCGCCGGCCGCGGTCGTCCCGGCCGGAGGCCGGGTGGTGGGGGGGGGGGGGGGGGGACCCCCCCCCCCCCCCGACCCCCCCTTCGTTCGAGAAGGGGGGCCTGGGTCCCCGCAAAGCCCCCGTCCTCTCCCCCCCGGTGTCTGGCCTCCCCCAGCTCCCCC
>NZ_JBVILX010000002.1:96270-132581 GCF_055580145.1 Kitasatospora sp. NPDC032121 | reverse complement strand
GTTGGGAAAGATCCCCCTGCCTCTCCCCCCTCTTTTTTTTTCTCCTTTGCCTCGCCCCCGCCTCTTTTCTCCCGGCCGGGAGCTTGGTTTGTTCTCCCCCCCCCCCCCCCCCACCACCCGCGGCCGGACTCAGCTGTAGTCGGAGAAGGTGGCCTGGGTCATCGACAGGGCCTCGGTCCCGTACTCGGTGGCGTCGAGCTCCACCAGGTCCTGCACGATCGCGTCGACGCGGAGCAGCTCGGTGTTCGTGATCTCGCTCATGGCGTTCTCCCTCGGTCTCGGTTGGGTTCGCCGCAGTGTCGTCTGCCGGCACGAGGAACTCTGCCGAACCGCCGGACCGCCGCCCAGCCACGTCTTCGCGGGGGCGTCGTCCGGGTCACGGACACGCGTGACCGCTCCCGCGCGGGGTCGGGGGCACGCGACCGGGCACCGTGACCCTCCCCGTCCACCGGTGGAGCGAGGGGCAGAAGATCCGGCGGGGGCATCACGGCCTGAGCTGCGCGGATCCGCTCGGGAGCGGGCGACCACGACCGCCGACCCGACCACGCCGATTCCCGTGTTCACCGGGTCTCCACCGCGCGCACGCTCCGCCGCCTCACCGCTGTGGCGCGACTGTGACAGCCGAGGCATGGAGCTGTGGATCTCCGCCCGATACAACTGGTTTGGAAGGTTTACGAATTCGAGCGACCGTATGCGGCAGGGAAGCCCTGCCCTTGGGGGGAAACACACATGCGCACCGCAGCACGCCTGATCGCCACCGCCGCCGTTGCCCTGACCGCCGGCCTCGCGCTGACCGCCTGCGACGGGCCCGGCGCCGGTTCGGAGGCGGCGGGCTCCGCGCCCTCGGTGGCGGGCTCCGCGCCCTCGGCGCCGGCCCCGGTCGCGTCCGGAAAGACGGCCGCGGCGAGTTCGGGCGCCGGCGCGTCCTCGGGTGCGGCGAGTTCGACGACGGGCAGCGGTTCCGGCGCTTCCGGCGGTTCCGGCACCGCCGCGGGCTCCAAGAGCTGCACCGCCGCCGACGTGAAGCTCAGCGTGACCGGCCCCACCGCCCGCGCCTCCGAGCAGCAGCCTGCCACGGCGATCATCCGGGCGGTCAACACCTCCGGGCACAGCTGCACCCTCAGCGGCTTCCCCGGCGTTCAACTCGCCGACGACCAGGGCAAGTCCTCCCCGATCGACGCCGTGCGTCACGACGGCGGCCCGAACACCCCGGTGACGCTCGCCCCGGGAGCCGGGGCCACCGCGGATCTGCTCTACAGCGACGTGAACGGCCAGGCCACCTCCTCCGGCCGTTACGTGTGCGCGGTGACCGGCTCCAAGGTCTCGATCATCCTGCCGAACACCACCCAGCAGGTGCAGGTGGCCGTGACCGGCGGCGTCGACAACGGCACCCTCAACGTCTGCGGCGACCTCAACGTCAACCCCTTCGCGAGCGGCCGGGGCTGACCGGGGTGCCAAGCGCGCCCGCGCGTGGACACCACGGACCCGCTCGCCCTCCGCTGTTCCGGCGGACCGGGGCCCGGGGGAACCCGGGCGGGTGAGCGGCTTCGGTGTTCGGGGCCCGCTCCGCCCACCGGCGCGGGCGGAGCGGGGCCGCCGTTCAGGAGCGGAGGCGGTTCAGTGCCGCGGTGACGATGCCTTCGACATGGGCCGGGGCGTCGGTGGGGCGGCCGGTGAGCTCGACGATGGCGACCTTGGTGCCGCTGCGCAGCACCGCGGCCCCGCCGCTGACGGTGCCGTCGCCGTTGTAGGCCAGGTACCAGTGGGCGGTGCCGCCGGTGACGGTCAGGGTGTGGGCCGCGCCGTAGTACCAGTGGCCGGCGGGCTCGTCCTGGCACTCCTGAACGAGCGCGACGAGCTGGTTCTCCCAGGTGGCGGCCTCGGCCCCGGTGGGGGCGCTCGCGGCCGACTCGGTCAGTCGGCCGTTGGTGTCGAAGGTCCAGGTCACGGACGCGTACGCGGTGGCCGTGCCCTTGGTCAGGTCGCGCATCGTCTCCTCGCCGGTGCACGCGGACAGCCCCTGGCCTCCGGTCAGCGCGACGGTCGCGCCGACCGGGTTCAGGCCCTGCTGGAAGTCCTCGCTCTGGACGAGGTGGGCGGAGCCGAGTCCGGGCGCGGCGACCGCGACCGCGGCCGGGCGGGCGGGCTTGTGCGCGGCCCCGTCGGCGGTGGCCGACTGGGTGCCGACGACACTGACCGTGATCAGTGCGGCGGCGAAGCAGGCCGCGGCGGCAACCCGGTTGCGGCGAACGGGCTTCTGCTGGACGGTCTGGTTCTCGGTCATCTGGTCCCCCTGCTGGTCGGGACGCCTGCTGCGTCCTCGTACAACCGGGGAGATGCCGCCGGAGAAGGGAAAGTTGGAGCCCTGACCGGCTGTTTCACAGCTGTGACAGAGCGGTCCTGACGACGCGGTCCATCGCGGCCGTCCCCAGGCAGGCATCGACCTCCAGCACCGCGTAGTGGTTGCCGCTGCGCAGCACGGCGATGCCGCCGCAGGGCTCCTTGCCCTCGGGCGCCCTGCCGGTGGTGTTGAGGGATCCCTGATAGAGGCCCATCCAGCTCGCGGTGACGTCCGGGGCGAGCTGCAGCGTCGTGGTCCTGCCGTAGACCCAGTGCCCTGGCGCTTCCTCCTGGCAGGGCACCTCCTCCAGCAGCAGGCGGTCGGCGAAGTTCTGCGCCAGGGAAGGGCTCCGGGCCTCGGCGGCGACCTCGCGGGCGACCTGGTCGACGCGGTCGGCGGCCAGCGTGGGGTCGTCCGGGGAGGTGCGGGAGCTGGTCATCAGTCCGCGGAAGTGGGCGCCGGGCCCGCCCAGGGTCTGGGTGAGGGTCTTCTCGCCGGAGCAGGCCGCGTTGGCGTAAGCCCCGTCGCCGTACCGGTCGGTGACGTGGATCCGCCTGGGGTCGACGTCCGGGCCGAACGCCGCCGGTTCCAGAAGGTTCGCGGTCGTCACCGGCCCGGCCACACCGGTCGCACCCGTCGGCGAGGCGGAGCCGGAGCCGGAGCCGGAGGCCGAGGACTCGGGCGTCAGGCCGGACACGCCGGGCGTCGCGAGAGCGGACGCGCCCTGGGACGCCCCGCCGACCGCGGCACCCGACCGCGCTGCCGGGTGCGCGGTGGCGCCGGGGGGCGGTGGCAGGACGAACCGGCCGGTCGCCAGCCCGAGCGCGGCGGCAGCCACCAGGGCGGCGACGGCGGACCGGGGCCGGAGGACGGCGCGGCCGCCGCCCGCCGCGGGACCGTCGTTCACGGACCGGTGACCAGGCGCTCGCGCATGAAGCGGCGGGCCTGGTGGATACGGTCCTTGACCGTGCCCAACGGAACGCCCAGCGCCTCGGCCACCTGGACGTAGGTCAGGTCGCCCAGGTCGCGCAGCACGAAGGCCTCCACCAGGGTGGGGTGCTGCCGCTCCAGTGCGGCCAGCGCCTCCATCAGGTCGAGCCGGGTCCCGGCGATGACGCTGGTGGTGCGCGGGTCGACGGACTCGGGGAGGTCGGCGTGGCTGTCCTCGGCGCGCCGGCGCATCGAGCGGTAGGTGGACCGGGCGGCGTTGGAGGCGATCACCGTCACCCAGCCCAGGAAGGAGCCGCGACCGCCGTACTCGTGCAGGTGCGTGCTGATGGACAGCAGCGCGTCCTGCGCGGCCTCCTCCGCGTCGGCGTGATGGGGCAGGAAGCGCGAGCAGCGGCGCAGCACCACCGGCCGCAGCTTGGCCAGCAGGTACTCCGTCGACCCCGGCTCCCCCGCCTGAGCAGCCGTCACGAGCCGTTCCAGCTCGCCTTCCTCCAACACCCGGATCCCCCCGTCCCGTCCCGCCCGGCATCCCGCCCGTCGAACGGGAGTTCCACACTCCCCCCGACTCCGGCAGAATGCTGCCACATGCGCAAGCTCGGCCGTTACCTCCTCCTGGAGCGGCTCGGAGCCGGCTCCTTCGCGACGGTCTGGAAGGCCTACGATCCGGAGCTCGACACCGAGGTCGCGGTGAAGGTGCTGGCCGAGAACTGGGCCGCCAACGCCGATGTGCGCGAGCGGTTCCTGGCGGAGGCGAGGCTGCTGCGCCGGATCGCCAGCCCGCGGGTGGTCCGGGTGCACGACGTCGGGGTGCAGGAGGACCGGCCCTACTTCGTCATGGACTACGTACGCGGCGGCACCCTGGAGGACCGGGTCGGGCGGTGCGACCCGCAGGAGGCGCTGCGGCTGGCCGCGGAGGCGGGCTACGCGGTCCAGGTCCTGCACGACGCGGGCGTGGTGCACCGCGACGTGAAGCCGTCCAACCTGCTGCTCGCCGACGGCCCCGCGCCCGCCGCGGTGCTGGTGGCCGATCTGGGCAGCGCGAAGAACCTGGCCGACGCGTCCGGGCTGACGGTGACCACGGGCACGCCCGCGTACATGGCACCGGAACAGGCCTTCCAGACCGGCGGGTTCGACGGGAGGGCCGACGTGTACGCGTTGGCCGTCGTGGCCTACGAGCTGCTGACCGGGCAGAAGCCGTTCGGCCCGGGCGGACGCGCCACAGCCCTGATGACCGACCAGCCGACCTCCTCGACGCTGCCGGCGCTTCCGGCTGGAGCGGAGATCCCGCCGAACATCGCCCTGTTGCTGCGGACCGCGATGTCCGTCGAGCCGGCGGACCGGCCCCAGACCGCCCAGGCCTTCGCAGACGCGCTCCTGGCTCCGGTCCCGCAGCCCCGGCCCCCGGAAGGCCCCGGGTGGCTGACCCCGCGCGCGGTCTGTCTGGCGTCGGGCGCGGTGTTCACGGCGACGACCCTGCTGAGTTGGCTGCGGCGTTGAATCCGCGTCGACGATGACGACGGTCCACTGGATGAGGAGACCTCGCTCACCGAGATGGCCTCGCGGTTTGGCGTCTCAAGCGCGACTGCCAGCCGCGAAGCGGACCGGCTGGTCCTTCATCGCCGAGGGACCGACCGGAGCGGACGCGTAGGGTCTTTGCCATGCGACTGAGTACCGTGATCCTCCCCGTTCACCGGTGGAGCGAAGGGCAGAAGATCTGGCGGCGGGCCGAGGAGCTCGGCTTCCACACCGCGTACACCTACGACCACCTGAGCTGGCGCTCCTTCCAGGACGAGCCGTGGTTCGGCTCGCTGCCGACGCTGACGGCGGCGGCCTGCGCCACCGAGCGGCTGCGCCTCGGCACCCTCGTCACCTCGCCGAACTTCCGGCACCCGGTGACGCTGGCGAAGGAGCTGATCACGCTGGACGACGTGTCCGGCGGGCGGTTCACGCTGGGGATCGGGGCCGGCGGGACGGGCTTCGACGCGACGGCGCTGGGGCAGGAGGCCTGGTCGCCGAGGGAGCGGGCGGACCGGTTCGGGGAGTTCCTGCCGCTGCTGGACGAGCTGCTGCGCAATGACGCCACCACCCGGGAGGGCGCGTACTACTCGGCGGTCGAGGCGCGGAACGTCCCCGGCTGCGTGCAGACCCCGCGGGTGCCGTTCTACGTGGCGGCGGCCGGGCCGCGCGGGCTGAAGCTGGCGGCGGAGTACGGGCAGGGCTGGGTGACGTACGGCGACCCGAAGGGCCCGGCGGACGTGCCCGTCGCGGAGGCGCCCGGTGTGGTCGCGCGGCAGATCGAGAAGCTGACGGCGGCCTGTGAGGCCGTCGGGCGGGACGCCGGGACGCTGGAGAAGGTGCTGCTCCAGGGCTCGACGGCGGAGAAGCCGCTGCAGTCGGTGGACGCCTTCGTCGACTGGGCGGGCACCTACCGGGAGCTGGGCGTCACCGAGCTGGTGATCCACTGGCCGATCCCCGACTCGATCTTCGAGAACGACCTCGCGGTCTTCGAGCGGATCGCCACCGAGGGGCTGGCCCAGCTGGGCTGAGCGCCGCTGTCGGGGACGGTGTCGGGCCGGGGCGCTAGTCTGTCCGCCGCACGGTACAACTGATCATGTGTCACAACGGGGGTTTCTTCGTCATGCCTTCTTCCAGCTCCGGGAAACTGCTTGCCACCGCCCTGGTCGCCGCCGCGGCGTTCGGACTGGCCGCCTGCGGCCCGGACAACTCGGACCAGGGCGCGGGGGGCGGGTCGACCGCGGTGACCGCCGCCCCGACCGGTGCCGGCTCCGCCCCGGCCACCACGGCCCCGACCGGCGCCGGCTCCGCCCCGGCGGCGAGTGGCAAGCCCGCCCCGACGGGCAAGCCCGCGCAGAGCGCGAAGCCGTCCGACGAGCCGGAGGGCTTCTGCACCCACGAGCCGCTGCCCGCCGGGCAGAAGTGGGTGTACCCGGTGAAGGGCACCAGCGCGACGACCCTGGTCTACAAGGAGACCAAGGACGCCTGCGGCGTGAACGACGTCGTCTTCGAGCCGGTGGGCGCGGACAAGAGCGCCCCGATCGCGCCCACCGCCAAGGGCCACCTGAGCTCGGTGCTGGCCCCGCCGAAGGACGTCGCCGTGGCCGACCTGGTGAAGCACGTCAACGAGTGCCTCGCCGATCCGACCAACGTCAAGGGCTCCTACCCCTGCTCGGGCGTCGGCGACTACAAGGTGGCGCTCGACGCCTCCGGCAAGGTCACCGAGCTGTGGGAGCGCGCCCACAGCTGACGCGGCGCCAGGGGCGGTGCCGGGCGGCTCACATCACCTGGAGCCGCTCGGCACCGCCCGCGCAGCCGAGCTGCTTCCCGGCGGCGCGCTCGGCGAAGCCACCGGCGATCCTGCCCATCCGCTCCCGGCCCGGTCCGTCCGCGACGGCCTTGCCGTCCTTGCCGGTGAGCGTGACGACGGCCCGGTAGCCCGTGCGCTTGCCGTCCAGCGTGCATTCGAAGTCGACCGCCCCGGCGCTGTCGCCGCCGGGCAGCACGACGCCGAACGACGCTTCGGCGGTCAGCAGCCGTCCGTCCTCGCCGTTGACCGAGCACCGTACGGAGGCCGGGTTGGTCTCGTCCGCCGTCCGGTAGTCCGTCCGCACGTAGACCCGGGGCGCGCCGCCCAGCACCCTGGCGACGTCCGGGTCGTCGAGCAGGCCCCGGCACTCGCCGTGCGACAGGGTGACGGCCGGCGGCCGGTAGGACGTGTGGTCGAGGTAGAGGTGCCAGCCGAGCAGGCCGCCGCCGAGCAGCAGCGCGGCCCCGCCGGCGGTCAGGGCCCGGGGGTGCCTCATGAGCACTGTTCCTTCCTCGTCTCCACCAGCGCGGCCCGGGCGAGCTGTTCGAGGTCGGCCCGGACGCCGTCGGCGGAGCCGCCGGGGTTGCGGACGGCCTCACCGGCGACGATCTCCAGCTCGAAGTAGTCGTACCGGTCGTGCTTCCCGGTCAGGCAGCCCGCGGCCGCGGCGGCGCCGCCCGGCCACGAGGCGCCGAGGCCGGCGACCTCGAAGGTGCGCGCGTCCGGCCGCTTGGCGGCCTCGGTGCCCAGGGCGAGCTCGCCCCGGCGGCCGACCGACGTCAGGGTGAGCACGGTGCGCCCGTCGATCCGGATGACGCAGGTCCGCGGGTCGTCGCCGACGACGGACTTCGTCCGCTCCTCGGAGTCCTGGTCGCCGTCCGGCAGCAGCCGCCCGAGCGGGGTGTCGGGGCCGGTGGGCAGGTGGCAGAGCTGGGCCGACCGGCCGGCGGACTCGGCCGGGCGGTGGCCCTGCCAGTCCCGGTAGCCGACGAAGCCGGCGGCCGCCACCGCCACGACCAGCACGGCGGGCAGCAGCAGCGGATCGTGCAGGCGCCCGGCCCACCGGCCAGGGAGCCGGCTCACGCGTCGCCCTTCGCGTTGGTGCTGCTGTTGTTCGCCGTCCCGCGCGCCATGCCCTGGAGCGCGCTGTCCCGGGCGCTGTTGGCGAGCCGGTCGAGGTCCTGGCGGGAGATCCCGGTGCCGTCGCCGGCGTCCCGGACCGCCTGGTCGGCCCCCTTGGCCACCCGGCCCTCGGCGTCGGCGGTGTGGTCGCGGCTCTCCTGGCGGCCGTCCTCGGTGGTGTCGTGCTTGTTGGCCTCGATCACGCTGTCGGCGATCTCGTCGACCAGTGCGCCGGCGATCTCGCCGCCGAGCGGGATCTTTTCGGTCACGCTGCCGATGACGGCGTTGAAGGCGTCCTTGCCGTAGCCGACGTTCTTCTCCAGCGCGTCGTTGAACTCCTTGTCGGAGACGGCGTGCTGGTTCTGCACCTCGTCGATCCGGGCCTGGTTGAGGTAGCCGCTGACGACGCCGCCGGACTCCGCGTTGTGCTTGATGTCCGACTCCAGCCGGGCGAAGTCGGTCTCCCCGCTGTCCAGGTGGCCGCGGATGAGCGCGGTGGTGTACGCCTGGTTGGCGTTCGCCACCGCGCCGTAGGCGTCCGGGTCGCGCCCGAGGGCGTCGAGCAGGCCGGCCACGGACGAGGCGTTGAGGGTGGCCGGGGAGCCGTTGACCGGCAGGTCGTGCCCGTGGGAGAGCGAGTTCTGCACGTCCCCGATGTACTCGGCGGTCATGTGCCCGAGGCTGCCGCGCATCGCGGCGAGCTTGCCGTCGCCCTTGATGTCGTCCAGCGCGCCGTCGCCGCCGTGCCGGCCGAAGGTGTCCACGACCCGGTTCATCAGGTCGGCCTGCTCGGAGGTGTGCTTGGCCGGCGGGATCGGGCCCGGCTCGTCGTACGGGTGGCCGGTGGTGGCGGCCTCCAGGGCGCGGCCGAAGGCGGCCGGGCCGGCCTGCTTGCTCGCGTCCCACACCTTGGAGTCCCGCGAGGTGGTGTCCGGGATCCAGTCCTTGTCGTGGGAGTAGTAGCCGAAGTAGTCGGCGGGCTTGGGCTTGCCGCCCTGGTTGACCGTGCCGTCCTGGTTGTACGCGGTCGGCTGCTCGGTGAAGAACTTGGTGGCCGCCTCCGGGCTGTGCGCGAGCGCCTCCAGGATGGCCGTGGTGGGGCGGAAGCCGGAGCCGGCCTCGTCGCCGCCGGTCAGGTTGAAGCCGTGGATCTTGGAACCGGGCATCGGGGCCGGCCAGTACCGGTCCTGGGTGTCCAGCTGGGTGACGTGCTCGGCGATCGGGTTGATGAAGTGGGCGTCGTAGTTCCCGTTCATCAGGATGCCGGAGAGCACCTGGTAGCCGTACGGCACGTAGTCCAGGCCGGAGGCCCGGTACGGCTTGTCCCAGACCGGCTGGGAGCCGGCCTTGCGCAGGGCGGCGGCCCACTCGTCGGACAGGTGCGGCTCGTTGGTGGTGCGGGTGGCGGTGGCCAGGCTGAGCCCGAGGTTCTTCTGGAGCTGCTCGTAGGCCTTCCAGCGCGGGTCCTTGGCGTCCCAGGGGTGCGCCGGGTCGCCGACCATGCCGTTCCAGGACTTGATCAGGCCGTCCGGGCCGAGGTCCTGGTAGAACTTGGTGGCGAACTTCGGGTCGTTGCCGTGCGAGGCCAACAGCGAGTTCAGCTCGGTGAGTTCGGGCTCGGTGATGTCCCCGCCCCGGGCGGCGAGCTGGGCGGCGCGCTTGCCGTCCGCCTCGGGGCCGCCGCCGATGGCCTTGCCGTTGAAGGACTTCTGCTGGTCGGTCATGCTGTCGGCGCGCAGCGCGTAGGCGATCCGCTCGTCGGCGGCGGTGGCCTCGGCGACGGCGGCGTCGATCTCCTTGCGGGCGGCTTCGGCCTTGTCGCCCCACTCCCGCTGGTAGTCCCGCATGGCCTCGTAGTCGTGGCGGGTGGCGTTGTCGGCGGGGGGCCAGCTCACGGTGCCGTTGTCGGTGACGGTCAGGCCGGCCGTCCGGGCGGCCGCGACGGCCTTGTCCAGCTTGGCCTTGGCGGCCTTGAACTCGGTCGACGCCTCCGTGAAGATCGAGGCGAAGGCGTTCGCCTCGGTGACGGCGGCGGTCAGCTGCTCGTTGGTGCGCTGCAGGCCGGGGCGGGCCTGGTCGGCCGAAGGCCCGCTCCAGCAGGCGGAGTTGACCTTGGCTATCACCGTGCTGTCCCAGTCGCTGTCCAGCGACTGGAGCTTCACGGCCACGGTGGTCCAGGCAGAGGCGGCGGAGTCCAGCACGCCGAAGTCGGCGGTGCTGAGTTCGTGGAAGTCGACCATGGCGGTACTCCTCTCAGCCGGTGAAGCCGGCCTGCGTGGCCGACTCGTTCTGGCGGTAGTTGCCGGCGGTGGCGCGCAGCGCCTGGGTGGTCTGTCCGATGGTGCCGCCGAGCGCGGCGACGCACTGGTCCCAGGTGCCGGCGGCGCCCGCCGCGGCCTGTCCGGTGCTCCAGTTGGCGAGTGAGGTGGAGACCTTGGCGGTGGCCTCGTCGGCGCCCCGGCCGTCGGTGTTGAGGCGGGCGTGGATCTGGTCGGAGTTGTTCCCGGCGGTGGTGAGCGCGTCGGGGTCGGCGCTGAAGCCTCCGCCCCCGCCGCCTCCTCCGCCCGCCGCCGCGGCCGAGTTGAGCTGGGTGCGGGCCGTCTCCTGGGCACGGGCCTGGTCGGTCAGGTTCCCGTCGGCGTCGTAGGCCCAAGGGTTCATCATCCGGTCGAACGCGGTCGCCCGATCAGACATGTCGATCGCTTCCCCTCCGTGCCGGCACGCTGTTCCGGCACCCCCGTCGGCAATGAACTCGGCAAGTACGTCAAGAGTTCGACAAAGGGTACAGGCGGTTCCGCCTTTGCCGAACCCCTAGGGGAGAGGGGGCCCGTCGTCATACCGCAGCAGCAGACGGCCTCGTCATTCCAGCTCATGACCCGTACCGCACAAGACGGTTACGTTGTGTCCGTGTCCACAGCTGTCATCACGACGGACGGCCTCACCAAGAGGTTCCCCCGCGTCACCGCCCTCGACCAGCTCACCGTCGAGGTGCGGCCGGGGGTGGTCGGGCTGGTCGGGGCCAACGGCGCGGGCAAGTCCACTCTGATCAAGATCCTGCTCGGGCTCGCCCCGGCGACCTCCGGCCGGGGCGAGGTCCTCGGCCTGGACGTCGCCACCCGGGGCTCCGAGATCCGCGCCCAGGTCGGCTACATGCCCGAGCACGACTGCCTGCCACCGGACGTCTCCGCGACCGAGTTCGTGGTGCACATGGCCCGGATGGCCGGCCTGCCCGCCACCGCGGCCCGTGAGCGCACCGCGGACACCCTGCGGCACGTCGGGCTGTACGAGGAGAGGTACCGCCCGATGGGCGGCTACTCGACCGGCATGAAGCAGCGGGTCAAGCTCGCCCAGGCGCTGGTGCACGACCCGAAGCTGGTGCTGCTGGACGAGCCGACCAACGGCCTCGACCCGGCCGGCCGGGACGAGATGCTGGCGCTGATCCGCCGGGTGCACACCGACTTCGGCATCTCGGTGCTGGTCACCACGCACCTGCTCGGCGAGCTGGAGCGGACCTGCGACCACCTGGTCGTGATCGACGGCGGCAAGCTGCTGCGCTCCTCCTCCACCGCCTCCTTCACCGGGGCGACGGCCGTCCTCGCGGTCGAGGTCGGCGACTTCCCGCAGGACCACCGGCGGGAGCCGGGCCCGGCGGTCCGCGAGCGGCTCGCCGCGGCGGGCCTGTCCGTCCAGTCCGAGGGCTCGCACCAGCTGCTCGTCCGGCTGGCCGACGAGTCGACGTACGACACCATCCGCGACGCCGTCGCCGAACTGGGCCTCGGCCTGGTCCGGTTGGAGGAGCGCCGGCACCGGGTCGCCGAACTCTTCACCGACTCCCGGGGCGCCGAGCGGAACGAGCACACCGAGCAGAGCAAGGGAGGAACGGACGATGTCGCTGCCTCCTGAGGCCAGGTCCACCGACACCGGCGTCATCCACGACATCGGCTACCGCGGCTACACCGGCCCCCGGCTCGGCCGCTCCTACGCCACCCGCGCGCTCTTCACCCAGAGCCTGCGCGCCGCGTACGGCCTCGGCCGCTCCGGCAAGTCCAAGGTGCTGCCGATGCTGGTGCTGGGCGTGATCACCGTGCCCGCGCTGATCACGGTGGCGCTGTCGGTCGTGATGAAGCGCGACGAACTGCCGGTCGACTACGCGGGCTACCTCTCCATGCTCAGCCTGGTGGTCTCGGTCTTCCTCGCCTCCCAGGCGCCGGTGCTGTTCTCCCGGGACCTGCGCTACCAGACCGTCCCGCTCTACTTCTCCCGCCCGATCACCCGCACCGACTACGTCCGGGCCAAGTTCGGCGCCATGGTCTGCGCCCAACTGCTGCTCATGGCGGCCCCGCTGCTGGTGCTGTACATCGGCGCGCTGCTCGGCGGGATGGACTTCGCGCACAACACCGGGCACTTCCTGTACGGCCTGATCGCGGCCCTGCTGTACGCCCTGGTGCCGACCTCGGTGGCCGTGGTGATCGCGGCCGCGACCCCGCGCCGGGGCTTCGGGGTGGCCGCCATCATGGGCTACCTGACGGTCAGCGCCGCGCTGGGCGCCTCCGTGGTCGGGATCAGCCACACCGGCACGACCGACTCCGACGCCGCGCAGTGGGTGTCCCTGATCTCGCCCACCGACCTGGTGGAGTCCCTGGTCAACGAGCTGTTCGGGCTCGGCGACGGACTCGACCGCCGGCACGCGCCGGGCGGCCTGGGTCTGGCGGTGTTCGCGCTCGTCGCGGCGGCCATGGTGGTCGGCTCGTACCGGCTGCTGCTGCGCCGCTATCGGAACGTCTGAGAGGGCGGCATGGCCACCATCAGCATCGACAAGGTCTCCCGCTGGTTCGGGAACGTGGTCGCGGTCAACGACATCACCATGGCCATCGGCCCCGGCATCACCGGCCTGCTCGGGCCCAACGGGGCGGGCAAGTCCACGCTCATCCACATGATGAGCGGCTTCCTGGCCCCCTCCAGCGGCTCCGTCACCCTGGACGGCGCGCCGATCTGGCGCAACCAGCAGGTGTACCGGCAGATCGGCCTGGTGCCCGAGCGGGAGTCGATGTACGACTACCTGACCGGCTGGGAGTTCGTCCTCGCCAACGCCGAACTGCACGGCCTGCCCCAGCCGGGCGCCGCCGCCCGCCGGGCACTGGACCTGGTGGAGATGGACTACGCCAAGGACCGCCGCACCGGCACCTACTCCAAGGGCATGAAGCAGCGGGTCAAGATGGCCTCCGCCCTGGTCCACGACCCGTCCGTGCTGCTGCTCGACGAGCCCTTCAACGGCATGGACCCGCGCCAGCGGCTCCAGCTGATGGACCTGCTGCGCCGCTTCGGCGCGGACGGCCGGACGGTGCTGTTCTCCTCCCACATCCTGGAGGAGGTCGAGCAGCTGGCCCGGCACATCGAGGTGGTGGTCGCCGGACGGCACGCCGCCTCGGGCGACTTCCGCAAGATCCGCCGGCTGATGACCGACCGGCCGCACCGCTACCTGGTCCGCTCCAGCGACGACCGCCGGCTCGCCGCCGCGCTGATCGCCGACGGCTCCACCACCGGCATCGAGGTGGACGAGCGGGAGCGGGCGCTGCGGATCGAAGCGGTCAACTTCCAGGGCTTCACCACCCTGCTGCCCAGGGTCGCCCGGGAGGCCGGCATCCGGCTGTACACCGTCTCCCCGGCGGACGAATCGCTGGAGAGCGTCTTCTCCTACCTGGTCTCCGCGTGAGCGCCGCCGCCAGGACCGTTGTTGCCCAGGAAGGGGCCGACCGACCATGAACCCCACCGTCGCCAGGCTGACCCTGCGCGGGCTGCTGGGCCGTCGCCGCGGCCTGCTGCTGCTGGTGGTCCCCGCCCTGCTGCTGGTCGTCTCGGCCGTCGCGAGCGTCTCCAGCGCCGACCCGCACGACATGGCCGACAACATCATCGGCGCCCTCGGCCTCGGCACCCTCGTCCCGATCCTCGGGCTGGTGGTCGGCACCGGGGTGATCGCCAACGAGATCGACGACGGCTCGATCGTCTACCTGCTCGCCAAGCCGCTGCCCCGGTGGCGGATCGTCACCACCAAACTGGTCGTCGCGATCGGCGTCACCTGGCTGTTCTCGGTCGTCCCGACGCTGCTGGCCGGGCTGCTGCTGGTCGGCACCCAGGACGGCGTGGCGCTCGGCTACACCGTGGCGGTGCTGGTCGCCGGGGCCGTGTACAGCGCGGTGTTCCTGCTGCTCGGCGTGGTCACCCGGCACGCCGTGGTGGCCGGGCTGGCGTACGCCCTGATCTGGGAGTCGACGATCGGGAACTTCGTCGAGGGCGCCCGGACGCTGAGCGTCCAGCAGTGGGGCCGCTCGGTGGCCGAGGCGGTCGCCGGACAGAACGCGATCAGCTCCGACGTCTCGCTCGGCGCGGCCGTACCGCTGCTGCTGGTGGTCACCGTCGCGGCGACGGTGTTCGCCTCGGTGAAGCTGGCCGGGATGACGCTCGCCGGCGAGGAGTGAGCCCGGTGGGGCGCTGAACCCGGTGGGGCGCGCCCGGTACGTCAGTGGGCCCCGGACACCTGAGGGTGTCCGGGGCCCGTCGCCGTTCTGCTCGGAGTTCAGAGCGTCCGGTTGCGGCCCGCGCCCCAGCCGGCCGCGCCGACCACCACGACCAGCACCAGCATCAGCACCAGCGGGGTCTCCCAGCCGCCGGTCAGCTGGCGCAGCGCGCCCGCGCCGACCGGGCCGGCCGCCGCGACCAGGTACCCGATCGCCTGCGACATCCCGCTCAGCTGGGCGGCACCCGCCGCGGTGCGGGTGCGCAGCACGATGAACGCCAGGCCCAGGCCCAGCGAACCGCCCTGGGCCACACCCAGGATGGTCGCCGACACCCACGCCGCGGACACCGGCGCGACCAGCAGCAGGGCGATGCCCGTCCCGTTCAGGGCGACCATGGCCACCGCCAGCGCGCGCTGGCTGGTCATCCGGCCGGCCATCAGCGGCACCAGGAAGGCGCCCGCCACCTGCACCAGGTTGGAGAAGGCGAAGACCAGGCCGGCCTGCCCGCGGTCCATGCCGTGCTCGGCCAGGATGGTCGGCATCCAGGCGACCAGGGTGTACACCAGCAGCGACGAGATGCCCATGAAGAGGCTGATCTGCCAGGCCAGCGGGGACTTCCAGATGCCCTCGATCGGCTTGGCCGCCGCGGCGGCCGCGGCCGGCGTCCCCTGCTGCTCCCGCTGCCGCTCCTGGCGGGCGCGCAGCACCTGCGGCAGCCAGGCCACCGCCGCGATCAGCGCGAGCAGCGACCAGGCGCCGAGCGAGGCCCGCCAGCCGCCGCCGAGCGCGTGCTCCAGCGGGACGGAGGTGCCGGCCGCGATCGTGGCGCCGACCAGCATGGTGGTCGAGTAGACGCCGGTCATGGCGGCCGCGCGGTCCGGGAACTCGCGCTTGACCAGGCCGGGCATCGACACGTTCAGCACCGCGATGGCCACGCCGATGACCACGCAGCCCGCGTACAGGGCCGCCACCGAGGGCAGCACCCGCAGCAGCACGCCCGCGCCGAGCACCAGCACCGCGCCGAGCACCACCCGCTCGGCGCCGAAGCGGCGGGTCAGCCGGGGGGTGAGCGGGGCGCCGACGCCCTGGAAGAGCACCGGGACGGTGGTGATCAGCCCGCCCACGGTGGCGGACAGGCCGAAGGTCTGCCGGATCTCGCCGACCATCGGGGAGACTGCCGCCAGGCAGGCGCGCATGTTCAGCGCGACCAGCACGATGCCGGTCAGCAGCAGGAGCGGATGGGCCAGCCGGGCGCGGACGGGGACCGGGGCGGGAGTGGTGACAACCGGCTGCTGGGCACGGGTGACGGCCATGGATGTGCTGTTCTTTCGTGGATGTGCGTGGAAGCGGACGGTGGAAGGGGAGGAGGCTCGCGCCGTCCTACTTCCGGGCCGCGATGGCCGCGAGCAGCTGCTCGACGGCCGCGGTCGGGCCGGCGAGCAGCGCACGACACGCCGCCTCGGCCCGGTCCGGGTCACCGCTCTCGATCGCGTCGACCAGGGCCTCGTGGGTCGCCACGACCGCCTCGGGCATGTCGTGGTCACCGAAGGCGGAGGTCATCGCCTCGCGGACGGAGGCACCGAAGTAGCGGTACACCTCGGCCAGCGCGGGGTTGTGCGCGGCCTCGACGACGGCGGTGTGGAACTCCAGGTCGTGCTCGACGGTCGCCTCGCGGCTCGCCCGCTCGGGGTGCTTCGCGAACACCTCGGCCTCACGGGCCAGGGCCGCGCGCATCCGCCGGACGTCCTCGGGGGTGTGCCGCAGCGCGGCCAGCCGGGCGCCCTCGGTCTCCAGCGCCGCACGGACCTCCAGGACGTCCCGGATGCCGGAGCGCTGGACGCCGCGCAGCACGGACGCCGGATCGCTGGTGGAGCGGACGAACGTGCCCTCGCCCTGTCGGGAGACCAGCATCCCGGCGTGCACCAGCACCCGGATCGCCTCCCGGACGGTGTTCCGTCCGACTCCCAGCTGCTCGGCCAGCTCGTGCTCGGTGGGGATCCGCGACCCGACCGGCCACGTCCCACCCGCGAGCTGCTCCCGCAGCTGCTCGATCGCGGTGTCCACCAGGGAACGCCGCCCGGCCGCCTGCAGACCGCCGCTCATGCCGGACCTCCCTTCCCACCGCGTCTCGCCACCATCGGTCGTCGGTCATCCTACAACCGCTTGCCCGGTCATCCTACAACTGCCCCCGGGGCGTGCGGGGCGCCGCGGAGCGCGCCGGGCGCGCGCCCTGGCGGACCGGATTCGACGCGCCAGTGGATTCGCCACCTGATGACAGGTCAGGTTTTGTCGTGGAACGGGTAGTTACGTCACACGAACCCTCACCGAAGGGTGGTCGATCATGAGCACCTTCGACACGTGGACCTGTCCGACCTGCGGGCTGGTGAACCCTCCGGGAGTGCCCTGCACGGGGTGCCGCGCGGACCCCGACCCGGCCACGGCCTTCCACCGGGCCCCCACCGGCACCTGGAAGAGCCCCGCACCGGCCCCCGCCCAGGCCCGCCCGGCCTCCCAGCCCGCCCCCGCCCAGGCCCGCCCGACCTCCCACCCGACCCCCGCCGGTGCCGCCGGCGGCCGTACGCCGACCCTCGGCCCCGGCGGCCCTGCGCCCCGGCCGGGACCGCCGCCGCGCGCCTCGGACGCCACGCGCTACCTGTGCGCGGCCGTGCAGATGGACAGCGTCCTCGCCCACCGTGCGATCGCCACCGTCCTCGGCGAGCCGCGCCGGGCCGTCGCCTCCTCGCCCGACGTCGACCTGGCCTGCGTGCTGCGCTACGCCGTCGCCGCCCGTACCCGGCACACCACCACCAAGGTGCTGCTCACCCTGATCGCGGCCTGCATCGTCGCCTCGTTCTTCCTCCACCCCTTCGAGCGGACGGACGCGCCCGCCACCGTCCCCGGCTACCCCGGCGGCTACGCCGTCCCCCAGCCGGACCCCTCGCTGCTCCCGTTCGACCTGCCGGTCGTCCTGGTCCCGCTCCTGGTGGTGGCCTGGGCCGTCGTGCTCATCGAGCAGCTCACCGCCTACTTCGGCGTGATCAGGCCCAGGCTGAGCCGCGCCGCGTTCGACCCCGCGCAGGCGCCGGTCGCCGCCAGGCCCAAGGAGGAGGCGCAGCTGCGCGAACTGGCCGGACTGGACCACAAGGGCAACGTCACGATCTTCTCCGGCTTCGAGCCCTTCCTCGGGTACGGCCGGCTGCTCAACACCTGGAACTTCACCATCCCGGTGGACCGGCCCGGTGAGCACGCCGACCGCGTCCTGCCGTTCTCCATCGCCGAGCTGACCGCCGAGATCACCAGGGCGGTGGAGTCGCTCGGACTGCCCGGGGTCGAGGTCCGCGAGCGGATCTTCGTCAGCGGCGCCGACCTGTCGCTGGGCCTCGACCCGGCCGTCCGCGGCTTCCTGCTCCCCTGGCCGACCAAGCGGCCGGCCCCCGAGCTGCCCGCCGCCCTCGTCGATCGGCTGCGGGAGGACGGCGCCGCGCGGGCCCGGCCCTACCTGGTCACGACGGTGTCCGGCTGGGGCAGCGAGGTGGTGACCACCAGCACCGTCCGGTTCGGCCTCAGCCCCGCCAAGGACCTGCTCTTCGTCGAGGGCGCCTCCTCGATGCTCCCCCCGGTCAAGGCGGCCTACCACCTGGTCGACCACCTGCTCGACCGGCCGACCTGGCGCCAACTGACCGCCCTGGCCCGGACGTCCCTCACCAGCATGCCCGGCAGGCTGGTGCGCGGCACCGGCCACGTGCTGGCCCTGCCCTTCGCGGCCTTCCTGGCCCGGCTCACGGACGGCGACCAGCTGCGCCAGATCCGGCACAGCGCCTTCAACTACGGCTCCATGACCAGCATCCGGCAGCTGGCGGCCGACTCGAGGTTCCACCGCTACTACCAGCAGATCGACCACCAGATGTACACCAAGGTCGTCGAGCGGCGGATCCTGGACACCCTGATCGACTTCCTGGAGGACCACCAGGTCGACATCTCCGAACTGCGCGAACGCCAGAGCGTCATCTACAACGGGGGCATCTTCACCTCCGGCAACGCCAGGATCAGCTTCGTCAACTCCCCGGTCGCGGCCGGGGCGGGCAGCCGGGTGCGCGCCATGTTCACGCCCCGCGGTCCCGAAGGAGGGAAGGCCAAGTCATGAGCGAGGACCGGAACACCTCCGGTGGGTTCCACATCAGCGGCCACGCCACCGTCCACTTCACCGACTCGCCCGTGGCGGCGGGCCGGAACTCCTCGGTCACGGTCAACTCCGGTGCGGGGGAGGTCGACGAGGAGGCGCTCGCCCGGCGGGTGCTCGCGCTCGCCGACCGGCTGCGCCAGGACGGCGAACCGGACAGCAGCCAGGCGCAGGCCGCCGAGGACCTCCAGGCCGAGGTCGCCTCCCCGGCCCGGCGCTGGGACCAGGTGCTGCGCTTCCTCACCCGGGCCAGGGCCGGCGTCGTCGCCACCACGGCGGTGGCCGCCGAGATCCAGAGCCTGGACGAGGCGGTCCGCTCGCTGCTCCCGTAGCCGCTCCGTCGGCCGGCCGACGCGGGAAGTCGGCCGGCCGCGCAAGGAAGAGGTCCACCCGACAAGAAGGGGGAGTGCGGTGGCCGAGACCAAGGGTGTCCTGCTGCCCGCCTACGTACTGGCCGACGAGTCGGCCTCGATGGAACCGTACCTGGCCGAACTCTCCGGCGGCCTGGTCTCGTTGTGCGAGGGGCTGCGGGCCGAGCCGATGATCGCCGCGAAACTGCGGCTGGCCGTCCTCGGCTTCTCCGACGACGTGCGGATCCGCCTCGCGGTGACCGACATGCGGACCGAGACCAGGCTGCCCCAGGTGGTCATCCGCGGACTGACCGTCTACCGGGCGGTCTTCGAGGACCTGCTGGACCGCATCCCCGAGGACGTCCGGTGGCTGCGCGGCCAGGGGTACAAGGTGCACCGCCCGGTGGTGTTCCTGCTCAGCGACGGCCAGCCGACCGACGGCGAGGAGTGGCGGGACGCGCACGCCCTCCTCACCGACCAGCGGCGGACCCCGACCGCCCCCAACATCATCGCCTGCGGCATCGGCGAGGCCGAGCCCCGGACCATGCTCGCGGTGGCGACCCGCCCGGAGTTCGCCTTCGTGGCCCGGTCCGGCATCGACCTCGGCCGGGCCATCGGCGAGTTCTTCCACGCGCTCACCACCAGCCTGGTCGCCTCCGGCCAGGCCCTGGGCTCCGCCAACCCCCACCTCGTGGTCAACCGGCCCGACCAGTTCGTCCTCGCCATCGACGAGGTCGGGCAGTGACCCGGCGCGGTCCCGGCCCGGAGCGGGCGCCCGGCCCGGAGCAGGGGCCCGGCCCGGCCGCTGCCGTCCCCTGGGAGCGGATCGCCGTGGGCACGCCCGGGATCGAGTTCGAACCGAGGCCGCCGCGCCAGCCCGCCTACGACTTCCCCGACACCGAGTGCGACGGCTGGTCCACCGAAGCGCTGGCCGTGCGCTTCGCCTCCGTCCGCGGCGCCAAGCACCGCTACTACGGCCGTCCGCGCCAGGACGCCGCGCGCGCCGCCCTGCACCAGCCCACCGGCGCGGTCGCCTTCGCCGTCGCCGACGGCGTCTCGGCCGCGACCACCGCCGAACTCGGCGCCATCGAGGCCTGCCGGGCCGCCCTCGCCCGCACGCTCCACCTGCTCTCCGCGAGCCCGGGCCCGGTGGACTTCCCGGACGTCGCCCGGCACGCCGCCCGACGGCTCCGGCAGGTCGCCCGCTGGCGGCTGGGCGGCGGGGAACCGGACCCGGCCGAGGTCTCCCGGCTGTACGCGACCACCCTGGTCACCGGCGTGGTCCGCCCCGACCCGGCCGGCCCCGTCGTCGAGCTCTGCCGGATCGGCGACTCCGGCGCCTGGCTGCTCGACCTCCCGCACGGCCGCTACCACCCGCTCTTCGACCCGAAGTCCGCCGGCGACACCCCGCTGATCGGCACCGAGGTGACCCCGCTGCCCACCGTGCCCGACCCGATCGAGCGCACCAGCGTCCGGCTCACCCCGCAACTCGCCCTGCTGATCGGCACCGACGGCTTCGGCGACCCGCTGGGCGACGGGGACGGCCGGGTCGGCGCCCTGTTCGCGGACGCCCTCGCCGAGCCGCCCACCCCGCTCTGGCTCGCCCACCTGCTCGACTTCTCCCGCGAGACCTTCGACGACGACCGGACCCTCCTGGTCGTCTGGCCGCACGCCGCCGGGGAGGAGCGATGACGGACGACCGCTCCGTCAGGACCGTCGACCACGACGACCTGATCCTGGTCCGCCGCCTCGGACAGGGCGGCCAGGGCACCGTCCACGAGGTGGCCGACCGGGCCGACGGCCACGCCGTCGCCTACAAGGAGTACCGCCCGGAAACCCTCCCCGGGCTCGACGCCGCCGCGCTGGCCGCGATGGTGGCCCTGCTCGCCGAACTCGACCCGGCCGAGGCCCGCTGGCTCCTCGACAGGGCCGCCTGGCCCACCGCCCTGGTCCGGCAGCGGGGCCGCACCTGCGGCTTCCTGATGGGGGCCGCCCCCGAACGCTTCCACTTCGACCTGCACGCCCTCGGCGGTGCCACCGCGCCCACCAGACGGCCGGCCACCCTGGAGTTCCTGCTCAACGACGACGACTACGTCGCCCGGGTCGGCCTCACCGTCAGCGACCGCGACCGCCTGAGACTGCTCGCCGACCTCGCCACCACCCTGTCCCGGCTGCACGGCCTCGGCATCGCGGTCGGCGACCTGTCCCCGAAGAACCTGCTCTTCGCCACCGGAGCCGACGGCGGCCGGCCTGCCTGCTTCCTCATCGACTGCGACGCCGTGCGGCTGCGCGGCGCCACCGTCCTGCCCCAGGTCGAGACCCCGGACTGGCAGCTCCCGCACGGCGAGGAGCGCGGGACGGCGGCGGGCGACGCCCACAAGCTGGCGCTGCTCGCCGTACGGCTCTTCGCCCGCGACCAGAGCGCCGTCGACCCGGCCGCGCTGACCGCGCTCAGCCCCGCCCTCGGCGAGCTCGCCCGGGCCGGACTCGACCCGGACCCCGCCCGCCGGCCCGCCCCGGCGCTCTGGGCGGAGCACCTCACGGCGGCCGCCGCCACCGCCTCCACCACCCCGGCGGCTCCGTCCGTCCCGTCCATCTCCTCGGCCCCGTCGGCTCCGTCCGCCGCCGTCCGTACGGTGAGAGCCCCGGCCGCGAGCCCGGGCGCGCCGCCGCCGACCAGGACGCCGTACGCCGCCGGCATCGGCGTCGTCGCGGTCGTCGCGGCGGTCATCCTGGCGATCGTGCTGGCGGTCGCCCACAACAGGTCCGGCTCCACGACGGCGGACTCAGGACCCACGTACACGCCCGCACCCGCCTACACGCCGACGTACACGCCCACGCGCACCTACACGCCCACCTACCGGCCCAGCACCCCCGTCTTCGACCCCGCCTCGCTCGACGACGCCGGGACCGACCGCACCCCGCTGACCCCCGCCGGCCTGCTCCCCGAGGCGTTCACCGACTCCGACGGGGTGCGCTACCGAAAGACCAGCCGCTCGCTGCAGAGCTGCGTGACGTCCGGCATGAGCGACAACGTCCAGACCGTGCTGCGCAACGGCGGCTGCGTGAACCAGGTCGTCGGGACGTACAACGACCCCGAGGACAGCATGATGGTGATCATCATGGTCGAGCCGATGATGGACGCCCGGACCGCCGAGGCGGCCTACAACACCCTCTCCAACGCGTACTCCGGTGACTGGGGCTTCTGGTGCCCGTCCACCGGAAGCGGTTCCGAGCTGTGCGACAAGAACGTCAGGAAGGCCCTCCGGAACGGCTGGACCGGCTGGAAACACCGGTACCTGGTCCACACCCTGGCGCTGTTCATCAACCTGAGCTCCGACAGCAGCCTGGACCCGCGGGCGAGCGAGGCGGCCCACGCGGCGTACAAGGCTGCCGGCCCGGTCAACTACTGGGGGTAGAGGCGCTCCAGGACCTCGGCGACGCCGTCCTCGTCGTTGCTGGCGGTGACGGAGTCGGCGACGGCGAGGAGTTCCTCGTGGGCGTTGGCCATGGCGACGCCGTGGGCGGCCCAGCCGAACATCGGGACGTCGTTGGGCATGTCGCCGAAGGCGATGGTGTCGGCGGCGCGGACGCCCAGGCGGCGGGCGGCGACGGCCAGGCCGGTGGCCTTGGACAGGCCGAGCGGGAGCAGTTCGACCACGCCGGCGCCGGCCATCACCACGCCGACCAGGTCGCCGGCGGCGCGGCGGGCGGCCTCGGCGAGGGCGTCGTCGGTCAGGGCGTGGTGCTGGATGTACAGCTTGCTGAGCGGGGCGTCGAGCAGCCCGCCGCGCTCGACCCGGACGACCGGCAGGTCGGAGCCGATCAGCAGTTCGTAGCCGGGGCCGGCCAGCACCTGGCCGTCGAGGCCGTCCTGGTTGGCGGCGATGGCCAGCGGGCCGGTCTCGGCCTCGATCTTCTCGATCGCGATCGCGGCGAGCCGCCGGTCCAGGGTGAGCGAGGTGAGCAGCTTGTGCGCGCCGGCGTCGTACACCTGGGCGCCCTGGCCGCAGACCGCTATCCCGGTGTAGCCGATCTCGTCGAAGACCGGGCGGGCCCAGACCGCCGAGCGCCCGGTGACGATGATGTGCAGCGCGCCCGCGCCGGTGGCCGCGGCCAGGGCGGCGCGGGTGCGCTCGGAGACGGTCTCCCCGCTGGTGAGCAGGGTGCCGTCGAGGTCGGTGGCGACCAGCCGGTAGGGCAGGTCGCCACCGCCGTCGGCTCCGGGGGAGGCGGGGCTGGGGCTGGTGGTGCTCATGGGCCGTGCGTCTCCCGGGAGTTGCGGGTGGTGCTGGGTGGTGCGGACCGGGCTACTTGACCGGTTCGAGGACGCTCCGCCCGCCGAGGAACGGCCGCAGCGCCTCCGGCACGACGACGGAGCCGTCGGCCTGCTGGTGGTTCTCCAGGATCGCCACGATGGTGCGCGGGATGGCGACCAGGGTGCCGTTCAGGGTGGCCAGCGGGCGGGTCTTGCCCTCCTCGCGCATCCGGATGGAGAGCCGGCGGGCCTGGTACTCGGTGGTGTTGGAGGTCGAGGTGACCTCGCGGTACTTGCCCTGGGTGGGGATCCACGCCTCGATGTCGAACTTGCGCGCGGCCGAGGCGCCGAGGTCGCCGGAGGCGACGTCGATCACCCGGTAGGGCAGTTCGAGGGCGTTGAGGAAGTCCTTCTCCCACTGGAGCAGGCGGCGGTGCTCGTTCTCCGCGTCCTCCGGAGTGGTGTAGACGAACATCTCCACCTTCTCGAACTGGTGGACGCGGATGATGCCGCGGGTGTCCTTGCCGTAGGTGCCGGCCTCGCGGCGGAAGCAGGACGAGTAGCCGGCGTAGCGCAGCGGCAGCTTGTCGGCGTCGAGGATCTCGTCCATGTGGTACGCCGCGAGCGGGACCTCGCTGGTGCCGACCAGGTACCGGTCGTCTTCGGCGAGGTGGTAGACGTTCTCGGCGGCCTGACCGAGGAAGCCGGTGCCGTCCATGGCGGCCGGGCGGACCAGGGTCGGGGTGATCATCGGGGTGAAGCCGGCCGCGGTGGCCTGGGCGATCGCCATGTTGACCAGGGCGAGCTCCAGCAGCGCGCCGACGCCGGTCAGGTAGTAGGAGCGGGCCCCGGCGACCTTGGCGCCGCGCTCGGTGTCGATCGCGCCGAGGATCTGGCCGAGCTCGACGTGGTCACGGGGCTCGAAGCCCTCGGCGGCGAAGTCGCGCGGGGTGCCGATCTCCTCCAGGGTGACGAAGTCCTCCTCGCCGCCGACCGGGGCGGCCGGGTCGATGAGGTTCGCCAGGGAGCGGAGCAGGCGGTCGGCCTCCTCCTTGGCCGCGCTCTGCTCGGCGTCGGCGGCCTTGACCTCGGCGGCCAGGTCCTTGGTGCGCTGGAGCAGGGCGGCCTTCTCGTCGCCCTTGGCCTGGGCGACCTGCTTGCCGAGCACCCGCTGCTCGTTGCGCAGTTCGTCGAAGCGGCTGCCCGAGGACCGGCGCCGCTCGTCGGCGGAGAGGAGGGCGTCGACCAGGTCGACGTCCTCGCCACGGACGCGCTGCGAGGCGCGCACTCGGTCAGGGTCCTCACGGAGCAGGCGAAGGTCAATCACAGGCCCAAGCGTACCGGGAGACCGTTCCTCCACCGGTACGGCTTTTCCCCTGGGGATAACTCACCCTCGCCTGTGGATAACTTCTGTGGGGAACTCTCCGGCGGCGGGTTATCCACAGGCTGGACCCCGAACCTGTGGATCAAAGGGGAGGATTGCCTTCCGCGTGAACGAACCAGGGAATTGAGGTTTCAAACCTCAATCAACCTTCTCGGGTGAGGGAATTGAACCACTCGGACGGGTGATTTGCTGGCAACCGGGTGACTCTGGTCCGATTGATCATCTCTGCAACGCAAACCGATGGTCCGACCGGATCCGGGCAATGGCTATACCGGTTTGTCGACTCGCCCCCAGCCCTGTGGATAACTCCGGGCTGTGGACAGTGGGGGACCCCTGTGGACAGCGGCCGCCGACCGGGGGCCGCCTGTGGACGACGGGTGGAGTCGTCCGCCCCGCCCGATCGACCCGCTCCGAAACGGTCGGAAAAGGTCGGAAAGACAAAAGATGTAACCAGGATGTCCGGAAGGCGACGGAACCCGTGCCGGACTCGAGTCCGCGCCGGACTCAGATGTCCCCGCGGCCGTCGAGCGCGCGGGAGAGCCAGTCCGCCGCCGAGGTGAAATCCTCGTCCGAGGTCCCCGGCCGCCGCTGGGTGGACGCCTGCCGGTCGGCGCGCGGATAGGAGCCGAGGTACCGCACCTTCGGGCAGGTCCGCTTGAGCCCCATCATCGCCTCGCTCACCCGGCGCTCGGACAGGTGGCCCTCGCAGTCGATCAGGAAGCAGTAGCTGCCCATGCCCTCGCCGGTCGGGCGGGACTCGATCCGCATCAGGTTGACCCCGCGCACCGCGAACTCCTGCAGCAGCTCCAGCAGCGCGCCCGGGTGGTCGTCCGGCAGCCAGACCACCATCGAGGTCTTGTCCGCGCCGGTCGGCGAGGAGACCCGCCCGGGGCGGCCGACCAGCACGAACCGGGTGGCCGCGCTCTTCGCGTCCGCGATCTCCTTGACCAGCGGCTCCAGCCCGTAGATCGGCGCCGCGAACTCGCCCGCGAACGCGCCGTCGTAGCGGCCCTCGGCGACCAGCCGGGCGCCGTCCGCGTTGGAGGCGGCCGACTCCCACGTCGCCTCCGGCAGGTTGGCCGCCAGCCAGCGCCGCACCTGCGGCTGGGCCACCGGGTGGCTGGTCACCGTCTTGACCCCGGACAGCTCGGTGCCCGGCCGCACCAGCAGCGCGAAGGCGATCGGCAGCAGCACCTCACGGTAGATCATCAGCGGTGCGCCGGAGGCCAGTTCGTCGTTGGTCGCGGTGACCGCGCCCTCCACCGAGTTCTCGATCGGGACGAACGCCCCGGCCGCCTCCCCGCCGCGCACCGCGTCCAGCGCCAGCGCCACCGAGGACAGCGGGACCAGCTCCCGGGTCGCCGCCTCCGGCAGGGTGTGCAGGGCCGCCTCGGTGAACGTGCCGGCCGGTCCGAGGTAGGTGTAGCGGGTGGCCGACATGACGCCTCCGGGGATCTCGGTGCTGCACGGTCAGGGTGTGCCGAAGCAGTCACCATAACGATTCCGCGGCCCCGGCAGGAAAGCGTTCCAGTGGCCGGGACCGCGGCGGTGGACCGGGTGAACCCGGGGGAACTACCCCTCCAACAACTGCTGGCCGAGGTAGCCTCCGGGCGGCGGGCCCGGCGGCAGTGCGTACAGGCCGCTCGCCTCGTGCCGCAGGAAGCGGGAGAGGCCGTCGCCCCGGGAGAGCTTGCGCTGCACCGGGGTGAACCCCTTGCGCGGGTCGGCCTGGAAGGCGAGGAAGAGCAGCCCGGCGTCCGGCGAGCCGTCCGGCAGCAGCCCGTCGTGGTACGAGAAGCCGCGCCGCAGCATCGCCGCGCCGCCGTTGGCCGCCGGGGCGGCGACCCGGATGTGCGCGTCGGCGGGGATCGCCAGGGTGCCGTCCGGGCCCTGCGCGGCGAGGTCGACCGGGGCGCGCTCACCGGCCCCGGCGGGCGCGCCGAGCGGGGCGCCGTCCGACTTGCGCCGTCCGATCACCCGCTCCTGGCGGTCCACCGGCAGCGCCTCCCAGTGGTCCAGCAGCATCCGGATGCGCCGGAACACCAGGTACGAGCCGCCGGCCAGCCAGGCCGGCTGGTCGCCGCCGGCGGCGCAGAACACCTTGGCGGCGAAGCCCTCCTCGTCCGGCCGGGGGTTGTTGGTGCCGTCGACCTGTCCCATCAGGTTGCGTCCGGTCACCGGCCGCGCGGCGGCGCCGGGGGTGCGGGCGAAGCCGGCCGACTGCCAGCGCAGCGCCGCCGTCCCGGCCGCCAGCCGCTGGAGCACCCGCAGGGTGTGCACCGCGACCAGGGCGTCGTCCGCGCCGATCTGGACGAACAGGTCGCCGTCGCCGCGGGCCGGGTCGAGCGCGTCGCCGGGGAAGGCGGGCAGCGGTTCGAGCCCGGGCGGGCGGCGGTCGGCCAGCCCGGCCTTGTCGAACAGCGCGGCGCCGAAGCCGACCGTGACGGTGAGCGAGCAGGGCCCGGCGTCCAGCGCGACCTGGCCGTCGAACTCCTCGGCCGGCTCCCCGGCGGTCAGCCGCTCGGCCGCCCTCGTCCAGCGCTGCAGCAGGGTGCGCAGCCCGTCCCGGCCGACGCCCTCGGCCAGGTCGAAGGCGGCCAGCTGGACCCTGGCCTGCGCCGGTTCGGTGATCCCGGCCTGGTGCTCGCCGCGGAACGGCACCCGGGCCGCGCCCAGCGCCCCGCCGGACGGGCCCGCCGCGACGGCCGTCCCGCCGCCCCGCCCGTCCAGGGCGACCGCCCCGGCGACGCCCGCGCCGGCGCCGGCCAGCAGCCCGGCCCCGGCGGTGCCGAGCAGCGCCCGCCGGGTGAAGCCCGCAGGCCCCGCCGACCCCGCCGGCCCGTTCGAAGCCGACTCGTGCGCCGTCGGGCCGTTCGAAGCCGACTCGTCCGCCGTCGGACCGTGCTCCGTGGAAACGTCCGTCACCCCGCTCACCCGATCTTGAACTGCTGGGTCGGGGTGGTCTGGTCGATGTCGGAGGAGCGGACCTGCACCGACACCACCCAGTTGCCCGCCAGCGGCAGCTGCGCGATGCCGGTCCAGCGGCCGGTGCCCTCCTGGGTGAGCTGGACCGGCAGCGGGCCGAGGTCGCGGTCCGGCAGGGTGAAGGCGAGCTGCACCTCGGGAACGTCCACCGGTTGGCCGTCCGCGCCGTCCAGCGCGAGCTGTACCTCGTTCGGACCGGTCCGGGCCGGGTTGAGGCTGACGGTCGCGGTGCCCTTGGCGTTCGGCGTCCGGCCCTTGGTGTCGTACGGGAGCTTGAGCTCGACGGTGCGGCCCGGCTCGGTCTGCGCCGCCGCCCCGGGCCCGCCGGCCACCGAAGCGCCGGCCGCCCGGGCCTTGATCTCGTCCGCGACCCGTCCGGGCGGGGAGTTGGTGAGCATCGTGGTGACCACCAGCACCGCCACCGCGACCAGCGCCTCGACCAGCACCGAGCGGCGCAGCCCGGCCCGGGTCGGGGTCAGCCCGCGGTCGCGTCCGGCGCTCTGCCGGGCGGCCAGCTGGCGCTCCAGCTGCGCCTGCCGGACCGGGTCCTCGCCGTGCGCCGCCACGGCGACCGGCTCCGGCAGTTCGACCGGTGCGACCTCCTGCGCCTCGGCCGGGGCCGAGCGCAGCCTGGCCAGCCAGGTGCGGGACATCCAGGCGACGCCGAGCATCGCGACCACGCAGCCGCTCTTCACCAGCAGCAGCCGCCCGTACTCGGTGCCGGTCAGCGCGCTCCAGCTGCCCAGGCCCCGCCAGGACTGGTAGATCCCGGTCACGGCCAGCACGGCCACCGAGCCGAAGGCGATCTTCGAGAAGCGGTCCACCACCTCGACGCCGACGCCCTCGCGCAGCGCGACCAGCAGCGCGGCCAGCCCGCCCAGCCAGAGCGCCATGGCGATCAGGTGCAGGATGCCGAGCGGCAGCGCCAGCCAGACCTGGATGCCCACCGAGGCGTGGTCGGCGCCGACCCAGGTCGCCGCGAGGGCGACCGCCAGCACCAGTCCGGCCACGCCGAGGCCCAGCCGGACCTCGCGCTGCGGCCGTTCGGCGGCCCTGCGCTCCAGCTCGCGCAGCTCGGCGGCCTCGGCGTCGTCCTCGGCGGCGGCGGAGCCCTCGGCGGCGGAGCCGTCCCCGTCCTCGTCCCGCGGCTTGGGCACGACCGGCCGCGGCGGCTGCCCCAACTGCCCGACCAGGAGCGACAGGAACACCCCGCCCGCCGCGAGCAGCAGCAGCCGGGCGGCCAGCCCGGTGCCGATCCGCTCGTCCAGCGTGGCGCGCATCAGCGACAGGTCGAAGGCCTGCCCGACCCCGGTGCCGCGCTCGTACGGGCCGCGCAGCATCAGCACCGCGACGGTGGAGACCAGCAGTGCCGTCCAGCCGGTCATCAGCAGCCGCTGCACCCGGCGCCGGGCGGTGCCGGCCGGCCAGCAGATCAGCACGAAGGCGGCGACGCCGACCAGCAGCGCGAAGGCGGCGTACGCGACGGCGCGCCCGGTGCCGTACAGGGCGGCGACCAGGCCGTCGGCCTCGGCGCCCTGGAACGCGGTGGCCGACACCGTGGTGTCCGAGGGGGCGCCGATGGAGAAGGTGAACGCCCCGCCGACCGGGTGCGAGTCGTCCGAGACGGCCCGCCAGGCCACCGTGTACGTGCCGTCGGCGAGCCCGTCCTGCAGCCCGACCCGGGCGGTGTTGCCCTTGCCGTCGGCGTGCGCCGGGTTGCCGGTGTCCACGGCCTTGCCCGCCGGGTCGAGCACCCGCACGGAGTCGCCGGAGAGCGAGACGGACTCGCTGAAGGTCAGCGTCACCGCCCGCGGGGCGGTCCCGACCACCGAGTTCTGCGACGGGTCGGTGGAATCCAGGGTGGCGTGCGCGGAGGCCGGCCCGGCGCCCGCGAGCATCAGCGCGAGCAAAGCGCCGAGCACTCCGAGCACCCCGGCGATCCGGCGGTGGGTGGCCTTCTCCAGGCCGGCCGACTGCATGCTGGCGGTCCCCTTAACTCTGGCCGGGTCGGTAGGTGAGCTCCTTGACCGGCACCTTGACGGAGATGGTGCCGGACTTGGCGAAGGTGAGGTCGAGTTCCAGCTCGTCGCCGAGGGCGGGGGCCTTCTGCCATCCCATGATCATGAGGTGGTTGCCGCCGCGGGCGAGCTGCAGGGCGCCGTGCGCGGGGACGTCCAGGCTGTCCACCTGCTCCATGGTCGACGCGGTGGAGCGGTGCATGGTGACCGACTCGGCGGCCGGGCTGGTCACCTTGAGCAGCTGGTCCTTCCCGCCGTCGTTGCGGACGGTCAGGTAGCCGGCCGCCATGCCGCCGGCCGGCGGCAGCGGGATGTACTCGTCGGCGACGCTGATCCTGGCCGGGCCGGACGAGGCGCCGTCCTGGCCGCCCGTTCCGCACGCGGCCAGGATCACGCCGCCGCCCAGGGCGGTCGCGACGACGGCGCCGAGCAGGGCACTGCGGCGGAACCGGCTGGTTCCGGTCTGGACCGGGCTCACGCCGCGACCCCCTTGGCGAGCAGCGGCAGGTCGTGCTCGTAGGTCTTCTCCTCGGTGCCGCTCATGTAGAGCACGTGCGCCTTGTCGTCCGAGGGGAGGAAGGCCAGCACCTGCGCGCCGTGGGTGGAGGTGACGGTGCCGTCCCCGTTGACCACCGGGTCCTCGATCATGATGCCGAGCGACTTGGCGGCGGTCTTCACCTTGGCCAGGTCCCCGGTGAGGCCTATGAAGTCGCTGCCCATCGAGTCCAGCCAGGTGCGCAGCACCTTGGGGGTGTCGCGCTGCGGGTCGGTGGAGACGAAGACGACGTTGATCTTCTGCCGGTCCTCCGCCGGGAGCGCCTTCATCGCGACGCCGATGTCGCCCATGGTGGTCGGGCAGACGTCGGGGCAGCTGGTGTAGCCGAAGAACAGCAGGGTGGCCTTGCCGTCGGTCTGCCGGCGCAGGTCGAAGGGCTGGCCGGAGGTGTCGGTCAGCTGGAGGTCCGGCTTCTCGAAGTTCTTGGCGAGCTTGGTGCCCTGGTACGGGGTGTCCTCCTTCTGCCGGGTGACCTTGGCGGCGGTCGAGTCCCCGCCGCCGGAGGAGCCGCAGGCGGAGAGGGTCAGGGCGGCGGCCAGCGCGAGGGCGGCCGCGCCGACCAGGCGGGTGGTGCGGGTGGTGCGGGACATGCGGGTTCCGATCGTGCGCGGTGGACGGCCGGCGGCGCCGCACCCGGTGCGCGGGTGCGGCACCGCCGGCGCGGTGGGTCAGGAGGCGGAGCCGCCGCTCCTGCGGCGCAGGCCGAGCACGCCGACGGCGGTGCCGATCACGCCGACCACGATGCCGACCACGCCCAGGGTGCGGGCGGTGGAGTCGCTGGACTTGGCGTCGGCGGAGGCGGCCTGGTCGGAGCTGTCCCCGTGGGCGCCCGCGGCGGGGGTGGCGGTGACACCGTGGCCGTCGCCCCCGGCGGCCTTGGTGAGCTTCAGGACGGGCGCGGGCTTGGCCGGCTCGGGCTGGCCCTCCTTGGACTCGTCGATCCAACGGGCGATGTCGCCGTTGTCGTAGGTCTGGAGGGTCTTGAACTCCATGCTCTCGGTGTCGGTCGGCAGCGGGCCGAGCGAGACCCGGAACTCCTGGAACTGGCCGGGGGCGATCTTGGTGCCGGCGTCGGCGGTCCAGGTGATCTTGGAGACGGCCTCGGTGACGTCGTTGCCGTGCACCTTGATCGGCTTGTCGAGCTTGGCCTTCTCGACGGTGGCGGTCCAGCCCGGCAGCGGCAGGGTCCGGACCGAGGCCAGCGGGTGGTCCAGCGGGAGGTTGACCTCCAGCTTCACGGTGCTCGCGGTGTCGCTCTCGTTCGGCACCCGGAAGTCGACGGCCGTGTAGCCGCCCTGGGTGGCCGAGCCCGGGTTCACGGTGACGTGCGCGAAGGCGGGGCCGGCCAGCGCCACCACGGAGGCGGCGGCGGTGAGGGCGACGGCGGCGAGACGGCGGGTGGGAAGGGAACGCATGATGCGGGTCTCCGATCGGAGCTCGGCGGCGGCCGGAACCGGGCGACGGACGTGAGCCGTGCCGCGGGGCCGCGCGCGGGGAGGTGGGGGCAGAGCCTCGGGCCGCCCCGGGGGTCGGGGGAACGGCCGGACGGTGCGCACGCCGCGAACCCGGCCCGCACGGGGCGCCAGGAACGTCGGCTCAGTACGCGAGGGCCCCGCACGGCGGGCCGCGCCGCACCACGCTGTGCCGCAGCACCGCACCCGCCGGGAGCAGGCTCTCCCCGCCCCTGGCACCGAACCGGCGGGCCGGGCCGGCCTCGCCGAACAGACCGCGCAGCAGCGCGGCCACCAGCGCGAACGCCGTGCGCAGCGGCGCCGCCCAGTGCTCCCGGGCAGCCGCGGCGGCCACCCGCAGCAGCCGCCACAGCGCCGCCTCGCCGCGCCGCAGCCACCAGCCCGCGACCAGCGCGGCGCCCAGGTGCCCGACCAGCATCGACGGCGTCATGCCGAACAGCCCGGCCTGCCACCAGGGCGCGGTGGCGAACGCGTGCGGGTCCAGGCCCGCGGAGGAGACCAGCTGCTCCGGGGACGGGCTGCCGGGCAGGCCGACCAGCGTGCCGGGCCTCGCCTCGTTGCAGATCAGCCGGCCGGCCACCTGCGGCACGGTCAGCGGACCGGCACCGCCGTGGTGCATGCCGGACATGGCGCCGTCGAAGCCGTGGAAGAGGAAGTGCAGCCCGAGCTGCCCGGCGCCGAGCGCCCCGGCGATGGCCGCCAGCGAACGCTCCCGCCCGCCGCAGACCGCCGCGAACGCCAGCACCGCGGCGAAGCCCAGCGCCAGCGCCGTCGGCGCCACGTTCCCGCCGCCCGCCAGCGAGTGCCCGGCGGCCGCGATCAGGGTGCACACCAGCGCGAACGGGACCGCCCGGGCAAGCCGCAGGTCCCAGGCGGCGGACCCCACCGGCTGGGCCGGTCCGGGGGCGCCCGGGAGCGGGGCGGCGGCGAGGGCAGTCATGGCCGGGCCATCCTCTCATTGCGTACGCCGCTGACACGGGCAGGGTGGGAAATCCCTACGAATGCCCCTTTCGGCCGCGGCGTGCGGAGGGGCGTACGCGTCGCCCGGCACAGACCACGTCCCCCGGTCCATCCGCCGAACGGGCGGTAGCGGGCCCCGGGCACGGTTCACCCGCGAAACGCCCGGAGATACCTAGTTGTATGTGGAGCCGCAGCCAGGAGGGACCTCCCGTGGACATCTGGTGGACTCTGCACCTCAAGCGCGACCCGGCCAGCGTTCCGCTGGCCCGGCGCATCCTGCTCGGTGCGATGGCGACCGCGGGCGTCGACCCGCAGATCGCGGACGACCTCGGCGTCGCCCTCACCGAGGCCTGCGCCAACGCCGTCGAGCACGGCGCCACCGGGCGGCCCGACGACGGCTTCCAGGTCACCGCCTCGATCTGCGGCGACCGGCTGCGGATCGAGGTCACCGACTCCGGGCCCGGCCTGCCCACCCCCGCGGTGCCCGCCGCGCCCGCCCGCCGCCCGGCGGCCCCGGCCGAGGCCCGCCCGGCGGCGGCCGGCCGGGCGGGCCGGCGCACCCGCCGCGGCCGCGCCACCGTCCCGGTCCGCGTCCTCGCCGCCCACCGCCCCCGCCGCGACGGCCACCCGTACGACACCCACGTCCTGCCGTTCCGCCCCAGCGCCCCCACGCTGCGCCCGGTCGACCTGGACACCCTCCCCGACCTCACCGCCGAATCCGGCCGGGGCCTCTTCCTCATCCACGCCCTCACCGACCACGTCCAGCTCCGCAACCACCCCCTGCGCGGCGCGATCGTCAGCTTCGACAAGATCCTCAAGTGGCAGGACGGCGCGCTCCTGCGCGCGGCGTCCTGAGAACGGGCGGGCGTCGGCGCGGAGCCGGGAGCGCGGCCCCCGGCCTGCGGTTGCCGGGGGTGGGGGCGGGCCGGACGATGGGGGCATGAGGCACCAGATGCGGGCTGAGTACGGCGAGGGCGGTGCGGCCGCGGGGGTGCGGCTGTGGCACGTGGTCCGGGGCGAGGAGAGCGTCGCGATGTGCGGGCGCGAACTCGATCCGGGCGCGCGGGTGCGGGAGGCGGTGGACTGGGGGAAGACCCCGGAGCTGTGCTGCCACACCTGCGGGGCGTACTTCCTGCGCGAGGCACCGTACTTGGCGGCCGAACACCACCAGTGAGGCCGGTCGTGTGAGGCCGTCTACTGTGACCGGCATGGAGGAACCCCTCGTCCGGCCGCGGCCGTTGACCGACGAGGCCGCCGGACTGCGCGCCGGTGTGCCCGAACTTCCCGAGTACGTCGACCGGTTGTGCGCGCTGGTCGAGCGGGTGGACCCGATGATCCACGCGTTCGTGCCGGAGCCCGGCCGGTACGGGCGGCTGCGGTCGCAGGCGCGGGAGCTGGCCGAGCGGTACCCGGAGCCGGGCGGGCGGCCGCCGCTGTACGGGGTGGCGGTGGGGGTCAAGGACATCGTGCACGTGGACGGGCTGCCCACGCACGGCGGTTCGGCGCTGCCGCCCGGGGTGCTGGCCGGGCCGCAGGCCGCGGTGGTGGACCGGCTGCGGGCGGCGGGGGCGCTGGTCGCGGGCAAGACGGTGACCGCCGAGTTCGCCGCGAGCGCCCCGGGCCCGACCCGCAACCCGCACCATCCGGGGCACACCCCGGGCGGTTCCAGCAGCGGCTCGGCGGCGGCGGTCGCGGCCGGGCTGGTGCCGCTGGCGATCGGCACCCAGACCGTCGGCTCGGTGATCCGCCCGGCCGCGTACTGCGGGGTGGTGGGCTTCCGGCCGACGTACGGGCGGATCCCGGTCACCGGGGTGATCCCGAACGCGCCGAGCCTCGACACCCTCGGGACGTTCACCGCCGACCTGGCGGGCGCGGCCCTGGTGGCCCCGCTGCTCTGCGACGGCTGGCGCGCGGAGCCCGCGGCGCCGTCCGCGCCCGTGCTCGGGGTGCCGGACGGGACGTACCTGGAGCATGCCGAACCGGCCGCGCTGCGCGCCTTCGAGGAGCGACTGGCGCGGCTGGTGCGGGCCGGGTTCACGGTGCGCCGGGTCGAGCTGTTCCCGGACTTCGCCTGGATCACCCGGCAGTTGCAGGCGGTCAACCGCTTCGAGCTGGCCCGCAGCCACGCCGACTGGTTCGCCCGCTTCGGTGGGCTCTACCGGCCGGAGACGGTGGCGAGCATCCGGGCCGGGCAGGGGGTCGCGGCCGAGGACCGGGCGGCCGGGCTGCGGTTCCGGGAGGAGCTGGGCGAGCGGGTGGCCGCGGCGGGTGCGGCGGCCGGGGTGGACCTGTGGCTGGCGCCCTCGGCCACCGGCGGGGCGCCGGAGGGCCTGCACAGCACCGGGGACGCGGTGATGTCGCTGCCGTGGAGCTTCCTCGGGCGGCCGGCGCTCAGCCTGCCGGCCGGGCGGACCGCGCGGGGGCTGCCGCTGGGGCTCCAGGTGGTCGGCGCGGAGGGCGGGGACGAGCGGCTGCTGGCGCAGGCGGCGCTCCTCGAGAGCGTCCTGGCGGAGCGTTAGGGAAGCCGCCGGGGCTGCCTGTTGCCGGGCTGTGCGCTGCCGGGGCTGTGCGCTGCCCCTCAGGAGGTCCGGGAGGCGCCGGTGCCCCCGGTGCCCGCGCGCCGGGCGGTGTCGGGGCCGCGCGGCTCGTCGGGGAAGCGCGGCCCGCCGATCAGGTAGAACAGGGCGGCGGTCGGGAAGCCGAGCGAGGCGGCCAGCAACACGATGAACTCCCAGAACATCTTCCGCTCCTCGTCAGTCGCGGTCGGCCCGGACACCCGAAGGTGATCCCGGACCCGGCCCGCTCCGATGGGCCGAATCGTCCGGTCACTGTCCGACGGTATGGCCGAACCGCCCCGGCTGCCACCGGGCGCCGTGCCCCGGACCGCGCCACACCGGCGCACGGGGCTGGGCGCGGACCGGGGGCGGCGGCCACACTGTCGGGATGCAGCTACAGCTCGCAGGGGAAGCACGGCGGCCTGACCGCGAGAGCGAGGACTTCGCGGCGGCCTCGCCGGAGGCGCTGGTCCTGCTGGACGGCGCGAGTTCGCCGGCCGGCCTGGAGTCCGGGTGCCGGCACAGGACGGCCTGGTACGTGCGCCGGCTGGGCGTGCACCTGCTCGCCCGGCTCACCGACCGGTCGGACCGCTCGATCGCCGAGTGCCTGGCCGACGCCATCGTGGAGACGGCCGCGCTGCACGGCGGCCGCTGCGACCTGGCCCACCCCAACACCCCCGCCGCGATGGTCGTCGCGGCCCGGCGGCACGGTGAGGCGCTGGAGTACCTGGTGCTCGGCGACTCCCTGCTGGTGCTGGAGTTCAAGGACGGTCCGCCGAGGGTGATCGGGGACAACCAGCGCTTCCCCGGCGGGGAGGAGCTGCGCCGCCAGGTCTGGGAGACCGTCCCCGGCTCGGCCGAGCGGGCCGCACTGCACCTGGAGTACGCGCTGGCCGTGCGCGCCGCCCGCAACCGGGGCAACGGCCCGTGGATCGCCGCCGCCAGCCCGCGGGCGGCCGAGCACGCCGAGACCGGCTTCGTGCGGCTGGACCGGCTGCACGCGCTGGCGGCCCTCACCGACGGCGCCTCGCGCTACACCGAGCGCTTCGGTCTCGGCAGTTGGGGCGACGCACTGCGGCTGCTCGCCGAGTCGGGGCCGGGCGAGCTGATCGCCCAGGTCAGGGCGGCGGAGCGGGCGGACGCCGACTGCGCGCGCTGGCCGCGCGGCAAGACGCACGACGACGCCTCGGCCCTCTACGCGCTGCTGTAGCGGGGGACGGCGGGAACGGCGGGGGGGGGGGGGGGGGGGGGGGGGGGGGGGTGGAGGAGGGGGGGGGGGGGGGGGGGGGAGTGGAGGAGGGCGAGGACGCATGGCGCCGCGTACGAGGCTGCTGGTTCC
>NZ_JBVILX010000002.1:0-96260 GCF_055580145.1 Kitasatospora sp. NPDC032121 | reverse complement strand
AACCCCCCCCTCCCCCCCCCCCCCCTCGGTGGTGCGGCATCAGGGGACGCCCCCCCCCCCCCCCCCCCCCCCCCCCCCCCCCCCCCCCCCCCCCCCCCCCGTTCCGGCTCCGGAGCCCTCAGTGACCGTCGGCGGGGATGGTGCCGAGGCGGCCGGCGTGGAAGTCCTCCATGGCCTGCTGGAGTTCGCGGTGGCTGTTCATCACGAACGGGCCGTAGTGGGCGACGGGTTCGCGGATCGGGAGGCCGCCGAGGAGGACGACCTCGAAGTTGTTGTCGCGGGAGTCCTGCTTCGCGTCGGCGCGCAGGGTGATGGAGTCGCCGTCGCCGAAGACGACGGCCTGGCCCCGGTGGAAGGGGCGGTGCTCGGTGCCGGCCGAGCCGTTGCCGGCGAGGCCGTAGGCGAGGGCGTTGAAGTCGGAGCGCCAGGGCAGGGTGATCTGGGCGCCGGGGTTGATCGAGGCGTGGATCATGGTGATCGGGGTGAAGGTGGTGCCCGGGCCCTGGTGGCCGTCGAGCTCACCGGCGATGACGCGCAGGAGTGCGCCGCCGTCCTCGGTGCTGAGCAGCTTGACGCTGCCGCCGCGGATGTCCTGGTACTTCGGGGTGATCATCTTGTCCGAGGCGGGCAGGTTCACCCACAGCTGGAGGCCGTGGAAGAGGCCGCCCGACTGCACCAGGGACTCCGGCGGGGTCTCGATGTGCAGCAGGCCGGAGCCGGCCGTCATCCACTGGGTGTCGCCGTCGGTGATGGTGCCGCCACCGCCGTGCGAGTCCCGGTGGATGAACGTTCCGTCAATGATGTAGGTGACGGTCTCGAAGCCGCGGTGCGGGTGCCAGGGGGTGCCCTTGGGCTCGCCGGCCGCGTAGTCCACCTCGCCCATCTGGTCCATCATGATGAACGGGTCGAGGTACTTGGTGTTGATCTTGGCGAAGGCGCGGCGGACGGGGAAGCCCTCGCCTTCGAAGCCTTCGGGGGCGGTCGCCACGGTGAGGACCGGCCGGGCGCTCGTGACGGCGGGGTTCGGCGTGGTGACGCGCGGGAGGGTCAGCGGGTTGTCGACGGTCACGGCGGGCATGTCGGCCTCCTTCGGGGGGTGTCTGGCCTACGTGCACGAGGTTAGTTCAATTCTCAACAACAGGCAAGTTGAATGTTGAACTATGTAGTGACGAAGGAGCGCGGGGCTCCTCGTCCAGCATGGATCAGCCGTACATCCGGCGCATCGTGAAGTCGACCATCTGCTCGACGGCCTTGGCGTCGAACACCATCCGGTGCTCGCCCTCCATGTCCAGCGCGAAGCCGTAGCCGGTCGGCAGCAGGTCCAGGACCTCGGCACCGGTGACGGTGAAGTGCTTGGAGTCCTTGCCCGCGTAGCGGCGCAGCTCCTTCAGCGAGCTGAACATCGGGATCACCGGCGTCGGGGTGTTGTGCAGCGCCAGGAAGCCGGGGCGGTCGCCGCGGGGGCAGTGCACCTTCGAGGTGATGAAGATCGCCTGGAAGTCCTCGACCGCCATCGAGCCGGTGGTGAAGGCCCGCACGGCGTCCGCGAGTGAGGGCGGCGAGGGTTCGGGGTACAGGGACTGCTGGGGGGCCTGCGCCTGCCCGCCGTAGGCGTCCGGTCCGGGCATGCCGTTCATGCCCTGCTGCGGTCCCGCCTGCTGCTGGTAGGGGTCGCCCGGGTATGTGTTCTGGTCATATCCGTACACACGGACAGGCTAGCGGTCGCGCACCCTCCTCCGCTGGCGCCGATCCTGACAAGGAGTGGCCGTCCCGGCTGTGGGACGTGACCACGTTCATAGCGGCGGATTCCCCGGCGGGGGCTTGCCCAAGTTACCGCTGGGTAGCATCATGATGCCTACTGGTGGGTACGGGACGCCGGAACGCGGCGGTCTCCCGGAAGCGACGAACCGGAGATAACGGCGATGGGTCACTACAAGTCCAACCTGCGGGACGTGGAGTTCAACCTCTTCGAGGTGTTCGGCCGCGAGCAGGTGTACGGCACCGGACCGTTCGCGGACATGGACGTCGAGACCGCGAAGAACATCCTCAGCGAGATCTCGCGCCTCGCCGAGAACGACCTGGCGGCGTCCTTCGCCGACACCGACCGCAACCCGCCGGTCTTCGACCCGGAGACCAACACCGCGCCGATCCCGGCCGCCTTCAAGAAGAGCTACCAGACCTTCATGGACGCCGAGTGGTGGCGTCTGGGCATCCCGGAGTCGATCGGTGGCCAGGTCACCCCGAACTCGCTGATCTGGGCCTTCGCCGAGCAGATCCTGGGCTCCAACCCGGCCATCTGGATGTACTCCTCCGGCCCGGCCTTCGCCGGCGTCATCGCCGAGGAGGGCACCGAGGAGCAGCTCGAGATCGCCAAGCGGATGACCGACCGCCTGTGGGGCTCCACCATGGTCCTCACCGAGCCCGACGCGGGCTCCGACGTGGGCGCCGGCCGCACCAAAGCGATCCAGCAGGAGGACGGCTCCTGGCACATCGAGGGCGTGAAGCGCTTCATCACCTCGGGCGAGCACGACATGTCCGAGAACATCATCCACATGGTGCTGGCCCGCCCCGAGGGCGGCAAGCCGGGCACCAAGGGCCTGGGCCTGTTCATCGTCCCCAAGTTCGACTTCGACTGGGAGACCGGCGAGCTGGGCGAGCGCAACGGCGTCTACGCCACCAACGTCGAGCACAAGATGGGCCTCAAGGCCTCGAACACCTGCGAGATGACCTTCGGTGCCAAGCACCCGGCCAAGGGCTGGCTGCTCGGCGAGAAGGTCGACGGCATCCGCCAGATGTTCAAGATCATCGAGTTCGCCCGGATGATGGTCGGCACGAAGGCCATCGCCACCCTCTCCACCGGCTACCTGAACGCCCTGGAGTACGCCAAGGAGCGCGTGCAGGGCGCCGACATCTCGCAGTTCCTGGACAAGACCGCTCCGCGCGTCACCATCACCCACCACCCGGACGTGCGCCGCTCGCTGCTGACCCAGAAGGCCTACGCCGAGGGCATGCGCGCGCTGGTGCTGTTCACCGCGTCCACCCAGGACGACATGATGGCCGCCAAGCTGCGCGGCGAGCGCGACGAGGCCGCCGAGCGCCTCAACGACCTGCTGCTGCCGATCGTCAAGGGCTACGGCTCGGAGAAGTCCTACGAGCAGCTCGCCCAGTCCCTGCAGACCTTCGGTGGCTCCGGCTACCTGCAGGAGTACCCGATCGAGCAGTACATCCGGGACGCCAAGATCGACACCCTGTACGAGGGCACCACCGCGATCCAGGGCCAGGACTTCTTCTTCCGCAAGATCGTCAAGGACGGCGGCCAGGCGCTCACCGCGCTGTCCGAGCAGATCCAGAAGTTCATCGGCTCCGCCGCCGGCGGCGACGCCCTGGCCGCCGAGCGCGACCTGCTCGCCAAGGCCGCGGGCGACCTCGAGGCCATCATCGGCAAGCTCCTGGCCGACCTCTCCTCGGTCGAGCAGGACGTCAAGAACATGTACAAGGTGGGCCTCAACACCACCCGCCTGCTGATGGTCTCCGGCGACGTCGTGGTCGGCTGGCTGCTGCTGCGCCAGGCCGCGGTGGCCCTGGCCAAGCTGGAGGCCGGCGCCTCGGAGAAGGACGTCCCCTTCTACCAGGGCAAGGTCGCGGCGGCCCGCTTCTTCGCCAAGAACGTCCTGCCGACCGTCGCCCCGCAGCGCCTGATCGCCGAGGGCATCGACAACGAGATCATGGAGCTGGCGGAGGAGGCCTTCTGAGCCTCGGTCGCTGATCGGACCGCCTGACACACCCTCACACCGAAGGGCCCGGCTGCCACCGGGCCCTTCGGTGTGTCGGTGCCGAGGTGCCGTGGCGTCGAGCTGCTGATGAGCCGTTCCGCCCCGGGGCGGAACCCCCCGGTCGCGCAGGGCGGTTCGCGGGCACGTCCGGGGCACATCTCGAACGAGGTGTTCCGAATGCCCTGTCTGTGTACGGGCATATGCTCAGGTGCGAAGTCGACCCCCCCATCCGGCTTCGGCCCTCACTCGACCCAGGAGCAGTATGTCGACCGCCGCCCGCCAGGCATTCTTCGACCGGACGCACAGCGACGACCTGATCGCGTTCCTCGGCACCTCGCCGTCTCCGTACCACGCGGTGGCGAGCGCCGCCGAGCGGCTGGAGAAGGCGGGCTTCCGGCAGGTCGCCGAGACGGACGCGTGGGACACCGCGGCCGGCGGGCGCTACCTGATCCGCGGGGGCGCGCTGATCGCCTGGTACCTGCCGGAGGGAGCGGGCCCCGAGACGCCGTTCCGGATCGTCGGCACCCACACCGACTCGCCCAACCTGCGGGTCAAGCCGGTCCCGGACACCGGTTCGGAGGGCTGGCGGCAGGTCGCCGTGGAGATCTACGGCGGCGTCCCGCTGAACACCTGGCTGGACCGCGACCTCGGCCTGTCCGGCCGGCTCGCGCTCAAGGACGGCACCGCCCGGCTGGTCCAACTGGACGAGCCGCTGCTGCGCGTGCCGCAGCTCGCCATCCACCTGGACCGCCAGGTCAACGAGGGCATGAAGCTCGACAAGCAGCGCCACCTCACCCCGATCTGGGGCCTCGGCCCGGTCGACGAGGGCGCGCTGATCTCCTACGTCGCCGAGCGGGCCGGCCTGGCCGCCGCCGACGTGGTCGGCTGGGACCTCATGACCCACGACGTCCAGCCCGCCTCCTACCTGGGCCGCGACCGCGAGCTGCTGGCCGCCCCGCGCCTGGACAACCTGCTCTCGGTGCACGCGGCGACCGCCGCGCTCGCCGCGGTCGCCACCGCCGACGGCGCCGCCCGGCTGCCGTACATCCCGGTGCTGGCCGCCTTCGACCACGAGGAGACCGGCAGCGAGTCCGACACCGGCGCGCAGAGCCCGCTGCTCGGCAACGTGCTGGACCGGACGATCCACGCGCGCGGCGGCACCACCGAGGACCGGGCCCGGGCGCTCGCCGGCACCGTCTGCCTCTCCTCGGACATGGGCCACGCCGTCCACCCGAACTACAGCGAGCGGCACGAGCCGGGCCACCACCCGATGCCGAACGGCGGGCCGATCCTCAAGGTCAACGTCAACAACCGCTATGCGACCGACGGCGTCGGCCGGGCGGTGTTCGCGGCCGCCTGTGAGAAGGCGGGCGTGCCGTGGCAGTCCTTCGTCTCCAACAACGCCATGCCCTGCGGGACGACGATCGGCCCGATCACGGCGGCGCGGCTGGGCATCAGGACGGTGGACTGCGGCATCGCGGCGCTCTCCATGCACTCGGCGCGCGAGCTGTGCGGGGCGGAGGACCCGTACCTGCTGGCGAGCGCGCTCAAGGCCTTCCTGGAGGGCTGAGCACGGTTCGCGCAAGCTGAGCACGGTTCGCGGAAGGGGCCCGGCGTTCGTTCGCCGGGCCCCTTCCCGCCTGCTCCGCTCCGTGGGCCCCGGGGGTCTACTCCATCCCGGCCAGGACCAGCGGGAGGCGACGGGCGCCGTCGGCGACCAGCTTCACCGGCACGCCCCAGTCCTGCTGGTGCACGTGGCAGGCCGGGTACTCGATCTCCGGGTCGTCGTCGCAGGAGGCGGCCATCGCCGAGACGTGCAGCACGCCCTCGGTGACCTCGGCGGAGAGCACCAGCTCGCGGGAGAGGTCGCTGTCCGCGCCGGCTCCGGAGACCAGCAGCTCGGGCGGGGTCGCGCTGACCAGCAGCCGGGTGGACGGGCCGTAGCGCTCGTCCAGCTTCTGGCCGTTCGGCGCCTCGAAGACCACGTCCAGCCGGAAGGCGCCCGGGGCGACCTCGGTGGCCGCGCGCTGGGTGCGGTGCGCCACCGACTCGACCCGCACCGCCTCCTCCGGCAGCCGCAGCCTGGTCAGCCGGTGCCGGGCCGACTCGACCACCACCACGTCGCCGTCCACCAGCACCGCGCCGGAGGGCTCGCGCAGGTCGGTGGCCAGCGTTCCGACCTCGCCGCTCGCCGGGTCGTAGCGGCGCAGCGCGTGGTTGTAGGTGTCGGCGACGGCCACCGAGCCGTCCGGCAGCACGGTGACGCCCAGCGGGTGCTGGAACAGCGCCTGGTCGGCCGCGCCGTCGCGGTGGCCGAAGTCGAACAGCCCGGTGCCGACGGCGGTGTGGACCGTTCGTGTTTCACGTGAAACCCAGCGCAGCGCGGAGGTCTCGGAGTCCGCCACCCAGAGCCGCTCGCCGTCCGCCGAGACCGCGAGGCCGGAGGGCTGGGCGAACCAGGCCTCGGCGACGGGCCCGTCCACCAAGCCCTCGTTGGTGGTGCCGGCCGCGACCGCGACCGTGCCGGCGGCCGGGTCGTACGACCACAGCTGGTGCACGCCGGCCATCGCGATCCACACCCGGCCGTCGAACCAGGCGACGTCCCACGGCGAGGAGAGGTCCACCTCGCGGGCCGGGCCCTCGGTGGCCGAGCCCTGCCACCACTGCCGGCCGGTGCCGGCCAGGGTGGTCACCAGGCCGTCGGCGAGTCGGACGCCGCGCAGGGCGTGGTTGACGGTGTCGGCGACGACCACGTCGTACTCCGAGCCCTCCGGCAGCAGCGCGAGGCCCTGCGGCTCGCTGAACCGCGGGCCGACGCCGTCCGCGCCGTCGCCGTCCACCAGACCGCGCCGCCCGTCGCCGATCCGGCGCACCACCGTCTCGCCGTCCTCGGCCAGCTCGACCAGCGAGTGGTGGCCGGAGTCGGCGACCAGGAAGTGGCCGTCCGGCAGCCGGAGCGCCTTGCCAGGGAACTTGAGGTCCCCGGCGGTCGGCTCCGGCGCCACGTACGGGCCGTCGCCGCGGCGCAGCGTGCCCTTCGCGGCGTGCTCGGCCTCCAGCTCCTCGACCAGCCGGGCGAGCGCGTGGGCGTGGCCCTCGCCGGCGTGCTGGGCGACCACGTAGCCCTCCGGGTCGATCACCACCAGCGTCGGCCAGGCCCGTACGGCGTACTGCTTCCAGGTGGCCAGCGCCGGGTCGTCCAGCACGGGGTGGTGCACCTCGTAGCGGGCGACGGCGTCGACGACGGCCTCGTGGTCGGCCTCGTGCACGAACTTCGGCGAGTGCACCCCGACGATCACCACGGTGTCGCGGTGCTTCTCCTCCAGCTCCCGCAGCTCGTCCAGGACGTGCAGACAGTTGATGCAGCAGAAGGTCCAGAAGTCCAGGATGGTGATCTTGCCGCGGAAGTCGGCGAGGGTGAGCTCCTTGCCGCCGGTGTTCAGCCAACCGCCTGCCCCGACGAGTTCGGGGGCGCGTACACGTGCACGAGATGCCATGCGTCAATCAAACCGCACGGCGGGGGCCCGCATTCCGGGTGAGGTCGGCCTGCCAGCGGGTCTCGCCGTCCCGGGTGCGGGTGGTGGGGTGCAGGCCGAGGGCGCGGGCGACCCCGGCGGAGGCGTGGTGGTCGGGGTGGATGTGGGCGACGGCGGTGGGGACGCCGGCGGCGGCGAGGTGGGCGAGCAGGGCGCGGGCGGCCTCGGTGGCCAGGCCGCGGCGCTGCCAGGGGGTGCCGACCACCCAGGCGAGTTCGGCCTCGTCGGGGCGGACGGTGGTCTGCACGTAGCCGGTGAGGGCGCCGTCGGCGCGCAGCCGCAGCACCCAGTTGCCCCAGGCCTCGGCCGGGTCGGGGGAGCCCGCGGCGAGCCGCGCGCAGCGGGCGCGCTGTTCCTCGACGGTGGCCGGGCGGCCGCCGGTGTGGGTGTGCAGGGCCGGGTCGGCGAGCGCGGCCGCCAGCTCATCGGCGTGCGCGGGGGCGATCGGCAGCAGGTCGAGGCGCTCGCTGCGCAGCTCGGCGGTGGTGAGGCGAGGGTGCATGGCGGTATTGAAGGGGATCGGGGGCCGCCGCGCGACGCGGTTTTTGGCCGGTGTCCCCGTGGCGGTGCTTCTCCGCGGCCGGGGGCCCGGGGTCGAATGGGACGACGTCGACGGACGTCGACACGGAGGAGGTCGTACGGTGCGGTATCTGGTCAGGGAGAAGCTGTTCGCGGTCGGCGAGGACTACTGGATCGAGGACGACCGGGGCCACAAGGCGTACCTGGTGGACGGCAAGGTGCTGCGGCTGCGGGACACCTTCGAACTGAAGGACGCGCACGGGCGGGTGGTCGCGGTGGTGAAGGAGAAGATGCTCACCGTCCGCGACGCGATGAAGATCGAGGACGCCGACGGCGAGGTGGTGGCCACCGTCCGGGAGAAGCTGTTCACCCCGTTCCGGGACAAGTACCTGGTGGAGCTGGCCTCCGGCGGCGAGCTGAAGATCCACGGCAACCTGATCGACAAGGACTACCGGATCGAGAACCAGCACGGCGACGAGCTGGCCAGGATCAGCCGCAAGTGGTTCCGGATCCGGGACACCTACGGGGTGGAGATCGCCGACGGCGCCGACACCGGGCTGCTGCTGGCCGTCGCGGCCTGCGTCGACCACCTGGTGGGGGAGGAGGACTGACCCGTCCCCGGTTTCCGGATCCCGGTCCGTCCCTCACCCGGGTGGGGTATCTTTTGCCAACCCTTGACCGTGTCGGTCGGGGCCCTGACCGACGCGGTCGAGGGGTACGGCGTGAGCGGACCGGGGGCTGGAACCACGATGAACGACATCCTGCACGGGCTCGGCGCGGCGGCCGCCTACGGCGCCCTCGGCGTGGTGCTGCTGCTCCTCGGCATCGGCCTGGTCGACCTGCTGACGCCCGGCAGGCTCGGCCACCAGATCTGGGTCGAGCGCAACCGCAACGCCGCCGTCCTGCTCAGCTCCGCGCTGCTCGGCATCGGCGGCATCGTCTTCACCGCGATCATGTACACCTACGCCGACTTCGCCAAGGGCCTGGTCTCGACGGCCTGTTACGGCCTGCTCGGGCTGGTGCTGATGGCCGTCGCGTTCTGGCTGGTGGACCTGCTGACGCCGGGCAAGCTCGGCGCGATCCTGGTCGAACCGGAGCCGCACCCGGCGGTGTGGGTCTCCGCCGCCTGCAACATCGCGGTGGCGGCGGTGGTGTCGGCCGCGATCGCCTGACGGCCGCTCCGGGCGCCGGGCCGGGCCTCCGGGGGGCAGGACCGGGCCTCCGGCCGCCGGACCGGGCTTCCGGGGGCGCTACGCCGGGTGCGGCGCCTTGCTCAGGAGGTGCTGCTCCCCCCAGTCCCCCAGTGGCCCCAGCGCCGTGTTGAGCCGGCGCCCCGCCTCGGTCAGCTCGTACTCGACCCGCGGCGGCACCTCCTCGTACGCCTCCCGGTGCACGATGCCGTCCGCCTCCATCTCGCGCAGGTGCGCGGCCAGCACCTTCTCGGTGACGCCCGGCAGCAGCCGGCGCAGCTCGCCGAAGCGGCAGCGCGGGCGTTCGCCCAGGGCCCAGAGGATCGACACCTTCCACCGGCCGGCGATCACGTCCATCGCGGCGTCCGTCCCGCAGACGTGCGCCCCCGGCCTCGGCACGATCGCCATCCCCACCCCTCCCGGCCCCGCGAGCTCGATGCTCACCCCAGGGTAACCGCCCACTTCGAAGTGCGTACTTGATCGTTTACCGGGGTCGCGCGGAGGCTGTCTGCCATGGCAACCAACCCCGCTGACAACCCGTCGAAGACCCCGCTCACCCTGCTCGGCCTCGGTGCGATGGGCACCGCGCTGGCCGAGGCCTGGCTCACCGCCGGGCACCCGCTGACCGTCTGGAACCGCACCGCCGCCCGCGCCGAAGCGCTCGCCGCCCGCGGCGCCAACGTCGCCGCCACCGCCGCGGAGGCCGTCGCCGCGAACCGGCTGGTCGTCGTCTGCCTGCTCGACGACGACTCCGTGCTGGAGACGCTGGACGGCGCCGACCTGACCGGCAAGGACCTGGTCAACCTGGTCACCACCACCCCCGGGCAGTCCCGCCTGCGCGCCGCCTGGGCCGAGCGGCACGGCGCCCGCTACCTGGACGGCGCGATCATGGCCGTCCCGCCGATGATCGGCGTCCCGACCTCCGGCGGGTACGTGTTCTACGGCGGCTCGGCCGAGCTGTTCGAGGAGCACCGGGACACCCTCACCGCCCCGGCCGGCACCCGGTACGTGGGCGCGGACGCCGGGCACGCGGCGCTGTACGACGTGGCGCTGCTCAGCGGGATGTACGGGATGTTCGCCGGGGTCGCGCACGCCTTCGCGCTGATCCGGGGAGAGTCCGTGGCCCCGAGCGAGCTGGCGCCGCTACTGGGCGGCTGGATCTCCGCGATGTCCCACTCGGTGGGCGCGACCGCGGAACAGCTGGAGAGCGGCGACTACACCAAGGGCGTGGTGTCCAACCTGGCGATGCAGGTGGCCGCCAAGGGCACGCTGCTGCGCACCGCCGAGGAGCAGGGCGTGAGCCCCGAACTGATCGAGCCGTACTTCCGGTTGATGGAGCGTCGACTGGAGATCGGCAGCGGCGAGGAGGACCTGTCCGGGGTCGTCGACCTGCTGCGACGGTGAGGCCCGGCCGGTAACGTACCGGCATGGCAGACCTAGAAGAACGCGCCACCGTCGTCGCGTCCGACCCACGGCAGGCCGGGGCGGGGGTGGTGGTCCGACCGCGCCGCGCCGACGACCTCGCCGACTGCGTCCGGGTGCTGGCCGACGTCCACGCCGCCGACGGCTACCCCGCCGACTGGCCCGACCGGCCCGCCGCCTGGCTGACCCCGGACGGCCTGCTGGCCGCCTGGGTCGCCGAGTCGGACGGGCGGCTCGTCGGCCACGTGGGCGTCGCCCGCAGCGCCCCGGGCGACCTCGCCCCCGCCCTGTGGAGCCACCGCACCGGCGGCCGCCCGGAACTCGCCACCGTGATCGGCCGGCTGTACGTCGCCCCCGGGGCGCGCGGCCGCCTCATCGGCGCCCGGCTGCTGGCCTGCGCCGTGGCGCACGCGCGGGCGCTCGGCCTGCACCCGGTGCTCGACGTGCTCGCCACCGACACCGCCGCCGTGGCCCTCTACCGCCGCCTCGGCTGGACCCACCTCGGCGGCGGCGACCAGCGCTGGGCCTCCGGGCGGACCGTCACCGTCCACTGCTTCGCCGCGCCGAGGGGGTGAGCCCGGGCCCGCCCGGCCGCCGCGGCCGGGCGGGCCTCACGGTCGGCCGGGAGGACGGCGCACCCGCCTCCACGCCCGCCGGCCGTCGGGTCCCGGCGGCTGTCCGTACCGGGGCCTCGGCCGTGGCGACGTCCCGGGAGGACTCGGCGGCAGGACGGAAGCCACAGCGGCCTCGACCGGTGGGAGCCGAGGAAGACCGGTCGCCGGGTGGGCGTCGAGTCGGCCGGGCCGGCTCCGTCCGTTCGTTCACGCGCGCCCCCAGGGGGCGCCGCTGAATCGGTCCTCGTCGCCGTGGAAGGCGTCGGCCCCGGCCCGCATGTGCGCGGCATCGACCGCGGGAGCGCCCCGCCACCTGTGTTGGAGCTCCGCCACGGGAACGAAGCGTCGGCGGTTGCCGATCGGCCGGATCCCGGCGATCTGCGCACCGTCGCGGGTGATGCGGTGGATCTCGCCGGCTTCGACGTCATCGAGTACGGCCTTGGACCGCGCCGCGAGTTCGCGCTGCGTGATGGTCCTCGTGGCGCCGCCGTCTCGATGGGGCCGCCGTCTCGCGCCGTGGAGCGCCGTGTCGCGCTTCGGGGGCCGCCCGGTTCCCCCGGGTGGGGGAGCCGGATCACCGCGTCGGGGGAGGGGCGGTGCGGGCGGCGCGGGCGAGCCTGGCGGCATGGTGAGAAACGGGTGGGCGGTGACCGGCTGGGGCCTCGGGTCCGCCGGGTTCGGGCTGGGGTGCGCGCTGAGCGGGACGGAGCTGTTCGGGGCGGGGTGGCCGGGGTGGGTGGTGGCCGGGGTGGGGGTGGCCTCGGCCGCCGCCGGCCTGGCGGTGGTGCGGCGGCAGCCGGTGCTCCGGCACCGATGGCTCCGATGGCTCCGGTGGCTGCTGTGGGCGCTGTGCGGGGTGGCCGCGGTGGGGGCCTGGGGTCTGCTGATGGACGGGGTGACGCTGCTGTTCGGCCAGTCGGTGGACAGCGTCCCCGACTCGGTGGAGCGCGCGCTGGCGGCGGTGGGGGCGGTGCTGCTGGCCCGCACCGCCCTGGGGCTGCGGCCCGGCGCCCGCGGTGGCCGGGGCGGTAGGACCGTTCCCGCTCCCACGGCGGCTCCGCCGCTCGTCCAACTCGCCGCCTGGGCGGGGACCCTGGCGTTCGCGCCGTACGTGCTGATGAAGCTGGTCTGGGCGCTCGGCGGTTCCTTCGCCGGAGTCGGCGGCGACCGGATGTACGCCGACTACGTGCGCAACGGGTCCTCCGGGCTCTGGCTCGCCCTGGAGCGCTGGGGGCTCGACGGCACGATGCTGCTGGCACTGCTCGGGGTGTTCCTGCTCTGGGGGCTGGTCCGGCCGTGGGGGCAGGTCTTCCCGCGCTGGACGCCGCCGCTGCGCGGCCGCCGGGTGCCGCGCTGGCTGCCGCTCACCCCGGCCCTGCTGGGCGCGGCCACGCTGGTGCCGTACGGGGTGGTCGGGATCGGCTACCTGACGCTGTGCACCGCCGGGGTGACGCGGATCAGGCTGGGCGCCTTCGCCAGTGAGCGGAGCGCGTTGGAGGTCGGCTGGGTCGGGATGTGCGGGTTCGCCGGGTACGGGGTCGCGCTGGTGGTGGCCGCCCGGTCGTACTGGCGGCGGACGAGGGGGTGAGCCGACGTGCTCCGCCGAGCCTGGGTTTGCCGAGGCAGCAACAAAGCTTGCCGGTGCCGTGAGGCGGGCCGCAGCCTGGCGGTGGAGGTGAGCGCCATGGGCGAGACGGCCGGGATCGGGAAGAGCGAGCGCTACGACGCGGTGGTGGTCGGCGCCGGAGCGGCGGGACTGAACGCCGCGCTGGTGCTGGGCCGGGCCCGGCGCCGGGTCGCGGTGGTGGACGCGGGGGAGCCGCGCAACGCGCCGGCCGCGCACATGCACGGCTACCTCAGCCGGGACGGCCTGCCCCCGGCGGCGCTGCTGGCGGTCGGGCGGGAGGAGGTCGCCCGGTACGGGGCGGACCTGATCGACGCCCGGGTGGAGCACATCGAGCCCATCCGGGCGGAAGGGCCGGAAGGGCCGGACGGGCTGGGCGAGTCGGACGGTCCGGGCTTCGTGGTCCACCTGGCCGGCGGCCCGGTGCTGCACGCGCGCAGGGTGGTCGTCGCCACCGGGCTGCGGGACGGGCTGCCGGAGCTGCCGGGCCTGGTCGAGCGGTGGGGCCGCGACGTGCTGCACTGCCCGTACTGCCACGCCTGGGAGGTCCGCGACCGGCCGCTCGGGGTGCTCGGCACCGGTCCCGGCGCGGTCGGCCAGGCGTTGCTGCTGCGGCAGTGGTCGGCGGACGTGGTGCTGCTCGCGCACACCCTCCGGCTGACCGGCACCGAGCGGGAGCGGCTCGCCGCCCGGGGCGTCCGGGTGGTCGGGGGCCGGATCGTCCGCCTGGTGTCCGAGGACGGGCGGCTGCGCGGCGTCGAACTCGCCGACGGGCTGGTGGTGCCGCGCGAGGCGGTGTTCGTCTTCTCGCAGCCGGTGCCCCGGGACGCGCTGCTCTTCGGCCTCGACTGCACCCGGGACGACGACGGCTGGGTCACCACCGACCGGACCGGCCGCACCAGCCTCCCGGGTGTCTGGGCCGTCGGCAACGTCGCCGACCCGCGCGCCCAGGTGGTCACCGCCGCCGGGGCGGGCGCGGCGGCCGCCTTCGCGCTCGACCACGACCTCGTGGCGGAGGAGGTCGACCGGGCGGTGCGGCGGTACCGCGCGTCCGGTGCCGCCGTGCCCGCCTGAGCGGGGAAGCTTTCGTCAACCCACGATCGGAGAATCCGGATGTCAGCGCACCAGCACGACCACGCCCGCTCGCACGGGCACGCCCACGGCCACGTCCACGGGCACGTCCCCGCCGCCGACTTCGACTGGGACGCGCTCGCCGCGCACCTGGAGCTGGAGGCCGACCTGCGGGCCGACGCCGTCACCGAGGCCGGCCGGTGGCTGCTCGGCCTGCACGGGGAGGGCGCGGTACGGCGGGTCCTCGACGTCGGCAGCGGCCCGGGGGTGATCGCCGGACTGCTGGCGGAGGTCTTCCCGGCGGCCGAGGTGGTGGCCGTCGACCAGTCGGCCGCCCTGCTGGAGCGCGCCCGGACCCGCTCCGGCGGCCGGCTCGGCACCCAACAGGCCGACCTGCCCGCCGAGTTCGGCAAGCTCGGCGAGGCCGACCTGATCTGGTCCGGCAACGCCATCCACCACCTGGGCGACCAGCAGGCCGCGCTCACCTCGCTCGCCGGGGTGCTGCGGCCGGGCGGTCTGCTCGCCGTCGCCGAGGGCGGCCTGTCGGCGCGCTACCTGCCGCGCGACTTCGGCCTCGGCCGGCCCGGCTTCCAGGCCCGGATGGACGCCGCGCACGAGGACGGCTTCAGCGCCATGCGGGCCGAACTGCCCGACAGCACCCGGGAGATCGAGGACTGGCCGGCCATGCTGCGGCAGGCCGGGCTGACCCCGACCGGGACCCGCACCTTCCTGGTCGACCGCCCGGCCCCGCTCTGCGGACCGGTGCGCGGCTACCTGCACACCCAGCTGACCCGGCGGTACGACCAACTCGCCGAGCAGCTCGACGCCGAGGACCGGGCCACCCTGGAGGCCCTGCTCGCCGAGGACGCCCCGACCGGCATCCTGCACCGCCCGGACGCCTTCTACCTCTCCGCGATGACCGTCCACACGGCCCGCCGGGACTGACCGGCGGCGCGCCGCCGCACCCGCGCGCCCGGCCACGGGAAGTGGCCGGCGGCGGCCCGGGCGACGGGAACACGGACCGGGTACCGTCGGGGCATGGCAGCGAGTGAGCAGCGCTTCGTCGTGGTGACCACGACCCACGAGAGCGAGGAGCAGGCCAGGGCCCTGGCGTCCGCCGTGGTGGGGGAGCGGCTGGCGGCCTGCGCCCAGGTGTACCCCGTACGGTCGGTGTACTGGTGGGACGGCGAGGTGCAGGACGCCGGGGAGTGGCGGATCGACCTCAAGACCAGGGCCGAACTCGTGGACCGGCTGGGCGCGTTCGTGGCCGGGCGGCACTCCTACGAGACGCCCGAGCTGATCGCCGTGCCGGTGACGGACGGCAGCCCGGGCTACCTCGCCTGGGTGGCCGGGGAGACGGCGGGGGCATGACGGCGGCGGGGCCCGCGATGGAGATCCCGGGCCCCGCGGCCGTGCGTCCGCTACTCCGCCGAGCCGCCGAAGCGCTCCGTCCAGGCCGCCAGGTCGTCCTCCGTGACCTTGGCGAACAGCACCGGCGGCACCGTGAACGCCGTCCCGGCCGGCACCAGGTCGAGCGCCCGGGCCTCCTGCGGGGTGATCCAGTCGCGGGTGGCGGCCGGCGAGTCCTCGGGCAGCGCGAAGGCCCCGCGCATCGCCGCGGCCGTGGTCGGGACGAACGGCTCGGAGACCACCGCGTACAGGTGGATCAGGTTCATCGCGGTGCGCAGGGTCAGCGCCGCCGCGTCCGGGTCGGTCTTCACCTGGAGCCAGGGCGCCTTCTCGTCCAGGTAGGCGTTGCCCGCGCTCCACAGCGCGCGCAGGGCCTGCGCCGCCTTGCGGAAGTTGAGCGCGTCCAGCTGGGCCTCGTACTCGGCGAGCAGGCCGGCGATCTGCTCGCCGAGGCGCTGCTCGGCCTCGCCCGGCGCGTGCCCGCCGGGGACGTCGTCGCCGAAGCGCTTGCGGCTGAAGGAGAGCACCCGGTTGACGAAGTTGCCGAGGGTGTCGGCGAGGTCCTTGTTGACCACCGAGGCGAACAGGTCCCAGGTGAAGCTGGAGTCGTCCGACTCGGGTGCCTGCGCCATCATGAAGTAGCGCCAGTAGTCGGCGGGCAGCAGGTCCAGGGCGTCGTTGCCGAAGACGCCGCGCCGCTGGCTGGTGGAGAACTTCCCGCCGTAGTACGTCAGCCAGTTGAAGGCCTTGACGTAGTCGACCTTCTTCCACGGGCGGCGTGAGCCGAGCAGGGTGGCCGGGAACATCACGGTGTGGAACGGGACGTTGTCCTTGCCCATGAACTCGGTGTACCGGACGGTCTCGTCGGCCTCGTACCACCAGGACTTCCAGTCCCGCAGCTGCCCGGCCGGGGCCGCGTCCGCCCACTCCTTGGTGGCGCCGATGTACTCGATCGGGGCGTCGAACCAGACGTAGAACACCTTGCCCTCGGCGGCCAGTTCGGGCCACACGTCGGCCGGCACCGGGACGCCCCACTCCAGGTCGCGGGTGATCGAGCGGTCCTGGAGGCCCTCGGTCAGCCACTTGCGGGCGATCGAGGAGGCCAGCACCGGCCAGTCGTCGGCGTGGCCGGCGACCCAGTCCTCGACCTCCTCGGTGAGCTTGGACTGGAGCAGGAACAGGTGGCGGGTCTCCCGGACCTCCAGGTCGGAGCTGCCGCTGATCGCCGAGCGCGGCTCCAGCAGGTCGGTCGGGTCCAGCACCCGGGTGCAGTTCTCGCACTGGTCGCCGCGGGCCTTGTCGTAGCCGCAGTGCGGGCAGGTGCCGACGATGTAGCGGTCCGGCAGGAAGCGGCCGTCGGCGTTGGAGTACACCTGGCGGATCGCGCGCTCCTCGATGAAGCCGTTGCGCTGGAGTTCGCGGGCGATCTCCTGGGTGATCTCCCGGTTCTGCGGGGAGGAGCTGCGGCCGAAGTGGTCGAAGGAGAGCCCGAAGCCGTCGTACACCGCCCGCTGCGCGTCGTGTGCCCGGGCGCAGAACTCGGCGACGGGCAACCCGGCTTCCTGGGCGGCGAGTTCGGCGGGCGTGCCGTGCTCGTCGGTGGCGCAGATGAACAGCACCTCGTGTCCGCGCCGGCGCAGGTAGCGGGCGTAGACGTCCGCCGGGAGCATGGACCCGACCATGTTGCCCAGGTGCTTGATCCCGTTGATGTACGGAAGGGCGCTGGTGATCAGGTGCCGAGCCATCCTCGGATGCTCCGATTTCTCCCGCACGCGCACCCCCACCCGGAGTGCCGTGCCAGGCGCAGGGATCCACTGTGGGCTGCAAGCCTAGCCCTCGTCGGGCACCGGGCCCGGACGCCAGGGCCGGGTGAAGTCGCCGTACCGGTCGAACTCCCCGGACTTCACCCCGCGGACGAAGGCGGCCCACTTGCGCGGGGTGGTCCTTACGACGACCTCGGGCCGGTCCGACTCGCGGATCTCCACCAGCTCGCCCGCCGACCTGACCTCGACGCAGTCGGTGCTCTCACCGCTGGCCGAGGCCTTGCGCCAGCCACTCATACGAAGTCTTTCAGCAAGGCCCGGATGAAGTCCCGGGACTCGTCCGGGCCGAGTGCGATCGCCGCGGTCTCCTCCTTGATCCGGCGGTAGGAGGCCAGTTCGACCTGGTTGTGCACGAACGTGGGCCCGTGGGAGAGATCGATCTGGACGGTGTCGAGTTCCGGGACGGGACCGCGGGCGAGGTACAGGCTCTCCCCGGAGCCGGTGTAGGTGGGCACGCTGAAGGGGATCACCCGGATCTCCACCCCGGGCCTCTCGGAATTCGCCAGCAGGCTCCGCAACTGGTCGCGCAGCACGTCAGGGCCGCCGAACTGCATGCGCAGTGCGGACTCGTGCAGGAACGCGCTGTACGGCTTCGGGTGGTCGACGAAGATCTGCTGGCGCCGGATCCTGAACGCCTTCCGGACCTCCGCCTCCTGCCGGTACTGCGGGGGCAGCCGCTCGAACACCGCGGCGGCGTACTCCGGGGTCTGCAGCAGTCCGGGGATGAAGGTGCTGTTCAGGATGGACAGGGAGGCCGCGTGGTGTTCCATCTCCGCGATGTCGATGATCGCGTTCGGCAGCCGGCCGCGGTAGCCGTCCCACCAGTACTTGCGCCGGTCCTGGGTCATCGCCAACAGGGCTTCCAGATAAGGGCCGTCCTCGCATTCGCAGGTGTGGGCCCAGATCCGGAGCCGCTCGGCGCTGATCCCCGACTTCCCGTTCTCCATCTGGGAGATCTTGGGCAGGTCGGTGCCGATGGTGGCGGCCAGGCTCTTGGGCGTGACGCCCACGCGTTCGCGCATCCTGCGCAACTCGATCCCGAGGCGCTGCTGGCGCACGGTCGGCGACAAGCGGGGTGGCATGACTCTCTTCTCCGGGTCGCGGCTGGCGTCGATGCTTCCGGTGAAGTGTGCCGCGCACACAGGGCCCTAGCTACTGAAACGGGGGATACCCCACGATGGAGTGAACGTCCTCGCGCTCGGTAGCAACTCTGGCACCTTGACCCTATGGTCGTCCGTGTCACTCGCTGACTTGTTGCCGTCTAAACAGTCGTCAATCGGCCCTTGATGGCCGTAATGACACACCAGATGCATGGTCGCGGCGCCCGAAATCACCGACCGGAGACTGCCATGCCCCTCCCCTCGCCACCAGGCCTTCCCCGCCGGCCCCACCCTCCCCAGCGCTTTTCCGCATCCCGGTGAATGCGCTTCTCGTCGCCGGACTGTCGGCGCTCCTGCTCGCCGTGCTGTTCGTCGGCTGGCTGGTCTGGCTGGTGAACATCCAGCCCTACGAACTCCGCGCGGCGAAACGCGAGTTGGCCGCGGCCCATGCCGCGCGGGGCAAGCGGAAGTAGCCGCTGCGGGCCGGGCCGCCGGGGCGCGGCCCGGGCCGCGCCTCAGCCCCGGGAGAGCCGTTCGGTCAGACGGGACTTGGCCGCCGGCCACTCGTCGGCGAGCATCGAGAAGTAGGCGCTGTCCCGCCAGGTGCCGTCGGGGCGCCGGCGGTGGCGGCGGAAGGTCCCCTCGTACTGGGCGCCGAGGCGCTGGATCGCCGTGCGGGAGCGCTCGTTGCGGGCGTCGGTCTTCCAGAAGACGCGGCCCATGCCGAGGTCCTCGAAGGCGTGGTCGAGCAGCAGCAGCTTGGCCTCGGTGTTGACCGCCGTGCGCCAGACCGAGCGGGCGTACCAGGTGCCGCCGATCTCCACGAACTCGTCCTGTGCGGTGAAGTCGTGGTAGCCGGTGGCGCCGACGGCCCGGCCGGTCGCGAGGTCGACGGCGGCGAAGTTCACCGACTCGCCCGCGGCCGCCTCCGCGATCCGGGTGTCGATGATCGCGCCGAGCTCCTCCTCCGAGGCCGGCGGGAGGTGCATGGTCCAGCGCCAGACCTCGGGCTCGGAGCCGACGGCGGCCCAGAGGTCGGCGAGGTGGCGGCGCTCCAGGGGCTCCAGGCGGATGTGGCGGCCGGTGAGGACGACGGGTGAGGGCAGCTTCGCGGTCATGATCCAAAAGTAGTCCGGCTCTGCACTAGAGGCAATAGATGTTTGAACTAGTGCAAAATTCGGAGGATGGGCGAAGCGAAGGGCCCCGCAGGGACGGTGCGTCCCTGCGGGGCCCTCGAAGCGCTCGGGCTCAGATGAACGAGTTGATCTGGATCGTCTCGTCGCGGCCCGGGCCGACGCCGATGGCCGAGATCGGGGCGCCCGACATCTCCTCCAGCGCCTTCACGTACGCCTGGGCGTTCTTCGGCAGCTCGGCGAAGGACTTCGCCTTGCTGATGTCCTCGGTCCAGCCCGGCAGCGTCTCGTAGATCGGCTTGGCGTGGTGGAAGTCCGACTGGTTGTAGGGGAGCTCCTCGACCCGCTTGCCGTCGATCTCGTACGCGACGCAGACCGGGATCTGCTCCCAGCCGGTCAGCACGTCCAGCTTGGTGAGGAAGAAGTCGGTGAGGCCGTTGACCCGGGTCGCGTAGCGCGCGATGACGGCGTCGAACCAGCCGCAGCGGCGGTCGCGGCCGGTGGTGACACCGCGCTCGCCGCCGATCCGGCGCAGCGCCTCGCCGTCCTCGTCGAGCAGCTCGGTCGGGAACGGGCCGGAGCCGACGCGGGTGGTGTAGGCCTTGAGGATGCCGATGACCCGGTCGATCTTGGTCGGGCCGATGCCGGCGCCGGTGCAGGCGCCGCCCGCCGTCGGGTTCGACGAGGTCACGAAGGGGTACGTGCCGTGGTCGACGTCGAGCAGGGTGCCCTGGCCGCCCTCCAGCAGGACGACCTTGTCCGCCTTCAGCGCCTCGTCCAGGACGAGGGTGGTGTCGGAGAGGAAGGGCTTGATCTTCTCCGCGTAGCCCAGGTACTCCTCGACCACGAGGTCGGCCGGGATGGTGCGGCGGTTGTACAGCTTGACCAGGATCTGGTTCTTGTCGTGCAGCGCCGCCTCGATCTTCTGGCGCAGGATCGACTCGTCGAACAGGTCCTGGACCCTGATGCCGACGCGGTTGATCTTGTCCGCGTAGGTCGGGCCGATGCCGCGGCCGGTGGTGCCGATCCGGCGCTTGCCGAGGAAGCGCTCGGTGACCTTGTCCAGGGTGCGGTGGTACGGCGTGATCAGGTGGGCGTTGCCCGAGATCAGCAGCTTCGAGGTGTCGATGCCGCGCTCGTTCAGGCCGGCCAGCTCGGAGAGCAGCACGGCCGGGTCGATCACGACGCCGTTGCCGATGACCGGCGTGACGTTCGGGCTGAGGATTCCGGAAGGGAGCAGGTGCAGGGCGTACTTCTGGTCGCCGATGACCACCGTGTGACCGGCGTTGTTGCCGCCCTGGTAGCGGACCACGTAGTCGACGGAGCCGCCGAGGAGGTCGGTGGCCTTCCCCTTGCCCTCGTCTCCCCACTGAGCGCCAACGAGCACGAGTGCCGGCACAGGCGTACACCCCTTCCGGTTGGGGCATCCTGCGTAGGCCGCAGTCTGCCCCGAGATAGACGAAGCCCCTGGCGCAATGGCGCAAGGGGCTCTTGCACCGAGAGATTACCTGAGGAAGGACCGGTCGTGTCGTCCCTGTCCACGCCTGCTACCGGCGGCCCGGAGCCGCTCCTGCTGCTCCTCGACCCGGTGGCCCGGCAGACCGACGGCGAGTCGGTGCGGATCGCGAAGGACGTGCTCTGCGGGGGTGCGGACGCCAAGGTGGCCTTTCCGGAGAACCCGTCGGAGCTCGACCGGGTGCTTTCGCACCGGGGTCGGAGGCGACCGGTCGTGATCGGTTCCGACCTCGCGCTGCAGAGGGTGCTCCAGGCCCTGCATCGCCAGCGTGAGCTGGGCGCCGAACCGGTGGGGATGGTTCCGGTCGGGCGCTCGGAGGAGCTGGTCGCGGCCCGTGCGCTCGGCGTGCCGGGGGAGCCGGTCCGGGCCGCGCGGGCGGTGCTGTCGGGCGCGCCGCGCCGGCTGGACCTGTTGGTGGACGACGGCGGCGGGGTGGCCCTGGGCGGGGTCCGGATCACCGGCGGGGGCACGCGTCGGCTGGTGGGCCGTACGGGCGGTTGGCGTTCGCTATGGGCGAAACTGGCTGCGGCCGAGCAGGCGAACGTGCTCACCCCGGACGGCACCGACCACGGCTCCCGGGTCCGGGTCGAGGCCGACGGCCGGCTGCTCGCCGACGTCCACCGGCCGGTCCGGCTGGTCCAGGTCACGCTCCCGTCCGGTGCCTCGGACGGGACGGGCGAGATGGAGGTGGTGGTCGCCGCCTCCGGCGACCTGGTGCGCGCCCGGGCGGCGAGCGTCTCGGTGGTCGGGCGCGGCTTCGGCTACGAGGCGGACGGCCGCCCGGTCGGCCCGGTCCGGGCCCGGACCTGGACGGTGCACCCGGGGGCCTGGGGCCTGCTGCTGCCGGCGGCGTGACGGCGGCGGCGAAGGAGACGTGACCGGCAGGCGACCGGCGGGGGAAGCCCGGGTGAGCAGGCTCACGTTCCTCCGTGCCCCGAACCCCTCCGCCGCACGCACCGAACCTCCCAACAGGCGCGAACCGCAAGGCCAACCGCCACCCGCCGGAATTCCCCCCACCCGAAATCCCGGACCTGTAAGGGGTTTTGTCTACGCGCGTTAACTCCGGGTCGGCGGACAAACCCCCAGTCCCGGGGTCCGGAAGCCCTGGTCAACTGCCCTAGACTCGAAGGCGTGCCACGTGGTGACGGAAGACTCAACCACGATCTTCTTCCCGGTGAGAAAGGCCCCCAGGACGCTTGTGGCGTCTTCGGTGTCTGGGCTCCCGGCGAGGAGGTCGCCAAGCTCACGTTCTTCGGCCTTTACGCCCTGCAGCACCGCGGTCAGGAATCCGCGGGCATCGCAGTGAGCAACGGCTCCCAGATTCTCGTCTTCAAGGACATGGGACTCGTCTCCCAGGTCTTCGACGAGGCCTCGCTGGGGTCGTTGCACGGGCATATCGCCGTCGGACACGCCCGCTACTCGACCACCGGTTCCTCGGTCTGGGAGAACGCCCAGCCGACCTTCCGGGCGACCGTCAACGGTTCGCTGGCCCTCGGGCACAACGGAAACCTGGTGAACACCGCCGAACTGGCGGCCATGGTCGCCGAGCTGCCCGGCGAGGAGCACGTCTCGCGCTCCGGCCGGACCGCCGCGACCAACGACACCGACCTGGTGACGGCCCTGCTCGCCGGCCACCCGGACCTCTCCATCGAGGAGACGGCCAAGGTCGTGCTGCCCAAGGTCAAGGGCGCCTTCTCGCTCGTCTTCATGGACGAGCACACCCTCTACGCCGCCCGCGACCCGCAGGGCATCCGCCCGCTGGTGCTCGGCCGGCTGGAGCGCGGCTGGGTGGTCGCCTCCGAGACGGCGGCGCTGGACATCTGCGGCGCGTCCTTCATCCGCGAGGTCGAGCCCGGCGAGCTCATCGCCATCGACGAGAACGGCATGCGCAGCTCCCGGTTCGCCGAGGCCAAGCCCAAGGGCTGCGTGTTCGAGTACGTCTACCTGGCCCGCCCCGACACCTCCATCTCCGGCCGCAACGTGCACCTCTCCCGCGTGGAGATGGGCCGCCGGCTGGCGAAGGAGGCGCCCGTCGAGGCCGACCTGGTGATAGCGACGCCCGAGTCCGGCACTCCCGCCGCGATCGGCTACGCCGAGGCCAGCGGCATCCCGTACGGCTCCGGCCTGGTGAAGAACGCCTACGTGGGCCGCACCTTCATCCAGCCCAGCCAGACCATCCGTCAGCTCGGCATCCGGCTCAAGCTCAACCCGCTGCGCGAGGTCATCGCCGGCAAGCGCCTGGTGGTCGTGGACGACTCGATCGTGCGCGGCAACACCCAGCGCGCCCTGGTGAAGATGCTGCGCGAGGCGGGCGCCGCCGAGGTCCACATCCGGATCTCCTCGCCGCCGGTGAAGTGGCCCTGCTTCTTCGGCATCGACTTCGCCACCCGCGCGGAGCTGATCGCCAACGGCATGACCATCGAGGAGATCGGCCGCACCCTCGGCGCGGACTCGCTCGCCTACATCTCGATCGACGGCATGATCGAGGCCACCAAGCAGCCCAAGGACAAGCTCTGCCGGGCCTGCTTCGACGGCGAGTACCCGATGGAGCTGCCGGACCCGGCGCTCCTCGGCAAGCTCCTGCTGGAGGCCGAGATCAAGGGCGGCCAGGCGCAGCCCGCCGTCCGCGGCAAGCCGACCAGCGGCAGCGACCTGGACGGCGTCCAGTCGCTGCTCGGCGGGGCGGGCGCGGCCGACGCGCTGCGCCGGCCGTAAGCGTTCTCACGGTGGGGTCCCGAGAAACGGGGCCCCACCGCTGTTCCAACCCCCACCTGACCCGAGAGGGCCGCACGCAGTGACCAGCAACCAGAACGGCGCCACCTACGCCGCCGCCGGTGTCGACATCGAGGCGGGCGACCGCGCCGTCGAGCTCATGAAGCAGTGGGTGAAGAAGGCCAACCGCCCCGAGGTGGTCGGCGGTCTCGGCGGCTTCGCCGGCCTCTTCGACGCGTCCGCCTTCAAGAACTACGAGCGGCCGCTGCTGGCTTCGGCCACCGACGGCGTGGGGACCAAGGTGGCCATCGCCGCCGCCATGGACAAGCACGACACCATCGGCCACGACCTGGTCGGCATGGTCGTCGACGACCTGGTCGTGTGCGGCGCCGAGCCGCTGTTCATGACCGACTACATCTGCGTCGGCAAGGTCGTCCCGGAGCGGGTCGCCGCGATCGTCAAGGGCATCGCCGAGGGCTGCGCGCTGGCCGGCTGCGCCCTGGTCGGTGGCGAGACCGCCGAGCACCCCGGCCTGCTGGGCCCGGACGAGTACGACGTCGCGGGCGCCGGCACCGGCGTGGTGGAGGCCGACGCGCTGCTCGGCGCGGACCGGGTCCGGGCCGGCGACGTGGTGATCGCGATGGCGGCCTCCGGCCTGCACTCCAACGGCTACTCGCTGGTTCGCCACGTGCTGCTGAACGAGGCCGGCTGGAAGCTGGACCGCAAGGTCGAGGAGTTCGGCCGCACCCTCGGCGAGGAGCTGCTGGAGCCGACCCGGATCTACTCGCTGGACTGCCTGGCGCTCACCCGCGCCACCGAGGTGCACGCCTTCTCGCACGTCACCGGCGGCGGCCTGGCGGCCAACCTGGCCCGGGTCATCCCGGCCGGCCTGCACGCCCGCCTGGACCGCGGCACCTGGACCCCGCTGCCGGTCTTCCAGACCGTCGCCGAGGTCGGCCGGGTGGCCACCCTGGAGATCGAGAAGACGCTGAACATGGGCGTCGGCATGGTCGCGGTCGTCCCGCCGCACTCGGTGGACGTCGTGCTGTCGATCCTGGAGGACCGCGGCGTGGAGGCCTGGCTGCTCGGCGACATCGTCGAGCGCACCGACGAGCACGAGGACGGCGCTGCCCTCTACAACGCCTACGAGGGCTTCCGGGCGAGCTGACCCGCACGTGACGACGAGAGGGCCCCTCCGGAGCACCGGAGGGGCCCTCTCGCGTGCGGTGGGGGCCACCGGGGGGACAGGGGCCGGTCCCGGACGAGGGAACGCCGAAGACCGGCCCGGCGCCTTGGGCGTCCGGACCGGCCTGCGGGAATGCTGTGGTTACGAGCGGCGGGAGGCCCGCGACGGCCCGGCGCCCGGCTCGTTGTCGTCCTCGTCGTCGAGGTCGCCGTAGCGGGCTGCGTACTCCGCGTACGGGTCGTCGTCGTCCTCTTCCTCGATCGGCTCAGGCTCGATCGAAGCGGTGGACGGCGATACGCCCAGCTCGTTGGACAGACGGTTAGCGTCGAAGCCGCCGCTGTTGTACTTCAGCTGGCGGGCGACCTTCGTCTGCTTGGCCTTGGCCCGGCCGCGCCCCATGGGTCGACCCCCTCAACGGCGGGGCTCACGGCCCCGAGTCTGACACGTGTTCATGTTCGGGATCGGCCTGCCCGAAGTGGAGAAGCCGTCCCCTGGAGCATTAACGGTACCTGTTTCCGCCGCCGGACGGTACGTCGTCGGTGTGACGTGGCGCGCACAGACCGCGCCCGCGACCGGGTCTTCCCAGGTCAGCGGAGGTTTTGCGGCGGTTTGCGCGCTGTTCGGTGGTGGCTTGGCTCCGTCGTTCCGGGATCGATTATCCCCCCAAGGGGGACCTCGGATCACCCGTTCGGGCGGAGAAGTGAGAATCCGGTTCCACATCGTGATGCGCGGGGGGCCGTGGTGACTGCCCCCCGCGCATCACGCGGTCGGTCGCCGGCCCGATCAGGCGCGGCGGGCGCTCGGCAGGAGCACCGTGCGCAGGGCGCTGATCTCGCGCATCCGCTTCTCGGCCAGGCGGTCGGCGGCGACGGCCGGCGGGACGCCGTCGGCGGTGGCCCGGGTGAAGATCTCCAGGGTGGTGTCGAAGATCTTCGTGGCCTTGTTCTTGGCCCGCTCGAAGTTGAAGCCGTCGATCTCGTCGGCGACCTGGATGACGCCGCCGGAGTTCACCAGGTAGTCCGGCGCGTAGAGGATGCCGCGGTCGGCCAGGTCCTTCTCGACGCCCGGGTGGGCCAGCTGGTTGTTGGCCGCGCCGCAGACGATCGAGGTGCCGAACTCGCCCAGTGCGGCGACCGTGTCGTCGGTCAGCGCGCCGCCGAGGGCGCAGGGGGCGTAGACGTCCAGCTTGGCCTGGAGCAGGGCGGCGGTGTCGGCGACCACCTCCACCTCGGGGTGGGCGGCGCGCACGCGGTTGACCGCGGCCTCGAAGGGGTCTGTGACGACGACGGTGGCACCGTCCGCGACCAGGTGGCCGACCAGGTAGTGGCCGACCTTGCCGACGCCCGCGACGCCGACCCGCTTGCCGCGCAGGGTCGGCTGGCCCCAGCGGGCCTGGGCGGTGGCGCGCATGCCCTGGAAGACGCCGAAGGCGGTCAGGATGGACGAGTCGCCGGCGCCGCCGTGCTCCGGCGAGCGGCCGGTCACGAACTCGGTCTCGCGGGCGATGACGTCCATGTCCTGGACGTAGGTGCCCACGTCGCAGGCGGTGATGTAGCGGCCGCGCAGGGACTCGACGAAGCGGCCGTAGGCCCGGAGCATCGCCTCGTTCTTGTCCTTGTTCGGGTCGCCGATGATGACGGCCTTGCCGCCGCCGAGGTCCAGTCCGGCCAGCGCGTTCTTGTAGGACATTCCGCGGGACAGGTTGAGCGCGTCCTCCAGCGCCGCCTCCTCGGAGGCGTACGGGAAGAAGCGGGTGCCGCCGAGGGCCGGGCCCAGGGCGGTCGAGTGGATGGCGATGATCGCCTTCAGACCCGAGCTGCGGTCGTGGCAGAGGACGACCTGCTCGTGACCGTCGCCGGGGGCGCCGTCCTGTTCGGTACGGAAGATCCTGCTGAGCACGCCGGGTGCGGGGTGCGTGGCGGGGGTCTGTACGTCGGTCACTGTGGTGACTCCAGTAATGAAGGCCCGCTGCTGTGGTGCGGGCGCCTAGGGCGAAGCGTAGCCGCGCGGAGGCCGTCGATCCGCTGTCTTGTCCGAGCTGGGGCCGGTCGTCCGAGGGGTGAGACGGGAAGGGGTGCGCGGGTGCGGACGCGAACGGTTCGAGGGCGCGCTCTCCCCGGGCCGGGCGGCGCGTGCGACCATGCAGGACGTGACCGTCGTACGTACTTCCGTACAGCCGCCCTACGCCGCCCACCTGCGGGTCTACGAGCCGCTGGCCGCCTATCCGGAGCCCGAGCGGGCGCACTGGCAGGCCTGGGCGGCGGAGCACGGGCCGGACGCCGCGGAGGCGGCCCAGCCGGTCGCGGCGGCGGTGCTGGAGGAGCAGCGGGAGGCGCTCGTCGGGCTGGCCGCCCGCACGCCCCGGGCACTGCCCGAGCGGGAGAGCGGGCGGGCGTACCTGCGGGTGGTGGACGGCGTACTGTACGTCTGCCCGTGGGCGACCAGGCTGCGCAGCTGGCAGGCGCTGGAGGAGCTGCGGGCCGGGGCGCCGGTGGCGCTGCTGGACACCGCGCTGCCGCCGGTGGCCCGGGCGGCCGCCGAGGCGGACCGGGAGCGCTGGCGGGCCGAGCACCCGGACGCCCGGCCGTGGATCCTGACCAGCCGCTGGGAGGTGCCGGTGCGCTGGTTCCTGCCGTTCGGGGACGAGGACCGCTGCTTCGTGCCGGGCGGGGGCGCGGCGGCGGACGGGGTGGTGGACGGGGGCGTGGACGGTCCGCCGGGTGGGAAGGAAGGGGTGGGGGAGGGGGGAGGGGAGCACGGGGGCCGGCCGGCGGCGCTGTTCTACCTGGTGCCGATGGCGCAGGCGCGGCGGCGGGTGGCACGGGCCTTCCGGGCGCTGCGCGAGGCGGTGCCGGACGGGGAGCTGGTGCGGGGGGCCGAGCGGGTCGGGCGCTGGCTGGAGGAGTTCCACCCGCGTTCGCTGGTGGAGCTGGACTACGGGGGCCTGGTGCATCTGCTGGGCCCGGAACGGTTGTTGGCGGACCGTTCGGCGGGGGAACTGGAGGAGGGGCTGCGCGCGCTGCGGGCGGGGGACACGGCCGAGGCACTGCGCGTGTACGGGGAACTGACGGTGCGCTGGCGTCGGGTGCTGGCACTTCGGCACGCGAACTGACGTCCGACCGCGCGTGTATGACTGTAAGGGTCCTTGGCACTGCGAGGGTGATGACCAAGGTCCTGGTTCGGGTCAATAGCTGCCGAACGTGACACTACTCACCGTTGACGCGAACTTACCCCTATGTGCAAAAATGGGACAACCAGCCCAACTTCACGTGAGCGTGCCCACTTTTGGGTGGTTCTGGAGTCGATGCGTGCTTTGCGGGGAAACGGAGGGTCTGGTCCCCTCGTAACCGGATGTCATCACTATGTGACTGTCCGTTATGGGGTGGTCCATCGCCATCCGTCGGCCTTGAACCCGTGAGGGGTCAATTTTGGCGGTTTGGTCGATAGGGCTGGACGGATGGTGTAGTTGTAGACACCAGGACAAGCCGTTCGTCCTATAACCGACTCGGCCCGTCTATGCCATTTCGGGCATCGCGGGCCAAGGTGCAGAATTTGAAGGATAGAACCGCCCTGGTTCGGTTCTCCCGAGGAGGCCGCTCATGACCGCTCGTACCCCTGATGCTGAGCCGCTGCTGACGCCGGCAGAGGTTGCCACCATGTTCCGCGTGGACCCGAAGACGGTCACCCGCTGGGCCAAGGCGGGCAAGCTGACGTCGATTCGCACGCTCGGTGGTCACCGCCGTTACCGTGAGGCGGAGGTGCGCGCTCTGCTTGCTGGGATTCCCGCCCAGCGCACTGAGGCCTGATAGGCCAAAGGCTCTTTAAAGGGGCCGCTTACCGGACTCCGCCGGGTCCGGTAAGCGGCCCCTTTGTCGTGCCCGCGCGCGGGTGTTCGGCGTCGGTCAAGTGGTCGGAATCCTGAACTCCGGATAACGATTTGATGCGCCCGGGGCGGGGGGGATTTACAGTGAATACCTGTACAATTTTACATATTAAATTAGTGAGGTTCTGGAGGGGGCTTCGAAGGGCCGGCTCCGGAGGGGTTACCGTGACGACTGTCACACCGTCTGTCACTTGTGGTCTAGACCTGGCCGGGGTAAAGGGCCGAAAGGCCAAAAGCGAGAGGCCCGGAACCTGAACGGTTCCGGGCCTCTCGCGTTGCGGCGATCCCGACGGGACTTGAACCCGCGACCTCCACCTTGACAGGGTGGCGAGCTAACCAACTGCTCCACGGGACCAGGTTTTCCTGATCTCGTTCACTCGCTTGCCGCGCTGCGAACAAGACAGACTGTAGCCCATGGTGGGCCCCCAGGTCGAACCGGCTCCCGAAGGCCCACCCGCAGCTCACGGCCGCGGCCCGGGGAGGCCGCGGCACCGCCCGGGTCAGAGCGTCGCCCGAGCCGCCTCCATCGCCTTCACGATCCGCTTCTCCGAGACCGGGCTCGGCGTGCCCAGCGACTGGGCGAAGAAGCTGACCCGCAGCTCCTCGATCATCCAGCGGATCGCCCGCACCTCCGCGGAGGGCTGGTGCCCGGCCGGGACGGCCGCCAGCAGCTCCCCGTACGCCTGCTGCACCTGCTGCACCTTCAGCAGCTGCTGGGCGTCCCGCTGCGGGTGGTTGGGCAGCGCCTCCAGGCGGCGGTCCACCGCCAGCAGGTAGCGCTTGAGGTCCGGCAGCCGCTGCCAGCCGGTGGCGGTCACGAAGCCCGGGTGCACCAGCGAGGCCAGGTGCAGCCGGATGTCGTTCACCGCGTTCAGCAGCACCGGGCTGCTCACCGTCTTCAGCCGGGTCGAGGCCTTGTGGAAGGCGATCAGCGCGGTGGCCGTCTTCAGCGTGGTGTCCGCGGACAGCTCGTACAGGTCCGCGCGCACCTTGTCGTGCAGCTTGCCGAACGCCGCCTCGTCCCAGGCCGGGCCGCCGGCCAGGGTCATCAGCCGGTCCGTCGCCGCCGCCACGACGTCCTCGAACAGGGCGCCGATGGAGCCGTGCGGGCTGTGCGAGAGCGCCAGCTTCGCCTGGTTGCCCAGCCGGCCCTGGATCGACTTGGCCGGGGAGTTGGTGGTCAGCATCAGCAGCCGCCGCGTCCCCTCCCACATCGACTGGGCCTGCGCCTGCGGGGTGTCGAACAGCTTCACGGCGACCGACTGGCCCTCGTCCACCAGGGCCGGGTAGGCGCGCATCGAGTGGCCGCGCGAGCGCTGCTCGAAGGTGCGCTGGAGCACCGGCAGGGAGGCCGGCCAGGCGGTCAGTCCGCTCTGCTCGATGCCCTGGCCGGAAGCGGCCGAGGAGAGCGTCTCCTTGAGCTTGGGCTTGAGCTTCAGCCGCAGCTCCTCCAGGTCCTTGGACTCGGCGAGCCGGCGCTTGCCGTCCACTACCCGGAAGGTCACCTTGAGGTGCTCGGGCACCCGTTCGTCGTCCCAGGCCTCCGGGGGCACGGTGACCGCCGTCAGGCGCTTCAGGGCGTGCTCCAGGGCCGGGAGGAGCCCCTCGGCGGAGCCGAACGTGCCATCAGCCTGGCGGTCCCTCACGGCACGCAGCGCCGCCCTGGCGAAGTCCGGCGCGGGGACGAAGTTGCGCCGCAGGGCCTTCGGCAGCGACTTGATGTACGCCGTGACCAGCTCCTCCCGCAGACCGGGGATCTGCCAGTCGAAGCCCTCCGCGGTGACCTGGTTGAGCACCGGCAGCGGGATGTGCACCGTCACGCCGTCCGCGTCGCTGCCCGGCTCGAACTGGTAGGTCAGCCTGAAGCGGAGCTTGCCCTGCTGCCAGTGGTCCGGGTAGTCGGCCTCGGTGACGCCGTCCGCGGCGTCGTTGATCAGCATCGACTTCTCGAAGTTCAGCAGGTCCGGCTGCTCGTGCCGGGCCTTCTTCCACCAGGAGTCGAAGTGCCGGGTGGAGACGACGTCCTCGGGCAGCCGGGCGTCGTAGAAGTCGAACAGGGTCTGGTCGTCCACCAGGATGTCCCGGCGGCGGGCCCGGTTCTCCAGCTCCTCGACCTCGCCGAGCAGCCTGCGGTTCTCCGCGAAGAACCGGTGGTGGGTCTCCCAGTCACCCTCGACCAGCGCGTTGCGGATGAACAGCTCGCGGCAGAGCTCCGGGTCGATCCGCCCGTAGTTGACCTTGCGCTGGGCGACGACCGGCATCCCGTAGAGGGTCACCTTCTCGTACGCCAGCACGGCGCCGGCCTTCTTCTCCCAGTGCGGCTCGCTGTAGCTGCGCTTGATCAGGTGGCCGGCCAGCGGCTCGACCCACTCCGGCTCGATCTTCGCGTTGATCCGCGCCCACAGCCGGGAGGTCTCCACCAGCTCCGCCGACATCACCCAGCGCGGCGGCTTCTTGAACAGGCCGGAGCCGGGGAAGACCGCGAAGCGGGCGCCGCGCGCGCCGCCGTACTCGCGCTTCTCCACGTCGTACAGGCCGATGTGGGAGAGCAGGCCGGCCAACAGCGACTGGTGGATCCGGTCGGCGTCCGGCTCGGCGTCCGGGTGCGGCTCCTCGATCGTGACGCCCAACTGCTTGGCGACGGTGCGCAGCTGGACGTAGATGTCCTGCCACTCCCGTATCCGCAGGTAGTTGAGGAACTCCGCCTTGCACATCCGGCGGAACGCCGAGGAGGAGAGCTCCCGCTGCTGCTCCCGGACGTAGCGCCACATCGCCAGGTAGGAGAGGAAGTCGGAGGTCTCCGAGTTGAACCGGCGGTGCCGCTCGTCGGCGGCCTGGCGCTTCTCGGCCGGGCGCTCGCGCGGGTCCTGGATGGAGAGGGCGGCGGCGATCACCATGACGTCGCGGACGCAGCCGTTGCGGTCCGCCTCCAGCACCATGCGGGCCATCCGCGGGTCCACCGGGAGCTGGGCGAGCTTGCGGCCCAGCGGGGTCAGGCGCTTGCGCGGGTCCTTCTCGTCCGGGTCGAGCGCCCCCAGCTCGTGCAGCAGGTGGACGCCGTCCTTGATGTTGCGCGAGTCCGGCGGGTCCAGGAACGGGAAGGCGGCGATGTCGCCGAGGCCGGCCGCGGTCATCTGGAGGATCACCGAGGCCAGGTTGGTGCGCAGGATCTCGGCGTCGGTGAACTCGGGGCGGGAGAGGAAGTCCTCCTCCGAGTAGAGCCGGATGCAGATGCCGTCCGAGGTGCGGCCGCAGCGGCCCTTGCGCTGGTTGGCGCTGGCCTGGCTGATCGCCTCGATCGGCAGCCGCTGCACCTTGGTGCGGTGGCTGTAGCGGGAGATCCGGGCGGTGCCCGGGTCGATCACGTACTTGATGCCGGGAACGGTCAGCGAGGTCTCGGCCACGTTGGTGGCCAGCACGATCCGGCGGCTGCGCGAGCGCTGGAAGACCTTGTGCTGCTCGGCCGAGCTGAGCCGGGCGTACAGCGGCAGGATCTCGGTGTTCTTCAGCTTCAGCTTGCCGAGGGCGTCGGCGGTGTCGCGGATCTCGCGCTCGCCGGAGAGGAAGACCAGGATGTCGCCGGGGCCCTCGGCCTGGAGCTCCTCGGCGGCGTCGCAGATCGCCTGGACCTGGTCCCGGTCGCGGTCGGCCTCGGTGGTGTCCTCGTCCTCCTCGGCCCCGTCCTCGACGAGCGGCCGGTAGCGGACCTCGACCGGGTAGGTGCGCCCGGAGACCTCGATGATCGGGGCGTCGCCGAAGTGCCGGGCGAAGCGCTCCGGGTCGATGGTCGCCGAGGTGATCACGACCTTGAGGTCGGGCCGGCGGGGGAGCAGCTGCTTGACGTAGCCGAGGATGAAGTCGATGTTGAGGCTGCGCTCGTGCGCCTCGTCGATGATCAGGGTGTCGTACTGGTGCAGGTCGCGGTCGGTCTGGATCTCCGCGAGCAGGATGCCGTCCGTCATCAGCTTGACCAGGGTGTCCGGGCCGACCTGGTCGGTGAACCGGACCTTCCAGCCGACCGCCTCGCCCAGCGGGCTGTCCAGCTCCTCCGCGACCCGCTCGGCCACGGTGCGGGCGGCGATCCGGCGCGGCTGGGTGTGGCCGACCAGGCCGCGCACGCCACGGCCGAGTTCCAGGCAGATCTTCGGGATCTGGGTCGTCTTGCCGGAACCGGTCTCGCCCGCGACGATCACCACCTGGTGGTCCCGGATCGCGGCCAGGATCTCGTCCTTCTTCTGGCTGACCGGGAGTTCGGCGGGATAGCCGATCTTCGGGACGGCCTGCCGGCGGCGCTCGACGACCAGCTCGGCGCGGTCGATGTCGGCGGCGATTTCGGTGGCGATCTTCTGCCGGGCCTCGGGCTTGCGGACCCGACGGGCCCCCTCCAGCCGGCGCCCGATCCGCACCTGGTCGCGCAGGGTCAGCTCGGGCAGACGGACGGCCAGCTCGCCGATTCCGGGACCCTCGGCGGGTACGGCGGCGGACTGGACTGCGGGAGAACTCACTGCGGGCATCCCTCTAGGTTCGCAAGGAGGCACGGCGGCGCGCACCTCGGTTTTCGAGCCCCTCCAGTGTCACAGCCGTCGGCGGCGAATCGCGAACGACGGGCAACGGTCCGCGGGCGTCCCGGGCTCCGGAAGGGTGAGGAGGTGCTCATGGGAGCCCACAAGACCGCCCGGGACGAGGAGTTCCGGGCGTTCGTCGGCAGCACGTGGTCACGGCTGCTCAGGACGGCGTACCTGCTCGCGGGGGACCGCCACGGCGCCGAGGACCTGGTCCAGCAGGCACTGGAACGGGCGTACGCGGCCTGGAACAGGGTTCGTGCCGCCGACGACCCGTACGCCTACGTGCGCCGGATCGTCTTCAACGAGCACGCCAGACGGTTCCGGCGGCGGCTGGTCGAGCACCCGGTCACCGCGTTCCCGGACCGGCCCGCGCCGGCCGGCGCCGACCCCGACGACCGGGCCGTGCTGCTCGCCGCGCTCGACACCCTGCCGCCGCGCCAGCGCCAGGCCGTGGTGCTGCGGTACTGGGAGGACCTCAGCGAGACCCAGACCGCGGCGGCGATGGGCTGCACGGTCGGGACGGTGAAGAGCCAGGCCGCCAGAGGGCTGGCCAAACTCCGCGGGGCCTCCTCACTCATCGGACTGACGAGCACCGGAGGGACAAGATGAGCGACGGGTACCTGCCCGGGGACACGCAGGGCGGCGACGCGCCGGCGGCGGTACGGGCGCTGGGCGAACTGGCCGGGAGCGTCGAGACCGGCGCGGTGCCGTACGACCGGCTGATCGCCGGCGGCCGGCGGCGGCTGCGGCGACGGCGGCTGCTGACCGCCGGGGCGGCGGCGGTGCTGGTCGCGGGCATCGCCGGGGGGACGGCGGCGCTCGGCGAGCGCGGTCGGCAGGCGGTCTCGACCGTGGCGGTGGCGACGGCCTCGGTCTCCGCGGCGGCCGCCCCCGGCTCCCCGGACGCTCCGGCCACTGCTTCGGCCGCCGCTCCGGCCGCGGGTTCGGCCACCGCTTCGGCCGCTGCCTCGGCCACTCCTTCGGCGGCGAGCGCGTCCGCGACCCGGGACCCGTTCACCCCCGTCCGGGTCAAGGTCGCCGAGGGCACGGCGAACGGCCACACCTGGCAGGCCTGGGCCGCGCTGTGGCCGACCCCGGCCGCCAAGGAGGACGCCGTCAAGCAGGCCCGGCTGATCCGGGAGGAGCGGGCCGCCGCCTCCCCGGACGTGAAACAGGTCGTCCCGAAGGACGTCGAGAGCAACTGGGGCCCGGGCACCGACCTGGTGAACTACTACTTCACCGTCGACGGCCGGCGGCAGGTCGACGACTCCCTGCACGCGGTCTCCGCCCCGGGCGGGTACCCGGGAGCCGTCGGAGGGGCTTCACTCGGCCTCCACCACGACGCGGGCGTGCCGGCGGTGGTGATCGAAGGGGTCCAGGCCGAGGTCACGAGGGTCGTGGTCGCCTGGAAGACCGGCGGCACCACCGAGGCGGCGACGGTCACGGTCGGGGACTCCCCGTTCCGCTACTTCGGCCTCGCGGCGAAGCCGGGCACCGACGCCGCAACCGTCACCTACTACCGGGCGGACGGTTCGGAGGTGCGCACCACGGACCACTGGCTCCGGACCTCCTGAGCCGCCCGCGGGCGGGCCTCCACGGGCGGAGCGCGGCCCGGCCGGCGTCCGGAGCCGGTCGAGGTCCGGCGCGGCGACGAGGGGCGTGAACGGCGAAGCCCCCGTAGCGAACTCGCTACGGGGGCTTCCCGGTTGTGGCCAGGGCCGGGGTCGAACCGGCGACCTTCCGCTTTTCAGGCGGACGCTCGTACCAACTGAGCTACCTGGCCGTACTGCACCGTCTCTTGCGAGACGAGCGATCCCGACGGGACTTGAACCCGCGACCTCCACCTTGACAGGGTGGCGAGCTAACCAACTGCTCCACGGGACCTAGAAGTGGCGAACCACTCAGGGTCTTGCGGTCTTGCGCACTGCACTTTACTACGGTACTGCGTGCCCCCAACGGGATTCGAACCCGTGCTACCGCCTTGAAAGGGCGGCGTCCTGGGCCACTAGACGATGAGGGCTTGTGGCCTGTCCCGCTGTTTCCCAGCGTTCGGGGACGTCGAGAAGCATATGGGATTCGGGGCGGATCGCCAAAACGGGTTTCGCCCGGGTGAGCGTGCGGGTCCGTGGCGGGGTCAGGACCAGCCGAGTTCGTCGAGCTCGTGGTCGTCGAAACCGAAGTGGTGGGCGACCTCGTGGATGACCGTGGTGCGGACCTCCTCGACCACCTGCTCGCGGGTCTCGCAGTGGCGCAGGGCGGGGCCGCGGTAGATCAGGATGCGGTCGGGCAGCACGCCCGCGTACCACTCGCCGCGCTCGGTGAGCGGGGTGCCCTCGTAGAGGCCGAGGAGTTCCGGGTCGCTCGGGTCGGGTTCGTCCTCGACGAAGACCGCGACGTTGTCCATCATGGCCGCGAGCTGCGGGGGGATCTGGTCGAGGGCATCGCTGACCAGCGTTTCGAACTCTTCCCGGGTCATCTCCACCGGATCATTGTCCGGTGTCGGATGACGGTGTGCCAGGTGGCGGAGCCCGGTGTTTGATGGGGCTGTGACGACCTCGGAGGGCGCCGTGAACGACGCCGCGGTGCGGGCCCGCGCTGGCCGCAGTCCCGGCCGGCCGCCGGTGCTGCGCGGGCAGGGGCGGGCGGTGGCGGTGGTCGCCGCGGGCGGGGCGATCGGGGCGACCGCGCGGTACGCGGCCGGGCTCGCCTGGCAGACCGGGCCGTCGGCCTTCCCGTGGACGACGCTGCTGGTCAACGTGGTGGGCTGCGCGGTGATCGGGGTGTTCCTGGTGGTGATCACCGAGGGGCGCCAGCCGCATCCGCTGGTGCGGCCGTTCTTCGGCACCGGCGTGCTGGGCGGGTTCACCACCTTCTCGACGTACGCCGTGGACATCCGCCGGTTGCTGGAGGGCGGTAGGCCCGGGCCGGCCCTGGCCTACCTCGGGCTGACGCTGGTGGGCGCGCTGGTGGCGGTGTGGGCGGCGGCCGGGCTGACCCGGCGTCTGATCCACCGGGCGGTCCGCCGCGGGGCCGGGCGGGGTGCGCGGTGAGCCGGCTGGGCGGGCCCGCGCTGCGGCTGACGGTGCTGGTCGGGGAGAGCGACCGGTGGCACCACCGCCCGCTGTACAGCGAGATCGTGCACCGGGCCAGGGCGGCCGGGCTGGCCGGGGCGAGCGTGTTCCGGGGGATCGAGGGGTTCGGGGCGTCGTCGCTGGTGCACACCACGCGGCTGCTGTCGCTGAGCGAGGACCTGCCGGTGGCGGTGGTGATCGTGGACGAGGAGGAGCGGGTGCGGGCGTTCCTGCCGCAGCTGGACGGGATGGTGGCGGAGGGCCTGGTGCTGCTGGACCGCTGCGAGGTGGTCACCTACGCGGGCCGGGACCCGGGCCGGGACCCGGGCAGGGGACCGGGCCGCGGGGGGACGGCGGGCCCCGGGGAGACGGCGGAGTGAACTGGCTGCTGGTGGTGGCGGGCGCGGTGGTCGGCGCGCCGCTGCGGTACCTGACCGACCGGGCGGTGCAGTCCCGGCACGACTCGGTGTTCCCGTGGGGCACGTTCACGGTGAACGTGGTCGGCTGCCTGATCCTCGGGCTGGTGACCGGCGCGGTGGCGGCGGGCGCGGCCTCCTCGCAGGTCCAGCTGCTGCTGGGGACGGGGCTCTGCGGGGCACTGACCACCTACTCGACCTTCTCGTACGAGACCCTGCGGCTGGCCGAGACCGGCGCCGGGCGGTACGCGCTGGCCAACGTGGCCGGCAGCGTGGCGGCGGGGCTGGCCGCGGTCTTCGCGGGCGCGGAGCTGGCCTCGGCGCTCTGGGGCTGACGGGGCGCCGGAGCGTGCGCCGAGGCGGCCGGCGGCGCGGGCGCCGGAGCGGGAGCCGAAGCGGGCGTCGGAGGGCGCGCCCCGCACCGCCTCCGCCGGGCGAGCTTGCCCGCTGCCCGTGTCCCGCCGGGCCGGGCGCGCGTTGGGCACCGAAAGCGGCCGCGCGCGAGTGGGCGGCCCGGGTGGGGCGGTAGAGAGGGACCTCAGTGGCTTCGGTGCGGGCGGCGCGGACGGTGCGGGCGGTACGGGCGGTGCGGGTGCGGCTGGCCGCCGCCCGTACGGCTCCGGTGCGGGCGGCGGCGGTCCCGCGCTCGCGCGCGGTACGGGCGGCGGCGCTGCTGACGATGGCCGGGCTCGGGCTGACGGGGTGCATGTCGGTCGGCCCGGCCGCGGAGGAGAAGCACGGCGTGGCGCCGGTCGGGCAGGCAGGTCCGGCGGTCCGGCCGGGGGCGACGGGCGGGTCCTCGGCCTCCCCGGGGACGGGGCGTGCGGGCGGGGCCTCGGGCCACCCCGAGCGGCCGGGGGGCCTCCAGGGCGACGCCGGGTCGAACGGGGCCACCGCCCCGGCGCCCGGCGACTCGGCGCCCGGGTCGAGCGGCGCGGGGGCCGGGGTGGTCCCGGTGCCGGGGCCGGGCGCTCCCGACGGCGGTGCGGGCGGCGGTGCGGCGGGCGGTGCGAACACAAGTCCCGCGCCGCACCCGGGCGGTGGCGTCGGCGGGTCCGGCGGTGCGGCGGGCTCCGGCGGTGCCGGCGGGGCGGGCGGCACCGGCGAGGGCCGTTCCGGCGGCGGTTCGGCCGGGTCGCCCTCGTCCACCCCCAGCAGCCGCCCGTCGGGCACTCCCGCGCCCGAGCACAGCTCGCCCGCCGCGACCGTCCCGCCGGCTCCGGACCCGTCCTCCGGCAGCTCCGGTTCCTCGGCCCCGAGCCCTCGCGTGCTCGGGCATTAGCGGATTGAGCAGGGAGTTTGCCTCCGATCCCCAGGCTCGTCTATGGTGGTAGATCGTTCGTTTGATCCATTTGACTGGCGCCCTACTCCCATCTGGCGCCCTTGGCGCGTTCCGGCGATCCGTGGCTGACCGCATAGAGGCGGTTGTGAAACAGAACCCCGGACTTTGGCGCGTGCCACTTCCGGAAGGTTTTGCATGTCTCTCGTTGACGACGCCCGCTTCGCCATGCCCGCGAACGAGGCCGCCGCCGATGTCACCGACGCCACCGACACCCTCGACACCGCCGCGGACGAGGTGATCGCCGAGGCCGTGGAGGCCACCGAGGAGGCGGCCGCCGAGCCGACCGTCACCTTCGGCGACCTGGGCCTGCACGACGACGTCGTGCGCGCCCTCGCCAAGCGCGGCGTCACCACCCCGTTCCCGATCCAGGCCGCGACCATCCCGGACGCCCTGGCCGGCAAGGACGTGCTGGGCCGCGGCCGCACCGGCTCCGGCAAGACCCTCAGCTTCGGTCTGCCGCTGCTGACCCGCCTCGCCGACGGCGAGCGCACCAAGCCGAAGCACCCGCGCGGCCTGATCCTGGTCCCGACCCGTGAGCTGGCCATGCAGGTCGCCGACGCCCTGGAGCCGTTCGGCTCGGTGCTCGGCCTGCGCCTCAAGGTCGTCTGCGGCGGCACCTCGATGTCGAACCAGATCTACGCGCTGGAGCGCGGCGTCGACATCCTCGTCGCCACCCCCGGCCGTCTGCGCGACCTGCTGAACCGCGGCTCCGCCAAGCTGGACGACGTCAAGACCGTCGTGCTCGACGAGGCCGACCAGATGGCCGACATGGGCTTCCTGCCCGAGGTCACCGAGATCCTCGACAAGGTGCCGGCCGGCGGCCAGCGCCTGCTGTTCTCCGCCACCCTGGAGAACGAGATCGACACCCTGGTCAAGCGCTACCTGAAGAACCCGGTCACCCACGAGGTCGACCCGTCGGCCGGCGCCGTCACCACGATGACCCACCACATCCTCGTGGTGAAGCCCAAGGACAAGGCGCCGATCACCAACGCGATCGCCGCCCGCAAGGGCCGCACGATCATCTTCGTCCGCACCCAGATGGGCGCCGACCGCGTCGCCGAGCAGCTGATCGAGGCCGGTGTGAAGGCCGACGCGCTGCACGGCGGCATGACCCAGGGCGCCCGCACCCGCGTCCTCGGCGACTTCAAGGACGGCTACACCAACGTCGTCGTCGCCACCGACGTCGCCGCCCGCGGCATCCACGTCGACGGCATCGACCTGGTCCTGAACGTGGACCCGGCCGGCGACCACAAGGACTACCTGCACCGCTCCGGCCGCACCGCCCGGGCCGGCCGCTCCGGCGCCGTCGTCACCCTGGTGCTGCCGCACCAGCGCCGCGGCGTCTTCCGTCTGATGGAGGACGCGGGCGTCGACGCCTCGCGCCACATCCTGGACCACGCCTTCGACGCGGAGGTCGCCAAGATCACCGGCGCCCGCTCGCTGACCGAGGTCCAGGCCGAGAGCGCCGCCAACATCGCCGGTGCCGCCGAGCGCGAGCTCGCCGACATGACCCGCCAGCTGGAGCGCGCGCAGCGCCGCGCCACCGAGCTGCGCGAGGAGGCCGACCGTCTGGCCGCCCGTGCGGCGCGCGAGCGGGCCGAGCTGGGCATCGAGGACGAGGAGCCGGCCGCCGAGGCCGAGGCCGAGTCCGGTGAGCGGACCGAGGCCGCTCCGGCCGCCGCCGAGGCCGCCGCGCCGCAGGCCGAGGACCGCGCCCCGTCGTACCGCGAGGCGCGCAGCGAGCGCCCGGCCTTCGGTCGTGACCGCGACCGTGACCGTGACCGTGACCGGGACGACCGCCGTTCGGGCGGCTTCGGCCGGGACCGCGACCGTGACCGCGACGACCGCCGTTCCGGTGGCTTCGGTGGCGGCCGCGACCGCGACCGTGACGACCGCCGTTCCGGTGGTTTCGACCGCGACCGCGGTGGCTTCAACCGTGACCGTGGCGGCTTCGGCGCCGGCCGTGACCGCGACGACCGCCGTTCGGGTGGTTTCGACCGCGACCGCGGTGGCTTCAACCGTGACCGTGGCGGCTTCGGCGCCGGCCGTGACCGCGACGACCGTCGCTCGGGCGGCTTCGACCGCGACCGCGGTGGCTTCGGTGGCGGCCGTGACCGCGACGACCGCGGCGGCCGTTCCTTCGGCGACCGTCCGGCCCGCTCCTTCGGCGACCGCCCGGCCTTCGGCCGGGACCGCGACGAGCGCGGCGGCAGCAGCCGTCCGTTCTCGCGCCGCGACGACCACCGCTCCGGCGGCCGTCCGCAGTCCGACCGCGGTGGCTTCAACCGTGACCGTGGCGGCTTCGGCGCCGGCCGTGACCGCGACGACCGCCGTTCGGGCGGCTTCGACCGCGACGACCGCAAGCCGCGCTGGAAGAACTGACGCCGCACCGGCGGTAGTCGACCGCCGACCCGGCTGAAACGCACGAAGGGCCCGCTCCGTACCCCGGAGCGGGCCCTTCGCGTTTCCCCGGGGCGCCCCGAGGCGTTGTTCTGGGGGTGAGAATAACCTGTGGCGCGCGGGCGCGGCGGTCCCGTAGCGTCGCGGCCATGAGCAGCAGACTGCACGAAGTGGCACGGGTGAACGAGGGGATCGCCGAGCGGGGGAGCTACCGGACGACCGGGGGCGAACTCGTGCAGGTGGGGGAGGAGTTGGCGGCGGCGAAGGCCGGTACGGTGTCGTACGCGCCCGAGGGGCTGGCGGCGCTGCTGGCCGCGGGGGAGGCCGGTCCCGGGCCCGCGGCCGGGCGGATCGAGGTGACGGCCGAGGGGAGCATCCAGGCCGCCCGCCGGCTGGTCGCGGCCGGGGCGGGGCCGGTCGGGGTGCTGAACTTCGCCTCCGCGCGCAACCCCGGCGGCGGCTACCTGCGCGGCGCCCGCGCCCAGGAGGAGGACCTGTGCCGCAGCGCGCTGCTGTACAGCTGCCTGCTGGAGGCGCCGGACTACTACGAGGCGCACCGGGCCTCGACCGACCTCCGGTACAGCCACCGGGTGATCGTCTCGCCGGCGGTGCCGGTGATCCGGGACGGGCACGGCGAGCTGCTGGCACAGCCGTACCCGGTCACCTTCCTGACCTCGCCCGCGCCCAACGCCGGTCAGCTGGAACGGCGTTCGCCGGGTGCGGACGTCCGGGACGTGCTCGCCGAGCGGGCCGTGCGGGTGCTCGCGGCGGCCGCCCGGCACGAGGTGCGCACGCTGGTGCTCGGCGCCTGGGGCTGCGGGGTGTTCCGCAACGACCCGGCGCAGGTCGCCGAGGCCTTCGAGGGGGCGCTGGCCCGGTACGGGGCGGCCTTCGAGCGGGTGGTGTTCGCGGTCTGGGACCGCTCGCCGGTCTCCGCGAACCGGTCCGCCTTCGAGGCCCGGTTCGGTGCGGCGGTCCGGTAGCCGGCCCGCGCCCGCGGGCCCGGGCCGGCGGCCCCCGGCGGCGGCCTGCTTCCGGTGGCGGCCGGCTGCTTCCGGCCGGCTGCTTCCGGAAGGTCGCTACCGGCGGGCTACTTCCGGCGGGCCGAGAGCGCCGTCGCGGCCGTGGAGGCCGCCGCGACCACGCCGGTCACGGCGAAGACGGACGGCCAGGCGCCGATCCGCTTGGCCAGCGGGTGCGACCCGCCGAAGGCGGCCACGTACAGGCCGGTCAGCGCCGCCGCGGTGCCCGTGCCCGAGCTGCGGCGCCACTGCGCGGCCGCCCCGGCACCGGCCACCGCCAGCACCGCGCCGCCCAGTTCGCGCCGGCCGCTCCAGCGGGCGACGCCGTAACCGCCGACCAGACCGCTCGCCGCGGTCAGCGCGGCGGGCGCGGCCGCCGCGAGAACGTTCGGGACCTTCGCCATCGTCGACTCCACTCGTAGGGGCTGTGTCGGTTTCCGACCATAACCCGGTGGACCCGCGGGGCCGTCGGGGCCTCCTACCGGAACGCCTCGGCGGGCGTCTGCCCCGGCACCGTGGCGGCCAGCCGGCGGGCGGCCTCCGCCGGGTCGAGCACCCGCTCCAGCCGCAGGTCGCCCGGGACCTCCTGGATGAACCGCCCGGCCGACCAGCTCCGCTCGTACGGCAGCGGCTCCAGCACCAGGGTGCGCACGCCGTCCACCACCGGGACGTCGCTCGGCGTCCCCTCGTTCCAGATCCAGGAGCCGTCCGGCGCGACCAGGTTGAAGGCGCCGGTGGCGATCACCCGGCGGCCGTCCAGGAACGCCGTCCGGGCCAGCGCCACCACCTCCCGGTCCTGCGGGGCGCCGGGCAGGTGGCCGCCGCCGATCAGGACGTCGGCGAGCAGGGTGTGCAGCTGGAAGGTGTCGCTCAGGCCGCTCATCCGCAGCAGGTAGCCGGTGCCGGTGGGGCGGTCGAGGACCAGCAGCGGCTCGTCGTCCAGCATCAGTGCCAGGTGGACCAGGCCCTTGAAGTCGTGTTGCTCGCCCTGGTAACGGTCGAACAGCTCCAGGAGCACCTCGGTCACGCCCGAGGCGCGGGCCTCGGCCCGGACCTCCGCGTGCGCGTACACCGCCCAGGCCGCCTGCTGCCACAGGTGCAGCGTCCACCAGGCGACCACGGCCAGGTGCGCGTGCCACTCGTCCAGGTGCGCCGGGTCGGCGATCCGCTCGTGCGCCTCGGCCGGATCGTCCTGCTCCGCGTCGGGCAGCGGGCCGCCGCCGGTGGAGACCCACCGCCGCACCAGCAGCTGGGCGCCGGTCAGCGCCCCGCGCAGGCCGGCCAGGACCGGGCCGGAGCAGGCGAGCGGGTCGGCGCCGTGCTCGACGCAGGCGCCCACCACCATCGCCAGGTGCGCGCGGGGGAACGGCGGGGCGTCCGGCAGCAGCGCGGCCAGCCGGGGGCCGGCCGCCACCCGCTCCGCCGGGTCGGCCGCGCCGAACAGCCCGCCGACCAGCCCGAGGGCGGGCCCGAACTGCTCGTCGTCCCCGGCCGCGACCACGGCCTCCAGGGCGGCCACGGCTTCGGCGAAGGTGGGCTGTTGACGGTGCGACGGTATCTGCTCGGTGGACATTCGCCGCAGCATAGGGGGCGCAGCCGGTCCGGTGGAAACTCCTCCGCTTCCCCGGCCGTACGGGGCCTGTCGGTGCCCGGTGGCAGACTGCGAGCGTGACGGATTCCGAGATCACCGACGGCAACTACCTCGTCCGCAACGTCGGCAGCGGCCTGCTGCTGCAGGTCGCGGGCGCCTCCCGGCGCGGCGGTGCCCGGATCGTCCTCGGCGCGGACGACGGCGGCGACGCCCAGCTCTGGCGCCTCACCGCCGTCCACCCGGGCGGCGCGCTGTTCCACATCGAGAACGTCCACAGCGGCAAGCGCCTGGACGTCACCGGAGCCTCGACGCAGGACGGCGTCCGGATCCAGCAGTGGTGGGCGAACGCCTTCGGCGCCCAGGAGTGGCTGCTGGAGGCCCACGTCGACGCCCCCGGCACCTACACGGTCAGCAGCTTCATCAGTGGCAAGCCCCTGACGGCGGGCGACGCCCCGGACGCCGACGTCCACCAGCACGAGGACGTCGACGCCCCGACCCAGTGGTGGCGCTTCGAGCGCCGGGCGGGCTGAGTTCCGGTCAGTCCGACAGGTGGGCGCGGACGGCGTCGAGTTCGGCGTCCGTCGTGCCGTGGTGGCGGAGGTAGTCGGGGACGGTGCCGTGGTGGTCGTGGATCCAGGCCAGGGAGGAGGCCAGGAGTTCGGCGTCGACCGGGCGGGAGAGGCGCTCGGTGCCGGTCTCGTCGAAGTACGGGATGGGGCCCTTGTCGAGGCCGAGGCCGATGTTGGAGAGCAGGAAGTCGGCGGTGATATCGGCCTCGGAGGCTCCCAGCAGGGACTGGAGGACGGCGATGGTGAGCCCGGTGCGGTCCTTGCCGACGGCGCAGTGGACGACGGCGGCCAGCGTGTCCGGCGTGGCCAGGCGGCGCACGACGGCGGCGATCGAGGGGCCGGCCGTCTCGGCCATGAACGGGTAGAGGGCGGCCTGGTCCTCGGGCCAGGGCCGGTCGCCGTTCCTGGGGTGCGGGGGCAGGGTCGGCAGGTTGACGGTGCCGTGGTCGAGGCCGTGCCGCTGGTCCGGCCAGGCCTCCAGCTCGTACGCGCTGCGCAGGTCGAACACCGTCCGCAGGCCGAGGGCTTCGAGCCGCCGGGCGCCCTCCTCGGTGAGGGTGTGGAAGGACCCGGAGCGGTACAGCACGCCCCGGCGGAGAGCGCCGATCCCGCCCGCGTCACGGAAGTTGCGCACCCCGGGGATGTCGATGAAGGCGTCGGTCATGGCCACCACCGTACGGGCGGGGGCGTACCGGCGGAAGGAAACCGGAGCGGCCGTCCGGTGGCGGGACGACGTCGGCCGAAACCGCTCCCGGCCGGGGCGGTGCGGGCTGCTCAGCGCCCGCCCGAGACCTCCAGGAACGCCCCCGTGGTGTACGAGGCCGCCGGGGAGAGCAGGAAGAGGATCGCCTCGGCGACCTCCTCCGGCTGCCCGCCGCGGCGCATCGGCAGGTTCGGCGCGACCCGGTCGACCCGGCCGGGCTCGCCGCCGAGCGCGTGGATGCCGGTGTGGATCAGCCCCGGCCGTACCGCGTTGACCCGGATGCCCTCGGCGGCGACCTCCAGGGCCAGGCCGCGGGTCATCGAGTCCACCGCGCCCTTGGCGGCCGCGTAGTCGACGTACTCGTTCGGCGAGCCGATCCGGGAGGCGGCCGAGCCGACGTTGACGATGGCGCCGCCGCGCCCGCCGTACCGGGTGGACATCCGGCGGACGGCCTGCGCCGCGCACAGGAACGGGCCGGTGATGTCGGCGGCCCAGATCCGGTTCAGCCGGTCCTCGTCGATCTCCTCCAGCCGGCACTGCTTCTCCAGCGTGCCGGCGTTGTTCACCAGCCCGGTGAGCGGGCCGAGTTCGTCGTCGACGGTGGTGAACAGCCGCTCCACCCCGGCGGTGCGGGAGACGTCGGCGCGGACCGCGAGGGCGGTGCCGCCCTCGGCCCGGATCGCGTCCACGACGGCGGCCGCCGAGGCCTCGTCCGTACGGTAGTTGACGCAGACCCGGTAGCCGCGGCGGGCGGCCAGCAGGGCGGTGGCGGCACCGATGCCGCGGCTCGCGCCGGTGATGATCAGGACCTCGTCGGTCGGGGTGGTCGGCATGGCCCGTACGCTACCCGGCGGCCGGGTCCCGGACATCCGCGGTCGGACGCCGGACACTCGCGGTCGGACCCTGGACACCCGCGGCCGGGCCCCCGGCGCCGGGGGCCCGCGCGGCCGCCTCCCGCAGGGCCGCGATCTTCGGGGCCCGGCTCTTCGGCGAGTCGAGGCTGAAGCCGCGGGCGTCGCCCAGGTCGTCCCGGACGAAGGCCTCGGTGCGGGCGACCGCCTCCCGCAGGGCGTCGTCGAGCGGGACGAAGGGCAGCAGGACCAGCTCGGAGCGCTCGGTGTCGTACTCCCAGAGGCCGACGATCCGGCCGCGGTCGAGCACCACGTGGGTCTGCGGGTCCGCCTCGGTGCCGAAGACCCGCCCGGCCCGGCCGGCGGGCAGCGGGCGGGCGGCGTCGGCGGGGTCGAGCAGCCGGGGCAGGTCGCGGTGCAGCAGGTGGATGCCGTCGATGCCGGCGAGCAGGGTGTAGTGCGGCTCGTCCGGCACCTCGAACCCGGCGAACTCCTCGGCGAGTCCGGGCGGCAGCAGGAGTTCCGAGCCGGGCCCGAGCGGTACCAGGCCGGCCTCGGCGACGGCCCGGCGGGCGGTGGCGGCGGTGAAGCCGGAGAACCAGCGGAAGTGCCGCAGGGTGGCCGGGCCGGCCCAGGAGAAGTAGCGGTGGGCGAGGTCGACGGCGTCTCCGGCGACCGGCTGGTCCCAGCCGACGTAGCCGTAACGCTGCTGGTCCAGACGGCCGTTGACGGGCACCCGGCGGATCCGCCCGCGGGACTGCATCAGCCCGAGGGCGAGCGGCAGGGTGCTGGTGAGGCCGCGCCTGCGCCCCGCCTCGCCGAGCGGTCGGACGGCGTCGCCGACCGCCTCCCGGATCGCCGCGGGGGCCAGCGGCCGGTGCTCGGACAGCACCCGCTCGACGGCCAGGCAGAGCTTCTCCACCTCGTCCCTGCCGATCCCCAGGTGCTTCTCCGCCGCCGCCAGTTCGCCCGCCGGCGCGGCCGCCCCGGCGGCCAGTCCGAGCGCGAAGTCGGCGGCCGGCAGCACGTAGGTGCAGCCGCGTGCGGACGGCAGCTCGTGCACCTCCAGCCGGGCCACCGCCGCGTCCACCGCCGCCCGCCCGAGCCCGGCCCGGGCGAACAGGCCCAGGTACGGGGCCGCGCCGCCCACCGAGCGGGCCCACCCGGTGGCGGCCAGCACCTCGGCGACACCGGCGCCGGTGTGCGGGCGGTCCAGCCACTGCCGGTGCGACCACCAGGCGCGCAGCTTGGCGGTTTCGGCGGCTTCCGGGGGGCCTTCGGTGGGCGGGTCGTGCTTCATGGGCCCAGTATCGGCGGCCGGACCGGCCCCGGACGGGAATTCGTTTCCCGGGCGCGGCCCGCTGCGGCGAGGATGCCGGAACGAGGATGCGGTGCCCGCCCGTCCGTCCGAGAGGAGCCCGCCGATGCCCACTGCCCCCGCCTTCCCCGCCGCCCCCGCTGTCCCCGGCACGGTGCTGCTCTCCGGCATCGTCGGTTCCACCGCGTACGGCTTCGCCCACGCCGGCTCCGACATCGACCGGCTGGGCCTGTTCGCCACCCCCACCGAGGAGTTGCACGGCCTGGCGCGCCCCGCCGAGTCCCATGTCGGCACCGCGCCCGACCTCACCCTGCACGAGGCCGCCAAGTGGTGCCGGCTGGCGCTGAGCTGCAACCCGACCGCCTCCGAACTGGTCTGGCTGCCGCAGGAGCTGTACGAGGTCCGCACCCCGCTCGGCGACGAACTGGTCGGCCTGCGTGCGTCGTTCCTCAGCGCGCCCGCCGTACGGAAGGCCTACCTCGGCTACGCCGACCAGCAGTTCCGCAAACTGCTGAGCCGCGACACCACCGACCCGGCCACCCGCCGCCGGGCCGCCAAGCACGCCCGGCACCTGGTCCGGCTGGTCGAGCAGGCCGTCCGCCTGCACGAGACCGGCCGCAACCTGATCCGGCTGCCCGACCCCGAACGCGTCCGCGAACTCGGCGAACGCATCGCCGACCGCCCCACCCTCGCCGAGGGTCTGCTCGCCGGGGCCGCCGATCGCCTCGCCCGCCCCGGCGTGCTGCCCGCCGCGCCCGACCCGCGTCCCGCCGAGTCCTGGCTCCGCCGGGTCCGCGCCGCCCACTACGCCCCGCCCCGGGAACCGGTCCACAACCCCGGCACGCCCGGGCAATCCACTGGCGGAGCCCTGGGCCCCACCGGGTAGGATCGCCGTGGTCCTCCCGCCCGGAACTCCGGGCGCGCAGGGGCCGCGGGCCACTAGCTCAATTGGCAGAGCTGCGGACTTTTAATCCGTAGGTTCAGGGTTCGAGCCCCTGGTGGCCCACCACGCGCGAGGCCGGATCGGGCGATCCCCGATCCGGCCTCCTCCGTTCTCCGGCGCGGTTCTCTCCGCCTGCGGACCGCGCCCAACTCCCTTGCCCCGCCGCGACCTTGCGGATCCCGGTGGGCCGCGGGCCGCTCCGGTGCCGCCGCGGAAGGGACGGGGTCCGCGGGGGGTGCCGCCGCCACGACGCCCACGGGGCGTGCCCGTGGCCGGATTTCGGCGTCGGCCCGGCGCCGGGGGAGTCCGGTGGAGTGGCATGGGTCACGTCGGAATAGGGCGGTTTCGGCCGTTCTGTAAGGATGTTGCCTACCGATTGGTGGGGTTGTTCGAGGGGCGAGCGTCGGTGATCGCGTCGGGCCTAAATATGATCGGAAGCCACGATCGTCGGTTAGTGGTGACGGTCGTATGTGCAACCTGGGAACGGTTCGGGCCGTCTCTCTGTGTGCGGTGCGCCGGATCGTCAGGGGCGTCGCTTCCGTCGGTGAAAGGTACGCGCATGTCAGGTCGGAGGGGCGAGAGCCCGGCTCGGGGTGGTGACGTGCCCAAGACGGAAGACGCCACGGGCTCCGTACCCGGACCGCGCGGCGGCGGCCGGGCGGAAGCCCGCCGTGCCGCCCAGGGCAAGGGTGGTGCTCCGGCGGCCGCGGGCGGGGGCCGGGCCGCGGCGCGCAAGAGCGCCAAGCCCAAGAAGAACGTGAAGAAGATCGTCGCCTGGTCGACGGCGGGCGTGCTGGTGGTCATCGCCGGTGTCGGCGGCGCGATCTACTTCAAGCTGAACGCCAACATCAAGTCCTTCGACGCCGACGCGATAGCCCGCAACCGCCCGCCGGAGGCGCAGGCCGACGCGGACGGCAACAAGCCGGTCAACGTGCTGCTGATCGGCTCCGACAGCCGCGGCAAGAACAACGCCGACCTCGGCGGCGGCGAGGACGGCGGCGCCCGCTCCGACACCACGATCCTGCTGCACGTCTACGCCGACCACAAGCACGCCGTGGGCATTTCCATACCCCGCAACGCCCTGGTCACGCTCCCGTCCTGCAAGCTCCCCAACGGCAAGTGGACCAAGGAGAGGGCCAACGCCCGCTTCAACGAGGCCTTCGCCACCGGTGGCACCGACGACGGCAACCCGGCCTGCGCGCAGAACACGGTGGAGAAGCTGACCGGCATCCGGGTCGACCACACCCTGGTGGTCGACTTCAACGGCTTCTCCTCGATGACCCAGGCCGTGAACGGCGTGGACATCTGCCTGCCGAAGGCGATCTACGAGGGGGACATCAACCCCAACCTGAAGAAGCGGGGCGACCTCGTCCTCCCGCAGGGCAAGCAGACCGTGGAGGGGCAGAAGGCGCTCGACTACGTCCGGCTGCGACACGGCATCGGCGACGGTTCGGACATCGGCCGGATGAAGCGCCAGCAGGCGTTCCTCGGCTCGCTCGCCACCAAGATCAAGAAGGAGGGGATGAACCCCACCACCCTCCTGCCGCTGGCCGACGCCGCCACCAAGTCGCTGGTCGTCGACCCGGGCCTGGACTCGGCCGACAAACTGCTCTCCTTCGGCCTGTCGCTGAAGAACATCGACATGCACGACCTCAAGTTCGTGACGACGCCCTGGCGTTTCCGCACCCAGGACGCCGACATCGACCTGGTCCAGCCGGACACCAACAAGCTCTGGGACACCCTCAAGGCCGACCAGACCATCGACGGCCAGAACGCCACCGGCCAGCAGCCGGACGCGGCCCCGACCGGCGGCACCAGCCCGGCCCCGCAGCAGCCCGCGCCGGCCACCACCCCGGCCGCCCCGGCCGGGGACGCCGGCAACTCGGCGATCCGGGTCGCGGTCTACAACGGCACGCTCTTCAACGGCCTGGCCGGCAAGGCGACCGAGCAGCTGAAGGGCGCCAAGTTCGCCGCCAGTACCGCGGGCCAGGCGGCGAGCACCAAGTACAAGACCACCACGATCGAGTACGGCTCCGGGCAGAAGGCCAACGCCGAGAAGGTCGCCGAGCTGTTCCCGGGCGCCGGTCTGGAGCCCAGCAGCGCACGGGGCATCTCGGTGATCGTCGGCCAGGACTTCGCGGCCGCCGCGGGGATGGCGGCCGCCGCACCCGCCGCACCCGCCGGCGGCGCCGCACAGCCCGCGGCCCCCGGCGTCCAGGCGCCCCCGCAGCCGCTGCCCACCACCGTCACCAACGACGCCCGCTCGGCGGACGACGACATCTGCGCCAACACCACGTACGGCAGCGGCGGCTGACCGGCCCGGCCGGAACACGCGACCACGGGGACGACCCCCGGGCCGGCGCCCTCCGGGGCGCGCGGGCCCGGGGGTCGTGCCATGGTGGGCCCCAGGGCGGGGACCCAGCGGTCACGGCGAAAGGCGGACCCCATGCCCGAGATCGCCCTCCAGCTCGACATCGCCGCGCCCCGGGACGTGGTGCTCGCCGCGCTCACCACGCACGACGGGCTGACCGCCTGGTGGACCACCGCGGCGGACCGGGACGGCGACGTCCTGCTGTTCGACTTCCCCGACGTCCCCGAGCCGTTCCGGCTGCGGGTGGAGCGCGCCGACCGGGACCGGGTGGTGTGGACCAACGCAGGCTCCTTCCCGCCGCACTGGGCCGGCACCTGGATCAGCTGGGAGCTGGCCGACCAGCCCGCGGCGCCCGACCAGCCCGCCGCGCCCGAGGGGCAGCCCGCCGCCCCCGAGCGCACCCGGCTGCTGTTCCGGCACGGCGGCTGGCAGCCGGGGAGCGAGGACGGCGTCCCGGCGGTGGCCGGCACCTGGGCCGAACTGCTGGTCCGGCTCAAGGACTACGCGCAGAGCGGCAAGGTGCAGCCCTACTTCGTCACCGCGCACCGCCACGACGCCCCGTGAACACCCCGCGGACGCCCCGTGACGGACCGGCCGCCGGTCGCCCGCCAGGGCGCCGTCCGGTGGCGGGATCGCGGCGGCGGGCCGAAGGTGGCGGTGTACCGCCGTCCTCCCGGCCGGGCCGCACTCCCGTCCGGCCCGGTCGGGACGGACGGCCCGACCACCCCGACAGCCCAGACGGCCGGACGGCTCAGGCCACCCCGACCGCCCCGACCACCACAGCCGGCCACCACCGCCTCCGGGAGGCCCAGCAATGCCCGTAGTCACCGATCCGTACACGCCCGGCACCCCGTGCTGGGTCGACCTGATGGCGAGCGACCAGCAGGCCGCGCTCGACTTCTACCGCGACCTGTTCGGCTGGCAGGGCGAGGTCGGCCCGGCCGAGTTCGGCGGCTACGCCGTGTGCACGCTCAACGGCCGGCCGGTCGCCGGGATCATGGCGCAGATGGCGCCCGAGGGGCAGCCGGTGCCGCCCGTCGCCTGGACCACCTACCTCGCCTCGGACGACGCCGACGCGGCCAGGACGTCCATCGCCGAGGCGGGCGGCACGATCCTCTACGACCCGATGGACGTCGGCACGATCGGCCGGATGCTGGTCGCCGCCGACCCGACCGGCGCGGTGTTCGGCGTCTGGCAGGCGATGGACTTCATCGGCGCGGGCGTGGTCAACGAGCCCGGCGCGCTGGTCTGGAACGAGCTCAACACCTCCGACACCGGCGCGGCCGGCCGCTTCTACCAGCCGGCCCTCGGGCTGCGCCCGGCCACCATCCAGGGCATGGAGGGCTGCTTCTCGCTCAACGTCGGCGACCGCACGGTGGGCGGCATGCAGGGGATCCCCGACTACCTGGCGCCCGGCACGCCCTCGCACTGGATGACCTACTTCTCGGTGGACAGCACCGACTCCACGGTGGACGCCCTGGTCAAGGCCGGCGGCTCGGTGATCCAGCCGGCCTTCGACATGCAGTCCGGGCGGATGGCGGTGGTCCAGGACCCGCAGGGCGCGGCCTTCGCGGTCATCGAGGCGCCCGAAGCCCAGATGCCCGACTCCCCGTAACGGCCGCCGTGGCCGCCCCGCCCCGGCCGGTCGATCGACCCGGGCCCGCCGACCGACGGGCCCGCGGCCGGAAGCCGCCCTTCCCGCGACGCGCCGCCGGGAAATGGGCGGCTTCCCCCGCTTTCCCGGGTAAGACTGCACCCATGCTGGGGCTACCGGACGACATCCGCGCTTTCCTCTTCGACCTCGACGGGGTGCTCACCCAGACCGCGAAGGTGCACGCCGCGGCCTGGAAGGACACCTTCGACGCCTTCCTGCGCGCCGAAGCCGCCCGCAGCGGCGGGCAGTTCGTCCCCTTCGACGCCGTCACCGACTACGACACCTACGTGGACGGCCGCCCACGCCTGGACGGCACCCGCGCGTTCCTGCTCAGCCGGGGGATCGAACTGCCCGAGGGCACCCCGGAGGACCCTCCCAACTCCCGTACCGTGCAAGGGATCAGTCGGGCCAAGAACGACACCGTGCTGCGGCTGATCAGGGAGCGGGGCGTCCGGCCGTACCAGGGCTCGGTCGACTACGTGCACCGGCTGCGCGCGGCCGGGCTGCCCAGCGCCGTGGTCTCCTCCAGCGCCAACTGCCGCGACGTGCTGCGGGCGGCCGGCATCGAGGAGCTGTTCGAGGTGATCGTCGACGGCAACGTCGCCAAGGCCGAGGGCCTGCCCGGCAAGCCCGCCCCCGACACCTACCTGTACGCCGCCCGCGCTCTCGGCGTCGAACCCGCCCACGCCGCGGTCTTCGAGGACGCGCTCGCCGGGGTCGCCTCCGGCCGGGCCGGCGGCTTCGGCGCGGTGGTCGGGGTGGACCGCACCGGCCAGGCCGCCGAACTGCGCCGGGACGGCGCCACCGTGGTCGTCCAGGACCTCTCCGAACTCCTGGGTGGTGAGTCGTGAGCCCGGAGGCCAACTTCACGATCGATCCGTGGCAGATCACCGAACAGGGCCTGGACCTGGCCTCGATGGCCCGCGCCGAGTCCGTCTTCGCGCTCTCCAACGGGCACATCGGCCTGCGCGCCAACCTGGACGAGGGCGAGCCGCACGGCCTGCCCGGCACTTACCTCAACGGTGTCTTCGAACTGCGCCCGCTGCCGTACGGCGAGGGCGGCTACGGCTACCCGGAGTCCAGCCAGAGCGTCATCAACGTGACCAACGGCAAGATCATCCGGCTGCTGGTGGACGACGAGCCCTTCGACCTGCGCTACGGCGAACTGGTCAGCCACAAACGCTGGTTGGACTTCCGGGAGGGCCTGCTGCACCGCGAGGCCGAGTGGACCTCCCCGGCCGGGCGGACGATCAGGGTGCGCTCCTCCCGGCTGGTCTCGCTCACCCAGCGGGCCATCGCCGCCGTCGAGTACAGCGTCGAGGCGGTGGACGGCCCGGTGCGGATCGTGCTCCAGTCCGAGCTGGTCGCCAACGAGCAGCTGCCCGGCGGCCCCGAGGGGGACCCCCGGGCCGCCGCCGTGCTGGAGGCGCCGCTGCAGCCCGAGGCGCACCACGCCAGCGCCACCAAGGCCGTCCTGGTGCACCGCACCCGCTACAGCGGCATCCGGGTCGCGGCCGGGATGGACCACGTCATCGAGGGCCCGGAGAAGTCCGACACCGTCGCCGAGGCCGAGGCCGACCACTGCCGGATCAGCGTCACCACCGTGCTCGAGCCCGGGCAGCGGCTGCGGCTGGCCAAGTTCGTCTCCTACGGGTGGTCCGGCACCCGCTCGCTGCCCGCCCTCCGGGACCAGGTGGAGGCGGCCCTGACCGCCGCCCGGTACACCGGCTGGGACGGGCTGGTCGCCGAACAGGCCGAGTTCCTCAAGGAGTTCTGGGAGACCAGCGACATCGAGATCGAGGGCGACGTCGAACTCCAGCAGGCCGTCCGGTTCGCCGTCTTCCACGTCCTGCAGGCCGGCGCCCGCAGCGAGGAGCGGGCCATCCCGGCCAAGGGGCTGACCGGCCCCGGCTACGACGGGCACAGCTTCTGGGACACCGAGACCTTCGTCCTGCCGGTGCTCACCTACTGCCTGCCCACCGCCGTCAACCAGGCCCTGCGCTGGCGTCACAGCACCCTGCCGCTGGCCCGTGAGCGGGCGATCCAACTCGGTCTGTCCGGCGCGGTGTTCCCGTGGCGGACGATCCGCGGCGAGGAGTGCTCCGGGTACTGGCCGGCCGGCACCGCGGCCTTCCACATCGGCGCCGACATCGCCGCCGCCGTCGCCCGCTACGTCCGGGCCACCGGGGACGCGGAGTTCGAGCGCGAGTACGGGCTCGAACTGCTCGTCGAGACCGCCCGGATGTGGCGCTCGCTCGGTCACCACGACGTGGCCGGGAGGTTCCGCATCGAGGGCGTCACCGGCCCCGACGAGTACAGCGCCGTCGCGGACAACAACGTCTTCACCAACCTGATGGCGCAGAGCAACCTGCGCGCCGCCGCCGAGGCCGCCGTCCGCCACCCGCACGAGGCGGCCCTGCTCGGCGTGGACACCGAGGAGACCGCCGCCTGGCGCGACGCGGCCGCCGCGATGTACATCCCGTACGACGAGGACCTCGGCGTCCACCCGCAGGCCGACGGCTTCACCCACCACCAGGTCTGGGACTTCGAGCACACCCCGCCGGAGAACTACCCGCTGCTGCTGCACTACCCGTACTTCGACCTGTACCGCAAGCAGGTGGTCAAGCAGGCCGACCTGGTGCTCGCCATGCAGGTCCGCGGCGACGCCTTCACCGACGAGCAGAAGGCCCGCAACTTCGCCTACTACGAGCGCCTGACCGTCCGGGACTCCTCGCTCTCCGCCTGCACCCAGGCGGTCATCGCCGCCGAGGTCGGCCAGCTCGACCTCGCCTACGACTACACCGCCGAAGCCGCCCTGATGGACCTGCACGACCTCGGCGGCAACACCCGCGACGGCCTGCACATGGCCTCGCTCGCCGGGGCCTGCATCGCCCTGGTGGCCGGCTTCGGCGGACTGCGCGACCACAGCGAGACGCTCTCGTTCCGGCCCCGGCTGCCCTCCGGGCTGATGCGGCTGAGCTTCTCGCTGTTGGTGCGCGGCCACCTGCTCGGCATCGAGATCACCCACGAGCGGACGACGTACACCCTGCGCCGCGGCGAGGTCCTCCACCTGTGGCACGACGGCGAGGCGGTGCAGGTCAAGACCGGCGCCCCGGTCACCGTGCCGACCACCGTCCCTCCCTCCCAGGAGCGGGTCGCCCAGCCCCCGGGCCGGGAACCCGCCCGCCGCCAGCCCCAGGCCGGCCTCGCGGCGGGCAAGCTCGGCCAGCAGGACCACCTGGCGGCCGAGTAGCCCGCGCCCCGGCCGTTCCCTCCACCCCGGTCACTCCTTCGGCCCGCCCCGGCTGCGCCCCCGACCTCCCCGGCGGAGGGTGCAGGTGTCCCGTGGCGACCGAAGGAGTGCAGCCGTGCCCAGCGTGGCCGAACAGATGGTGGAGGTGCTCCGGCAGGCCGGGGTGGAGCGGGTCTACGGGGTCGTCGGCGACAGCCTCAACCCCGTGGTGGACGCGATCCGCCGGGCCGACGGCATCGGCTGGGTGCACGTGCGCAACGAGGAGGCCGGCGCCTTCGCGGCCGCCGCCGAGGCCGAGCTCTCCGGCCGGCTCGCGGTCTGCGCCGGCTCCTGCGGCCCCGGCAACACCCACCTCGTCCAGGGCCTCTACGACGCCCAGCGCAGCGGCCTGCCCGTGCTGGCGCTCGCCTCGCACATCCCGTCCGGGCAGATCGGCACCGGCTTCTTCCAGGAGACCCACCCCGAGCGGGTGTTCACCGACTGCAGCACCTGGTGCGAGATGCTCTCCACCCCCGCCCAGCTGCCCCGCCTGCTGCGGGTCGCCATCCAGCACGCGCTCGGCTCGCACGGCGTCTCGGTGCTCTCCTTCCCCGGGGACGTCGCGGCGCTCCCCGCCGCCGCGCCCACCGGCACCAGCCACTTCCTCACCGAGCAGGCCGTCGCCGCGCCGCCCTGGTCCCAGGTGCAGGAACTGGCCCGGCTGCTCAACGCGGCCCGCAAGGTGGTGCTGTTCTGCGGCGCCGGGGTGCGCGACGCGCACGCCGAGGTGACGGCGGCCGCGCAGGCCCTGAACGCGCCGATCGGCCACTCCCTGCGCGGCAAGGAGTGGATCCAGTTCGACAACCCGTACGACGTCGGCATGAGCGGCCTGCTCGGTTACGGGGCCTGCCACGAGGCGCTGCACTCCGCCGACCTGGTGGTGCTGCTCGGCACCGACTTCCCGTACGACTCCTTCCTGCCGCAGGCGCACACCGTCCAGGTCGACCACGACGCCACCCGGCTCGGCCGCCGCACCGCCCTCGACCTGGCCGTCCACGGCGACGTGGCCGCCACCCTGCGGGCCGTGCTGCCGCTGCTGGACGCCAAGTCCGACCGGGCCTTCCTGGACGGGATGCTGCGCAAGCACGTCCGAGCGCTGGAGGGCGTGATCGGGGCGTACACCCGGGACATCGAGAAGCACCTGCCGATCCACCCCGAGTTCGTCGCCTCGGTCCTCGACGAGGTGGCCGCCGAGGACGCCGTGTTCACCGTGGACACCGGCATGAACAACGTCTGGGCCGCCCGCTACCTCCAGCCCAACGGCCGCCGCCGGGTGATCGGCTCCTTCCTGCACGGCTCGATGGCCAACGCCCTCCCGCACGCGATCGGCGCCCAGCTCGCCTGCCCAGGGCGGCAGGTGGTCGCGATGGCGGGCGACGGCGGGATCGGCATGCTGCTCGGCGAGCTGCTCACGGTGGCCAAGCACCGGCTGCCGGTGAAGACGGTGGTCTTCAACAACGGGGCGCTCGGCATGATCAAGCTGGAGATGCTGGTCTCCGGCTACCCGGAGTCCGAGATCGACAACGGGGACGTGGACTACGCCGGGATCGCCCGGGCGATGGGCATCCAGGCCAAGCGGGTCACCGAGCCGGCCCGGGTCCGGGAGGTGCTGGCGGAGGCGCTGGAACGGCCGGGCCCCGCGCTGGTGGACGTGGTCACCGACCCCAACGCGCTGTCCATCCCGCCGCACATCACCGCCGCCCAGCTGAAGGGCTTCGCGCTGGCGGCGAGCAGGACGGTGCTCTCGGGCGGCGTCGGGCGCATGATCGACCTGGCGCGGAGCAACCTGCGGAACATCCCGCGGCCGTGAGGGCGGGGCCGCCGGGGGCTCCGGGACGGTTTGCCTCTAGGGCAAAATTCTTGCCCCTGCGGCACGGCGGGTGTCCACTGGACACATGACCAGCAGCTCCACCGGTGCCGCCGCCACGGGCGAACAGCTCGACGACCAGGAGGTCGCCGGTCTCGCCGCCCGCCTTCGTGAGCACCGGCTCAGCAGCCGCCTCACCCTGGAGGTGGCCGCCGGGAGGGTCGGACTCTCCCCAGCCTATCTGTCCCGGCTGGAGACCGGCCGCCGGCAGCCCTCGCTGCCCGTCCTCCTCGGCCTCGCCCGCGCGTACGGGACCTCGGTCTCCGGCCTGCTCGGCGAGACGCTGGCGGAGCCCGACCCGATCGTCCGCGGCGGCGCCATCGAGCCCGGCCGGGCCGGAGGCTGGGGCTACCGTCGGGCCGGCGCCCCCGGCCGCGCCATGCAGGCCCTGCGGGTGCACGTCCCGCCGGGCGTGCAGGACGCGGTGGTCCGGGTCCACCCCGGCGAGGAGTGGCTGTACGTCCTCAGGGGCGCGCTCCGGGTCACCCTCGGGGACCGCGTCCACCACCTCGCGGTGGGCGACTCGGCCCACTACGACTCGCTGACCCCGCACTGCATCGCCGCGGAGTCGGACAGCGGCGTCGAACTGCTCTTCGTCCACACCCTGCTGCAGAGCCCCGGCGGCGAACTCTGCCTCGGCGGCGGCCCCGCCGCCCTGCACTGACCCGCCGTCAGAACACCCCGGAGGAGATCACCATGGCCGATCCCGCCACCACCACCACCGTCGCCCCCGACACCGCCGCCGGCCCGAAGACCATGGACGCCGGCAAGTGGGCCAACAAGCGGATCTACCTCCGCCTGCTGATCTACACCGCCGGCGGCCACCTCTTCGCCGGCTTCATCATCCTCCTGTTCGAACTCGGCAGCCGCAACAAGTAGTTCAGCCCCCGACGTCCGCCCGCCCCACCCCCGAGGGAGGCGGGCGGACCGCCGTTCCCGAACCAGCCCCCCGGCAGACCCCGGCGGCGTTCCCCCTACGCCCCGCGCAGCAGCTCGCAGAGGGCCTGGACCGCCGCCGGGAAGGCGTGCTCCGGCGGGGTGCCGTAGCCGATGACCAGGGCGGGCGGGGCCTCGGTGGCGGGCGGGGTGGCGCGGTGCCAGGTGAGGCCGTTGAGGGAGAGGCCGGCCTGCCGGGCGCGGGCGAGGAGCTCGGGTTCGGGGGTGGAGCCGGGCGGCAGCTGGAGGACGGCGTGCAGGCCGGCCGCGATGCCGGTGACCCGGACGTGCGGGGCGTGTTCGGCGAGCGCCGCGACCAGGTGGTCGCGTCGGCGCCGGTAGTGCAGCCGGCAGCGCCGCACGTGGCGGTCGTACGTGCCGGAGGTGATCAGCTCCGCCAGTGTCAGCTGGTCCAGCACCGGGGACATCGTGTCGGCCAGCGCCTTCAGCCGGGCGACCGGTTCGACCAGCGCGTCCGGCAGGGCCAGCCAGGCGATGCGTAGGCCCGGCGCGAGGCTCTTGGCGGTCGTCCCGGCGTACACCACCCGCTCCGGGTCCAGCGCCTGCATCGCGCCGAGCGGCTGCCGGTCGTAGCGGAACTCGCCGTCGTAGTCGTCCTCGATGACGTACCGGTCCTGCTCCCGCGCCCACCGCACCGCCTCCGCCCGCCGGTCGGCGGACAGCGCCGCGCCGGTGGGGTACTGGTGGGCGGGGGTGAGCAGGACGGCGCCGGCCCGGGCGTCGAGCCGGTCGACCAGGGCGCCGTCCCGGTCCAACGGCACCGGGGCGGTGGTGAGTCCGGCGGCCAGGACGGTCGCGTGCTGCGGCGGCAGCCCGTACTCCTCGACGGCCAGCGTGCGGGCGCCGCGCTCTCGCAGGGCGGCGCAGAGCAGGGCGAGGCCCTGGGTGACACCGGTGCAGACGAGCAGGTGGTCGGGGTCGGTGCGCACGCCGCGCACACGGGCCAGGTAGTGGGTGAGCGCCTGCCGCAGTTCGATCCGGCCGAGCGGGCTGCCGTAGTCGAGGGCCTCGTGCGGTGCGGTGGCGAGGGCGCGGCGGGCGGCGGCGAGCCAGGCGGTGCGGGGGAAGAGCGAGAGGTCTGGCCGGCCGGACATCAGGTCGTGGCGGGCGGTGGGCCGTTGCTGTGCCGACCGGGCGGCGGGCCGCCGGCCGGGGGCCGGTTCGGGCACCGCCTGCCGGGCGACGGTGGTGCCGGAGCCCTGCCGGGAGCTGAGCCAGCCCTCCGCGGTGAGCTGTCCGTACGCCTCGACGACGGTGTTGCGGGCTATGCCGAGGTCCTCGCCGAGCGCCCGGGAGGACGGCAGCCGGGTGCCGGGGGCGAGCCGTCCGTCCTGGACGGCCTCGCGCAGCGCGTCCTCCAGGGCGGCCCGCAGTCCGGTACCGGCGGCCCGCCGTTCGGTGAGGTCCAGGTGCAGGTCGCCGCCGAAGGTGGTCCAGGAGGTGGTCCGGGAGGTGCTCACGGCCCCATTCTCGCCCGGCCGTCCTGAGGCCTCGGCAGCACGGAGTCCGGGGCCGTCGCCGGGTAGCGGCGTCGGCCCGGGAGGGCCGGGCGCCGCCGGGGTCACCCGACGGTCCGGGGCGGTCGTCACACTTCCTCCACGGGGTGTTTCCCGGTGCGTCCGGGGCCGCTGTCGTACCCGCGCGCTACCGTGCCGCCCATGGCGAACTTTGTGCTGGTGGCGGGGGCCTGGCTCGGGGCCTGGGCGTGGGACGGGGTCGTGGCGGAGCTGCGCGCGGCCGGGCACGGGGCGTACCCGCTGACGCTCTCCGGGCTCGCCGAGAGGCGCGACACGCCCGCCGGGCAGCAGGCGCACGTGGCGGACGTCGTCGCCGAGGTGGAGCGGCTGGACCTGCGCGACGTGGTGCTGGTCGGGCACAGCTACTCGGGCATCCCGGTGGGCCAGGCCGCCGAGCGGATCGGAGGCCGGCTGGCCGGGCTGGTCCTGGTGGACGCCAACGTGCCGGTGGCGGGGGAGTCCTTCGCCGACCAGATGCCGGAGCCGGCCGCGCTGCGGGCGGACCTCGCCGCGCACGGGGGCTGGTGGCCGCCGCTGCCGCCGGCCGAGTTCGCCGGGCAGGGGCTGACGGTCGAGCAGATCAACCGGATGGCCGCCGGGGCGACCCCGCACCCGGGCCCGTCGCTGACCGAACCCGCCGTCCTGGCGGGCCCGTTGAGCGCGCTCCCGACGGTGTACGTGAAGTGCCTGCTGGACTGGCCGGAGCCGCCGCCGGTGGCCGCCGAGCTGATCGCGGCGGGCCACTGGCGGCTGGTGGAGCTGGACACCGGGCACTGGCCGATGTTCTCCCGTCCGGCCGAACTCGCGCGGATCCTGGCCGGGGCCGGGAGCCGGGTTCAGAGCGACAGGTAGACCGCGCTGCCGACGCCCGCCACGAAGCAGTAGAGCGCGAACGGCGTCAGGCTGCGGGTCTCGAAGTACCTGGTGAGGAACCGCACCGAGACGTAGCCGGCCGCGAAGGCGGCGACGCTGCCCGCGAGGACCGGGCCGAGCACGCCGGAGTTCTCCGGCTTGAACAGCTCGGGCACCTTCAGCACCGAGGCGGCCAGGATGACCGGGGTGGCGAGCAGGAAGGAGAACCGGGCGGCGTCCTCGTGGTGCAGTCCGCGCAGGATGCCGGCGCTCATGGTGACGCCGGAGCGGCTGATGCCCGGGAACAGCGCGAGGATCTGCGCGGCGCCGATCCAGGCGCCCTGCCCGTAGCCCAGCCTGGTCAGCCGGCGGTCGGAGGCGATCGCCGGGTCCACGCCCGGCTCGTCGGCGGCCGCCGCGTGCCCGGCCCGGCGGCGGCCGGTGCCGCCGCGCTTGAGCCGCTCGGCGCCGAGCAGCACGAGCCCGTTGAGGGCGAGGAAGACCGCGGCCGGGACGGGCTTGCCGAGGGCGTTGCGCAGCGCCTTCTCCAGCGCGAGGCCGGCCACGCCGACCGGGATGGTGGAGAGGACGAGCAGCCAGGCGAGCTTCTCGTTGCGGGTCTCCACCCGGCGGTGCCGGATCGAGCCGACCAGCCCCTCGAAGACCCGCACCCAGTCCTTGCGGAAGTGGACCACCAGCGCGAGCGCGGTGGCCAGGTGCAGGGCGACCAGGGCGGCGAGGTACGAGGAGCCCTCGGCGGTCATGTCGAGGTCGTGCTGGATCCTCCCGCCGACCAGGGCGGGCAGCAGGATGCTGTGGCCGAGGCTGGAGACCGGGAAGAGTTCCGTCACGCCCTGGAGCAGGCCGACGCCTATCGCTTCCGGGTAGGTCAGGGTCGACATCGCGCACCTTCGCTCGGGGGTCGGTGGCCGGCCGGATCAGGGGCCCTCGCGAAGCTACTACGCGCGTGTAGACGTTCGCCAACCCCGCCGTCGGAAGTTCACCGAACGTACGGCTGCGGGACACCGTGGCCGAGGTGTTCGAGCAACACCGCTGCCACGGTGGCCAGGACGGTGGCGGACGGGACGGCACGGTGCGCCGCGTCGCCGAGCAGCACGACGGCGGTGACCGCGGCCGGTGTGCCCGCCAGCGGCAGGGCGACGGTGAGTACGGAGAGCAGGCGGCGATGGCGGTGCGGGCGGTCCGGACGGGTCACGGCGGGGCTCCTTCGGGCTCGACCCGCGCCACGATGCCGCCTACCGCGACGTCAGGTTCAAGTCCTTTTCTCCGCGGACGCCCGTCGTCGGTCCGCCACCACCCGCCGTCAGCCCGCCGCGACCCGCCGCCAGCCCGGCCCGTCCGCGCGCACCGGCGCGGCCGCGAAGTCGTAGCGCAGCAGGTCCGGTCCGAGCGCGAGCAGCGAGATCGACGAGGAGCCCCAGATCCGCCCGTCGCCGAAGTCCCGCCGCTGGACCAGCGCGGCGTCCGCGTCCGGCGCCAGCCCGTCCCCGGCGACGACCGGCAGCCAGCCGCCCCAGGCCGTCGCGGCCGGCCCGTCGGCGGTCGGCTCCGGCCGGGGCTCGGCGGTGAGGCGGGCGCGGAAGTGGGCGGCCCGCGCGGCCATCAGGGCGCGGATCCGCGCGGAGGCGGTCCGGCCGGCGGCCAGGCCCTCCAGCCCGTCGTTGAGCACCACGCTCAGGCCGGTCGGCAGTTCGCGCTCCTCCATCCGTCCGCCGTTCCAGCTGGACACCCGGGCGCCGTCGGCCCGGACCAGGACGAGGTGGAACGGGTCGTACGGGGTGAGGTCCAGGTGGCCGATCCCGTTCTCCCGGACGGCGGTGAGCGGCAGTCGGCCGCGGGTGCGCCGGGCGTCGGCGGGGGCGAGCGGGCCGAAGCCGTTCAGCAGGCAGGCGGCGGTGCGCCGGTCGGGGTCGACGGCCAGCCAGGTGCCGCCGGCCGCGAGGTCCAGGCCGCCGAGCAGTTCGGGCCGGTCCGGCCAGTGGTGGTCCGGCGGCAGCCAGGCCCGGCCCAGGTACTCGTCCCGGACGGACAGCAGCAGCACCGGGACGGCCGCTTCCGGCTCGATGCTGACGAACGCCGTGCACACGGCCGTGCCCCCTGACCTCGTCCTGTCGGCGATCTCCTGCCAGCGATCCTCGCACGGCCGTTCGTACGCCGGAAGTGGCCCAAGGAACGGATGGCCGATCGCACCAGGACGGCGGGCCGCCGCGCTCCTAGGCTGGCGGCCATGACGACGGACGAGACGACGGACGAGACGACGCGTACGAACCAGGGGCCGGTGCCCGCCCCCGAGCAGCGGCTGGAGATGTTCAAGCTGGCCCCCGCCTACTACCAGGCGATGATCGCCGTGGAGCGGGCCTCCCGGCAGGGCCTCGACCCGCTGCTCGCCCACCTGGTCAAGGTGCACGCCTCGATGATCAACGGCTGCGCGTTCTGCATCGACATGCACTCCACCGAGGCCGAGAAGGTCGGCGAGCTGGACCACCGCCTGCTCTCCCTCCCGGCCTGGCGCGAGACCCCGTGGTTCACCGCCCGCGAGCGCGCCGCCCTGGCCCTCACGGAGTCGATCACCCTGGTGGCCCAGACCCACGTGCCGGACGACGTCTACGCCGAGGCCGCCGCGCAGTTCGACGAGACCGAGCTGGCCCAGCTGATCGCGCTGATCGCCACGATCAACGTCTGGAACCGGCTCAGCATCGCCACCCGCATGAGCCCGGCGGCGAAGTGAGCGCCGCCGATCGGAGCGTCCGGCGGGAGAAGGCCGGGCTGCTGCGCGAGCTGCACCGCCCGGGCGAGCCGCTGGTGCTGGCGAACGCCTGGGACGTGCCGAGCGCCCGGCTGGTGGCCGGCGCCGGGGCGCGCGCGGTGGCGACGGCCAGCGCGAGCGTGTCCTGGTCGCTCGGCAGCGCGGACGGCGGCGGCGCGGACCGCGAGCAGGTGCTGGCCCGGACGGCCCAGATCGTCCGGGCGGTCGACCTGCCGGTCACCGCGGACCTGGAGGGCGGCTACGCGGACAGCGCCGCCGGGGTCGGCGAGACGGTCGCCGGGCTGCTCGCCACCGGCGGGGTCGGGGTGAACCTGGAGGACGAGGGCCGCCCGCTGGAGGAGGCCGCCGAACGGATCGCGGCCGCCCGGGCCGCGGCGGACGCGGCCGGTGTGCCGCTCTTCGTCAACGCGCGCACCGACGTGTTCCTGCGCGGGATCGGCGCCCCGGAGGGCCGGCTGGACGAGGCGGTCCGCCGGTTGCGGGCGTACGTCGCGGCGGGCGCGGACGGGGTGTTCGCCCCCGGGGTGTCCGATCCGGAGACCATCGCCGCCCTGGTCGAGGCCGTCCCGGCGCCGCTGAACGTGCTGGCCGGCCCCGGCGCCCCGACGGTCGCCGAGCTGGCGAAGCTCGGGGTGGCCCGGATCAGCCTGGGCCCCGGCCTCGCCGAGGTGGCGTACGCGGCGGTCCGCCGGGCCGCCGAGGAGGTGTACGGGAGCGGCACGTTCACCGCGCTCGCCGAGGGGCTGAGCTACCCGGAGCTCAACCGGCTGTCCGCGGGCTGAGTGCCAACCGCCGGGGCCGTCCGCCGCGGGGGCCCGGCACCGTGGGCCGAAGGAAGCGGCCCGACGGCCGTGGGCGGCCGGCCGTTCGGGGGTCGGCCGGCCGCCCACGGGTCGAGCACCCGAGCGGCCGTCAGTTCAGGACGTGCCCGCTGAGCCCAGGGTGTTCCATCTGGTTGTCCCCGATCGCCTCGATCTCGTTGGCGGCCTTTCCGACCACCGGGAGCTTGCCGGCGGTCTTCAGGGCGAGGTCGGCCGGGGAGAGGGAGAGCCCGTCGGTGAGCCCGCCGGTGACGTCCGGCGAGGCGGCGGTCTGGGTCGTGGCGGAGGCCGCCGGGACGGCGAGGGCGAGGCCCGCCATGGTGAGGGCGGCCAGGGTGGCGAGTTTCTTCATGCCCTGCCGAACGACCCGGACCGCCCTCAGGTAACCGGCGGGATCAGACCGTCACCCACAGGGTGCGCACGCTGTTGCTGACGAACGAGGCGATCGGCTCGTCGGTCCTGCCCTCCGCCGGGGCCAGTCCCGGGAAGTGGGCGAACAGGTGCCGCAGCGCCGTCTCGGCCTCCAGGCGGGCGAGCCCGGAGCCGAGGCAGAAGTGCGGGCCGTGGCCGAGCGACAGGTGCCTGGCGGGCTGCCGGGTGAGGTCGAAGCGGTCCGCGTCCGGGTGGTGCCCGGAGTCCCGCCCGGCCGCCGCGTACGAGGCCAGCAGCGCCTCGCCGCGCCGGATCACCACGTCGCCGACCTCGATGTCCTCGATCGCGTAGCGCAGCGGGAACTGCCCGACCGGGGAGTCGTAGCGCAGCGTCTCCTCGACCACCGCCGACCACGGCTGCTCCCCGTCCAGGACGAGCCGCAGCTGGTCCGGGTGCGCGAGCAGGGCGCGGACGGCGTTGGTGATCAGGTTGAGCGTGGTCTCGTGCCCGGCGACCAGCATCAGCAGCAGGGTGCCGACCAGCTCGGCCTCGCTGAGGCGGTCGCCCTCCTCCCGGACGGCGATCAGGTCGGAGGTCAGGTCGTCGCCTGGCTCGGCCCGCTTGGCCGCCACGACCTTCGCCAGCAGCGCGTTCAGGCCCCGCTGCGCGGCGACGGCCGCCGCCGGGGTGGCCGAGCTGGAGACCATGGTGTCGGACAGCTCGTGCAGCTCGTCCTGCTGCTCCAGCGCGAGGCCGAGCAGCTCACCGATCACCTGCATCGGCAGCGGGTAGGCGAAGTGCCGCCGCAGGTCGAACTCGCCCTCCAGCTTCGCGACCTCGTCCAGCAGCGCGATCGTCCGGGCCTCGATGGCGGGGGCCAGGCCGGCTATCCGGCGCGGGGTGAAGGCCTGGGAGACCAGTCCGCGCAGCCGCCGGTGGTCCTCGCCGTCGGCGGTGACCATGCCGGGGACGGCGATGAAGTTGAGCAGCGGCCAGCCCTCCGGCAGCCGTCCCTCCCGGAAGGTGTTCCAGAGCCGGGCGTCCTTGCCGACCCTGGGGTCGGCCAGCAGCGACTGGAGGGTGTCGTGGTGGGTTACCGCCCAGACCACCACCCCGCCAGGGAGCTCCACCAGGACCGCGGGGCCGGCCGCGCGGAGCCGGGCGTTCTCGCCGTGCTGATCGCGGCCGAAGGGGTCGAGCCTGACGGGCTCGGCGCGGGTTCCGTCGTCGGTGGTGTCCATGCGGGCCTCTCGGGGGCTGGCGGACGGGGTGGGGTGAAGGCGCTGTAGAGCACCGGAAGGGCGTTCAGGGCCCGCGCCCACGGGGACGGGCGCCAGGTCAGGTCACCGGCCGGTACGGCCAGTTGGAGGTCGGGGAGGCGGTGCAGCAGGGTCTCGACGGCGGTCTCGACGATGATCCTGGCCGGCTGCTGGGCCGGGCAGACGTGCTTGCCCGCGCCCCAGGCGAGGTGGGCCCGGTTGCCGCCCAGCGAACCCTGCGCGGCGGCCGAGGCGCCCTGTGCGGCCGGGTCGGCGTTGGCCGCGGCCAGACCGAGCACGAGCAGGTCGCCGGCGCTGATGTACTGGCCGCCGAGGACGGTGTCACTGGTGGCCCAGCGGCCGGGGAAGTTCTGCGTCGGCGGGTCGCGCCAGAGCACCTCCTCCAGCGCGTCGGAGACGGTCAGCCGCCCGCCGGTGAGGGTGGCCCGGAAGCGCCGGTCGGTGAGCAGCAGCCGCAGCGTGTTGCCGGTCCAGCCGATGGTGGTCTCGTTCCCGGCGACCATCATCACCACCAGGTGGTGCACCGCCTCCTCGTCGGTCAGCGCGGCCGGGTGGGCCAGCAGCCAGGAGGTGAGGTCGGCGCTGGGCTCGGTCCGGCGGCGGCGCACCAGGTCGACCAGGATCGCGTGGAACTCCTCGTTGGCGCGCACCGATTCGGCGCCGCTGTCGGAGATGTCGTTGATCAGCCGGATCAGGTGCGGACCGGCGTCGGTGGGCAGACCGAGCAGCTGGGTGAAGACCAGCAGCGGCAGCCGGTTGGCGTACTGGGTGACCAGGTCGGCGGTGCCGTCCGGGCCCCAGCTGTCGATCAGCCCGTTGGCGGCGGCCTCGGTGGTGCCGCGCAGCTGCCGGTGGTCGATCTGGGCGAGGGTGTCGGCGACGGCGGTGCGCAGCCGCTGGTGCTCGGCGCCGTCCAGGTTGAGCACGGTGGGGCGCCAGGCGGTCATCGGCTGGAGCCGGGAGTCGGGCGCCAGCCGGCCCTCGGCGGGCACCCGCCAGCGCCGCGAGTCCTTGGAGAACAGCGCCTCGTTGCGGGTGAGTTCGAGCAGCTCGGGGTAGCCGAGGACGAGCCAGGCCTCGACCCCGGGCTCCAGCTCGATCGGCGCGACCGGCCCGTAGCGCTCGCGCAGTCGGGCGTACAGGCCGTGCGGGTCCTCGGCGAGGGCCGGGCCGTACAGCGGGGTCAGCGGCACGCCCACGGGCAGCCCGCCGGGCAGGCTGCCGCCGTGGGCGACGGGGCACCCGCCGGAGGTGCCGGGGGTCACGGGGTGTTCGGGAGCGGTCATCGCTGGAGCTCCAGGATCGAGCTGCGGTGCAGGTGGTCGACGAAGTCGATCAGCAGGTCGTAGGACTGCCGGCGGTCGCGCGCGTCGCAGTGCAGGATCGGCACCTCCGGCAGCAGGTCCAGCGCGGAGCGCAGCTCCTCCTCCGGATAACTCGGCGTGTTCGGGAAGGTGTTGACCGCGACCGCGAACGGGATGCGCTGCTCCTCCAGCCGGCCGAGCACGTCGAAGCTCTCGTCCGGGCGGCGCAGGTCGACCATGGCGATGGCGCCGAGCGCGCCGCGCGACAGGTCGTCCCAGAGCGGCCAGAACCGCTGCTGCCCGGGCGTGCCGAACAGGTACAGCGCGAGCCGGGAGTTGAGCGTGATCCGGCCGAAGTCCAGCGCCACCGTGGTGGTGGTCTTGCCGGGGCGCCCGGTGAGGTCGTCCACGCCGGCGCTGGCGGCGGTCATGGTCTCCTCGGTGCGCAGCGGGGTGATCTCGCTCAGCGAACCGACCAGGGTGGTCTTGCCGACCCCGAACGGACCGGTGACCAGGATCTTGACCGCGCCCTGCACCGAGGAGGGCAGGTACTGCGGCCCGTCGGTGGACCCGGCGGCCCCGGGGACGGCTTCAGCGGAGTTGGCGGAGGCCAACGAGCACCTCTTCCAGGAGGGTTGCGGGCAGGCGTTCGGCCTGCGGGACGGGAGGGAGCACCTGCACGGCACCGAGGTCCCACAGGTCCCCGACCAGCACCTTGACGACGCCGAGCGGCAGCCTCAGGTGGGCCGCCACCTCGGCGATGGACAGCAGGCTGTGGCAGAGGTCGAGGATGCGCCGGTGTTCGCGGTTCAGCAGCTCGTGCTCGGGCAGGTCCGGTGGTTCGGGTGACGCGCTGACCAGGCTCTCCACGGCCAGCTCGGCCCGGGTGGGGCGGCTGCGGCCACCGGTGATGACGTACGGCCGGACCGGCCCGCTCACCGGTGGCCCCCCGCCGCGTGGTCGACGCGCGGCGGGCTGGTGAGGTGGGTGCCGATCCGTTCGACCAGGACCTGCATCTGGTAGGCGACCAGGCCGGCGTCGACCGCCTCGCTGGTCACCACGGCCAGGTGGGCGCCGGCACCGGCGGCGACGACGAAGAGGTAGCCGCCGCCGTACTCGATGATGATCTGTCGGGTGGCGCTGCCCGGTCCGCCGAAGCCCGTCGCGACGCCGCGGGCCAGCGACTGCAGTCCGGAGCAGGCGGCGGCGAGCCGTTCGGCGTCGTCGCGCCCGATGCCCTCGCTGCGGCCGATCTCCAGGCCGTCGTTGGAGACGACGACGGCGTGCTGGACCTGCGGGACGGCGATGATGTCGGCGAGCAGCCAGCCGAGATCAGGGGTGGTGGTCATGGAACTCTCCGGAGCGCTGGGGAAGTCGGGGGGAAACGGGCGGGGAAGGGTCGAACTGGGCCTGGGCCCGGGCGGCGGACCGGCCGCTGGCGGTTCCGGCCTGGAACATCGCCATGAACGCCTGCGCGTCCCGGGCCGAGCGGTAGGGCGGCGCGGGCGGCGGAGGGGGAGCGGCGTGCTGGGCCGGGCGGCTGTTGCGGTCGCGCCGGTGGCTCCGGCGGGGCAGCGGGGGAGGGGTGCCGTCGGCGGCGTGCCGGCCGGTCGGTGGGGTCTCCACCAGGGGGTGGCCGGAGGGAGAGGCCGGCGGGGGGCCGGGGTTGAACGCGCGGTCGTCCGGCCCGAGGCCGGGGACGGTGGGCGGCAGCGGCTCGGTGAGCAGCGCGTTCGGGAGCAGCAGGACGACGCGCACGCCGCCGTACGGCGAGGGCGCCGAGCTGAGCGTGACCCGGAAGCCGTACTGCTCGGCGAGCCGGCCGACCGCGGCCAGGCCCAGCTGCGGCACCTCGCCGAGCCGGGAGACCTCCAGGGTGCTGCCGCCGGCCAGTGCGGCGGCGGCCTTGGCGACGGCCTGTTCCGGCATGCCGACGCCGCCGTCGTCGATCTCGATGACGGCGCCGTTGTGCACGGGCACCAGGGTGACGAACACCTGGGTGCTGGGCGGGGAGTAGCGGGTGGCGTTGTCCAGCAGCTCGGCGATCGCGTGGATCAGCGCCTCGGCGGCGGCGCCGACCACCGCGGTCTCGATCCGGCTGCGCACCACCACGCGCTGGAACGGCAGGATGCGCGACTGGGCGCCGCGGACGACGTCCTCCAGGGAGACCGGTTCCGGCCAGTGCCGGCCGGCCCGCGCGCCGCAGAGCACGGCCAGGGTCTGGGCCAGCCGGGCCTGTTGGGCGGCCGCGTGGTCGGCCTTGAGCAGGCCCTCCAGCAGCGCCGGGTCGTCGTGGGTGCGCTCCATCTCGTCCAGCAGCGCCTGCTGGTCGTGGGCCATCACCAGGATCCGGCGGGCGACGCTGAGGAAGGCCCGCTGGGTGGAGGCGGTGTGCTCCTGCTCCTGCTGGACGGCGGCGAGGTCGGCGCCGCGGCGGGAGAGTTCGGCGGCCAGCTGTTCCTGGACGGCGGCGAGTTCGCCCTGTAGCCGGTCGGCGCGGCCGCGCTGGGTGACGGACACGGCGCGGTACCGCGCGGCGGCCATGAGGGCGAGGACGGCGAGCACGCCGGTTGCCGTTACGGACCACTGAGTCATCGTCACGCGGCGAATTCTAGGGTGATGATCCTACGAAGGTGTGAACGGATCTCGCCAAGTGACCGGATCTTGTCAATATCGAGTCAATTCGGCGGCAATCGGCACTCGTTCGACCCCGATCCCACCGCTTGACGAGGGGCCGTACCTGCCCGACCGGCACCGGCGGGCAACGTCGGAATCGAGCCGGGTGGCCGGATCGCGTTCCACGATGTGTGGGGTCCGTGCTCACGGTGTTCGGAAGGGGCGCGGCCGGGTGCGGGAACACCGGTGCCGGTCCGCTCCGGTGCCGGTCCGCTACGCGGGCCAGGCGCGCAGGCCGGTGGTGAGGGTGGCCACGAGGCGGTCGTGGGTGGTGGTGAGGTCCTCGGCGAGCTGGAAGGCACCGGCGGTGGTGAGCGAGGCGAAGCCGTGGGCGAGGGAGCGGACGGTGCGGGCGGCGTGGATCGCCTCGGAGCCGTCGAGGCCGTACTCCCGCAGGACGGCGACGATCACGCCGACGAGCCGGGCGGCCGCGCGGGCCAGGTCGTCGTCCGGCTGCGGGGCCTGGGGGAGGGCGTTGTAGCGGTGCGGGTGCTCGGTGGCGTACGCGTGGTAGGCGCGCAGCACGGCGGCGACGGCGTCGTCCCCGCTGCGTCCGACGGCCGCCTCGGCCAGTCGGTCGGCCAGTTCCCCGGTGACCCGGACGGCGATCAGCCGCCGCAGTTCGGCGAGGCCGCCGCTGACGTGCTTGTACAGCGAGGGGGTGGCGACCCCGGCCCGGGCGGCGACGGAGGCCAGGGTGAGGGCCTCGGCGCCCTGCTCGTCGATGAGGGCGAGGGCGTGGTCGACGACCTGGTCGGGGGTCAGTCCTACGCGGGGCATGGGCTCGGGCTCTCCGTACGGGTCGAAGTCGGGTGACGTCGGGCGCTGTCGGGCGGGTGCCGGTGACGTCGGCGGGGCGGGCAGGGGCGGGCAGGGTCAGGGTCGGGCGGGGGCCGGCGGCGGCGCTCAGCCGAGTTCGGCGAGGAACGGCAGCAGGGCGTCCGCGGTGGCCGCCGGGTTGTCGGCCATCGGGTAGTGCCCGGACCCCTCGATCATCGCCTTCCGCGCGCCGAGCGCGGCGGCCTGCCGGTCGGCGACGAGTTCCGGCTTCGGGAAGTCGGGGTCCTTGTCGCCCATGACCACCAGCGCCGGGCACCGCACGGCGGCCGTCCAGCCGACCGGCGCCGAGTCGCCGTGGACGTACCCGCGGGTGGCGGTCTTCCGCCCCGGCGTGCGCAGCGCGGCGACCAGCCCGTCCACGTACGCGTCGAAGTCGGCGGGCTTGGCGCCGGGGAAGGCCATCCGGCGCAGGTAGAAGCCCCAGGAGGCCGGCCAGTGGACGAGGGCGGGGCCCATCAGGGCCATGACGCCGCGCATCAGGGCGCCCGGCGGCGGGCTCTCGACGAAGGCGTCGATCAGGACGATCCCGGCGACCCGCTCGGGCGCGTCCCCGGCGGCCTTCACGACCGTCGCCCCGGTGTACGAGTTGCCGGCGAGGACGGCGCGCTCGATGCCGAGGTGGTCGAGCAGGGCGAGGACGTCGTCGGCGATGGCGGCCGGGCTGTAGTCGTCCCAGCTGATCGAGGATTCGCCGAAGCCCCGCAGGTCCATGGTGACGACCCGGTGGCCGGCGGCGACCAGCAGCGGGCGCAGGTGCCGGTACGCGGCCCGGCTGTCGAGCATGCCCGGGAGCAGGACGACGGGAGTGCCGTCGCCCTGCCGGGTGTCGTCGAAGGCGATCCGGCCACCGGGAACGGTCAGGTACTGGGTGCTCGGAGTGATGGTGCCGTTCACGGGGTCCTCCTCGGGCCGCGGGTGCGGGGCATCGGCGGTACTGCCGATAGCCATAAAGCTAAGGCTAATAGCCTTAGCCGTCAAGCGGCCGGCGGGCCGGGGGAAGGGGGCGCGGTCGGACGGGTGCGGTCAGACCCCTTCCACCTTGAACGGGTCGTGCTCGCTGAGCAGCTTCTCCAGCCGGGCCTGGTCCACCCGGGTGACCATCTCGTTGGACTCCTGCCGGTCCCGGACCACTTTCGCCAGCGTGAACGCGGAGGTGACGGTGTAGAGGAGGCCGATCCCGAGGAAGGCCCGGGTCCACCCGCCGACCGGCAGGTAGGCGATCCCGGCGGCGAGGGCGATGCCCGACAGGGCGAAGGAGAGGACGGCCTGGATGTGGTACGCGGCCGTGGTGCGGGTCTGCATCGGTGCGCTCATGGCGTCAGGATGCGGCCGCCCGGCCGGGCCGCACATGAGTAGGGGTACTCAGATGGGGCCGTGCATGAGGGGTCGTTCGTTGACGTCCGTTCACCTGTGATCGGGCGGCCCGAAACGGATGGCTTGGAATCAGAGCTTCCTAGGATTAACGTTTGATAACGCAGCGCGGTTGTCAACGCCGTACCCAGACGGCACCGTGCGCCGTCGCCTAATCCCGCCGACCCGCCCCCGGGCAGGTCAGGGAGCCGGGGAACCACGTTCCTTGGGGTGAATCGGCGGGGCCCCGGCCCGGCCGTAGGAGACCTTCCTGCTCCGAACCCGTCAGCTAACCCGGTAGGCGCGAAGGAAGGAAAGGAGCGCGCCTCCGTGGCGTCGACGCACACCCCGGCACACCCGGCCGGCCCCGCAGCCGGTACCCAGCTCCTCGACCACCCCGGCCCGGACGGCCCCGAGGCCTTCGGCCCGGAGGCGTTCGCCGCGGAGGCCGACACCAACCGCCACCGGATGCCGCGTCAGACCCGCGGGGCCTCCCCGCTGCTCGGCGTCACCGCCGTCGCCGCCACGCTGGGCGCCACCGGCTTCGCCTCGGCGACCCCGGCCGCCGCCCCCGCCGTCGAGGTCCCGGACGAGACCCCGGTCGCCCTCTCCGCCGACCCCGGCCTCGCGCTCGCCGCCCGCATCCAGCACCAGGCCGACAGCCAGCGCACCGCCGCCGAGGAGACCGCCCGGCTGCAGGCCGCCCAGGAGGCGGAGGCCAAGGCCGCCGCCAAGGAGGCCGAGGCCAAGCGCGCCGCCGAGGAGGCCGAGCGGGCCAAGGCCGCCGCCCTCACCCTCCCGGTGAACGACTACCGGCTCTCCGCCCACTACGGCCAGAGCGCCCGCTACTGGGCCAACCTGCACACCGGCCTGGACTTCGCCGCCGACACCGGCACCCCCGTCCACGCGCTCGGCCAGGGCACCATCACCTCGGCCGGCTGGGCCGGCTCGTACGGCTACCGGATCGTCGAGACCCTGCCCGACGGCACCGAGATCTGGTACTGCCACCTCTCCTCGATCACCAAGGGCTCCGGCAACGTCGCCACCGGCCAGCAGATCGGCAAGGTCGGCGCGACCGGCAACGTCACCGGCCCCCACCTGCACATGGAGGTCCGCCCCGGCGGCGGCGCCCCGGTCGACCCGGAGCCCTGGCTCCAGCAGCGCGGCCTCAACCCCTGACGCACGCGCACCGACGCACCCGCGGGAGGCCCCTGGACCGGGGCCTCCCGCGCCGCGTCTCACTCCTCGACGGGCAGCTGCGCCAGGTACGCGTCGATCTCCTCCGGGCCCGGCTCCGGCGCCAGCTCCGGGAACTCCGTCACCAGCAGCCGCGGCAGCCCCGGCACCGTCCAGGCGCCGAACAGGTCGAGCGCCGCGTCCACCGCCGCCTCCTCGAACCTCCCGAAGTCCCCGGCCAACTCGTCCGGCATCGGCCGGCCCAGCGCGGTCAGCCGCGCCAGGTTGCGGTAGCTGCGCCGCATCAGGCCCTGCTCCAGCAGCCGACGCGCGCCGTCCGTGGCCATGCCCACCGAGAGCACCCGGCCCGGGCCCCAGCCCCGCTCGTCCGGCTCGTCCAGCCAGCCGGCCGACGCCAGCGCCTCGAACGCCGCCAGCCGCTCCTCCTCGGCGAACTCCCCGAAGCCGGCCAGCCACTCCCGCACCGCCTCCGGATCCGTGACGTCCGCCCCGTGCGCGTGCAGCAGCAGCGCGTACAACCGGGGCCAGGTCACCAGGTCGGCGCGGCGCAGCAGCCCGGCCGCGACCTCCCCCTGCCACTCGGCCTCCTCGTGCAGCCGCTCCTGTCGCTTGGCGTTCAGCCGGCGGGCCGCCCGCTGGTGGTCGATCAGCAGCCGGACGGCGTCGCCGTAGGCGAGCGGGTCCTCCTCGGGCGCGGGTTGGACGTACAGGTGGAGCCGCTCGTGGAGCAGGTGCTCCACCGCGTCGGAGGTCAGTTCGGGCCAGCCGTCGTGCATCCTGCCCTCGCCCAGCTCCAGCAGCGCCAGCACCGCGCGCAGCGGCTCCTCGGCCACCGGCGCGCGGCCCTGCTCGGCCGCCCAGGCGAGCAGGTCGGCGGCCTTGGTGCGCGGGGCGAGCCGCAGGTCTTCGTCGTTCATAGTCCGAACGGTAGCCGCCGGGCGGGGATAGGGTCGGCAGCCATGGTCCCCGTACGACTCACCGGCCCGCGACTGGCCGTCCGCGAGTACCACCACACCGAGGGCGACGTGGACGCGCTGCACGCGCTGTTCGGCGACCCGGAGGTCACCCGGTACCTGCCCTTCGGGCCGAGCGACCGGGAGGACTGCGCCGACCAGGTCGAGCTCTACCTGGAGGAGGCGATGGCCGAGGAACGGGACACCTACCGGCTCGCCGTCACCAGGCTCGCCGACGCCGGGGAGCCGGACGACGCGACGCCGATCGGGCAGGCCTCGCTCACCCTCGAAGGGCACCGCGCCGCCTGGCTCGGGTGCGTGCTGGCCCGCGGGTGCTGGGGCCTCGGCTACGCGGGCGAGACCGTCGGCCTGCTCTGCGACCTCGCCTTCGGCCCGCTGGGCCTGCACCGGCTGGCCGCCCGGGTCGCCGTGGCCAACACGGCCTCCGTCAAGGTGCTCACCGGGCTGGGCTTCCGACTGGAGGGGCGGCTGCGGCACGACGTGTTCGAGGACGGCGTCTGGTCCGACTCCTACCTCTACTCGCTGCTCGCCGACGAGTGGCGCGGCCCGGCCGTCCGGGCGGAGGGGGGTTAACCCCACCCCGCATCCGCCAGGCCTCCGGATCCCAGCCGGCCGGCGCGTCCACCAGACTGGACCCCGTCAGCGGGACGAACGACCGACAGTACGAGGGGCCGGGGGCCGGGAGCATGAGCAGCAGCCGCAGCATGGAGGACACGGGTTGGGACGTCCCGGGCGGTTACGGTGACGACCCGCGCCCCGTCCGGGCCCGCCGGACCGAGCGGCGGCCGGCCCTGTGGCGGGCGCCGTTCTCGGCCTACTACTACCGCGAGGTCGGCTTCGCGCTCAGCGGCCTGCCGTTGGCGATCGCCGGGTTCGCCTCCTCGATCACCCTGCTGTGCCTCGGCCTCGGCACCTTCGCCACCGTCATCGGCCTGCCCGTCCTGGGCGCGCTGACCGGCCTCGCCCGCGGCTTCGGCCGGCTGGAACGGGCCCGGGTGCGCGGCATGCTGGCCCTGGACGTCCCCGGCCCGGAGCCGGTGCGCCAGGTCCGCCCGGGCGGCTGGGGCGCCGTCACCGCGCGGCTGGCGGACGGGGCCGGCTGGAAGGCCGTGCTGTACCAGGTGGTGATGTTCCCCTGGGCGGTGTTCAGCTTCTCGGTGACGCTGGTGTTCCTGGTGCTCGGCTGGGCCCTGACGCTCTACCCGCTGTACCACTGGGTCTTCCCGACCTACACCCCCTGGAACGGGTACCGGCTGTTCGACTTCACCGACGACGAGGGCATCCGGCACGTGTACGAGGTCCAGGCGCCGTGGCAGATCGCCGGGCTCGCGGTCATCGGGCTGGTGCTGGTCTACCTCACCACCCAGCTGGTCCGTGGCCTGACCAACGTCAACCGGGCCGCCGCCCAGGGCCTGCTCGGCCGCTGACCACCCAGGCCCCGCCCAGGCCCCGCCCGGCTCCCCGCCCACACCCGCCAGGCCCCGCCCGCACCCTGGACGCTTCCGGATGCGGCCGGGGCCGCCGCGTGTCCGGACGTCCGGGTGGCCGCCGCCGGCATTCCCGCCGTCCCACCGCGCCGGGCGGCCCGACGACCAGGTTATGTAATAGTCATTAGTGCGGAGCACCCCTATACTCGCCCGCATGACCGAGACGACGATCCGGCGGGCCGACGAGACCGACGCCGACCGGCTCACCGACCTGATCCAGGCTTCCTCCGCCTACCACGGCGAGTACGCGCCGATGGTCGACGGCTACCGGGTGACACCCGAGTACATCGCCGGCCACGAGGTGTTCCTCGCCACCGACCCGGCCACCGACCGGCTGCTCGGCTTCTACGGGCTGATCCGCGAACCAGCCGAACTTGACCTGATGTTCGTCGCCGACGAGGCCCAGGGGCGCGGCACCGGCCGCGAACTGATCACCCACATGCTGGAACAGGCCCGCGGGGCCGGGGTCACCAGCGTGCGCGTGGTCTCCCACCCGCGCGCCGAGCGCTTCTACCTGCGGGTGGGCGCCGAACGCGTCGGCACCTTCCCCGCGCGCGGGAGGATCACCTGGGACCGGCCCGAACTGCGCTTCACCGTCGGCTCCTAGGAGGCGGCCTCGGCGGACGGCCCGCCCGGCCGGTCCGGCACCGCCGGTACGGCCTGCGCGGCCGGCGGCGCCGACCGCTGCTCCGGCAGGACGGCCGCCGCCGGGAGCCGGGAGAGGATCTTCTCCGCCAGCCAGCTGCGGTCCGACCCGTAAGGAATGCCCCGCGGGTCGACCAGCTGCCGCGCCACCGCGTCCCGCAGCCGCTGCGCCCCGGCGGCGGGCAGCCGGGACAGCAGCCCCCGGGCGGCCAGCAGCGCGTGGTACTGCTCGAAGTCGGAGCGCGGGCGCTCGATCGCGTCCAGCACGCTCGGCAGGTCCGCCAGCGCCGGATCGCCCTGCATCAGCGCGAGCGCCTGGATCCGCCGGCCCTCGGAGCCGTCCGCGAAGAGGGCCCGCACCTGCTCGGCGGTCAGCGCCGAGCGCCGCGCGGTCGAGCGGACCTCCGCCACCACGCCCTCCGGCCCGGCCGGCGTGCCGGAGGAGGGCGGCAGCTGCCCGGCCAGCGCGGCCGGGCGCTCCGTGGTGCCGCCCAGCAGCCCGAGCTGCTGCATCGCGCGGACCCGCAGGTCGTCCGCGCCCACCTTGTCGCCGTGCCGGTCGCGGTCCTGCCCGGCGAGGAAGAGGTCCAGCGCCTGGTCGGTCTCGGTCAGCGCCTGGGGAAGCGCCAGCCGGGTCACCAGCCAGCCGGCCAGGAAGCCGAAGACCAGGAAGTACAGCACCAGCGCCGCCGCGAACGGCACCGCCGCCTCGCCCCCGCCGAGCACGGGCGCCAGCGCCGTACCGAGGTCGTGCAGCCGCTCGCCGAGCGAGCCGAGCTGGGTCAGCCCGACGCCCAGCAGAACCTTGGTCAGCCAGTCCGAGACCTGCTCCAGATTGGTGTTCGGCGCGTACGAGCCCGGCGGTTCCTCGGAGCCGGCGCCGCCGCGCACCCGGGGCACCCCGAACAGGAAGCCCAGCCCGCCGCCCAGCACCACCGAGGCCCCGACCACCACCAGCCCGCCGCCGAGCGCCTGCCAGAGGTGCTCCCGGCCGAGCGCGAACAGCAGCAGCCCGACCAGCCCCGTCCCGGCCAGTGCCCCGGCGGCGCCCCACCGCGCCGTCCGCAGCACGGTCGCCCCGCCGCCCAGCCGTCGCGCCTTCGCCATCCCCTACCCCCTGTGTCCGCGCCGCTCCGCCCCGGAATCCGGGCCGACTCTAGCGCCGCGGCGCCGCAGCCGCGGCCACGCCCCGGGGGCCTCCCGGCCACATCCCGGGCAGCCCCGCCGGCCACGCCCCGGGCCGACCCCGGACACGCCGCGGGGAGCCTCCGGAACCGATGCCGGAAGCTCCCCGGGAACGCAGACGGCCCGCGGGCTGCTCCTCCGCGCCGGCCCGTGCACTGGCCAGGCGCCGAGGCACCGGGGATGTACCGGTGAGCCCGCGGGCCGGGTGACTGCTTGGATTTCGCCTGCCGGAGGCCGAGGGCCTCACCCTGCGCAGGCAGGGGCGGCTCTAGCGAGCAGCCACCTCACGCATCCTGGTGTAACTCAACTCAGGATCACCTCCCTTCAGTGTGCTGCCAGCGTAGGCAGCACCCCGGTCGGAGGGCAACGGATTTATTTCGCGGGTTGCCGCGGCCGTCGCTCAGGCGCTCTTGAGCTGGTCCTTGAACTTGGTGAAGTCGACCGTGTTGTCGGGCGACGGGACCTGGATGGTCAGCGGCTTGTCGAAGTCGCTGAAGTCCATCTTGCCGTTGCCGTCCTCGCCGCCGGAGTGCTCGACCCGCACCGGGTAGGGCTTGCCCTCGGTGGCGATCTGCATGGTCGAGACCCCGCCCTTGGGGTCGGTGGACTTCAGGCTGAAGGTCTTCACGCCGTTGACCTCGCCGGCGGAGCCCTTCTCGGCCTTCTCGTTGGCGCTCTTGTCCTCGGTGATCTTCTTGCTGAACTCGGCCAGGTTGCAGACGCTGGTGAGGGAGCCCATCGACGGGTCGTTCTCGAAGCCGGTCAGGTAGCGGCCCTTGAACAGCTCGGCGGCCTTGGCGCCGTTCGGGCCGCCCACGTTGGTCCAGAAGGCGGTGTCCGGCTTGACGTAGGAGGTCTTGCCGTCGCTGATGATCTCGAACTTGCCCATGCCCGGCATCGCCATGGTGCCGGTGCACTGGCTCTTGTTGTCCAGCGACAGGTTCATCTCCATCTTTCCCTCGCCGGCGTCGATGGTGCCGGCCATCTTGAGGGAGGTCGCGGAGGCCAGGGCGTCCTTGGCCTGCTTCATGATGTCCTGGGCGCTGAGCTTGTCGGTGTCGAGCTTCTTCGAGGCGCCCGCCTTGGCGTCCCCGCCCTTCCCGTCGCTCTTCTCACTACCGCACGCGGCGGTGCCGGCGGCCAGGACGAGGCAGAGCGCGGCGGTGCTGACCAGTCGCTTCGACAGCATGAGGTGATTCCTGTCCGGGGCGGCCCGAACAGCCCGCCCCAAATGTGATGAATTTTTCATCAGTATGGTTCAGGCCTCCGACAGCGGATCATGGGATCGGCCGCTGTTACAGCTTCGTGGCAGGACCGTGTTCTGCCCGTACCCGGAAACGCGGAAGGCCCGGAGGAAGAATCCTCCGGGCCTTCCGGCTACTGAGTAGCGGGGACAGGATTTGAACCTGCGACCTCTGGGTTATGAGCCCAGCGAGCTACCGAGCTGCTCCACCCCGCGTCGGTGAACACAACAATACGGGGAAGTCGCCGAGATGGGAAATCGGTTCCTCAGGACACCCCGGTGCCCGGCACCCGGCCGGGCACCGGATGCCGGGCCGTACGGCATCTCGCCCAGGCCGCGAAGCAGACCAGCGCGGCGAAGCAGGGCACCATCAGGGCCCCGTACACCACCAGGAAGCCGTCCGTACCGAGGTCGGCGGCGGCGTTCCAGGTGCCGTGCAGCGCCATCGCCAGCAGCAGCCCGGCCGGCGCCGCCAACCGCGCCAGCCAGCGCCGCGCGGTCGTGAGGGCGACGGCCAGGCCGATACCGGTGAGCGCGGTGAACAGCGGGTGCGCGAAGGGGGAGAGCAGGGCGCGCAGCACGAAGGTCTGCACGGTGCTGTCGAAGTCGCGCAGGCTGGGCGGGTCGCCGAGGCCGATGCTGTCCAGCCGCTGGCGCTGGTCGCTGGTGAAGGCCCGGCCCAGGTAGAGGGCGTTCTCGGTGAAGGCGAAGCCGCAGGCGGCCATCCCGCCGAGCACCATCCCGGCGGCCAGGGTCCGCGGCCGGGAGCGGTGGTGCGGCGCGCCGGAGGGCGGGGCCGGGCGCAGGTAGGGCAGCGGCCGCAGGTACGGGCGCAGCCGCAGCCGGCCGCGGGCGTGCGGTCCGACCGGGTGGCGCGGGTACGGGCGCGGGCTCCGGGGCGCGGGCGACCGGCGCAGCAGCGGCGCGCAGGGGCGCCCGGTGTGGCGGCCGCGGCAGCGCAGCCGCTGGCCGAGCGGGAGCAGGAGCACCAGGAGGGCGGTGGCCTTGGCGGTCTCCTCGATCACCGGGGTGGCGATCCCGGCGCCGAGCAGCTCCCCGAACGGGCCCCGGTGCCGGGTCAGGTAGCTCGCCGTCCAGTTGTTGGCGAGGATCGCGACGGTGGTGGCCGCGCAGGCGCCCCAGCCGAGGCAGAACACGGTGTGCCGCAGTGGCACCCGGGCGGTGAGGTTGAGCCAGGCCAGGCCGCCGAGGACGAACGGCAGCGGCACCATCGCCAGGCCCAGGCCGACCAGCAGGCCGACCGTGCCGGTCTGCCGCTGGACCAGGTGGAGGATCAGTACCCCGCAGCCGATCAGGGTCAGCACGGTGGTCGCGGTGACGGAGGAGAGCGCCATCGAGCGGCCGCGGCCCGGCGGGGCCCCGGCCGGCTTATGGCGCCGTTCCCCCGGGCCGACGGCCGGGACCGGTCCGGCGGCGGCACCCGGCCGGGACAGCAGGCGGTGGGCCCGGCGCCTCCGGGGCCCCGGGATGGTCCGGGTGCCGCCGGTGCTCGGGACCGTCTCCGGTGCGTCGGCGGCGGCGCTGACCGTCGTCCGGCCGTTCGTCCGGAACCCGCCGCCGGACGGGCTGCCCATGCGGCACAGGGTAGGCCACGGTGGCGGCCCGTCGGGAGGAATCGGGCCGGGCCGGCCGTCCCCGGCCGGCCCGAACGGCCGCCGCGCGGGCGCCTGTTCGAACGGCGCCGGTGGGTCAGCGGCGGCGGAACAGCAGGTCGTGGACGACGTGGCCCTTGGCGATCCCGGCCCGTTCGAACTTGGTGACCGGACGCCAGTCCGGCCGCGGGGCGTAGCCGGGGATGCTGCCGTCCGGGTGGTCCGCGGGCTCCAGCCAGCCGGTCCCGTCACCCTCGGGGTGCAGGTTCTCCAGCTCCGGGGAGTCGGACAGCACGGCCAGCATCTGCTCGGCGTACGGCTCCCAGTCGGTGGCGCAGTGCACCAGGGCGCCCGGGGCGAGCCGGGGCAGCACCAGGTCGAGGAAGGCGGGCTGGACCAGCCGGCGCTTGTGGTGCTTGGGCTTGGGCCACGGGTCGGCGAAGTAGACCCGCAGACCGGCCAGCGAGGCGTCCGGGAGCATGTCGCGCAGCAGGATCACCGCGTCGCCGGCGGCCGTCCGGACGTTCCGGGAACCGTCGCGCTCCAGCAGGCCGAGCAGGTTGCCGTGGCCGGGGGTGTGCACGTCGGCGGCGAGGATGCCCATGTCCGGGGCGGCGGCGGCCATCGCGGCGGTGGTCTCGCCCATGCCGAAGCCGATCTCCAGGGTCACCGGCAGGCCGCCGAACAGCTCCGGCAGGTCCAGCGGGGTGCCGTCGATGGGTATGCCGTACGTCTCCCAGCTCCGGTCCAGGGCGCTCGCCTGGGCGTTGGTCATCCGGCCCCGGCGCGGCTGGAAGCTGCGGATGCGACGCTCGCGGTGCTGGGCCTCGGTGGCCTTGTGCGGGTACATCGGCGCGGGGTAGGCGGCCGGCGCGGCGGACAGCCGGGCGGACGGCGAGGGCTGGGGGATCGGGGCGGTGGCAGTCACAATCACCCGAGTCTACGGGGCTGTCGGGGCGCTCAGGCGGGGCCTGTGACCGGGCTCATCCGCCCGACCGCCGGGGCCGGCCGCCGCTTCCCGTCGCCGGGGTCGGCCGCTACTTCCCGCCGTCCGGTCCGGCCGCCGCCGCTCCGGCCTCGGGAGAGAGGGGGGAGCCGTCCCCTTCGGTGGCTCCCTCCCCTCTCCCCGTCGTTCCGCTACTCCTCCCAGGGCCAGCGGGCGTTCGCCCCGGCCTCCAGGAGGGGGATCAGCCGGAAGGCCGCGTCGCTCAGGCCGCCGAAGGTGTGCCGGTGGGCGCCGCCGCTGGGGCCGTGGCCGGTGGCGTAGCCGGCCAGGTTCCAGGTGTAGACGGGCACGTGGGCCGGGACGGCGGCGAGCGGGTCGCCGCCCCAGTGGTTCGGGCCGGTCTGCTCGTCGGTGACGATCACCACCCGGTCGTGGCCGCGGTAGTGGGTGCGGACGGCGTCGGCGGTGTTGGTGCCGCCGAGGTCGGAGAAACGGTCCAGCACCCGCAGCACCGCCTCGCCCCGGCCCACCTCGACCACCCGGCTGGTGGTGCCGAACTCGACCAGGTCCGCCCCGGCGGCCCGGACCTTCAGCGCGGTGCCGAAGATCGCCGCCGAGTCGGCCCGGTTGAGCTCGGTCGGCCCGCCGGAGCGGTCGAACATCGATCCGGAGCGGTCCACCAGGACCAGCGTCCGGCCGGGCAGTTCGGGCACGTTGGCCAGCGAGTGGCCGAGCGCGGTCTCCAGCGCGTGCCCCCAGCGCAGTGAGGTCACGTTGCGGTGCGCGGCCAGGTAGCGGAACGGGAACTGGCGCGAGCGCCGCACCTCGCCCCCGTCGGAGATCCGCCGGGCCACCTCGACCGCGACGGCGTCCGAGATCCCGGCCCGGTCGAAGTTGCGCAGGTTCCGCACCAGCGCCATCGGTCCCATGGAGGGGATGACCGCCTCCCAGACCGCGGCGTCCAGCGGCCCCTGCAGCCAACCCGCCAGCGCCTCCCAGGTCAGCCCGGCGGCGGCCAGCCGCTCGGCGCCGCCCTCGGCGGTCACCGCCGCCCGGCGTTCCTCGACGGGCAGCGCGAGCAGCGCCCGGTTGGCGGTCAGCATCCGGTCGGCGGCCGGCGGGACGGCCTCCTCCGGCCGGTGGCGGCGGTCCAGCGCGTACGCGAACAGGGCGCCCTGCCACTCCTTCCCGGGGGCCGGCGAGGGGTGGGTCAGCTCGATCACGTCGCCGAAGCGGTAGCCCTTGCCCGCGGTGTCGTACTTGAGCAGCGAGCGGGCGTCGTACAGGTGCCGGACGGCGTCGGCGACGCCGCGCTTGAGCGGCTTGGGCAGCGCACGGCCGTAGCGCGAGGTCCAGTAGGCGAGCAGCTCGCCGGGCTCGTCGGCGCGCCGCAGCACCGCTGCGACGGCCTGCCGGGAGTGGCCGTGGGCGCCCGCGTCCAGCCGGGCCCGGGTGAACTCGGCGGCGCCGACCAGGGCGGCGGTGCGCATCTGGGCGCCGTGGCGCAGCCAGCGCAGCAGCCCGAGGGTCCACTCCGGCTCGGCGACGGCGAGTTCGCGCACCAGCGCGGTGTAGCGGTCGTCGCGTTCGCCGCCGCGCTCGTGGAAGGTGTCCTGGCCGACCATGTTGGCCACCGCGAGCAGGAAGAGCTCGGACTTGCGGTCCCGGACGAATCCGGTGCCGCCGTTGTGGTTGACGGTGCGCCGGCCGGTGGTGGCCACCGGCGAGCTCGGACTCGCCTTGGTCCTGCGGAAGTTGAACCTGGACATGCGGCAGCCCCCTCGGCCTGCTGGTGTCAGTGGGAGGGAGGCATGCCGCGGCCAGGGGTGCCCGAGATCGTGCCGGCCGCGGGCGGCCGACGTCGGCGGAGGTGTATGCCTTGTGCTCTGTCCGATTGAGCCAGCGGCCGCGCTCGCGCACGGCACGCCCGGGACTCGAACCCGGAACCGCAAGATCCGAAGTAACCCCCGCCTGCGCACCGGGCACTCCGGGGCGCGTTGCCTCCCGAGATCAAGGATGGCGGCGGTGTTTCGCGGGCTCGAACCGCGGCGTCCTACGGACGCCTCACCAAGAAGTAACCGCTGCCGTCGCACCGGGAGGTGCGGAATCTGTTCACGTGTAGGTGTCCAGAGATCGAAGGCGGCTGAGGTGACGAAGCTGCTCTGGCCGACTGAGCTACACCGGCACGGAGCACCGATGACGGGATTCGAACCCGCGACCTGCCCATTTGGAGTGGAAGTAACCTCTGCCTGCGCACCTGGACGGGAGAAACCCTAGCCAGGCCCCTCCCGCCGCCGCACTCCATTTACCGTCGGGATCCACCGCCGGGCCCGGATCGTGGCCCCGGGCCCGGGCCCGGGCGCGGTCACCGGGCCCGCAGCCGGGCGCGTACGCCGCTCACGCCGGAGCGACGATCACCGCCCGGGCCCGCTCGGTCAACTCCCGTACCCGGCGTTCACCCTGGAAGGGCTCCAGCCGCCGCAGCATCTCCACCACGTACTCCCGGCTGCGCTGCGAGGAGATCCGGCCGGCCACCTCGACGGCGCGTTCGCCGGCGGCGACCGCGGCGTCCAGGTTGCCCGCCTCCGCCTCGGCCATCGCCGAGACCACCAGCCGCAGGCCGTGCGAGCGGACGAAGCCCTCGGTGGGTGTGGCCAGCGCCTCGCGGGTGAACTGCCGGACCTTGGAGGGCACTCCGAGGTCGCGGAAGCACTCGGCGGCGTCGGCGGCGAGCCGGTCGTAGGCGTAGAAGTCGATCCACGCCGGATCGGGGTCCCCGGCGCGTGCCCGTTCGAGGGCGCTCTCCGCCGCGCCGAGCGCCGTCGCACACGCCGCCGCGTTGCGTGCCTTGGCCTGGGCCCTGGCCTCCACCAGGTGGAAGAAGCTCATGGTGCGGGCGGTGGCCAGGCCCCGGTTGCGCTCCAGCGCGGCCTGGGCGAGGTCCACCGCCTCCTCGGCGAAACCCCGGTAGCCCGCCTGGAGGCTCATCGAGGCCAGCACGTAGCCGCCGAGCGGCACGTCGGCGGCGGCCCGGGCGAGCCGCAGCGCCTGGATGTAGTAGCGCTGGGCGGCCTCGTGCTGCCCGGTGTCGAAGGCCATCCAGCCGGCCAGTCTGGTCAGTTCGGCGGTCGCGCCGAACAGCGCCCGGCCGACGGCGTCGCTGTACGAGGCGAGCAGCAGCGGCGCCGCCTCCACCCGCAGGCACTCCGGCACCATCGACGAACGCCAGTCCCCGCCGCCGTACTTGGAGTCCCAACGGCGGGCCTCCTGGGCGGCCTCGCGGAGCTTGGCGGCGTCCGAGTGGCCGACCCGGTAGGAGGAGGTGTCGGTGGGGGAGCGCGGGACCTCGCGGGCCACCGAGCCGTCCGCCGGGTTGATCAGCCAGCGGGAGACGGGGGTCGCGTAGGCGGCGACCGAGAAGGTGCCGGCCAGGCTGTCGCTCCAGCGGCCGCCGCCGGGGCCCCGGCGCAGGTCGAGGTCGACCCGCCACAGGTCGGTCGCGGAGCGGACCGCGTCGGCGACCTCGCGCGGGAAGGCCAGGCCGAGTTCGGGCGCCGGGTCGGTGTCGCCCAGGCCGATCTCCTCCAGCGGGACGGGCCGGCCGAGCTTGCCGCCGATCGCGGTGGCGATCAGGTGTGGGACGGGCCCCTGCGGCACCATGCCCTTGCTGACCCAGCGGGCCACCGAGGTCTTGTCGTACCGCAGGGTCAACCCGCGTTGGGCGCCGAGGTCGTTGACCCTGCGGGCCAGCCCGGCGTTGCTGATCTGGGCGAGGGTCAGGAGCGTGCCGAGCCGTTCGTTCGGTCCACGTGGGCTGACGGTCATGGTGGCGGCTGCACCTCCTGCGGCCTTGTGCGCGGGGCCCGGGCGGCACCGGGTCGTAGCTGCAGTACCTAGCGTAGTCGGACGCGTTCCGACGGTTAAGAGGTCGCATTCCGGATGGCGGGATCGCGCACTCGGCGGTGCAGCACCGGAGTTGGTCCGGACCACTCGGATCCGGCCGACCGCGCGGCGCTCCGGAGCCTCGTGCTCCGGTCCCGTGTTCACGTGCGCCCGGCCGTGCTCCCTGGCCCGACCGGCAGGTCGGCGATTCGCTGGTGGTCGTGGGTCGGCCTGCCGTCGAGGACCCGGCGGGCCGGGGGAAGCCGCCGCCTCAATCCCCGCGGGTGGCGGTGAAGTCCGGGAGGGCATGCGGATGCCCTCCCGGGCCGGGCGACACCTTTCGGCCATCTCGCGATGCCCATGTCAAAGGTGTTCGCGGGTGGTTCCGGGCCGGGGAGGGGGAGGCCCGGCCCGCCCGCCCCCGGGAATGACGGACGGATCGAACTCGCCTCCGGCGCGCGGAACTTGTCCACCCGGAGCGGTCGAGGAGGCGCGGGAGCCCCCGGCCCGGAGCGGTCCGGCGGGCGCGACCGGGAGCCCACCCCCGTCCGCCGTCGCGGCCGTGGCGGCCGTCGAACGGCCGGTTCGGACGGAAACGGAACCCGGAACACCGACCACGGCGGCGCCCCGCGGTGGCACGATGTCTCCTGACGGCGCGTCGAGCTGCGGGGGCACGCCGGGACGCGCGCGGGCCGGTCCGGCACCCCACCCGGCCGCCCGGCGGCGGCGAACGCGTCGAACGGATGCAGGTCCTCGTCCGGTGGAGGCGCGATGCGGTGGCTGACGGGCTGGTGCACGGGCGCGCCGAGCGCGGGCACCCCGGCGCACGAGACGCTGGGCAAGGTCGAGCCGATCGCCGCGCGCCCCCTGTGGGCCGGGCCCGACCCGCTCTGGGCCGTCGGCGACTGGCGTCCCGGGGAGATCCGCCTGGTCACCCTCCGCCCCGGCGCCCCCGCCGTGGTCAGCACCGGCCCCACCGCCCCCGACCAGGCCGAGGACACCCCCGCCACCTCCCGGCTCGCCGTCCTCGGCCACTGCGGCGCCACCGACGCCGAACTCGCCGCCGGCCTCGCCGCCGCCCGCGGCGGCGCCGTCCGCCACCTGACCGCCTGGCCCGGCAGCTACACCGTCGTGCTGCGCTCCGGCACCCGCTCCACCCTGCTGCTCACCGACCTCGCCGGCGCCCGGCCCGTCTTCCACACCCCGTGGGCCGGCGGCACCGCGTACGCCACCGCCGCCCTGCCGCTCGCCGACCTGGTCGGTGCCCCGCTGGACACCGGCCACCTGGCCGCCCGGCTCGCCTGCCCCGAGTCCCCCGAGGCGCTCGGCACCGGCACCCCGTACCTGGGCGTCCAGCGGGTGCCGCCCGGCCACGTGCTCGGCATCCGCGGCGGCCGCCCGTACCTGTCCGGCTACGACGACCCGGCCGGCGCCGAGCAGCCGCGCGACGAGGCGCCCGCCGTCCGCGAACTCACCCGCGCCCTGCTGGAGTCCGTCCGCTCCCGGGTCCGCACCACCACCCCGGCCCTCGATCCGGCCGGGCGGGCCCGGCTCGGCGTCGACCTCTCGTACGGGACGGCCTCCGCGACCGTCGCGCTGCTCGCCGCCGCCGTCCCGCTGCCGCCGGCGCCGACGGCCGCCGCGTCCACGGCGTCCGTCCTGGCGGCCAGGGCCGCCACCGCCGGGGCCAGGAGCGGCGCGGTCAAGGGCTCCTGGGCCCGCGCCACCGCCCGGGAACCCGCCGCCCCCGAGCAGTTGGCCGCCGTCACCCTCGGCGAGACCGAGCCCCCGGCCGGCCTCGCGCTCGCCCCCGACACCCCGCGGCTGCGGCACACCGTGCTCGACCCCGGCCCGGACACCCTCCCGTACGCCGGGCTGGACGCCGACCCGCGGTCCGGCCGGCTCACCGACGAGCCGGGGCCCGAACTCGTCGCCGCCGCCCGGGCCGAGGCCCGCTTCGACGCCGGCGGCACCGACCACCTCACCGGCTACGGCGCCCGCCAGGTCCTGGACGGGCACCCGGCCCGGCTCGCCGACCTGATCCGGGCCGGCCGGCCACGCGAACTCCTGCCCCCGGTCGTCGCGCTGGCCGGCGCCGACCGGGCGGCCGCGGGCGTCCTCACCGGCACGCTGCGCACCCCGCTCACCGTGCTCAGGGCCGCCCACCGGCTCTCCCGGGCCCGCTACGCGGAGGCGCTGGACGAGGCGGCCGCCAGGCTGACCGCCCGCCACGTCCCGGACGGCGACGGCACGGCGGGGGCCCGCTCGGCTGTCGACCTCGCCTGGTGCGTGCCCGGCCCGGCCGCCCGCTGGCTCTCCGACGAGGCGCTCTCCTCGGTCGCGCTGCGGCTGCGCCTGGCGGCGCGCAGACCGGCGCCCGAGGAACACCCCGGCGCGCACCGGGCCCGGCACGCCCTCTACCGGCAGGCGCGCTCCTTCCGCACCCTCGTGCACGCCGCCGAACAGCCCGGCCAGCGGCTGCACGCGCCCTTCCTCGACAACCAGGTGGTGCGCGCCGCCCGGCTGCTGCCCGACGACGTCCGCCTCCAACCCGGCGCCCGGCACGCCCTCCTGCACGCCGTCCTCACCGGCGCCGGCCGCACCGACCTGCCCCCCGACTGGGGCCGGAGCCCCCGCCCCGACCGCACCGCCCCCACCCGCGCCGGCCTGCGCCTCGCCGCCGACGGACTCGCCGAACTCTTCGACGCCCCGCTGCTCGCCGAAGCCGGCCTGATCGACCTCCCCGCCGTCCGGGCCGACCTCGCCCGCTCCGCCGACCCCGCCACCCCGCTCTCCCCGGCCGCCCTCGCCGGCCTCGCGGACCTCGTCTCCACCGAGCTGTGGCTGCGCCGCGTCCGCGCCCGCCGCCACGGCGCCTGCTGGACCGGCCTGCCCACCCCCCGCCAACCCGCGCTCACGTCCTGACACCACCAGCTGCTCCAGCCGGCCCCCGGCCTGCCGCCTGCGGGCCCCGGCCCTCCCGTACGTCGGCCCCGGTCTGCGGCGCGGTTGCCGGGCCCGGGTGGACGGGGCGGTGATGATGGCGGGGGTGTGGGTCCGGGGCGAGGAGGACGTGCGGTGGCCGGTGGGAGCGCGGGGCGGGAGGTGCCGGTCGTGCTGTCGGTGCTGGGGCGTCCGCCGTCGGGGCGGCCGCCGGGGGTGTTGGCGGCGTGTGACGGGTCGGACGGGTCGCTGTGGGCGCTGGACCGGGCGATGACGGAGGCCGAGCTGTTCGGGCTGCCGCTGTACGTGCTCGCCGTGGTCAACCCGGCGCCGGCCGGCTACCCGCCGGGCATGGCGGAGCTGGTGCAGGAGAGCGTGGAGACGCTGGTCGAGAGCATGGCGGACGGGCTGCGCCGCTCGGTGGCCGCCGTGCAGCACCAGCGCCCCGCGCCGTACGCGGGGGAGCTGTCGCTGCACGTGGTGCTGGGCAACGTGATCGAGGTGCTGCTGGAGGCGGCGACCCGGCAGCACACGCTGGTGGTCGGCACCCGGGGCAACGGCGGCTTCGCCCGGCTGCTGATGGGCTCGGTGAGTTCGGCGGTCGTGCACCACGCGGCCTGCCCGGTGCTGGTGGTCCCGGCGCCGCCCGCGGCCTGATCGGCGGGGTGCCGGGAATGTACCGAGATGGTTCATCGTTCACCCATCTTGTCCACCCCTGACAAGACGCCCCCTGGAGCCCCCCGCATGAAGGTCGAGATCTGGTCCGACATCGCCTGTCCCTGGTGCTACATCGGCAAGCGCCGTTTCGAGCAGGCCCTGGCGGACTTCCCGGGCCGGGAGCAGGTCGAGGTCGTCTACCGTCCGTACCAGCTGGTCCCGGACGCCCCCGAGACCGCGAGCCCGCACCGCGCCTGGCTGGCCGAGCGCTACGGCCCGCAGTCGGTGGCGATGGACGCGCGGGTGGCCGAGCTGGGCCTCGCCGAGGGCATCACGTACGACTTCGACGCCGCGCTGCACGCCAACACCTTCCTGGGCCACCGCCTGCTGCACCTCGCCGAGGTCGAGTACGGCCCGGCCGTCCAGGGCCGGCTGAAGGAGGCGCTGCTGAAGGCGCACTTCACCGACGGCGTCGACGTCGGTGACCGCGCCGCGCTGACCGACGTCGCCGTCGCGGCCGGCCTGGACCGCGACCGGGTGGCCGCCTACCTGGCGGGCGACGAGGGCACCGCCGAGGTCGACGCCCAGCTGGCCGAGGGCCGGGAGCTGGGCATCAGCGCCGTGCCGACCTTCGTCTTCGAGGGCAAGTGGGCCGTCCAGGGCGGCCAGGACGCGGCGACCTTCCGCAAGGTGCTGGAGCAGGTCGCCGCCGAGATCGGCGAGCGCCGCCCCGCCCCGGTGCAGGTCGCCCCGGCCGGGGAGGCCTGCGCGGACGGCTCCTGCGCCATCTGACGGTCGACGCCGCCCGACGGTCACCGTCGCCCCGAGGCCCGAGGCCCGTTCCAGGACGCCCTGGAGCGGGCCTCGGGTCATGACCGCCCGGACCGCGTCCGGGCGGTCACGAGCACCGGAAGCGGGCCTGGGCCCAGTCCGCGACGTTCAGCGCCGACCAGATCCCGTTCACCGGCGTGACCGTCAGCTTGACCGACTTCTGCCCGGCCAGCGGCACGTGCACCGGCACCGCGTCGTCGCCGACGGCCAGCGCGCGGGAGCGCCACAGGGTGCTGCCGTCGGAACCCTGGACGGTGAAGACGACCCGGCCCGGCGAGAGCGTCGCGTCGTCCACCCCGGCCACCGCGTCGAAGGACGTGCAGGTGCGGTTGAGGTCGATCACGGTGCTCGCCGGGGCGTGCACGGTGATCGCGTGCGGGTGGTGGTCGCCGCCGATCCAGCCGCCGTCACGCTGCCAGAAGTTGTCGCTGCCCTTCTGCCGGATGCTCGGCTCGGGGGGTGGCACCCGGTTGTTGCCGGGCTTCAGTACGGGCAGCGAGTCGCCCCAGAAGTCGCTGAGCACCGGCGGCACCGGCGGGCTGACGGTCGGGGTCGGCAGCGGCGGCAGGGTCGGCGTCGGGATGACCGGCACGTCGGGCGTGGGCAGTGGCGGCAGGGTCGGCACGGTGACGACCGGGGGGGTGAAGCTCGGCGTCGGCGGTTTCGGGCCGCCGGGTGCGGGCGTTCCGGGCTGCGGGGCCTGGTCGGTGGCGGCCGGCGGAACCGGCGTGGACTTGGTGGTCGGCTTGGCCGCGGGGCTCGCCGCGGGCTCTTCCGGGGCCGCGGCGGCGGCGCTGGACGCCGGGGCCGGGGCCGGAGCCGCCGTGGGTGGGGGCGCGGGCGAGGCCGCGGGCGCCCCGGGTGCGGCGGCGGCCGGCGCGCTGGGGGCCGGGGGAGCGGCCGCCGGGGGCTTCGGTTCGGGCGAGCCGGTGAACGCGTAGGCGGCGACGGCGGCCGCGGCCACCGCGATGGCGGCGACGATCCCGGCCTTGGCCGCGGTGCCCAGGCCCTCGCCGACCGCGGCGGCACCGGCCCCGCCGGAGGCCGCCCCGGTCGAGCCGGCGGCAGCCGTACCGGCGGCCGCACCGGCCGCCGCCCCCGAGGACGCGGAGGCCGCGGCGGCCGTCCCGGCCGCTGCCGCACCGCCGACGGCGGCGGCACCGCCCACGGCGGCCGCGGCGGCGCCGAACCCGCCGACGCCGATCCAGACGAGCACCCCGCCGGGCAGCAGGGCGCGCAGCCCGGTGTTGATCTCGGTCAGTTCGAGGCATGCCGCCGTGCAGCGGTCGCACTCCTGGAGGTGCCGGCCGACCTCCGCCGAGGCCCGCTTGCGCAGCGAGCCGCGCGCGTACGCCCCGAGCCGGTTGGCGTACGCCTCGCATGCCCGGTCCTGGCTGCCCGAGACGTGCGCCTGGAGGAACGCGGCGGCGAGCCGGTCCCGGGCCCGGTGGGCCTGGACGGCGGTGGCGTTGGCGGTCTTGCCGAGCATCACCGCGACGGTCTTGGGGGATTCCCGCTCGACCTCGGTGTGCCAGAGCACCACCCGGTCGTCCTCGGGCAGTTCGGCGTAGGCCTGCATGACCATCCGCTGGTCGGCCATCGCCATCGCCCAGGCGTCGGCGCCCGGGTCGGCGAGGTCGACGTCGACCACGGCGGCCGAGGTCTGCGCGAACACGGCGAAGTCGTCGACGAGTTGCTCGCGCCGCTCGCTGCGGTGCCAGGCGGCGGCGACGTTGCGCACGGCGGTCAGCAGGTACGCGCGGACGGCGAACTCGGGGCCCTTGCCCGCCCGCAGTGCCTGCAGGGTGCGGGCGAACACCTCACCCGCGAGGTCCTCGGCGGTGAAGCTGTCCCGGCAGCAGGTGCGCGCGTAGCGGCGCACCGAGTCGGCGTGCCGGCGGTAGATCTCCTCGTACGCGGCGTCGTCGCCGGCCCGCACCCGGGCGGTCAACTCGGCGTCGGAGGCCGGACGCTCGCCGTCCACCGGATCGGCGGGGGCGGGCACGGTCGGCCGGGCGGTCCGGCCGTCGCCGGTGAACGGTTCCCCGACGAACGCCTCGGGGGAGACGCCGCCGCGGCCCGCCGGGGCCTGCCCGGGCACCCGGCCCGGGGGCAGCGCGGCGGCGGAGGCGGAGAGCGTCTCGCGGCTGGGCATCCCGGCCTGGTCGGGGACGTGCCCGGCGGCCGTACCCGGTGCGGAGCCCGGCACTTGGGCCGCCCCGCCGGCCTTGCCGAGACTGCAGGGGCCCGTGACGGACCCCTCGGCGCCGTCACCGGAGAGGCCTCCGAAGTCGAGCCCGTACCCGTAGTCGTTCTGTTCCTCGGCGCTCACAACGGACCCCAGATTCCACGACAGCCCCCGTAGTGTGGCAGGGCGCGCGGGCGTGCGCGGGCGCACGGTTCCCCGGCGTACGGCGCCGACGGCGCGCGAACGGCGCGCATCGGGACATTGGCTCCAACCACGGGCAAAGGATGGCATAGCGCAGGGGCGGGCGGTAGCCGGAGCGACCGCCTTCCACCCCTCCGAGGGGCCGTCGCGGGAGTGTTCGCCCAGCGTGCGGCGGTGGGGTGTGCGACTCCCGCACCCGGCGCGCGCACCCGGGCCGCGCGCCGGTCCTTCCTCCAACTCCCGTGCCCGCCGGGCGTGGCGGACCGGCCGACCGGCGGGCGTCAGCGCTCCCGCAGGCCGTCCAGCAGGATCTGCAGCAGCCGGTCCGAGGGCCCGGCCGCCTGTTGACCGTCCGTCTGCGAAGAAATCGGCGAGAAACCGCCGGCCGCCGGCGCGGAGAGCGACGGACGGACCGCGTGCACCGGCACCGAGGCGGTCAGCACCAGCACCACGTCCGACACCGTGACGCCCGGCCGCAGTTCGCCCGCGGCACCGGCCCGCGCCACCAGGGCGGCCAGCAGCTGGAGGAGCAGCCGGGGGTCGGCGTCGGCCGCCGACGGCTCGACCACCCCGCCGGAGCGGGCCTCCTCGCCCCGCAGGTCGAAGCGGACCGCCGCGGGCTGTTCCGCCGTCCGCTGCTCGGGCACCCGGCCCAGCTCCTCCGCGTAACGGAACGCCTCCGGCGGCAGCAGCCGCCCGGCACCGCTGCTCACCGCGCGGGCCAGGTAGCCGGCCAGCGCGTCCCAGGCGCCGTCACCGCCGTACAGCGACTCCCGCGCCTGCGCGGTCAGCCACGCCACCTCCTCGGCGGCGATCCGCTGGACCAGCACCTCCTTGCTCGGGAAGCGCCGGTAGACGGTGCCGACCCCGACCCCGGCCCGGCGCGCGACCTCCTCCATCGGCGCGCCGTAGCCGAACTCGCCGAACACCTCGCGGGCCGCCCGCAGCACGCTCTCCAGGTTCCGCCGGGCGTCCACCCGCAGCCTGGCCCCGGGCACCGCCGCGGCGGCCGCCGCCGACTCGGCCCGGTACGGGACGGCCGCCTGGACCATGCCGACCTGCGCGAGCCCGCTCTGCGGCGGCAGCTCCACCGGGCCGCGTTGCTCGGGAACCATGCCCGGCCCGGTCTGCGGTGCGACCGCCCGCCCCAACACCTGCTCCTGATCCATCATCCCAACTCTCCCCCGCAGGCGTCCGAAACCGGACCCTGTCGTCGCCCGCCCCTGCACCCCCCGGTGCAGCTCAGCCCGTCAGAAATGACCCGATGACCCATTGCTCGTGCCGCCCGTCCCGATCCGGTGACCACGGTTCGTGCCGCCGTGCCGGGTCCACGTCCGGCTCGGCGCGTCGGCACCGTCCGGGGCCCTGTCCGGGAACTACCCTTCCCCGGATGACCGGCCCCCAGTCGGGTTTACACGCCAACGCTGGAACTGGCCGTAGTGGCCGCTCCACGGTGCGTCGCCGCCGATTGTCATGGCGACGGCCGCCCCGGTACACAATCCGACCATAGTTCACCAGTCTCCGAGGCCGAAAGTGCGTCAGAAAGTCGCCCAGTAGGCACAACTGGCCACGGTGGTCACTCGTGTCGCAACCAGCCCCGTACGGACTGTGGACAAGACCGCCTCCGCCGGTCCTTCATAGGGGCGTGATGGGGGGACACACCCGGCCGCGGGGCGGCCGGGGACGAAACGTCGCATCGGCAGGAGGCGCACCATCAGGATCCTGATCGCCGGCGGCGGCTGCGCCGGAACGGCCGCCGCACTCCACCTCCAGCGCGCCCTGCGGGAACGGCTGCGGCGCGGCGAGGTGGAGATCACCGTCGTCGAGCCCCAGGCCTACTTCACCTACCACCCCCTGCTGGCCGAGGTGGCGGCCGGCTCGATCGACCCGAGACACGTGGTCGTGCCGCTGCGCCGGGTCCTGCCGGACTGCCGGGTGCTCACCGCCCGGATCACCCGGATCGAACACGCCGCCCGGCGCGCCCTCGCCGACGCCGCCGGCCCCGGCGAACCCCCCGCCCCGGTCGAACTGCCCTACGACATCCTCGTGGTGGCACCCGGCTCGGTCTCCCGCACGGCTCCGGCGCCCGGACTCGCCGAACACGGCCTCGGCTTCTCCACCGTCGGCGAGGCGGTGGGCCTGCGCAACCACGTCCTGGAGCAGCTCGACCTGGCCTCCGCCACCCGCGACCCGGCGCTGCGCCAGTCCGCGCTCACCTTCGTCTTCGTCGGCGCCGGCTACGCGGGTGTCGGCGCGCTCGCCGAACTGGAGGACATGGCCCGCACCGCCGTGCGCGGCTACCACAACGTCGGCGCCGAGGACCTGCGCTGGGTCCTGGTCGAGGCGACCGGCCGGATCCTCGCCGGGGAGTCGCCCGAACTCGCCGAACACACCCTGGGCGAACTGCGCGAGCGGGGCGTCGACATCCGGCTGCGCACCACCCTGGAGTCCGCCGCCGACCGGGTCGTGGCGCTCTCCGACGGCAGCCGCTTCGGCGCCCGCACCCTGGTCTGGACGGCGGGCGTTCGGCCGTCCCCGCTGTTGCGCGAGACCGACCTGCCGCTGGACACCCTCGGCCGGGTGCGGTGCCTGGCGACCCTGCAGGCCGTCGGACCGGACGGACGCGCCCTGCCCGGGGTCTGGGCGGCCGGCGACTGCGCCGCCGTACCCGACCCGAACGCGGACGGCGCCCCCTGCGCCCCCAACGCCCAGCACGCCTTCGCCCAGGCCGAGTTGCTCGCCCGCAACGTCGTGGTGGCGCTGGACGGCGGGCCGCACGACCCCCGCCTGGCCGACTACCGGCCGGGCCCCGCCGCCTGCTCGACCTCGCTCGGCCCGCGCCGGGCCGTCGCGCACACCCGGCGGGGCGGCACGCTCACCGGCCGCCGGGCCTGGTGGCTGCACCGGGCCCGGCACCTGAGGCGGCTGCCGAGCGCCGAACGCCGGGTGCGGGTGCTGATGGACTGGGTACTCGGCGGGGTGTTCTCCCGCGAGGTGGTCTCGCTGGGCGCGACGGAGCACCCGCGTTCGGCCTTCGAGGGAGGGTTCGACCCGAAGCCCGGGAGGCGGTCCGACGCCGGCCCGGATGCTCCCCGGTGAACGCGCCCGCCGACCCGGCCCGGCAGTCGTCCGGACGGCCACGCCGGGCGTGCGACTTCCGGAACCGGGCCTCCGCCTGACAGGATCAGCCCGACCTGGTCATTACCCCTTGTGGTGCTGCGCACACAAAAAGTGATGATATGCCTGGAAAACGAGGAAGCGGCCGTCGTTTGAACCTCATGCGCTGGAGCGCCCGGCTCGCCGGAGTCCCCTGGCGTGCCCTCCCGCCCACCGGGACCGGCACCGAGGACGGTGCGCCCTGCCCCGACGGCGTCGTCGTGCCCAGCCCCCGAGACCCGACCGGTCCCGCCGCCACCGCCGAGCTCCTCGACCCGCACAAGCCGCAGAACCTGCGCGAGGTCCTCAACCGCATCCCCGCCCCGGTCGCCGTCACCTACGGCCCGCTCCACCAGCTCGGCTACGCCAACCGCGCGTACCGCGAACTCTTCGGCGAACGCCCCACCGGCCTGCCGGCGGCGGAGGCGCTCCCCGAACTCGCCACCATGGGCGTCCTGCCCCTGATGGACCAGGTCATCCGGGGCGGCCGCCCGCGCAGCGTCAAGGCCCGCTGCATCCTCGGCCTCACCGGCAACCGCTACTACAACGTCTCCTGCGTCCCGCTCGGCGCCGGGGAGAACGGCGACCCCCCCGTGGAGGGGCAACCCGCCGGAGTGCTGATCTTCGCCGCCGAGGTCACCGACCAGGTCCTCGCCGCCGCCCGCCTGCGCGAAGCCGAACGCCGCCAGCGCGAGGCCGCCGTCACCCTCCAGCGCAGCCTGCTCCCGCAGAAGCTCGACCAGCCGGCCGGCCTGCGGGTCGCCGCCACCTACCAACCGGGCGGCGCCGAGGCCGCGGTCGGCGGCGACTGGTACGACGTCATCGCCATCGACGGCGGGCGCACGGCCCTCGTCATCGGCGACGTCATGGGCCGCGGCCTGCGCGCCGCCGCCGTCATGGGCCAGCTGCGCACCGCCGTCCGCGCCTACGCCCGCCTCGACCTGCCCCCGCACGAGGTGATGCGCCTGCTCGACGGCCTCGCCATGGAGATCGACGCCAACCAGATCGCCACCTGCACCTACGCCGTCTGGGACCCGCAGCGCCGCACCCTCTCCTACGCCTCCGCCGGACACCTGCCCGTCCTGCTGCGCTGCCCCGACGGCACCATCCTGCGCAGCGAGGAACAGAACGGCCCGCCGCTCGGCACCGGCGGCGGCCTGCACGTCTCCCACACCCTGCGCCTGCTCCCCGGCACGACCGGCGTCCTCTATACCGACGGACTGGTCGAACGCCGCGACGAGGACATCGACCAGGGCCTCGACCTCCTGGCCCGCACCCTGACCGGAGCGATCGGCGCCCCCGAGGTGGTCTGCGCCAGGCTGCTGCGGGCGATGGGCGTGACCTCCGAGCACGACGACGACGTCGCCGTCCTGGCCTTCCAGCTGCCGGCGGAAGAGGGAGCCGGAAATCCGCTTGCGCCACTTGACCCGGAGAGTCCAGAGGTCTAGTGTTCTTCGAGCTGCCTGGCAGGGAGCACCGGACACGCATCGGCGCGGACGGTCCCGGGGCGGCCAATCCTCTGAAACACCACTTCCCAGGTTCGGGCTGGGTCGCGTCGGCATTTCCGCGTCGCGGCTGAGCGCTTATTTGGCGTGCTCGTTTTATCGGGTTGCGGCCGGATTCGCTTTTCGGAGCGGAGATCGGCTAGAGTTTGAAACGTCGGACAGGGCGTCAAGCCCCGGAAGACACCGGCGAGTTGGATGACGAAGCCCCGGAAACGGAGCGGAAAACATCTGATAAGCTGGAAACACGAAAGAACGAAGCCCGGAGGGTCCGCTGGAAGGCGGTCCGAAGGAAGCGTCCGTTCCTTGAGAACTCAACAGCGTGCCAAAAGTCAACGCCAGATATGTTGACATCCCCGGCCTCAG